>CAYLLN010000026.1:0-81317 GCA_964384375.1 uncultured Pirellulaceae bacterium
CGCATCAAGACTTTTGAGAACAAAGAAAAACGGTTAACGGCGTTAAGTGCCACCCGCCACTCTGCGGCGCGGAAGTGCGGCGTGCGCGATGACGCGTGGATATCTGTTCCAGCACACGCCCTCCACCTTAGCGATCGCCGGTGCTGTACAACCGCTCGCAAAGATTCTCCACGCACTGCCATCCGGTGACTGGGGAAGGGTCCCTCCAGGCAGCGCGGGAAGAATTTTGGGAACGATAAGTGGGTCCACACAGAAAATACTGCTGCCGGCGACGTGGGAACCTTGTGCTCGCTTCATCCTTTGCGGGAGTGTCGCTTGTGTGCAGCGAATCTGGTCACCGTCAGTTCCTTGCATGAGTCTCTACTGAAACTGTTGCGGCTTCGCCATCGGCGCAGCGAAACCGGCGGTAAATCGCCTGTTGCCCGGACTTGACGTTCGCGATCGCTCGATCGAGAACAGAAGCTCTGTTCTAATCGACTGCTCTCTGCGCTGAAGGACTTGAATCATGAAATCACATACGATGTTGACTGCGGCATTAACTCTCTTGCTCGCCGCGCCGCTCCTTTCGGCCGATGAGCCGCTGACGCACACGAAGGATTCTCTGGAAACGGTCAAAGAGAACTTGAAAGCGGGAAAGGCGGTGATCGTCGATGTCCGCGAGGAATCGGAGCGAAAGGAGGCGCACCTGGCCGGATCGATCCACCTGCCGCAGAGCAAGCTGAATGTCGAAAGCGACCTGGTGGAGCTGATCAAGAAGCTGCCCAAAGACAAGGTGATCTACACGCACTGCCGGGCCGGCCGGCGGTCGGTGATCTGCGGCGAGATCCTGAAGAAGCAGGGCTTCGACGTGCGGCCGCTCAAGCAGGGGACCGAGGAGCTGCTCAAGGCTGGGTTTGAAAAGGGGGAAGCGAAGTAAGTCCGGTCAATGGATGGTGGCACGCTTGAGCCAGCGGCCGGGGAGCTTTCCGTCAGCCGGTGGTTCGTGGATCGGGCAGCCATTGACGAGGACGTGCTCAAAGCCGCTGCATTCCTGTTGCGGCTGCTGGTAGGTCGCTCGATCGGTCACGGTTGCGGGGTCGAAGACGATCACGTCGGCAAAGGCCCCTTCGCGGAGGACGCCCCGGTCTGGCAGCCCGAAGCGAACGGCCGACTTGCCGCTGGCCTTGTGAATGGCCGCTTCGAGCGAATGGACGCGGCGGTCGCGCACCAGCGGCCCGAGCCAGCGCCCCGCAGAGCCGAAGACTCGCGGATGGACGTGCCCACCGGGAAAGTAGATGCCATCGCTGCCGAGAATCGCCAGGTCGTGCTGAATCAGTGGCTCGACGAGATGGTCCCTCTCGAACGGCCCGAGGACCATGAGCGTCGCGAGATTTGAGTCGATGAGGAGGTCGATCAGTGCTTCTTCGACGGGCTTGCCGCGCTCGGCGACGAACTGCGCGAGCGTCATGCCCCAAGTAGGTCCCGCCGGCCCGGCGGGACTTGAAGCATCGGCTAGCGAGGTCCTGCCCGGCAGGCAGGACCTACTGGCCGTACCGGCCGTCCACGCAATCGTGATCTCCTCCAGCGGCACCGCCAGCGCATCGAGGCCCGCCCGGAACCGTTCGCGAAGCTCCGCCCGGTCGAGATGGCCAATAACCCCCAGCGGTCCCTCGCTCCACACCTCGTACGGCAAGAGGAAATTGAGCATCGTCGAGCCACGTTGATATGGGTACACCTCAAACGACACATCGACATCCCGCCGGGAAACATCGAGCAGGGCGAGCACCTCCTGCACTTCCTGCTCGCTCGAACCCTTGAGGTGCGAAATGTGGACTTTCACGCCGGCCCGGCGACCGATTTCAATCGCTTCGCGCAAAGCAGGGAGGAGGCCGAGCTTGTAGCGAACGTGCGTGACGTACAGGCCACCGTAGGGAGCGATCGCCGTGCAGGCATTCACGATCTCGTCGGTACTGGCCCAATGCTGCTCGATGTAGTCGAGGCCGGTCGAGAGACCAACCGCTCCCGCCTCCATGCCGGCGCGGATCTCCTCCCGAATCAGCCGCATCTGAAAGTCGTCGGGGGGCCGCCGGCAGCCGAACCCGCAGGCCAGGGCCCGCACGTTGGCGTACGGCACATGGAACGCCGCGTTTTGTACGTTCCGGCCGTCGAGCAGAGCCATGTAGTCGGCCAGCGACCGCCAGCCGGTGTAGGCAGAAAGAATCAGGCCATTGAGCGACCGCAGGTAATGCAGCCACGCCCGCCAGTTATGCTCGCTGACCGGAGCGTAGCTGATGCCGTCGGCCATCAGCACTTCGGTCGTGAAGCCCTGACTCGTTTTCCACGTTTGATGCGGGGAAATGAGCATCCAGCCGTCGCTATGGTTGTGAACGTCGATCAGGCCGGGCGCGACGATGCGGGCCGTGCAGTCGATCGTGCGGCGGGCCTGTGCGCCTGCGAGTTTGCCAATCGCCGTGATGCGATCGCCGCGGATGCCGACGTCGGCGGCAAATCGCGGGCTGCTGGTGCCATCGATGACCGTTCCACCGGAAAGTACAAAATCGAACAAAGTGCGACCTCACTGCATTGTGAAATTACAGCGTTGTAACAATCCGTTGCCCAGCAGGGCTGGAAAGCGACAATTGTAGTCGTTGCCAGCCAGATTCGAGAGGAGCCGCCCATGAGTCGCCGCGCATCGCTGCTTGCCTCCCTCGCCGGCGGAATTGCGTACGCTGCCCTGGCCGCTGCGGCGCTCTACTATGCCAACGACTGGTGGCAAAGCGGTATCATGACCGTCTCGATCCTCGCCTGGTTGGGAGGCATGCTGGCAGCGATTTACGGCTTGCCCGAACGGCGGCCGTTGGTGGTGTGGGCCTTGATTGCCTCGCTGCTGTATATCGTTTTCGCCCTCGGTCCGTGGTTTCGGGGCAACGTCGGGCCCTGGCTGGTCACGAGTCAGGCCCTCGCACATGTCGAGACAAAATGGCTCGGTCGCCAGCTGCCGCAGCAGTTCCAGGCCATTCAACCGGTCTGGACGACGTCGTATCCCACCGTCTATGGGTCGGGCAATCCTACGACATCGAGCTTTGTTTACACGATGGGCTCATCCACCGTGCTAATGCCATCAGGTGCACTGCCCGGTCGCTTTGCCGAAATCGGACACTGGCTCTTTGCGTGGGTGGCTGCTGGAATTGGAGGATTCGCTGCGGCGTGGATGTCGCGTCGCCGATCCGACGAAGCCCTGACCAGTGGTCAGGGTTTACGGCCAACCACCCCGACCACTGCCGCTGGTAACGAGGTGGCGCCATGAGCCTCCGGTTCTCGCTCCTGGGACTCTTGGGGCTCGTGACGCTGGCCAGCCTCGGCTGTGCGGCCCTTGTGCAGCCCGGACCGCGCTGGCTCAGCGTGCTGGTGACGCTGACCGTGGCTGCCATCATCTGGCAATCGTTGCGGGTAGTGCTCTTAGCGGGTCCGTCGCGGGCCGCCGCGACGGGCTGGTTGCTCTTTGCGATTGGCTATCTCGCCCTGGTTTTGGCTCCGTGGCTGCAATCACATGTTGGTCAGCAACTGCTTTCGACGCGGTCGCTGGCCTATGCCCAAGTGAATTGGCGCAAAGAAGACCCGGCCTCGTTCGTCACCACGGTCCAGCCCGTCAGCGTTTGGAGCGATTCGGGGACCATCGATTGGAACGGCATCGTGGATGGAACGTCGAGCATCGCTGTCGGCGGCAGTGGCTTTGCATTCGTTCCCTATCCGCTGCAAGTCACGCAGCCAGGAAACATCAATTACTTTCAGCTCTCCGGGCAGTGGCTCTTTGCCTGGATCGCCGGCTGGATGGGTGCGACGATTGCCGTGCAGTGTCAGCGCCGCGGCACAAGCAAGGAACCCCGCTGAAGGCCGGCCAGCCTAGTAAATGGTTGTTCACATTCTGCGGTCCCCCGTTTGACAGCTTGCAGGCAACGAGCGTATCATAACAAGGCTATATTCGCCCAATCGACGATCTGGACGACCTGCCTGACGCCACCTTTGCCTGATGAGGAGCTGTGCTGTGGGAGTTGCCGCGATGAAGAAGACGGAGGCTAAGGAATTCAAGCAGATGCTTCTGTCGCTCCGGTCGCGGCTGCGAGGGGATGTGTCGGCGCTGGCGGATTCGGCTCTTCGCAAGACGCGGAGCGAGTCGTCGGGCGACTTGTCGAGCATGCCGATTCACATGGCGGACGTGGGGACCGACGCCTTCGAGCAAGAGTTCACGCTGAGCCTGATGGAGCACGACGGCAGTGCTCTGGAGCAGATCGAAGCTGCTCTTGAACGGATCGAAGACGGGGTCTATGGTGTCTGCGTCGAGTGCGAGACCAAGATCCCCAAAGCCCGCCTCCAGGTGCTCCCGCACACTCCCCACTGTGTCAAGTGCGCCGAAAAAGTCACCGCCCACTAGCTCAACAGTTGAGCGTTCGCCCGTCGGCCCGGTTCCGCGCAATCGGCTGATTGTCTTTTTCGCCATCGCCATTGTCGGCTGCGGCATCGACCTGTTCACGAAGCAGTCGATGTTTGATTGGCTCGGCCTGCCGGCGGGATTCACCGACGGGAGCAACCCGGCCAATGCCGCCCGCTGGCGCGGCGATGAAAATCTCTCGCACCTCTGGTGGCTCGTCGAAGGGCGGCTCGGAGTGCAGACCTCGGTCAATACTGGTGCCTTGTTTGGTATGGCGCCGGGGTACTGGTGGGTCTTTGCCACGCTCTCGTTCGTGGCGATCATCGGCATCTTCACTTGGCTCTTTGTTTTCCGGGCAGCGCACGATCGTTGGCTGACGGTGGCTCTCGGCTCGATCACCGGCGGCATTCTCGGCAACTTGCACGATCGGCTCGGCCTGTGGGACTCGACCGGTCTGCGGCCGGAGTTTCAGCACGGTGTCCGCGACTGGATTCTATTCGTCTGGCCGGAAGTGAAGCTGCAGATGTTCAATCCGTGGCCCAACTTCAACATTGCCGACAGCCTGCTCGTGACGGGAGCGATCATGCTCGTCGTCCATGCCCTCGTTTGGCGAGAGAAGCGACTGTGTTGATTTTCAAGAGGTTGGAACGGGTTTTTAGGGGGCGAACTTCGGATTCCACGGGGTGTTGTTCTTGAGCATCGTGTTGAGGATCGTGAGCAGCTTGCGCATGCAAGCGGTGAGGATCAGTTTGGCGGACTTGCCGGCCGCCTCCAGTCGATCAGCGAAGCGTTTCAGGATGGGATTGAAGCGGCGTCCGGTGAGGGCCGCCATGTAGAGGGCGGTGCGGACGCTGGCGCGGCCACCACGGACTTTGCGTTGTCCGGCGTACTGACCGCTGTCGCAGTTGAAGGGCGCGAGTCCTGCTAGCGCCGCGATCGCCTGGCGGTTGAGCTTGCCGAGTTCCGGCAGTTCCGCGACGAGGGTGGCGCTGGTCACGGCTCCAATCCCTGGGACGGATTCGAGCAGTAGAGCTTTCTGCCGCCAGTCATCGTCGGACTCGATGAGCTTGGCGATCGCCGCGTCGAGCTCGTCGATCTGCTTTTGGAGCACGTCGATGACCTTCTGGATGCTCTTGCGGGTCAGTTTGTATTCCGCCATGTGGAGGCGGTTGCGTTCCATGGTGCGAAGCTGCAGGAGCTGCCGGCGGCGCGCCACGAAAGCATCGAGTTCCGCCCGTTTCTCCGGGCATTTCTCGCACGGCCGCGGCTGGATCTTCTGGGCGAACAGAGCCAACACTTCGGCGTCGAGGCGATCCGTTTTTGCCCAGCGTCCCAAGGCCTTGGCAAAGTCGCGAACTTGCCGCAGGTTGACAATGGCGACTTCGCATCCCGCGTTCTGACGGAATCGGGAGTACCTTCCATGACACAGGCCCTGTCTTGCGGATGCGAGCTCGCGCTGTTGCGCGGTGCGCGGCTCTGACGACTGTTCGGGCTGGGTGTAGGGAGCCGACGACGATCTTGCTTCTCTCCGGCCTTGGTTGTGCCGCGAGGAGAACGATCTGCCGCCGGCCGCAACGAGCGGGGCTGCGCAGCCCCGCTCGTTGCGAGGTCTATTGAACTGAGAAATCCTCTCTTAGGGAACATACAAGGAGGAGGCAACCAGGGGCCAGGAGTCAGGAGTCAGGGGGCAGAAGACGGAGGAAAGCTCGCTCGCGAAGGCCACGCGGTCTCAGCCTCTTCTTACAGCCACGTCAGCGGATCTCGTTCGTCGCGACTCGGCCAGACAGTGAGTGCCGGGAACTGCCGGGCGATGGCCGCGGCGAGACTCTCCACACCGAAGCGCTCGCTGGCGTAGTGGCCTACCAAGATCATCGTCGCGCCTCGCGCCGCTGCTTCGTAGGCCGTATGCAAACGGGCCTCGCCGGTGACGAACAGCTCGCACCCTGCTCGAATTGACGCATCGAGCAAGTCGCCGGCGCTACCGCAGGCGACGGCGATACGTTCGATCGGCCGCTGCAATTCTCCCACGACATGCAGGCCGCCGATCTTTAGGAACGTCTTGAGTCGTGCCGCCACTTGCCCCAGTGTTTGTGGTAGTAGGAGCCGGCCTTGGCGACCGACGCCAATGCGCGGGTCGTCCGCCGACGGCTGCAGCGGCGCGATCTCCGCCAGGCCAATGCCGCGAGCGAGCTGCTCGTTGATTCCCTCGGCTGCCGAATCGAATGCCGTGTGGGAACTGTAGATCGCGACACCCGCACGTAAGAGGTCCAGCAGCAGCCGGCCGGTCGGTTCCTCGGTCGTGATCCTGTTGAGCGGACGAAATGGTAAAGGGTGGTGCGTAACGATGAGTTCCATACGCTCCCGAATCGCTTCGGCCGCCACCGCCGGCGTGATGGTGAGGCAGGTCATCACTCGCCGAACTTCCGCCAGCCGATCGCCGACGAGCAGACCGACATTGTCCCAGTCCGCTGCCAAGTGCGGCGGAGAATGCGATTCGAGAAACGCACAGAGATCGGCGACGGTCATGGATTTCATCTCCGTCCCGGCAGGCGAATCTTGTCGATGCCGTTGAGTTGGAACTCGAAGGGGCGGGCCCCTTCCACATCGAACAAGCCGGTTCGAAGCCAATACCGCCATTTGCTGGCCGCCCCGTAGGAACTTGGTTGGCCGGGGACCGTGCGGTACCAGAGTTCGGCGTCGGCCCGGCCGTCCCCTTCGAGCGAGAGAACTTCCTTGTCGCTGGTGTAGGTGATCCGCGGAGCATGCACGGTAAAGTTCTTCCCCTCGACCACCGTGTTGCCGCTGGCGCTCGCCTCAATCCACGCTGGCTGACCGGCCGGAGCCATCTCAGTAACCGTGAGCCGCTCGCTGGTCATGAGAACCCCTTTCTCGCCGAGATCCTCCAGGCGATTTACCTCCACACGCGTGTCCCAGTCGTTCACCGGAGCGAACGTCGTCCGGACGAGCCGCTGCACCTGGATTTCTCGCTTTGCAAGGTCGCCGACAATCTCGCCTTCAAACGAGACGAAAATGTAGTTGAGCTTGGGCGGTGTATTAGGGTCGGCAGGAGTCGTGGCAGGCAACGACGTCTCGGCCGGACCGGGAAGCCCCTTGCCCACGCGCGTGCTGCTCAGCCAGCCGGGACCGGCAGCATAGAGCGATCCGGCGGCCCGGTCGATCACGAGGTCGCGAACCTGAAGCTGGTCATAGGATTGCTGCTCGCCGCGCTCATCGACGCTTCGGCTGACGACATGCACGCCACCGTCGAGCTTCAGCTTGCCCAAATCGGCCGTGGCGTTTTCCATATCAGCGAAGTTGATCGGCGTCGAGAGTGTCGCCTCTAGCTTCTTGCAGGTGGCAACTTGCGTCTTGGTCCTAGCCTGTACGTCGCCGGTGATCTCCGCGGTCTGCCCGTCGAAAGTGAGTCCTTCTTGCCAGACAATATTGATCGGACCGGTGGGCATCGTTAGCGTTCCCGCTGCACTGGGCTTCTGAGCCCTGAACGCCGACCCCGGAACCTTTGTCGTTACCTCCTGGCTCCTGATTCCTGCCCCCTGATTCCTGATCTCCACGGCCGGCACCTTCGCCTCGCCCGGCCCCTCGATCCAGAGGCGGTTCTCGTCCCGGACGAGGTGGATCGCATTGCCAGCCAGCGACATGCCGCGACCGCCAACTTCAGCCGGTTGACCGATAATGTCGATTTTGCCTGGCCCGCTGACGCCGCCGCGCAGCTCAAGCAGATCGCCGGCCATGTGAATTGGCTGCTGCCCCGGTTCGGGAGTGCGGGGCTCGTCGAGCGAGACGTGGCCACGAATCGTAAGATTCTCGAGGTTCATCTCCTCCCCGGCTCGCACGATCTGCATCTGAATCAAGTCGCCGGCCAGGTCGAAATGTTGTAACGACGGGAGTCGTTTGGCCGGCATCGGCTCGTCGGTGTGCGAGTGGGCCGCGGGATCGACTGGACCAATCGGCGGCAGCGGCTTCGGCTTGGGCTCTTGGGGAATTGCCGGCAGATGCACGAACCACGACTCCAGCCGCGTCGTGCGCACATTGAGTCGGGGTGAGTCGAGCTTCACGCTCCCCAGCGCGAGCAACCGATCGGGCAAGATCGTGAACTGCCTCTTCCCTTCTTTGTCCTCGGTCTTCTGATTTCTCTCGGCAGGCGAGACGCCTGCCCCACGCCGCTCCACTTCCCGCACCCACAGATGGACCTCGCGGGCGGCGAATTGTCCGAGCATCTCCGAACCCAGCGACGCGTTCTCCACCACGGAGATCACGTGCGTCTCGCCGTCGGGCTGAATGCGAAGATCCTTATCCCAATTGGCCGTGATGAATTGCCTTGCCGGTCCCACCCCTTGGGCAAACTTCAGACGCCCGGTTCCTGCTGCCCACATGCGGCCGAGACGACCCGGCTCGGCCATTTCGTATTCCAACTCGCGGGCGACAAACTCGTTGTCTTGCTGTACGAGCGAGACCGACGAATTGGCCGACGCGGGCTTAAGGACGAGTCGCCGCTTGGGGACCACGTATTCAATCTCACCGGCGACGATGCGCGTCGCTTGCGACGGCGCTTCAAGCGTCACCGGATTCCCCTTCGCCACCATTCGCTCCAGCCGATTGGCCAGGGAATCCTTGGACGAAACGGATGTTGCTGCCTCCGCTTCGGTCTTTCCCGAGTCCGTTGGACTTTTCTCGGAATCCGCCAGCACCAGCAAGAGTTGCCGGCAGGTGAGCTTATCAGGCAAGCCGCTCGGGTTGATCCGCAGCACCTCGACACCGTCGTCGAACAGGGCCGTGCTGTTGGTCACGTCGAACACAAATGGACCCTGGCACGTGACCTCCAGCGGCGCGTCGCTTTGGCTCGCTTTCCCTGCCCCCGGCATTGCGGGCAACAGGCCCTGTCCCTTCATCTCCAAATGCAAGTGTTCGATTTTTGCAAGCGTCAGCGAACGCACTCCCCCGATGCCGGAACTGGGATCTTCGGGGTCCTTCGGCAGCAGGGCGATGGTCAGGTCGCGGCCCCGTCCGTGGCTCGCGCCGAAGTTGAATACGACTTCATGCGGCGTGAAGACTCGCTGCCGGTCGATCTGAATGTTCCGCGTCGTCAGATGTAACTCATCGCCGGCCCCGGGCGAGGTTTCCGGGCTGCGGATCGTAATCTCGCCCGGCAGACGCCCGCCAATCAGCCGGCCCACTTCAGCCCGCTGAATATCGATAGCCTTGTCGAACTGGATCATCGCCCCTTGTGGCGATTGCAGCACGATGGGCCGCCGCGGCTGGCCCGCGCCCCCTTCCGCATAAAAGATCAGCGTGCAAGGCATCAGCTCCAGGCGGCCGTCCGGCGTCGGCTGGTAATCCTTCACAAGGAGCGTGCAGGCGTCGGTCTCGACGATTTTGGGATTATCGAGTTCCCACGATCCGGGCGGAAAGAGCCGGGCCAGATCGGTCTGCGTTTCCGGCGAAGGAGCCGGGGCGGCGGATTGGTCGCCGCCGGGCTTGCGCGCGATCGGCGGCGGCTCCAGCCACGGCACGACTGCCAGCGCATACGCACCCAGCAGCGTCAGTACGACGGTGAGGGCGGCGAAATAACGCTTGGCGTGTATCATCGGCAGGAATCAGGACGCGTAACGCTGGATCACTTCATCCCAGCGGCTCTTGGCCTTCAGAATCAGCTCGACCAGCTCGCGGACCGCGCCGCGGCCGCCGGCCGACTCGGTGACGTGAGCTGCCGCTGCTCGCACCTCGGCTGCGGCATCGGCCACCGCCACGCCAAGGCCGACGTGTCGAATCACGGGCAGGTCGGTCAGATCGTCGCCGATGTAGCAAACCTGCTGCGGAGAAAGATTCAGCTCGCGGAGGATGTCGCGGGCCACCGGCAGCTTGTTCTCGAACCCCTGGCGGACGACTTCGATGCCAAGCTCCTGCGCCCGCAGTTTCACGATGTGCGAGCTGCGAGCGGTCAGCATTCCGAAGCGGAACCCGGCCCGCTGCCAGAGCTTGATCCCCAGCCCGTCCCGAATGTGAAACCCCTTCAGCTCGACTCCCTGGTTGTCGTACCAAATGCCGCCGTCGGTGAGCACGCCGTCCACGTCGGAAAGGATGAGCTCGATCGGTCGGCAAAGATCGGGGAGAGGCATAGTTCAGGAGTCAGGAGTCAGGAGACAGGAGTCAGGGTTCAGGATTCAGGGTTCAGGACGCGGAGGTGACTGGGAGCTTTGGCCTTGGAACCTTGAACTTTGGCTTCCGGCATTGCGCCGACGAGGTCGGTGATGTCGATCAGGCCCACCGGCTTATGTTCTTCATCGACCACCGGCAATTCGCTGATTTTTCGATCGGCCAGGATTTCGCAGGCTGCCGCGAGTCGCGTGCCGAGGCTGACGGTCGTAGGGGAAGCGGTCATCACGGCGGCAATCGGGCCGTCGATCGCTTCGTCCCGCTTCCGTTCCAGCAAGCGAGCCAGGTCGCTGTCGGTGAAAATGCCAGCCAGTCGCCCCGAGGAATCGACGATCATGATCGCCCCGGTTCGGCGACCGGGGCGGCTTTCGTGGACGAGGGCCTCGCGAACGCTTTGATCGGCGTGGGCCACGCGGCACTCGGCGACCGGCCGCATCGCCTGTTCGACATAGGCCAGCTTCATCCCCAAGCTCCCCCCCGGATGAAAGCGGGCGAAATCGTCCGCGGTGAAACCCTTGTGCCGGCTGACGACGAGAGCCAAGGCATCTCCCAGGGCGAGCATCGCCGTCGTGCTGGCGCTGGGGGCCAGTCCCAGCGGGCATGCCTCGCGCGGAATCTCAACCGGCAGTGTCACGGTCGCGGCGCGAGCGAGCGGGCTATCGGTGCGGCCGGTCATCGCCAGGAGCGGCACGCGGAGTTGTTCAATGGTCGGCAGCAGTCGCACGATCTCTTCCGTTCGGCCGCTGAACGAGAGAACGAGCAGCACATCGCTGGGCCCGATGCGGCCCAGGTCCCCATGCACCGCCTCGGCGGGATGAACGAAGTGGCTGCGAGTACCAGTCGAAGCGAGCGTGGCGGCGATCTTTTGTCCGACGAGCCCCGCCTTGCCCATGCCGCTGACGAGGACGCTCCCCTGGCAACTTGCCAATAGGCGGACGGCGTCGCAAAAGGGCTCGCCCAAACTGGCCGCGAGCGATTCAACCGCGGCTGCCTCGGCTCGCAGGATTTCTCGCGCGAGACGCAGTTGCTCAAAGCGGCCCAGGGGCGCAGGAGCGTGGGCCAATCCGGTGGCGGCGCCGGACATAACGTCATCCTTGACGATGGGCGGGAAACGAACCGATCCGCCCGGAATTGTATGCCGCCGCCACGGAACGACCAAGCGCAAGAGGGCCGTGCTAGCACGGCTGCGGGCATCACTTCACGTTCGGGTCGGCCTTCATCGAATCGATAAGCCACGGAATCCAGCAGAAACACGGACCGGTAATCAAGAGGAGCACGATAAACACGATCACGCCGGTCTGGTTCAAACCCAAGAAGACTTCTTTACCCTGCGGCATTGCTGAATTCCTTGATCGAAGTCGGAAAGTCGAGTGGGAGAAGCGTCATTAGGCTATCAAACGCCGATGGCAAGTCAACTATCGACTGCTAGAGGTTCTCCCACGCCGCCGGCAGCGGGGCGATGCATTCGACGTATTCCCGCGTGAGCGGGTGACGGAACTTCAGGCTGCGGGCGTGCAAGGCGATCAGCCGCTCGCGCTCATCCTCGCTCCAGGGGCCGAACCGCTCGCTGCTGCCATAGAGCGAATCGCCCAGGAGCGGATGGCCGTGGTGGGCGCACTGGACTCGAATCTGGTGCGTGCGGCCGGTTTCCAGCGTGATTTCCAGCCGCGTCTTGCCCGGCAGGCGCTCGAGCACGCGGTAATGCAGAATCGCAATTCGACCCGCGGGCTCTCGCTCATCGACGACGATCGACCGCGGCTCGCCGTCGATCTTCTGCAGGTAGTCGGTCCAGGTCCCTTCGTCCGGCTGCATCTCACCGGCAACCATCGCCCAATAGGTCTTCTCAATGAGCCGCCCTTCAAATTGCTCGGAGATTCGCCGCGCGGCCCGGACGTTCTTCGCAAACACGATCACGCCGGAAACGGGCCGGTCGATCCGGTGCGGCACCCCGAGATAGACGCCCCCCGGCTTGCCGTCCCGCTCTTTGAGAAGCCGCTTGATGCGGAATTCGAGGCTGTCGATCCCCAGTGGCGCTTGCGTGAGCAGCCCGCCCGGCTTGTTGGCCACGAGGCAGGAGGAGTCTTCGTGGAGGATGTCAACGTCGAGCATGGTAGGTTCCGCCTGCCGGGCGGAACCTGGCGGTGTGACCAGCGAGGCAGAGCCTCGCGGAAGTGTGGTCCCAGGCTGGAGCCTGGGACCAAGGAACGGCACACACAGTGTGCCTACTACTTAGAAGTCCCGCCGGGCCGGCGGCACCTACTTACACCTGTCCCGCCGGCGGCACGACATACGGCTTGCGGTACTCGCGGGTGAGCATCGCATTGGCTGCGTCGTTGCCGGGGAAGGTCTCCGTCTGCGGATCGAATGGCAGAACGGGACCGACCGTGAGCTTGGTCGCCGCCATATCGACGCCGTTGTCCGCCAAGTGAGCCAGCGTGCGAGCCAGCGTGTCCTTGGCGTTGTCGGTCGTGTGGAGCGTTGCCAGCGACTTGTCGAGTTCGTCGCCGCTCATCGGCGCGCCCAGGCGATACGAAATGTTGCCTAGGTGGCAGAGGGCGCTCGACAGATGCCCCTCCTCGATGTCGCCGTTCAGATCGGTGATCGCCCGGCTGCGGACCGCCTTAAGGAAGTTGGCAAAATGGTGCTTGTCCTCGCCGTCGTTGAACGAGGCGACTTCCTTGCCGTCCTTGTCGAACAGCGTACCGCCGTTGTAACTCGGCGAGACCGCGTATCCCTCCGTCCCCTCGTAGATCACGCCGACCCCCGCGCCGCGATACTTATCGGTCTTCAGGCCGCGGACCTCGAACACAAGCGAGCTATCGCCGTAGTCATGAACGACGACCTGCGTGTTTGGCGTTTCGCCGGCGTCTTCGTAACCGAGGCGGCCGCCGTAGCTCAGCACGGCATTGCACAGCTTCTGTTCGCCCAGCCCCCAGCGGGCCAGGTCCATCTGATGAATTCCCTGGTTCCCCAGATCGCCGTTGCCATAGTTCCAAATCCAGTGCCAATCGTAGTGAACGGGGCCAAATTTGGGGTTGTTCCGAGTCGGCTGAACGAGCGGAGCGGGGCCGCACCACAGGTCGTAGTTGATGTTCGCCGGCACCTCGGCCGGGGCCCGCGGGCCGATCGACGGGCGGCTCTTGTAGCAGAGGCCGCGGGCGACTTTCACGTCGCCGATCTTGCCGTCGTGAATCGCCTTGATCAGTTCGATCATCCCCGGATTGCTGCGGCTTTGCGTGCCAGCCTGGCAGATCTTCTTGTACTTGCGGGCCGCTTCGACTGCGCGGCGTCCTTCGCTCACGTTATGGCTCACCGGCTTCTCGACATAGACGTCCTTGCCCGCCTGCATCGCCCAAATCGCCATCAGCGAGTGCCAGTGGTTGGGTGTGGCAATCGTCACGATATCGACGCTCTTGTCGTCGAGCATCGTCCGGATGTCCTCGACGAACTTCGGCACGAGCCCCCCCTGCCGCTTGCCGATCTCGATCGCCCGGTTGTTGCCAACCTTGCTATCGACATCGACGACGTAGGTGACCGCTGTGTCTTTCCGGGCCGCGAAGAAGCCGTAATGGCTGCCGCCGCGGCCATTCACGCCGACCACCGCCACATTCAGCCGCTCATTGGGGCTCTTGCTCTGCTGCTCGTCCTGAGCGAATAGCCGTGTTGGCGCACCGGCCATGGCGGCTGCTGCGGCGGCCATCATCGAATCTTCGAGGAACTGACGGCGGTTCTTGCGAGGCATGGAAATCTCCCGATGAGGAAAGGCGAGCGGCGGGCTGTCGTGGCTGCGCCGCAAAACGGGTGGTGGGCGAGACGCCTATCTTAACCCACCTGCCCCAAAGATTTCCAGCCGCGAACCTCGCACTTGCCCGAATGTCCAACGCCAAATGCGAGTGAATTCGCCTACCGCGTGGCCGGCAGGAAC
Organism: uncultured Pirellulaceae bacterium; assembly: GCA_964384375.1. GTDB lineage: Bacteria > Planctomycetota > Planctomycetia > Pirellulales > Pirellulaceae > CAYLLN01. Next base: position 14,508 of record CAYLLN010000026.1, read on the forward strand.
ATCCGCAGCAATACGAAGCCGAGAACCGCACTGACGGTCGATCCGCCGAGCGTGCCGATTTTGGCCGCGTCGAGCAGTTCCCCCTCCAGCGCCAGGCTGGCAATAAAAAGCGACATCGTGAACCCGATTCCTGCCAGACATCCCGCCCCGACCATCACCTTCCAGTTCACTCCGCTCGGCAGCCGGGCGATCCCCAGCCGCACCGCCAGCCAGCTAAACGCGACGATGCCCAGCGGCTTGCCGAGCACGAGTCCCGCCGCCACCGCCCAGCCGACGGAGTGCGTCACCGCGGTCGGCCGCACGGTCACGCCGGCATTGGCGAGGGCAAAAATCGGCATGATGACGAAGGCGACCCAGACGTGCAGCGTGCCCTCGAGGCGTTCCAGGGGCGAAACGGCTTCCCGGGCGGCGGTCCGTAACTGGTCGAGCAGCGGTTTGTGATGATGTTCGATTGCACCGTCGCTCTCGCCGGAAATCTTCCCTTGCACTTCGCGCAGCACGCTGGCCAGTCGCCGGTCTGAGACCCAGGCTCTGGCGGGCGTAAGCAAGCCCAGCAGCACGCCGGCCACGGTCGGATGGATACCCGACTTCAGCAGTGCGAGCCAAACCGCCGCCCCAACCAGGAAATAAAGTGCGACCGACCGGACACCAATCCGATTCATCAAAACGCTGGCAAGCAGGCCGAATCCACCGGCTGCGAGTGCCAGGGCGGAGATCTCCTTCGAGTAGAAGAGGGCGATGACGATCACCGCGCCGATGTCGTCGGCGATGGCCAGCGAGAGCAGCAGGATCTTCAGTCCCAGCGGGACGCGCGGGCCAAGCACGGCGAGCAGGCCGACGACGAACGCGATGTCGGTCGCCATCGGAATTCCCCAGCCTGCCTGGCCCGGCTTTCCACCTTGCAACAGCCAATAGATGCCCGCCGGCGCGAGCATCCCGCCAAGAGCAGCCATCACCGGAAGCGCCGCCTGCCGCGGATCGCGCAGTTCGCCGGCAACCAGTTCGCGCTTAATCTCCAACCCAACGACGAAGAAGAAAATCGCCATCAGGCCGTCGTTCACCCAGTGCAGCAGCGACTCGTCGAGCTTCCACTCGCCAATGCCGATGTAGGCGTGCTGTTTCCAGAACGCATTGAATGGCTCGGCCAGCGGCGAATTGGCGATGATGAGGGCGGCTATCGCGCACAGAAGCAGGAGCACGCCGCTGGCCGACTCGATCTGCAGGAAGTGGGCAAATGGCCTCGCCCAGTGTTGCGCGAGGCTGGTGGGCAAGTGATTGGGGGGCGGCGAATGGGAGGAATGCTGATTCACGATCAATCTCCGAGCTAGCACGCAGTTGATCGGTCACACGCGCGGACAATTGCGCAGCCGAATACCGAGAGAAAAGGACAGATGAGCAGGCAGCGACCTACCAGCCGCCGCTGGAGGTGAGGAAGAGCTTGAGATACAACTCGTGCTCGGAGATCGAACGCTCGAAAGGGCGAATCATCGACTCAGTTCCTGAAGAACCCGAACCATACCACAGCATTGAACCGGCAGCTAGCAGCCGACTGCGGCGTCGAATGCGGGCGAAGTGTGGCGACAATCGCGATTGACCTGCTATCGCGGCCGTTCCTATACTCCGCCCCGCTTGGTGAGACCCACTGCCTCGGCCGCCTCCACGGCGTGCCCTTTCCCGCTCCTGGATGAGGGATCTGCAATGACCTCGAATGGATTCGCTCGCGGCACCTGGATTGTGCCTGCCACTTGGATCGTCTCCGCTGGGTGCGTGCTCGTTGGCGCGAACCTCGCCTTTGCTCAAGCTCCCGTCACTCGCCCGGCAACGAAAGCCGCAGCCGGCGCGCCTCGCGCCGCGGGACCGGCGGTTGCCGCACCGCAAGGACAAGGCCGCCCGGCAATGCAAGCCGCTCCGCGGGCGGGCGCCCCTGCCGCCGCAGCACCGGGTGCCGGTGGCCCCGTGGCCACCAAGCCGAATCCAACCGCGCTGCAAGTAATGGCCGTCGTTAACGGCGAGCAAATCACCAAGAGCGAACTCGGCCGCGAGTCGATCCGCCGCTACGGCGAAGAAGTGCTTGAAAGCCTCGTCAGCCGGCAACTGCTCCTGGCCGCGTGCAAGGAGAAGGGAATTCAGATCACCGAACAGGACGTGACCGACGAAGTGGAAAAGATCGCCACTCGGTTCGGCCTGTCGCGCGACCGCTGGATGGCCCTGTTGCAGGAAGAACGGGGTTTCACCGAAGTTCAATATAAGCGAGAGATTGTCTGGCCGATGCTGGCTCTTCGCCGCTTGGCCGCCGATCAAATCGCCGTTTCGCAGGAAGAACTGAAGAAGGCGTTTGAAAGCGAGTTCGGCGCTCGCGTCCGCTGCCGGCTGATTGCCGTGAGCAGCAAACAGAAAGCCGACCAGGCCTATGCCGAAGCCAACGCCAATCCGGCGACGTTCGGCGAATTGTCGAAGAAGTACAGTGAGGAGCCGGGTATCGCGTCGGCTTATGGCGTGATCCCGCCGATTCGCAAGAACCTCGGCGATCCCAACCTCGAACGGGCCGCATTCGGCCTGAAAGTGGGCCAGATCTCGCAGCCGATCCAGGTCGCCAACATGTACTACGTCCTCAAGTGCGAGGAGCACATCCAGCAGCAGTTCATCGCCGGCCCGCAAATGGCCGAGCAGCAGAAGCGGTTGGAGGAGCGGATTCGCGAGAACAAGATGCGGATCGCGGCAGCCCAGATGATGGAGCAGATGATCAAGGCCGCAAACGTCGAGAATATCTTCAACGATCCCGAGAAAGCCAAGGCTCAGCCGGGCGTGGCTGCCATCGTGAATGGTCAGCCGATCGCTTTGGCGATTCTGGCCGACGAATGCATCGCCCGCCATGGCGAGGATGTGCTCGACGGCGAAATCAACCGCAAGATTCTAAGCCAGGAGCTGGCCAAGAAGAAAGTCGCGATCACGCCGCAGGATATTGATGCCGAAGTCGAGCGAGCCGCCGACGCTTACGGTTTCCTCAAGCAAGACGGCACCCCCGACACCGATCGCTGGCTCATGTCGATCTCCGAGCAGGACGGAGCGACGGTCTATCTGTACGTTCGCGTTGCGGTCTGGCCGTCGGTCGCCCTGAAGAAACTCGTCGGTCATCAGGTGCAGATCACGGAGGACGATCTGAATCGCGGCTTTGAAGCGAACTACGGCGAGCGGGTCGAGGTGCAGGCAATTGTGCTCTCGGATCAGCGGCAGGCTCAGAAGGTGTGGGATTTGGCTCGTAATAACAACACGGAAGCGTTTTTCGCGGAACTCGCACAGCAATACTCTGTGGAACCGTCATCGAGGTCTAACGGCGGCAAGGTTCCGCAGATTCGCAAGCACGGCGGCTCGCCGCTCATCGAAGACGCGGCGTTCCTGACCAAGCCTGGCGAAATCTCCGGAATCGTCGCCATCGATAAGCAATACATCATCCTCCGCGTCCTCGGCCGGACTCAGCCGGTGCAAGTCAACTTAGATGCCGTAAAGGACGAATTGGTCAAGGACATCCAGGAAAAGAAAATCCGGGTGCTGATGACCAACGAGTTCGACCGCCTCCGCACGACCGCCCAGATCGACAACTTCCTGGCCGGCACCACGCAAAGCGGCAAGGGATTGCGACCAGCAGGGAACCTCTCGCCGCTCTCCCCGGCCACCGGTGCTACGACGCCCCGCCCGGCACCAGCCGGTGTTGCTCCCGCCGCGGCCACGCGGGCTGTACCGAAGACGCGGTAAACTGATCGAATCGACCGATCGATCTTCCCAAGGTCCGGCTCAAAAAAGCCGGGCCTTTTCCTTTTCTTGACGCGCTCAACTCGCCAAGGGAAACTGGATTCGCCGTCTGAACATCTGCACCAGCATGTTGTGAATCGGCGGAAATTCTTCGCTCGCCGCTCGCAAGATTCGCGTGACACCAGCGAATAGGGGCGGTGGAGAAGGTACGAAGCTGTGCCAGGCGAGCATCGATTCGACAATTGGGGAGCCCAGCGATGGCTAGAATCTCGGCGGTTGTGCAAATTTGGTCGCTCGGCTTTGTCCTCGCTTTCGGAGTCTCTCTTGTCCCGCTTGCCGCACCGGCAGTAGCTCAAGTAGCAGTCGCGGAGTTCTCTGCGGGCGATCAGGTAGAAGTCGAATGGGCCGGCAAGACCGTCACGGGCGAAGTCATTGAACGTGCCGCCACCGGCTGGGTGAAGGTCAAATTCAGTTGGAACGGATCGGAGCTGACCCCAACGCTTCCTCCGCGGAAAGTCCGGCCCATCGCCAAAGCTGCGGACACCGTCGGCCCCGTTCGCAAATGGAAGGACGCGACCGGCAAGTTCGAGATCGAAGCCGGTTTTGTGCGGAAGGACGGCGAGAACGTGCTTTTGCAAAAGGTGGGGGGCGTCACGATCAAGGTGCCGCTCGACAAGTTAAGCGCCGAAGATCAGACGCACGTTGCCGAGCTATTGCGGCCTATGGCCGACAAGCCGGCGGAGCCGATGATCGATCCGGCGAACCCGTTCGATACGGCAGAGGTCGTGAAGCCCGCCAGCAAGCCAGTCGCCAAACCGATTGCGGAAGCCACCCATGAGGAAGACCGCCCGGCGGATTATTCCGCGGTGACAACGGTCGTCCCGCAACCTGCTCCCAACAAGCCGTTTGTCCCCGATACCGAGTTGCCACTTGCATTTCAGCCATCAAACAAAGTAGCCGTGCTCGCCTCGGGCGCATCGGGAAACGACCGCTTCTTTGAAGGACCGCGCAGCGTGCTCATCGCTGGCCAATCCGGCCAAGCGGTGCTCGCGGCCATTAACGGCCCCCCCGGCGGCGAGCGAACGCTGCGTTTGCTCCGTTGTGATCTGGCAACCATGAAGCCGCTGGGGGAAATCGAAACGCCCAGTTCGGCAACGCCCGTCGATATTTCTCCCTCTGGGAAACTGCTGGCCTGCTTTCCCGACTGGACGGCACGCCGCGGCGACAAGGAAATGATCGAGATCGCGCGGATCGAGAACGAATCGCTCGTCCCCGTTCGCCGCTGGCCGATGGGGGACCACGCCAACCGCGAGCAGAAGTTCGAGCACCTCTATTTTGTCGGCGAAGATCGCCTGCTGACGACCAGCGCTTGGGGGAGCATCGTCCTGTGGGATATCGACAAGGCTCAGGCCCTGTGGCAGCTCAAGCTCAGCACGCACCACAAACCGGCGGTGAGCGCCAATCGGAAGCAAGTCGCCGCCCTGATCGACGGGCAAATCTGTGTCTTCGATACCGCGACCGGCGATACGCTCGCCCGGTTCGTCGCTCCGACCGATCCGCACGGAGTCCTGTCGATCAGCAGCGACGGCAAGCGGGTGGCTTCGCTTTCCGGTCGCGTGCTGCACGTGTGGGACATTGCCACTGGGCGACTGTCGGGCGAGGTTTGGTTCCCCAAGCAGATGTTCGCCCGCTCGCTCGATTGGTGCGGCGACGACTACGTGCTGGTGGATCGTGGCTCGCTCGTCGATTTGGCCAAGCGGATCATCGTGTGGGAATACGACCTGCCGACGGGTCGGCCTGATGCGATCGCGACGATGGCCGGCGGGCGCTACTGGGTCGCCAGCGGCGGCGGCAACAGCGGCTATCAGCTCGGCGGCTTTGCGATGCCCGATGCGTCAGCCAAAGCGGCAGGCGATTCGCTCACCGCCGCCCAGGTTTTGGCGGTCAAGCCGGGAGCGCCGGTCAGCATCAAGATCAACTTGCCGGGTGCCACGGCAGATGAAGTGAAGAAAGTCACGAACTACTTGATCAACGAGGCGAAAGGGATCGGCCTCGTGCTGACGCCCAATGCATCGCTCGTCATCGAATGCTCGATTGCCAATCAAGGCGAGGAGAAAGCGGAATACGCAAAATCCGCCTCTCCATTTGGCCCCATCGGTCCGATTGGGCCATTTCCGCGCGGGCCGTTTGGTCCCTTCGGCCGCCGTGGCGAAAGCGAAGAGGCAACCGTCGAGAAGCGGCTGAGTGTGCTGTCGATCAAAGAGAACGGCAAAGAGCTGTGGGTCGCCAGCGGACACTATGGGGCGCCCTTCCACGTACAGATCAAAGACGGCCAGACGCTACAGGAAGCTGTTTCGGAGCAGAAGGGAAACCCGGTCCAGTTCTTCCTGACCGCGAAGCTACCGCGGTATGTCGCTCGCCACGGCGACGGGGGAACGTACGGCAAGTCGAAGCTCTGGCCGTGAGCATCGCTCACACCGGTTTGACGATTCCTGCCCGGTGGACTACAACGGACGGCGACGCGCGACTGCCTAACAGGGGCCCTCGCGAGGGGGAGCCGTGAACCTGGTCAGGCCTTAACCGGAGCAGCCATAAGCGGGGTACTCTTGTGCGGGGGCCTCTGTTGGGCAGTCCGCGATCTCTTATCTGCCATAATCGGGCACGAGGCAGAGCCTCGGGATCGTGTGGTCCCAGGCAGGAGCCAGGGACCAAGCAATGGCGAGCTCCAGCGAAGAATCGGCAGCCACGAACTCCGGCGAGTACGTCGTCGTCGCTCGCCGCTATCGTCCACAGGATTTTGAGCAGCTCGTCGGCCAATCACAGGTTTCGCAGGCGCTGGCGAATGCGATCAACACGAATCGCGTCGGCCATGCGTATCTTTTCACCGGCGCTCGCGGTGTCGGCAAGACTTCGACGGCCCGCATATTCAGCAAGTGCCTGAACTGCGTCACCGGGCCGACAACCACCCCCTGCGGTGAGTGCGACGTCTGCCAGGGAATCGCCGGAGGCGACGATGTCGATGTGATCGAGATCGACGGGGCCAGCAATCGCGGCATTGACGAGATTCGTCAGCTTCGCAGCAATGTGAATGTCCGCCCCAGCCGGGCGCGGTTCAAGATTTACATCATCGACGAAGTCCACATGCTGACGACGCCGGCGTTCAACGCCCTCCTCAAGACGCTGGAGGAACCGCCGGAGCACGTCAAATTCATCTTTTGCACAACCGAAGCGGACAAAATTCCGATCACGGTCCTGTCGCGGTGCCAGCGGTTCGACTTCGCCCCGATCGAGACGAAGTCGATCCTCGATCGTCTGGCGGCAATTTGTGCCAAAGAAGGGGTGCAGGCCGATGCCGAGGCGTTGCAGATCGTCGCGCGGCGGGCAGCCGGGTCGATGCGCGACAGCCAGTCACTGCTGGAGCAGTTGCTCTCGTTCGGCGGCAAGCACATCACGGTTGCCGATGTCCACTCGATGCTGGGCACGGCCGGATCGAGCCGGCTGGCGTCGCTGGCCGATTGCCTCGTGCGGCGCGATGCGGCTGCGGCGCTCGGCGAAGTGGAAGCGGCGGTCGGCGAAGGGGTCGATCTGGGGCAATTCACCGAGCAACTGCTCGGCTATGTGCGCGACGCACTGGCCGCCAGCGTCGGCTGCTCGGGCGAGCTCTTGCTGCACACGACCGCTGCCGACTTCGACCGCGTGAAGCAATTCGGCTCCTTGCTCGGCTTGGAAACGCTGCTCGCCGTGGCACAGATTCTGGATCAAACGCTCGTCCGGATGCGGCAGAGCACGCACGTGCGGACGCTCTTGGAAGTGGCGCTCGTTCGGATCTGCAAGTTGGAAGATCTCGATCAGTTGCCGGCGCTCGTGGCGAGTCTGCGGGATGGGACGCCGGTCAATTTACAGCCGCGAGTGACGACGGCATCGGACGCTCCGCCGGCAATCTCTTCACCGGCGGTTGCAGCGCCGTCGAGCGCGGAAAAAAAAAGTCCGGCCCTGAGCCAACCAGCGGCAGTGGGCGTCGAAAATGAGGTGGAGGACACGGCAAGTACTGCCGAATCCGATCCACGGCCTCTTCCCGTTGAACCAAGTGTCCAGTTAGCACCTGAACCTTTGGTCGATATTTCGTCGGCCCAGTCGGCGTGGCAGCAAACCCTGGCAGAGCACCAGGATATGACGGGGGATTGTGCCTCGAAGTATGAATCTGTAGCAATTTCTGCGCCAAACCGTCTAGTTGTGGCCTTCAGAAAAGACTATATTACCGCCAAGGAGTTCTGCGAGCGGCCCGACAAGCGGTCGCGACTGGAGCAAACGCTCTCGCGGATCACCGGGCGGGAAATGCGAATCGATTTCGTCGTCTCGCCCGACGATCCGCAAAGTGTTGCTCGCCAAGCAGTTGCGGCAAAACCGTCCGTCAGCCCGCGGCAGCGGCAGTTCGAGCTCAGGAAGCATCCGCTCGTCCGCCATGCGGTGGAATTGTTCGACGCCGAGATCGTTACGGTGGTCGATCCGCCGCCCAGCGAGGCGGAGATTTCTGATCAACCGATCACCGACCAGCCGGCGGCATAGTTGCCCGCGGGACTCTTGGAAGCGGTCGTGAATTCTGGGTGGCTGTGGTTTGCGCAGCAAACCGCGGCAGTCGGGTTGTACCGTAAAGCTGTGGTTCACTTCGTGACCCACAGCCACCCCTTAGAACGCTCGCAGGGACGTAAAGGATGTCGCAAATCACGCAGTCGGTCGCTCGGTTGATCGACGAATTTGGCAAGCTCCCCGGCATCGGCCGCAAATCGGCCGAGCGGTTGGCTTACCACGTGCTGCGCGTCCACAAGTCCGAAGCCCTCGCTCTGGCCGATGCGATTCGCGATGTCCGCGAGAACGTTCACTACTGCGAGGCGTGTTTCAACCTCGCCGAAGGTCCGCGGTGCGCCATTTGCAGTGACGCCCGCCGCGACCAAACACAGCTGTGCATCGTCGAGCAGCCGCGCGACCTCATGGCCCTGGAACAAGCCGGGGCGTATCGCGGCCTGTATCACGTGTTGCTGGGGCGAATTGCCCCGCTCGACGGCATCGGCCCCGATCAACTCACGATTGAGCCGCTCGTCGAGCGAGTTCGCACCGGCAGCATCCGCGAGATCATCATGGCCACCAATCCGACCGTCGAAGGGGACGGCACGGCCCTGTATATCTCGAATCTGCTAGCGGATCTCCCCGTCAATGTGACGCGGTTAGCCCGCGGCATCACGACAGGAAGCGTCCTGGAATACACCAATAAGGAAGTGTTGGCCGATGCGTTGTCGGGCCGGCAAAGATTCTAGTCACTTGTCATTTGTCCCTTGTCATTTGCGTTCGATGCAACGATTACCTGCAAGTGACCAGTGACAATTGACCAATGACAAGTTTGCCTTCGGTTTTCACAACCCTTCACCCCTGATTGTTCCCCACCATGCGTCTCTCCTTCGGAATGGAAGCTCGGCAGCTCCAGGTACAAAAACTGGCGCCGCGCATGATCCAGTCGATGGAGATCTTGCAGTTACCGCTCCAGGCGCTGCAGGAGAAGATCGAGCAAGAGCTGGTCGAGAACCCTGTTCTCGAACTGCAGGAGCGCGACCCGACGCTTCCCGATGAGACGCCCGAGCGCGAGGAGGCGAAGGAAAAGGACATCGACGACAAGCCGATCGTCGTCGATGAACAGCACAACAACACGGACGACTTCGAGCGGCTACTGAACCTGGATCGCGACGCCCCGGACTATTTCGACGAGACGACCCGTCGCTCGGCCAACCGAATCGAGGAAGACTCCGATCGGGCTCACGACGTCATGTCGAACGTCGTCGATCGGCCGGAATCGTTGCAAGAATACTTGCTGCACCAACTGGGCGAACTGGAACTCGACCCAGAAATGATGGCGATGTGCGAGCGAATCATCAGCACGCTCGACCCGCGCGACGGTGGTTATTTCCGCTCCAGTTTGCGAGATCTGCTGCCCGCCGATGCCACGCCCGAGCAGCTTGAGCTTGCCGAGAAAGCGCTCGAGCTCATTCAGACGCTCGATCCGCCCGGTGTGGCCGCCCGCGACTTGCGCGAGTGCCTGCTCAAGCAGCTCGATACGGACATGCTGTTCTACGACGAGATGAAAACGCTCATCTCCAACCACCTGGAGGACTTGCGCGACAACCGCCTCCCGCTGATCGAGCGCGTCACCGGTTATTCGATCGAAGAGATTCAGGAAGCTTGGAGCGAACTCCGCAACCTGAATCCCAAGCCGGCATCGCAGTTTGCCGAAGTCGTCGTTCCCACGGTCACGCCCGACGTGCAGATCGAACGGACCGAAGACGGCAAATACAAAGTGATCGTCGAGGACAACGGCACGCCGACGCTGCACATCAGCCGGTACTATCGCGAGCGGCTGTCCAGCGGCACAGCAACGCCCGAAGAGCGCGAGTTCATCAAGCGGAAGATCAACGCAGCCCAGTGGCTGATCGAGTCGATCGAGCAGCGCAAGAACACCCTGACCCGCGTCTCGCAAGCGATCGTCGATCACCAGACGAAGTTCCTCGACGAAGGACCGGAGTTCATCGAGCCGCTGAAGATGCAGCAAATCGCCGACAAGGTGGGCGTGCACGTCACCACCGTCAGCCGGGCGGTCGATGAAAAATACATTCAGACCCCCCGCGGCATCTTTCCGCTGAAACGATTCTTCGTCGGCGGCACGAAGAGCGAAGAGGGGGAGGACGTCGCCTGGGACATCATCCGCATTCGCCTGCAAGAGATCGTCGATAAAGAGGACAAATCGAGCCCTCTTTCCGACGACGACCTGGTCGAGGAGCTGAAGAAACAGGGGCTCGTGGTCGCTCGCCGCACCGTGACGAAATACCGGCAGAAGATGGACATTCCCAGTTCGCGCCAGCGGCGCGACTGGACGAAATCGGCGGCAACGCCCGCTCTACCAGTGGCAGCTCCCGCACTGCCGGTGGCTGCCACTGAGGCGACGATATAAGCGGACAAGGGGGCTTTGAACTCGCGACGTAACAATCGTGAGCGTTACGTCGCCACGTCACCTTTTCTGAGGAAACGCAAAGGTGCAAAGATGCGCAAAGCCGCAGAGAATTAATCTGCACTTTGCGACCTTTGCCATTTTCGCGGTCTTTGCGTTTGTCGATCGAGCTAGATCATCGCCAGGATCGCAATCGCAGACGATTCCGTACACCGTGGAGCTGCCAGGGTTGGAGGAGTGCGAGTCCGGCAATTGCTACTGCGTCGGGAACGTCTCGCGTGTCGCCACCGGCCCGGCGCGGCCACCTTCATAGACGCTGAACTCGGCCCACAGCGGCAAGTGACCGGAAACATCCTCGGCCTGCTTCTGGCTCAGGTTGTATTCCCGCATGAAGTCGAAAACGCCGCCGCGCTAATATTCGCGAAGTTTTTCAAATCGTTCGGACGTACGGCAGAGCGATGGCAACGGCTCCATCGCAGAACGATCGCGCTGGAAGGGCGACGAATGTTCTGTCGCGACCAGAAAAAAAAGGGGTTGGGCCGGCAGCAAATGTCGGCTTCGGGTTGCGACAATGCCGCTAATCCAGCGCCCGCATCAGCAGCATTCCCAGCCAAACAGCGGCCAGAGACAGGATGACGTTGGTGGCAATGTTGGCGATACCGACGCCCGTGCGGCCGGCGGAAAGTTCACGGAGTGTATCAGCGCCGAACGAGGAGAATGTCGTCAGTCCGCCGAGGATGCCAATCGCCACGCCCTTGTGCCACAGGTCGAAGATCGTCTTCAGTTGTGGGCTCGTCGGCAGTCGTGGCTCCAGGTCGGCCATGATCGACATGACAATTCCCATGAGGAAGCAGCCGGCCACATTGACCAGCAGCGTTCCCCACGGGAAACCCTTACCGAGCAAATGCCCCGCGGCCAGACCGGTGCCGTAGCGGGCCAGCGCTCCGAGCGAACCTCCGACCGCGACGAGCATCATTTCACGCATCGGATTGCCTCCTGCACGTTTTATTCGGATTTTGCTTGATTCTTGCGGCTTCGGGTCGCTTGATGCCGCTTAGGGTATGGCATAATCTGATAGGTTTACCCCCGCTTGTCAGCCCCGGTTAGTGATCGTTTCAAGCGGGGCGTGTTTTGCCGGAAATCGAAGAGGAGTAAGCAGTTATGGCTACCGCCGCCCCCGCAACCCAAAGTCAGCTCATGAGCGGGGCCGACATCCTCGTCAAGTCGCTCGTCGATCACGGCGTGGAAATTCTCTTTGCCTATCCCGGCGGCTGCAGCATGCCGATGCACCAGTCGCTCACCAAATACTCCGACCGCATCCGCACGATCCTGCCGCGGCACGAGCAAGGCGGAGCGTTTGCCGCTCAGGGTTACGCCCGCAGCACGGGCAAGGTCGGCGTCTGCATGGCGACGAGCGGCCCTGGTGCGACGAACCTCGTCACGGCCATCGCCGACGCCAAGCTCGACAGCATTCCGCTCGTCGCGATCACTGGGCAAGTTCCAACGTGGAACATCGGGCTCGATGCGTTTCAAGAAACGCCCATCGTTGAGGTTTGCCGCGGAATCACCAAGCACCACTACATGGTGACCGACCTGAAAGACCTCGCCCGCGTAATGAAGGAAGCATTCTTCATTGCCACCACGGGAAGGCCGGGTCCAGTGCTCATCGACATGCCCAAGAACATCCAGCAGGAGATGGTTGCTCCTGACTGGAGCGAACCGCTCAACCTGCCGGGCTACAACGGCAAGCTGCGCCAGGCCCATTCCGAACAGATCAAGCAGATCGCCGCGGCTATCAAGCTGGCCAAGCGGCCGATCATCTATGCCGGCGGCGGCATCGTTGCCGGTGGGGCGAGCGAGGAACTGCGCGAGTTGGTGAAAAGGACCGGCATTCCTGTGACGATGACGGTGATGGGGCTCGGGGCGTTTCCGGCCGATCACCCGCTCTGCCTCGACATGCTCGGCATGCACGGCAGCGTCTATGCCAACTGGGCCGTGCGCGACTGCGATCTCCTCATCGCTCTGGGCGTGCGGTTCGACGACCGCGTGACCGGGAAGCTGGAAGCGTTCGCCAAGCACGCCAAGATCATCCACGTCGATATCGACCCGTCCGAGCTGAACAAGAACAAGCCGGCCCACATTCCGGTCTGCAGCGACGTGAAGTTCGCCATCGGCGAGTTGAACAAGATCGTCGAAGCACCGGCCGATGTAGCCCCGTGGGTCAAGCTTTGCCAGGACTGGAAGAAGGCCCACCCATTTAAGTACGACACGAACTTCAAGGGAGTCCTGCAGCAGCACGCGATTGCCGAGCTTTCGCGACTCACGCAGGAGCGCGAGACATATATCACGGTTGGCGTGGGCCAGCACCAGATGTGGGCCGCCCAGTTCTACAAGTTCCGCAAGCCGCGAACCTGGCTCAGTTCCAGCGGCCTGGGAACGATGGGTTTCGGCCTGCCGGCGGCAATGGGCGTGCAAGCGGCTCATCCGGACGCGCTCGTGGTCGATATCGACGGCGATGGCAGCTTCCAGATGAACATTCAGGAAATGGCGACTTGCTTCTGCGAGAAGCTGCCGGTGAAGGTGCTGCTGCTCGACAACCAGCACCTGGGGATGGTCGTGCAGTGGGAAGACCGCTTCCACGACAGCAATCGCGCCCACACGTACCTCGGCCCGATCGACCACGCCGAAGCGACCGGCAGTGGCAACGAGCCGTACGTCAACGAGCGCTACCCCGACTTTGTCACCATCGCCAAGGGTTACGGCTGGGGCGCGGCCACGATCAGCGACAAGGCCGACCTGACGCCGGCCCTGGAAGAGATGATCAACTCCGACGGGCCGTATCTCCTCAACGTGCAAGTCCCCTACGTCGAGCACGTCCTGCCGATGATCCCCGGCGGCCGCACGGTGGACGACATGATCTTAGAATGATCGGTGGGGTCATTCGGGTTGCACACAGCCGAGGAGTTTTGCTTCGTGCGCTAGAGGATCCGAGTCATGACCGCGGATCTTCGAAAAGCGTTGCTGGAGAGAGCTACTTATCGCGGCGACAAGGAGACCGAGTCGCTGATTTACTCGCCACTGTTTGGACGTGACATTGTGGTGATGATTCAGCACGAACATGATCGAACGGAGCCGTCAGACGACCAGCTAGAGCAGATCGAAAGCTTTGCGAAGTTGCACACAGGTCTGGACAAAATCAAACGCGAGCTTTATTCGCAATGGAAGACGGTTGACAATTGGGGGGAGTTCGAATTGGCCAATGCGGACCGGGCATTCGCCGATGCCAAGCTCGTCTATCTGCTGGTTCCTCCGCGAACCATGTTTGACGAGGTCGTGTGCTTGTTACGCTTCTCAGTGAAGTGGGATGAAGAGCACGGAGCGGCGATCTTCGTGCGCGATGGTGTTATCGGCGAATTTGCTAACTACTAAGGGCAAGTGAGTCATGTTCTCTCACGGCATCGTCACCGACTTCATCACTGAATAGTAAGTTTTCTCCCGCTGCGGGTCGCCCCGGCCGAAGAAGGTGTTGTGCATGGCTGGGTCGGCTTCGACCTTCCATATTTCCTTGCCATTGTGATGGGCCGAAAGCGTCACGAAGTGGAATCGGGCGAAGGCGTATTCCCAGCGGAACGAACCTTCGTGTTTGCGAGCTTCGAGGAGGAGCAGTGCCTCGGGGTCAGTGCCAATCGCGAAGGCGAAGATCGCGCCGTCGAGGACTTCACTACCCTTCGGCTCGTAACGGATCAGCGGCTGCGTCATCAGGCGTAACTCTGATTTGTTTTCCTTGAGGTCCACGAGTTCCAGCGAGAACTGGCGCGATAGCTCGCGCATCTGGGTCAACCGCTGGCGGGCATTGTCGGCTGGTGCTTCTGCTTCGGGCACGGAAGTAAAGCTCAGGCCCGGCTTTTTCGGGGCCCAGATTTCGACATCGTCAAGTTTTGCTTCGAGCGGATCGCTGGAGAGCGAATGAAAGGCATGCTTCCGCACGAGTGAGCCTCGCTGGGGAAACTCAAACACGCTGCCGATCGCTTCCGGTCGGCCCTCCTTCAGCCACACGAACACCGCGCCGTCTTCGCCGTTGCGCGCCGGGTTCCCCCAGTGCAAGAGCGGCTTGGCGGTGAACTCCAGTTGCACCGCGCGAGCGCCAGGCACCGAGATCGAATACGCCTTGGCGTCGGCAATGAACGATTCGAGTGCCGCCTCGGGCGCCCCTGCCGGCGGCTTGGGAGAAGGCGGCTCTGCTTGTCCGCAAGCCGTCAGAACGACGAACCACAAATGTGCGAGCTCCATACGAGTTTCTCCAAAAAGCAAATCGGCGGCAGCCTGACGACGGCATTACAGTCCTTGTCCAGTTCGTTTTCAAGACGCAAAACTCGCGGAAACTCGGGCGAATTGTAAAATCATTTTCAGACCATTGACAATTAAGACAAATCGTCTTAAACTCCTCTCCGACAGCAGTCGAAATAGACTGTGGCTCAAACTCGATCGAAGAAATGGCTCGTGCGGAGGTGGTCACGATGATCCGCTCGATGATGAGGCTCACACTCGCGACAACGGCACTTTGGGTTGTGGCCAGTAGCGTTGCAGCAGCCGACGAACCGCCGAAGGGGGCCAGTAAAGTCGCCGCTCCCAAGCTCACGTCGCAAGAACTGGCTGACTGGATCGACCGACGGTTCGGCGAGGAATACAAGGCCAAGGGAGCGACGCCTGCCGAGCCGGTGGATGACGCGACGTTCCTTCGCCGGGCCTTTCTCGACTTGCAAGGCCGCATCCCCACGGTCGCCCAGCTTCGCGACTTCGAATCCGAAGCCGGCTCATTCAAGCGACAGGATCTGGTTGATCGGCTGCAGAGTGACACGAAGCAGCCGGATCGCTTCGCGCAGCGCTCGGCCGACAATCTGGCCCGCGTCTGGCGCCGGATGATGATTCCCGCCAGCAGCCCCGGCGCGGCAATGGGATCGCAGCTCGATCCGTGGCTCGCCCGGCAGTTTCAGGCGAACACTTCCTACGATCAGATCGCTCGGAAGCTGCTGCTCGTTCAGCCGCCGCAACAGCCGATGATGCCGCCCACTCCCAGCGAGCAGCCGGCAACGCCCCCCGATCCCGACGCAGCAGCCATCGCCTTCCAGCAAGCCGTGGGGCAGTCGCCCGACATGCTGGCGAGCGCCTATGTGCGCGTCTTCCTCGGTGTGCGAATTAACTGTGCCCAGTGCCACGATCACCCGATGGCCGACTGGAAGAAAAGCGACTTCTGGGGCGTCGCGGCAATGTTCAACGGCACTCCGTCCCCCAAGGACATGCCCGGCGCGGCCCCCACGATCAAGCCGCAGGATGAAGAGGTGCAGTATGTCGCAAAGCTCCTCTGGGAAAACGAGCCGCTGAAAGAGATTCCGGCGGAGAAGTCGCCGCGTGAGGTTCTCGCCGATTGGCTCGTTTCGCCGGAAAACCCGAACTTCGCCGCGACGGCGGTCAATCGCGTCTGGCAGTATCTCTGTGGTCGCGGCTTGGCCGGAGCAGTGGATGAGCTCGATCGTGTAACGGTCGAAGAGCGCAAAATTCTCGACGAACTGGCCGAACTATTCAAAGCGTCGGGCCACGACCTTCGTTGGCTTATCACCGGCATCTGCAAGAGCAAGGTCTATCAGCAACAAGTAGTGCGTGATGCTCCAGAAGAAGATGCCGGCTTTGTGCATCGCCCGCTCAAGACGCTTTTGCCCGAACAAGTGTTCGATTCGCTCGAGCAGGCCCTGAGCCTGCCGGTGGCCCGCGCCGACAACGGCCCGCGCTTCAACGGCGAGCGCGAGCAGTTCGTCTCTCGGATGAACGAATCGGCCACCGACTTGCCCGCTGACTTTAAGGGGGGCATCCCGCAAGCCCTCATGCTGATGAACGGCAAATTGACGGCCGACGCCACGAGTCTCGACAGCAGTCGCACGCTGCGGGCCGTGGTCGAGGCGCCGTTTTTCTCACCGGAACAGAAGATCGAAGTCTTGTACCTTGCCGCCCTCACGCGTAAGCCGCGGGCGGAAGAAACGCAGTTCCTGCTCGATCACATTCGGCAATTCAAAACCGAAGCCGAGCAGAAAACCGCCTACTCGCAGATCATGTGGGGATTGCTCAACAATCCCGAGTTTGTCTTGTCCCGTTAACCGTTCGCGCGTCGTTTCGGCAGTCGGCTTTCCGACAGATCGCACCTCGTCGTAAGTTTTTCCAGACAAATCGCCCAGTCTGGAACATTACTGAAGCGAGCGATGTGACTTGTGGGAAACTAGCGACTGCCGTTCGGCGCGACAACCGGAGCTGAATTCAATCGTCGTTCGTCTCCCTTCGGAGGGTCGTCATGTCTCACCGTTTTTATCGCGACTTCGATCGGCGTGATTTTCTCCGCTTCAGCCTGGCTGGGGCGCTCGGCGTCTCGTATAGCGGCTGGATGCCTCGCTTGGCCCAGGCAGCCGGCGACGCAGCGGCTAAGCAGGGCAAGGCCTGTATTCTGCTCTGGATGCAGGGGGGGCCGAGCCAGACTGACACGTTCGACTTGAAGCCCGGCCATCCCAACGGCGGCACCTTCAAGGAGATCCAGACGGCAGCACCGGGTGTGCGGATCAGCGAGCACTTGCCCGGCTTGGCCAAGGAATTCAAAGATCTCGCGATCATCCGCAGCCTTGTGAGTACCGAAGGGGATCACGGCTTGGGGACGCAGCTCATGATGACCGGCCAGCGTCCGCAGCAGCAAGCGGTGCAGTATCCCTGTCTCGGCTCGATGCTCTCGAAGGAACTCGGCCGCGACGACACCGACCTGCCGAATTATGTCAGCCTCTCGCCAATGCGGTTGGGGGAAGCTGGCTTCCTCGGCCCGAACTATTCGCCGCTTACGGTCAGCGGAGCGAGCGACGATCCCAACGCCCGTGCGAACTTGACGCTCGAAGATCTCGCCCCACGTGGCAAGGACGAATTGGCCCTCAAGCGCCAGTTCGACGTGCTCAAGTTTATGCAGCAGGGTTTTGGAGCGAATTACGGCGGTGATTCGACCAAGGCTCACAACGCCAGCTACGCGAAGGCGATGCGGATGGTCGAAACGCAGGGACGCAAGGCGTTCGAGCTCGATCAGGAAGATGCGAAGTTGCGAGATGCCTACGGCCGCAACCGCTTCGGCCAGGGATGCCTGCTCGCCCGCCGGCTTGTCGAGCGTGGCGTGGCATTTGTCGAGGTGACGCTGTCGGGCACTCCGACCAATGCCGCCGGCTGGGACACGCACGCCGACAACTTCAACCAGGTGCGGCAGCTTTCCGAAGTCCTCGACCCGGCCTGGGCGACGCTGATGCGCGACTTGCGCGAGAGGGGGTTGCTCGAATCGACGCTCGTCGTTTGGATGGGCGAGTTCGGCCGCACCCCGAAGATCAACGACATGGGGGGCCGCGACCACTTTCCTGCCGCCTGGAGCATTGTGCTCGGCGGCGCTGGAATCAAGGGAGGCCAGGCCTACGGCAAGACGAGTGCCGGTGGCGATGAGGTCGCCGACAAGCCGGTGAAGGTGGCCGACTTCTATGCCACGATGTGCACCGCCCTCGGTCTGCAGCCGGGCAAGGAAAACGTATCGCCGGAAGGTCGGCCGATTCCGCTTGTGGACCGTGAGGGCAAGGCGATTGCTGAGTTGGTGGGATAAGAGGGAGAGAGGACAAAGGATAGAGATGAATGGCGAGCGGTGGGCGTAAGCCCACTGAGGTAGAGGCGTACGATGGGGATCAATTCGACAATTCGCGGTGCGATCGCGGCTCTGGCCGTCGCATTACCATCGTTGTCGCTTGCTCAACCGGTCGCTGTCCGTACCGAGCCTCGCCGCTCTGTTACAGCGACTCCGCAAGCCGACCGACACGACGTGCTTCTGCTTCTCGACAACGGACCGATTCACCTCCGCTTGAATGTTGGCATGGGGGGCGTATCGCTGGCCGAGGCTCGGCAAAAGTATATCGCCCAGTTCATGACAGCTCTCGATACAAATCGCGATGGCAAGCTTTCGCGTGACGAGGCCGATCGATCACCAGTGCTCCGTATGAAGGAGCGCAAGTCGGCATCGCAGTTCCTGGAAAAGTTGCGGCCACAATCGATTCTGTCAGCCCGCGAAGTGACGCAGAAAATTGAAGCGATTGGCGGGCAAGAAATGGCCTACCGCGATTTTCCGGACTCATCGCAGAACGACTTGGAGGTTTTCAAACTTCTCGACGTGGACGGCAACGGCCTGCTCGACAGCAAGGAAATGTCTGACGCGTCGGACTTGATCCTGGCCAAGGACGAAGATGGCGATCAATGCGTGGCGTTTCAAGAGTTCTTTCCCCCCGCGCCCCCTCCCGATCCGTTGCAGGTCGCGGCACTTCCTGCCCAAACGACGATTCCCGATGTTGCCACGGTTTCCAAATTGATGCGCGATGCGAACAAAGCAGAGACGCCGATCCGCGTCATGCAAAAATACAACAAAAAGCTCGATCAAGGCCTCGCGGCGTCGGAACTCGGTTGGACAAGCGATCGCCTAGCGAAACTCGACACCGATCGCAACGAACTGCTTGCTACAAACGAACTTAAGGGAATCGTTGCCGCCACACCCGACGTTGAGATGGCCATTGACTTGCGCCCTGTCGGCTCGCTCGGCGGCACGATCGACGTGACCGGCGGCTATGGGAAGCGGCTCGACGATGCCAGTCGCCCTGACTATGCCAAGATGTCGCTCGGCGGCGCGGTGATTACATTTTCGCACCGGAATCTCGATCCCGTCGCGACGTCGATTGACAGCGCGATGCGGCAGTTCAATCTGCTCGATGCCGATGCCAACGGCTACTTGAGCCGCGACGAAACGGCGGAGCGAATTCGATTCGTCCGCGACCTGTTCGAACTGATGGACGCCGACGGCGACGAGAAAGTCTTCGCCGATGAGATGAAGGAGTATGTTCGCGCCCGCGCTGAACCGGCCGCTTCGACCTGCCGCATCAATGTCTATGACACCGGCAACGGCTTTTTCATGGCCTTGGACAGCAATGCCGACGGCCGTGTGAGCGTTCGGGAGGTCCGCAAGGCTGCGGCTTCGCTCGCACAACTCGACCACGACGGTCAGCCGGGAGTTCGCCAGGACGAACCGGTGCGGCACTTCCATATCGAATTCGTCCGTGGCAGTTACAACCTGTTTGGTCCGAGCGAGCAGCTTTTGGCCCAGACTCCAGCGTTTCAGCAGCGAACACCGACCGGCCCGATCTGGTTTCAGCGAATGGATCGGAACAACGACGGCGACCTGACCTGGAACGAATTCCTCGGCCCACGCAACATCTATCACCTGCTCGATGCCGACCACGACGACTTGCTCGACCCGAACGAAGCAGCGAAGGCGCAGTGAGTTCGGGGACTACTGACGTTGAATTGAGAACCTTGCACGAATTGAACGCAGCTATGTCGAATCCCCAAACGAATTCTGAAGACCTGGCCGTCATCTCCCGCCTCCGCGAAGCCCGCGATCGCGTCAAGCAAGAGATGTCGAAGGTCGTCGTCGGCCAGAACGACATCATTGATTCGCTGCTGATCGGTCTCCTCTGTCGCGGGCACATTTTGCTGCACGGCGTGCCGGGCCTCGGCAAGACGTTGATGGCCCGCACACTCGCCCGCACGCTCGACATGGAATTCCGCCGCGTGCAATTCACACCGGACCTCATGCCCGCCGACATCACCGGCACCGACGTGATGGAGGAGGACCAATCGACGGGCAAGCACCGGGTCTCATTCATGCAGGGGCCGGTGTTCACAAACTTCTTACTGGCCGATGAAATCAACCGTACGCCGCCTAAGACGCAAGCGGCGTTGTTGCAAGCAATGCAAGAAGGAGAAGTCTCTGTCGGCCGCGAGACGTACAAGCTCAAACCGCCGTTCTTCGTCGTCGCGACGCAGAATCCGATCGAAATGGAGGGGACGTACCCTCTTCCCGAGGCTCAACTCGACCGGTTCATGTTCAACGTGAAGGTGCAATACCCAACCGTTGATGAGGAAGTGCAAATCATCAAAGGGACAACCAGCAAACTGGCCGGACATGCCGAGCGAGTCCTTGGTTCCGACGAAGTGCTCCGACTGCAGGAGATTGTCCGTGGTGTGCCGATCGCCGATAGCGTCGTGCGATATACGGCTCGCCTGGTAGCGGCAACTCGCCCCGGCGCGACCGCGGCACAAACCAACGCCAAGAACCTGGATGCCGTTCACAAGTACCTCGCCTATGGCGCCAGTCCGCGGGCCAGTCAGTATCTGGTGCTCGGCGCGAAGGGACGGGCCATCCTGGCTGGCAAGTACCACGTCGATTTCGCCGACATCCAGGCCGTCGCCTATCCCGTTCTGCGACATCGGCTGGTGCTCAATTTCCATGCCCGGGCCGACAACCTCGATTCCGACGCGCTCGTCGAGCGGCTGCTCAAGAGCGTCTCCGTGGAGGAGGCCCCAAAATAATGCGACACGCCCTCCTCATTGCCATTGCTGTTGGTTTGCTGGCTGCTCCGCTCTGCGCCGACGAGCGCTCCGAAAAGTTGCGGCAGGAGCTGTTGGCCCAGATGCGCGCGCTTGCCGAACAAACGACCGTGACCTACGACAGCGGGACTGGGCAGCCGAAGCTCGCCGAGAAGCCTGTCTTTCGCTACGACGATCAGCCGCGACGGTTCATCGACGCGACGGTCTGGGCGTGGACCGACGGTGGCCGGCCAGTGGCGTTTCAGAAAGTCGAAGCCTCGATTGACGACGTGACCGGCATGGCCAAATGGGGCTACTGCTTCGCTTCGCTCTCCGAGAATCGACTCAGCGCCGAGTGGGAACATGGCAAGAAGTTTCGCTCCACAGAAGCGGGCGTTGCCTTTCTCCGGGTACCAGACGCGCCGGCCGTTGCCGCCCGAGGCACGGCTCGCAAGCGGCAGGCGCGTGACCTGTCGCGAGAGTTTTCCGCCCGCATCCTGCTTAACCCACGCACCGACAGCACGGAAGAAATGCGGTTGCTCGCAACACCAATTCACGAATACGACGACCCAGCCGGCGAGTATCTCGGGGCGGCCTTCGGGTACTCAACGAGTGGCCGCAACCCGGACCTGTTGATCCTGATCGAAGCGCGGGAAGCAGATGGGAAGCTGGCGTGGCATTATGCCCCTGTCCGCATGACGATCGGCGGCGTCGCGATCAAGTTGCACGACAAAACCGTGTGGGACGTGCCATACATCGAACCCCAGCCGCAAGACTTTCCGACCTGGACGTTTTTCTATCAGCCCCGGAAACCGGTCGAAGGGGAATTCATCGCCACCCCCTGACTCCTGACCCCCCGTGTCCTTCGATCCCCGCCAACTCGCTGATCCCGTCTTCTTCTCGCGGCTCGACAATCTCGAGTTGCGGGCTCGCGGCATCGTCGAAGGGTTCATGCACGGCCTGCACCGCAGTCCGTTCGTCGGGTTTTCGGTCGAGTTCGCGTCGCACCGCGAATATGCCCAGGGAGACGACCTGCGGCACGTGAACTGGAAGCTGTTCGCCCGCACGAATCGCTTGTACGTCAAGCAATTCGACGCGGAAACGAACATGAACCTGTACCTGCTCCTGGACATGAGCGGGTCCATGGAGTGCCGCAATACAGGTGTGAGCAAGCTCGCGTACGGCGCCGCCCTGGCAGCCGCCCTCGCTCACTTGGCCCTTAAACAGCACGACGCGGTCGGGCTCATCCTTCTGGCCGACGAAGTGATCGCCCACCTGCCGCCGCGGGCCCGACCGCATCAGTTGCAAGAGATCCTGCGAGTCATTCACAACACCCCGGTTAGGAAGAGTGCTTCAGCCGCCCGGGCTTTTCCGCAGGCGGCGGAGCTGTGCAAACATCGCGGCATCGTCGTCGTGCTGAGCGACCTGTTCGACGACCTCGATTCGATCATGCAAGGAATCGAGCGGCTGCGGTTCCACAAACACGAAGTGGTCCTGTTTCACCTGTGGGACAAGTTCGAGCGCGACCTACCGCTCGACGGGCATTGCAAGTTTCACGATTTGGAGACGGGCGAGGTGCTGCTCACGCAAGCCGAAGGGGTACGCGACAGCTATATCGCCGCGGTCCGCCAGTGGCAGACTGAACTGGAGGCCCAGTGCCGCAACCGTTCGGTCGATCGCGTGGAACTGACGACGGATCAGCCGCTGGATCAGGCACTTTTGGATTACCTGGTGCGGAGAGCGAAGAGTTTTTAGATAGAGCCCTCCAATGTCCTTCATCCAGATCGGATTCCTAGCCGCGCTTGCCGCCCTGGCGATTCCGATCGTCATTCATCTCGTGTTTCGCCAACGGGCCAAGCGGGTCGATCTCGGCACGCTCCGGTTCTTGCGCGTCGTGCTGGAACACAACGCTCGCCGACGGCGCGTCATGCGGTGGCTGCTGCTCATGCTCCGGCTGGCGTGCGTGGGGCTCCTGGCGTTTCTCTTCGCCCGCCCTTATTTGCTGGCGGCCCGTTCGGCAGGCGAGAAGCGAACGGTGGCGGTGCTGATCGACCGTTCGGCGTCGATGGAACTGGTGCAGGATGGCCAGCGGGTCATTGACCGGGCTGTGGCGAGCGTCAAGCAATTGCTCCATGACGCACCGGAAAACACTCGGTTTGAGATCGCCTGGTTCGATCATGGCGTGCATCCGCTCTTCGCCCCGGCATCCGGCGATGCGGAAAAGGCAAGGTCAGGCAAAGAGCGAGATCCTTCGCGTGCCGAGCAACTGGCAAAGCTCAAGGCACCCGAAACGTGCTTCGGTGGGACTGACTATGGTGCCGCGCTCGAATGGGCTCGCGACGTCCTCGCCAAGGCGCCTCCCGGCCCGCGAGTCCTGCATGTCTTCACCGATTTTCAGCAGAGCGGTCTGGCGTGGAGCGAGGTCGATGAACTGCCCGAAGACGTGGAGAGCCATTTGCACGACCTCGGCCGCTCGGCGGTCAACAATTTGGCCGTAACCGAGGCCCGTCCCGAGCGGGCGTGGCTCCGGCCCGATGAGCAAACGTCGCTGCACATCACGGTCTATAACGGCGGGCCGTTCCCGGTCGATGAACTGCCGATCGAACTGAAACTGGTTAGCCAAGGGCGGGAAATTACACTGCGCGAACAGGTTAAAATCGAACCCGGAACGGTCGAGTCACTGCGGCTCGATCTGCCGCCGCTGACTGCCGGATTGTGGCAGGGGAGCGTCACGATCGAAACGAGCGACGACCTGGCCGCGGACAACGTGCGGCATGTGGCGCTGCTCGCCGCGCCGCCGTATCAGGTGCTGCTCGTCGATGGCCGGGCGTCGCCGTCCCCCGTGCTCAGTTCTACGTACTTCTTGCAATCCGCTCTGCGGCTTGCGCCCGAGGGGGAGCTGTACTCGGCCAGTCCGTTTGAGCCAAAGCAAATCGTCGCGGGCGATCCGCTGCCGAATCTGGACAAGGTCGATGTGGTGGTCCTGTCCGACGTCGGGAACGAACTCGAAACGCGCGACTGCCGCGAATTGGCCGACCTCGTCGAGCGTGGCGGCGGCCTGCTGATCTTCTGTGGCGAGAACGTGACCGCCGAGCGAGCCGAAGCAATGGCCGCGGCAGGACTCACCGTCGGCCAAATCGGCGGCATTCAGCACGCCGCCGATCTGCCGCTGCGGCTGGCAACGTGGGATTCCAAGCATCCGATCTTTGCGGCCTTCAGCGATCCGCAGCTTGGCGATTTAGCCCGGCTCTCGTTCACGGCCTGCACCAAAATCACGCCCGATAAGGACGCGCAGGTGCTCGCCAAGTTCAAAGACGGGACGCCAGCCGTGATCGAGAAGAAACTCGGCAAAGGTTCGGTGGTTTGGTTCGCTTCGACGGCCGACCGCCGCTGGAGCGACTGGACGCGCAGCCGACTATATCTGCCGCTAGTGTATCAGTTGCTCGGTCATCAAAGCGGCCTGTCCGCCGGAGGTCGCGTGCGGGACGAAATCCTGGAAGCTCAGGCGGCATCGCTGCTGCCTGGGCAAGCGATCCGTAACCTTCCGACGGAATTGCCGCCGGGCGTGCATTCGCTGGAAGGACACGCGCTGGTCGTCAATGGCGGCCCGCGCGAGGCGGAAACCGACCGCGCGCCGCTGGAAGAATTCGCCAATCGGTTCGGGCTCAAACTTGCCGACGAGGCGATTCCGGCGGAAATGCAGCCGAGCGAGCGCGTCGTCGCTGGGACGGAACTGATCGACAACGAACTGTGGCCGTGGCTGGCGGGCTGTTTGCTTGCCGTGCTGCTGGCCGAGGGATTGGTGGCGAATCGGACGGCGGGATAGTGAAGACACAGTGTGACAGAGCGAGGGAGTCACGGAGAGAGGGAGAGAATGACAAACGCCTGGTTTCGCTCGATTGTGATGTTCTTGATGTGCGCTGCATGTGCGTCACTCGCTGCTGCGCAAGAGGACGCGAAAGAAGACGCTCAGGTCCGCGCTGATCGCCTCAAGAATATGAAGCAACAAGCTGCCGCCTACCAGCTTGTGCTCGCGGGAGGCAAAGCGGAACTGACCCTCCACATTGAACCGGTCCTGCGCTTCAGCAATCCCGTGAGCGGCGTGCCCGACGGCATCGTGGCGATGTGGAAAGACGGGCTGCGGCCGGCCGTGTTCGCCCAGGTCTTTCAAACGAAAGACGGCCTCTGGGTTCACGAATGCCAGTCGATTGCTGCGGCCGGCCTCACGATGAAAAAAGGGGACACGCTCTTCTGGGAGCCAAAGGAAGCGGCGGAAGGCTTTCGCCCGCTCGATGACGCAGATCCGCCCGCCGCTTCGCAAGCACGCCGCTTTGCACAAATGAAATCGCTCGCGGGCGAGTTCGCCGCAGCCGACGACTTCAAGATCAACACGAGCGACGTCGAGCCGACGCGCCACACGCTGCGTCTTTTGACGACGCCCATCTATCGCTATGCCGACGAATCCGAGGGGATTCTGGACGGAGCGGTTTTTGCGTTCGTTCACGGAACCGATCCCGAAGTGTTCCTCGTTCTCGAAAGCCGGACCGACAAGGACGGGAAAGCGACCTGGCACTACAACCTGGCCCCAATGACCTGTTGGGCCGTGACCGTCAGCCGCGACGGCAAAGAGATTTGGAGCCTCCCCGAACGGCTCAACAAGAGCAAACCGACCGACGGTTATCACGTTTGGCTGCACCGCCCCCTTCGATTGCCTTTTTCGAGGTGATTGCATGTCCGCCGAAAGCAAATCCGCCTTCATTTCCCGCTTCGACGCGATCTGGGCGCAGGCCCGCCGCGTGCAACTGTCGCAGGCCCTCTGCTGGGCCGTGCTGACGGCCCTGGCCGGCGTCGCCTTGCTCGCCGCGGCCGACTACTGGCTCGAACTGCCGCTGGCATTGCGACTGGCGGCGATCGTCGCGATCGCCGTCGGCGCGGTCGCCGTCGCGACGCGTCTCGCCATGCAATCGGTCCGCCGGTGGAAGCGGCAGGCGACGGCCGCGGCCATCGAGCAAGTTTTCCCGCAACTCGGCCAGCGGATTCGCACGACCGTGCAATACGGCGAACTGTCGGAGGGGCAAATCGCCGAAGAGGGTGTGGCGACATCGCTCGTGACCGCACTGGAGGACGACACGATCGAGCGGGCCAATCCGCTGCCGCTCGATGCCGTCGTGCCGTGGAAGAGTCTTGCTTTGGCGTCGCTGCTGGCGGCAGCGGTCGGACTTGGCCTGGCGGGCTTGTCTGCATTCGACTGGCAATGGCGGGCCGCGGCCAAGCGGGCGTTTCTCGCCGATGATCCGTACACGGAAATTCGGGTCGAGCCGGGCGACCTCAAGGTGAAGGAAGGGGAATCGGCAACGATTCTCGTCAAGGTCGAGGGGCGGACCGGCGAGCACCTCACGTTTGTCTCGCGCCGCACCGACGACGCGGAAGCCTTGTGGCAGGAGGAGAAGATTCCGCTCGAAATGGCCAAGGACCAGGATCGACTGGCGACGGCCGAGATTCCGCTCAACCGCGTCCGGCATCCGCTGGAATACAAGCTCGCGGCGGGCTCGGCAGCTACCGGCACGTTCAAGGTCGAAGTGCTCTATCCGCTGAAGATCGTGAAGATCGAAACGGCGATCACACCGCCGGAGTACACGGGGCAGAAGGAAGGAATCTCGGAAGGGGGCAATATCACGGGGCTGGCCGGCTCAAAAGTGAAGCTGTCGATCGAGCTCGACCGGCCGGCGAGCGAAGCCTGGCTGGTCGTTACTCCCATCGCCACCAGGCAGCAGCCGCAGCCGGAAGCCAGCCAACTGCCGCTGGTGATCGAGGGGAACAAACTGGCCGCGCCGCTGGAGTTGAACCAGGACCTGACGTATGAAATCGTCGCGAAATCGGCCGACGGCATGGAATTGCCCGAGAACAAATACCGGGTGCGCGTCCGGCAGGATGAGCCGCCGACCGTCTGGTTTGAGAGCCCGGCAGAAGCCCTGGAGGTGCATACGCTGGCCGAACTGCTGATGCGGGTGCGCGTCAGCGACGATTATGGCCTCTCGCGGGCCGGCATCATGTTCGAAGTGAACAACGAGGAGGAGTATCCGCTTCTCGCGCACGATTTCGCCGAAGCGGCCAAGGAACTGCAGGAAACCGGCACGCTTTCGCCGCAGACGCGGGCGACGCTCGAAAAGGTGCTGCCGCTCGAGCATTTCGAGCTGACCCAGCAAGACAGCATCATGTACTACGCCTTTGCCGAGGACATTCGCCCCGGCACGGCCCAGCGGACCGAGAGCGACCTGCGATTCGTCGATATTCGTCCGTTCAAACGGGATTACGCCCTGCTCGATCCGCAAGACGGCATGAACATGCCCGGCAATCAGGGTCCGCAGCTCAAGACGCTGGAGGAATTGATCGCACGGCAGCGATACGCCCTCAACCGCACGATCCAGATTCATCGGAAGGCGGAGCGGACCGGCGAGGCCGATCTGTCGGGAGTCGATTCGCTCGTGAAGTTCCAAGGCGAAGTGGCCAAGTTTACGCGCCAACTGGCAGAGGGGCTGGAAGCTCGCGGCATCGACGACACGGAACTGCTGTATCAGGCCGAAGCGTCGATGCTGCTGGCGACCGATTCGCTCGCCGCCGCGAAGTACGACACAGCCATCCTGCAAGATCGCGATGCGCTCAAGTATCTGATCGAGGGTCGTGACCGGATTCGGATCCAGATTCAAAAGAACCCGAACCGGGCGCAGCTCGCGCAGTTGCGGCAGTTCGATCGCCTGCAACAGCAGAAACTCCGCCGGCCCAAGACTGACGATCAGGAAGCTCAGGAAGTTGCCGAGCGGCTGGAGAAGCTGGCCGATCAGGAGGACTTCGTCTATGCGTCGATCGCCAGCTTGATGAATCCCGGCGGCAAGTTGCCTCCGATACAGCAGCCGATGGAAGGTGCCAGCGGCAGTTCGGACCAGCCGATGCCGATGAACGAATCGAAACCCGGCGAAGGAAGCAAGGCAGGCGAGCCAATTCCAACGGAGCCGATGCCCGGCGAAGGGGACAAACCCGAAGGCGAGAAGCCGATGACTGGCGAGCAACCTGGCGATAAGGGAGGCAATGAAGCGGGGGACAAATCGGACAATACCGGTTTGGACAAAGAGCCCGCCGCTCCGCCGAAGCAGCCCACACGCGAAGAACTCGAAGACCAACAGCTCGATATTGCGGCTGAAGCGAAGGAGATCGAGAAAACTCTGAACGGCCTGAACGGCGTGACGGAACTCGCCAAGGAGAGAATGACCGCGGTGAACAAGCTCACCGACGAGGCCGCCAATGCATTGGGTAATGGCAAACTCGACGAGGCGCAAAGCGCGATCGGCGCGGCCCGCGAGCAGTTCCGCGAACTGGCCGGTCAGGTGCGGGCCATTCTCGCCGACGAACAGGCCGAGCGGATTGCTGCCGCCCAGCAAATGGCGGCTGAGCTGGCTCGCCAGCAGCAGGACTTTGCCGATCGTCTGGCCAAGAACGAAGGTCAGGGAGGCATGGCTCAGCCGGAGCAGAAGCCGATGGAAAATCGCCCGGGCATCGGTGGAGATAAGCCAGGCGAACAGGACGACAAGATTCCGGGCCTGGGCAACGCCGCTCGGCAGATTGCCGAGAAGGCGCAAACGCTGGCCGACGTGCTCGCCGGTGCGGCTCGTCCCGATACGCCGGCCGACGAAGCGACTGCGAAGAAGGTCGCGGAACTCGCCAGTTCCATGAAACTGCCCGATGTGACCGACCGGCTGCAGAATCTGCCCGGCCAGGTCACCGAGGGAAAGATGGAGGACGCCAAGGCGAACGTCGGCGATGCAGCCGAGCGGCTGGAAGCGGCTGCCGAGCAGCTTGGTGCTTTGCATCGCTCGATCGTCGCCCCTCAGGTCGATGAGCTGGCCAAGACCGAAGCCCAGCTCAGCCGGCTAGAACAGCAGCTCGACGAGCTCGAAGCGGCGGCCCAAATCACCGGCTGGCACATGGATGCCGAGAAGCTGCTCGACGAGCTCGAAAACAAAGGAATCTCCGAGGAGCAGATCAAGCAGTTCCTGGAAGAGATGAAGCAGGCGGGTTGGGGACCGGAGGTTCGCGGCCGTGGCTGGCAGTGGAATCGGACCGAGGGTGGTTTCTATCAAGCGCCGGGTGGATACCGCGTGCATCTCTCGCGGCTGCTCACATCGGTGCGCGGTAGGATGCAGGAGCTGATGTTGGGGGATCTGGCCAGCAATCGGGACGAGGTGATTCCGCCGCAGTATCAGGAACTCGTCGATCGGTACTACCAAGTGCTGGCGACGCAGGGGAAGGAATCGCTCAAGGCCAAGCCGGTCGCTCCGAATGATCGGACGGAGAAATAGAGGATGTACTCGTTCGTTGTCGTTTTATGTTTGATCGGCCAGGCCGATGCTCGCGAGAGGAGCACTCGGGAGGGCGCTCTTGCCGAGCCGGCCGGCGGTCCGCTTGAATATCTCCGCGGCCACTACCGCGAAGACGCGGAGAAATACGCCTTCCACGCCGATGCGGATCGCAAGATCGAACTCAAGCTCATCGAGAAACCGATCATGCGCTGGTCGAGCGACGACGACTGGTCGGGGGACGTGTTCCTCTGGGCACACGACGGTCGTCCCGGTGTCGTCGGCTGCTTGCTCTCCGGTCCTAGCGGTGAAACGAATCGGATCGCCTTTCATGAGTTTCACCTACTGGCGGAAAAACCAATTGCACCAGCGGAACTCAAGACGCACAAACAGTGGCAGCCGGAGGATGGGCTGTCGCGAATTGCCATCGAAGGAGCACCCGCTCCCGCGGAAACCGCGACCGGTCGCCTCACGCAGATGCGGCAATTGGCCCGCGAATTCACGGCGCACATGAAAGCTGACAGCGACTGGGAACTGCGCCTTTTGCCTCAGCCGCTCTATCGCTACGGCGAATCGAAGGAGGGGGAGAAGGCGAGCGTCGTCGATGGCGCACTCTTCACCTGGGTGTGGACGAAGGGGACCGATCCCGAAGTCATCCTATTACTCGAATGCCGGCGCACCAACGAAGGGATGGCGTGGCACTTCGCACCGGTCCGCTTCTCGAACCGTCCGGTCTGGCTCACTCGCGACGGCAAGGAAGTGTGGCGAGTGGAAAGCCACAGCGAACCCGCAGGCGGAGTGACGAGCGACGTCTATACGACTGCGTATGCCCGCACATTTCCCAAGGATAATCCGTAGCGCAGGCCTTCCGCCTGCGACCCAAAGATATGCTCCTGGCCGATTCCATCACCCAGTTCCTTCCGCCGCTGACCCCCGGTCAAGCGCTCGCGCTGGCTGCTGCCGCGGCTGGAGTGACACTCCTGGCCAGTTGGCTGCTCGGGCCGCCAAACCCCGTTGCGCGGCACTGGGGCTTGGCGAGCTTGCGGGCAACAATCATCGGCCTCGTGGTGCTTGTGCTAGCCAATCCAGTGATGGTCGATGAACTTCCTGGACCGGTAAAGCGGCCGGAAGTGTTCTACTTGCTCGATGCTTCGGCCAGCATGCAGATGGGGAATCCCCGCTCGCGCTGGGACGAATCGCTGGCGATGATTCGGGCTGCCGACCAACAAGCGGGCGATTCCCCCGCCGTGGTCAAGCCGTTTCGCTTCGGTCAGCGCTTGGCAGCGATCGACCAGCCACAGCAAGTGGGAATCGGTTCGGCTGCCGCTCCGGCGCTCAAGGTCACCGCCGCATCGGCCAACGCCTCCGAAGGAGCGGGCAAGAATAAGCGACCGATCCAGCCGCTCGATGGCGACACTCGCCTGCAATCGGCACTGCGACAGATCAGCAGTCGCTTCAGCCGCGTGCCGCCGCAGGGAATCGTCGTCTTTTCGGACGGCCGCGTGCATGACGAAACGGGCCTGGAGCAAATCGCGGCCGGCTTTGCGAAACTGAAAGTGCCGATTCACGTCGTTCCGGTTGGCGACACAGCCCGGGGTGGCGACGTGGCGATCGCCGCAGTGGTCGCGCCGCCTCGCGTCCGCAAATTCACAGAGGTCGAGGTGCAGGTCTTCGTCCGCAGCTTCGGCTACGAGGGGAAGCGAAGCGAGGTGCAGTTGCTCGAAATCGACCAGAACAAGGAAACACGCAAGCTCGCCAGCATGCCCATCACACTGCAATCGGGGTATCAGTCGGTCAGCCTGCTCTTTCGCACCGATCTGGCGACGCGGAAGCTGCGGGTCGCTATTCCGGCGCTCGCGGATGAAGTCTCGGACAAGAACAACCGGCTCGACACGGAGATGCAGATCGACCGGACGAAGATTCGCGTCCTCTACGTCGAAGGGAGTTCGCAGCCGGTGCAGCAGATGCGAGTTGGCGACCGCTATCAGTTCCGGGGACCATTCAGCGACTTGAAGCAGGCCCTGACCGAGGACGAGGACATCGAATGCGTCGTGCTCGCAGCGCCGGGTGGAGTTGGACCCTTGAGCCGCATTGCGGAGTATGCCCAGGTGGATGGCGTTCGCGGCTTTCCGACGACTGTTGCGGAGCTTGCCGCGTTTGATGCGATCATTCTGAGCGACATTGCGGCTGAGGCGTTTACGGAAAAACAACTGCAATGGATCGACGAGTGGATCGGCCAGCGTGGCGGCGGGTTGTGCATGGTCGGCGGCGAGCACAGCTTCGCCTCCGGCGGCTGGGACCAGACGCCGCTGGCCGCGATGCTGCCGGTCGAGATGCTGCCTGGCGGAGCCGATTGGGTTCCCGGCGAGTCGATTCAGGTCGCGGCCGAACTGCCGCCGACACCGCATCCACTTTGGAACCTGGTTGCCGACGAAAAGCAGAACCGCTCGATCGCGGCTGGCTTTCCACAGGTGATCGGCGTCAATCGGTGGGCCGGAGCGCGGCCGAACCTGACGACGGTGCTTGCGACAACGAGCGTCGCCGGGGTTCCCGTAGCGGCGACTCCAACAGTTGAACCGTTTTCGCTCCGCAGCATCGCCAATGTGTTTCAAGGGATCAATCCGCCGGCTCCAAAAGCGGCAGCCACGCCCGCCACAGCTGGAGATCCGAGCAAGATGCCGGCGATTGTCGCCGGCCGCTACGGCCGCGGACGGACGCTGGCCCTGGCGATTCCGATCACCTCGCCCAGCGCCGACGAGCTCGTGCAGAAATGGGGCATCAGCGACAACCGCTACTACGGCAAATTCGCCCGCAACCTCGTCTATTGGCTCACGGAGACGTCGGCGATTGGCCGCCGCCGCCTCGTTGCCTCGGCCGACAAGCGGTTCTATCGCCCTGGCGAAACGATCACCGTGCAGGCGGCGACGTATGACGAAAGCGCCGCTCCGACGCGGAACTATCGCGTGACCGCGATGGTCGAGCCGCAAGATGCCGGCTCATCGGACAACGACTCCGACAACTCGCCGCTGAAGTGGCCCGTGGGCCGCCCTCGCGAGAGCGGCGAATCGGGCCAGTACATCATCTGGGGCGAAGAGTTCGAGCTGCCGCTCGGTTCGCCAACGGCTGGTGGAGGATCTGTCAGTGGAAAAGACGTGCCACTGCATTCGCTGCCGGTGCAATTGGCCGATTCGCTTTCCAGCGGCACATCGAGCCAGTCGATGCGGATCGAGCTGACCGCCTGGGAAGACCAGACGCAGGTCGATAGCACGTCGCTCGACATTCAGGTGCTGCACGATCCGTTCGAGCAGCAGAACCCGTTTCCAAATCACGATCTGCTCAAACGCGTGGCCTCGGCCTCGGGTGGCAAGCTGATCCAAACGCCAGATGAACTGGCCCACGTGCTTAAGGACGTGCCCGTCAGTGTCGGCCCGCCGATCGTGAAGCGCTCGCCCCTTTGGAGCGGCTGGTGGATGTGGGGGCTGATCGTGGGTCTGCTCACCATCGAATGGTGCTGGCGACGCAGGTTGGGGTTGGCATAGTTCGGAAAGGACAAACCATGAAACTTCAACGGAGCTTGTTCTGGATCGCGTCGCTAACGACGCTCTGGATTACGGTTGCCGCAATAGCCCAAGAGACTGTACCACCCGCGGAAGAATCCCAGCCGTCTGACCAGCAAGCCCGCCTTCGCGCCGCCGAAGAGCACATGACGAGAGTCGACGTGGAACTGGGTCGCAAAGACGTGAAGCGAATTGAGCGGCCCCTGCTTATTTTTGGCGATTCGGCCCGCGACAACGGCGACGGCACACTCTGGGCCTGGGGCGAAGGTGGCCGGCCGCTTGTCGCGATCGAGTCGTACTTCAACACCAAGACTGGCGGACAGCGGATCAACGCGATCACGCTCATCAGCAACGATCTGGTAGTCGCCAAAACGCCGACCGCGTCCAGCACCCTCTGGCAGCCAAAGCAGGCACAGATCAAGCCGGTTCCCTTCCCGGACGCGTCGCCGCCCGATGCAAAGCAAACCGTCCGCACGCGGCAGCTCAAGGAATTGGCCCGGCGGATCGCGGCTCACGAATTTTGGGACCCCGACAATTCCCGCTATGAGCTGCGTCTCCTTGTGCAGCCGGTGCATCGGTATTCCGATCCAGAAGCGCAGATTCAGGACGGGGCGATCTTCGTGTTGGCCCACGGGACGAACCCTGAGGTGCTGGTCCTGATCGAGGCGCTGGGCGAATCGATCGACAGGGCCCGCTGGCACTATAGCTTCGCCCGCTGCGGCAGTGCGGAGATGCACGTGGCGATCGACGGCAAGGAAGTTTGGACCGTCGGCCGCACACCTGGCGTCGTCGGCAAGCCGACCGATCCGTATTGGCTGTTTGTGTCTTCGCCGGAACGCCCACTGGAGCCGAAAGAATAATGACCGAAGGCTTGCATTCCAGACAGATTGTCTTTATCATGCCGCCTTGAGCACACAGGAAAGGCTCTCGCATGCCCCGTATTCCGCAAGACGTTACCGACGCCGAACTCGCGATTCTGGAGTTGCTCTGGGATCAGGGGCCGACCAGCGTCCGCCATCTGGCGGAACAGCTTTATCAAAAATCGTCCGCTTCTCAGCATGCCACCGTGCAAAAGCTGCTAGAGCGGCTGGAGGCGAAGGGGTGCGTTCGCCGCGACCGCGGCACGTGGCCGCATACGTTCGCCGCTGCCATCGAACGGAGCGACCTGATTGGCCGGCAACTGCAGCAAACGGCCGACAAGCTCGCGGGCGGGTCGTTGCAGCCGCTGCTGACGCATTTGGTGAAAACCGGGCGGCTCTCCGCCGAGGATCGGCAGTCGCTCCGGTCGCTTTTGGACGAATTGACTCAGGAAGGGAAGAAACCGGCCAAGAAATAGAGAGCCGTGGCGAATTAACAACCGTCATATTCTGGCACAAACTGTCCCGGCAAGTTCGCGACCGGAGAACCGCCATGAGCTGGCTTCTGATCGTTGGCCTGAAAAACGCGATCATCGTGGTGCCGCTGGCGGTTGCGGCCTTGGCAGCAGGACGAGGCTTCCGCCGCCCGGCACTGGCCCACGTGCTCTGGATGCTGGTGCTCGTCAAGCTGCTCACGCCCCCGCTGGTCGATGTGCCGGTTGGTTGGAGCATCGATGTCGGCCCGTGGATGACACAGCAATCGCCAGCCAGAGTGACTAGCCCCGCCAATCTGTCGCAGAGTGCTGCGACCGCGCCGATAGCGACCGTCATTCACCGCGCAGCCGATGGGACCCCGCTCGTTCGCCCGTCAGCCTCTTGCCAAGGATTCGAAACGGTTACGTGCGAAGTTCCGGCGGAAGCGCAGATCGCATCGGCGCCTCCCATTGATAGGAAAGCAGCCGCCGCGCCCTGGCTCACTCTTCCCACACTGAACGTCGATTGGCTCAGCGTGATCGGTTTCGTGTGGCTTACTGGGTCAATCGTCACCGCGGGACTGATGCTCCGTCGCGGTTGGCTCTTTCACAAATTTCTGCGACTGGCCGCTCGTCGCGACCAGCGCATCGCCAGTCGCGTGCAACACCTGGCCTACTCCGTTGGTATGGTCCGGGCTCCCGCGGTTATCGTCGTGGATGGGGTTGTTTCGCCGATGCTGTGGGGCCTTGGGCGGCAAGTGCAGTTGGTCTTCCCGGCTCGTCTCGCTGAGCGGCTCGGTGCGGCTGAGATTGATTCGCTCCTTCTGCACGAACTGGCGCACTATGCCCGTGGCGATTATTGGGTGCGGCTCGTTGAGCTGTGTGCCCACGTGGCCTACTGGTGGCATCCTGTCGTCTGGTGGACGCGGCACGAGATCGAAGCGGCTGAAGAGCAGTGCTGCGATGCGTGGGTCGTCGAGCATCAATCAGGCACGCCGCTCACGTATGCCGAAGCGTTGCTCACAACGATTGACTTTCTCTGCGAAGCTTCGCAGCCGAAGCAGCAGCTCGTCGCATCCTTGCCTCCCGCAGCATGCGGCTTGGGCGAAGTGCCGCTGCTTCGTTTGCGACTCACGCAGATCATGCGGGGTGAACTTGGCGGTCAGCTTCCACGCGTTGTTTGGGTAGGTGTGCTTATCGGCGGGCTTGTCATTTCTCCACTTGAGCCCGCTGTGTTTGCGACCTCAATTCGTGAGCGAATCCCGGACAACGCCGTTGGCTCAAAACGGCTCATCGGCCGAGCAGCAGCTACGGACAATGACACGATTTCCGGCAGCGAAGAGACGGTCACGTCACTGGAGCGAGCCCGTCAGTCTGCACCAGCGGATGCCGCTTTGCCAGTCACAGCCGTCGCTGCAGCACCCGCCGCCGCGGATGTTCGCCCGCCGTCGATCATCTTCGCCCGGGCACAATCCCCCGATGGACGCTATGTGCTCGAGGCGCGGACCAATCACGAGACGACTCTGTCGCATCGCAGACTTCGCCTGGGTCTGATCAATAGCAGCCCAATCACGTGCGCTTCATTCGCCCCCGATAGCCGCTCGTTTGTCACTGGCCATGCGGATGGCAACGTCCGTTTCTGGGACAGCGAAGCGGGCGGCTTTCTGAATAAGAAGTTCCAGACGCAGGCGGGCTCGGTCGTGTCGGTCGCCTATTCGCCCACCGGCGAGCAAGTGGCGATTGGCACGAGCGACGGCATGATCAGCGTGTGGGACCTAGCTGGCGAGTCCGAAATCGCCCGGCTGGAGAATCCAGGTATCGCTGTGAGCTGCGTCCGCTGGTCCCGGAGCGGTGATCGCCTTGCAGCCGCCCTCGGCAACTGGACGAGCACGAGCGATGCCCGGCTGATCCTTTGGTCTCCCAGCGCCGGCAAGATCGATGCCGAGCAGCCGCTCGCACAGCCCATCGGTGCTCTCGATTGGCTGTCAGCGGATGCATTGCTCCTGGCCGACTGGAACGGGACCGCGACCGTTCATCGACTGAAT
This sequence comes from uncultured Pirellulaceae bacterium, assembly GCA_964384375.1. Classification (GTDB taxonomy): domain Bacteria; phylum Planctomycetota; class Planctomycetia; order Pirellulales; family Pirellulaceae; genus CAYLLN01. Next base: position 50,999 of record CAYLLN010000026.1, read on the forward strand.
GCTGAATCATCACTTGCATCAACCAGTATCGCCAAGGACCTCGTCTCGGCTGCGCATTGGTCCCCCGATTGCCGCCTGATCACGACGTGGCAGGCAGAGGAACTCCTTGCACCTGCCGTTCGCTAGTCCGCGGCGTCAAATCACGGCCCTACCTCCGCCAGGCTCGCATCGCATGGTTCGAATCGCTTGGCCACTTTCGCTTGGGCTTCTAGCCTTGATGGCGCACACGATCGCCGCTCAAGACCCAGTGCCGCCGGCTGATTCTGTTCCCATCAACAAGGACCTGATCGACGCGGCCCATAAGCTGACGACCGCCGAGTCCGAGAAATACACATTCACCGTGGGCGAGAGTGCGACGGCGGCCAAGTTGCACAAAGAGCCGCTGCTGAGATGGTCGAATCCTGCCGCGGGAGAAATTCACGGCAACGTGCTCCTCTGGACGATCGATGAGCGCCCTGTTGCCATTGGCTCGCTCTTCAAGTGGTTCTCGCCACACACGCACATGTCGCACGAGTTCCACGCACTGGCCGAGGAGCCGGTTCGAGCTTGCTATGGCGAGGGCGAAGTCTGGTCTCCGAAGGAAGCGGGCGTTTCGTTCTCGACTGTCCCCGACGCCCCGGCCCCTTCCACGACGGTGAATCAACGGCTCTTGCAAATGAAGCGGATGGCAAAGGACTTTACGGCGACGAAAGTGCAGCGCGATGGCGGTCGGCAGGAGCTCCGCCTCTTGCCGCAGCCGATTTATCGCTATGTCGCCGAAAAGAACGGTGTGCTGGACGGGGCGATCTTCGTGATGGTGGAAGGAACCGACCCCGAGGTGTTCCTGCTCTTCGAAGCGCGAGGTAAGGCCGACGAAACGCAGTGGATGTTCGCCCCGGCTCGCATGAACAGCACCGGTTTTGAAGTCCGCTATCGCGACAAGCCGGCTTGGTCCGTCGAGATCATGCCTTGGAACAACGTGAAGACTCACTCGCAGCCGTACACGACGTTCACATTTACAATGCCCTGACTCGCGGTCATTTTTCCGCTCGATTTCATGTCCACCGCCATTTCCGTCGCCGTCCTTCTGCTTGCTGTTCAGCCCGCCGAGGGGGCCGAACAGCAGGACAAGTCGCGGCAGGAAGAGGTCGCCCGCATCGCGCCTGCCAAGGCAAAGCGACTCGAACTCCGCGTCGGCCAGCGCGAACTGATCGACGCCAAGCTGCATGGCGAACCGCTCCTGCGCTGGTCGAATCCCACTGCCGGCAGCGTTTATGGCGAAGTTTTCCTCTGGACAGCCAGCGATCGCCCCGCTGCAATCGCGTCGATCTACCGCTGGTATCACCCGTTCAAGGATTCGACCGTCGAAATCGTGTCCCTTTCGGAACAGTCCGTCACGGCCGGCGAAGGGGACAAGACCGAATGGCAATCGCCGGCCGGTGGTGTGCAGTGGCGCTTCATCGACGATTCGCCGCGTCCGGCCGGATCGCGCTCCGCCCGGCTCAGCCAGATGCGGTCGCTCGCCCGCACTTTTAGCGCGGAGCTATCGGATCGCCGCGGCGGGGAAGAAGTGTCCCGCAAGCTCCGTCTGCTCGAACAACCGGTGTTTCGCTACGGGACGGACGCGGTGGACGGCGCTCTGTTTGCGTTCGTCGAAACGACCGATCCTGAGGCGTGGCTGCTGCTCGAAGCCGATCTGACGAGCGCAGAGGGAAAGTGGCAGTTCGCCCTGGCCCGTATGAACATCGACCAGCTCCGCATCCGGCAGAAAGAGGCCGTCGTCAAGGAGTTTCCCGGCCTGCGGGATGCCTGGTCCGACCGCAAAACTCCCTACGTCATGTTCAACTTCGATCCCGACAAGCTCTCGATTGCGAAGGAACCCGGCGAATGAGATTCCGCAAGCAAGTGTCGCTGCTCGTCGGGTTGGCGTTGCTCGTCCCGGCTGTTGCCGCCGCACAAATCCCCGCGGTCGTTCCGTCCGAGAGGGCTAAGGAGAATCCCTTCCGCTCTTTCATGGATGCAGCCACGAAGCAAGTCGAAATTTTTGCCACAGGGGATCCCGACAATGCCGCCGAGCCAATCGTCGCTCTCCGCTGGGCCAACAACGCTCGTGGCAGCGAGGACGGTCTGACGTTGCTCTATGTGCATGCCGGCCGGCCGCTGGCAACCGCGTGCCTCTATCCGTGGGATAAAAAGCTCGTCCACGACATGGAGTCGCTCAGCCGAGGCAAGATCGTGGGGCGCTATGCCGGAGATGTCGTTTGGCATCCGCAGGAGTCGAGCGTGAAGTTCGCTCCGATTCCGGATGCACCGGATGTTGCCGAAACCCCGGCTCAGCGGCTGCGGCAGCTACGTACCCTGTCCGAGGAGTTTCAGTCGTCCATGCTCGGCTGGAAAGCGGACAGCACCGACCGCGAACAATTGCGTTTGCTCCCTAGGCCGCTCTATCGCTATGAAGTGAAGGAGGGACCGATCCTCGACGGCGCGGTCTTCGCGTTCGTCATGGGGACCGATCCGGAGTCACTCCTCATGATCGAAGCGGTCAAAGGGGACAACGGCAACGCGAAATGGGAGTTCGCCTTTGCCCGCCGCACTTCCGGCGAGCTTGAAGGGCGACACAAGGAAAAGGTCGTCTGGCACGCCGATCGCTATCCCGGGATGAAGGATCCGAACCAGCCGCGGCTCTCGATCGGCCAGGTAATTCCGCCCGAATTGTTGCCGGCTGCGACGCCCTAAGAGGTTTTCACGATGACATCCACACTCGTACTTGCTTTGGCCCTCGTAGTCGCCCAGCCGGCTGATCCGGCTCCGATGCCGTCGGCTAAGGCGCTCGAGCGTCTGCAGGCGCTGCATCTGGCCGAAGGGCAAAGGTGGCAGATGTTCGTCGATGACGTCCGTCAGACGAAGGGGACGCTCGTCGAAAAGCCGATCTACGTTTGGACGAATCCTACACGCGCACAAGGGCAGAATGGCGCGGTCTTTGTCTGGACGCACCGCGGCCGGCCCATCGCAATCGGCAGCATTTTTTCGCACCCCGAGACAGGGCAGCGGATGATTTGCCACGAGTTCCATTCGATGGCCGAAGGCAAACTGCTTCCGGCTCGCGAAGACAAAGCCGCCGAAACGTGGGAGCCCAAGGCGTCCGTCCCAATGCAGCCGCTGCCAAGCGCGCCGGCACCAGAAGCAACGGCCAGCCGCCGCCTCATTCAGATGCGATCGCTGGCCCGCGACTTCACCGCCCACAGCATCGACTACCAGATGGAGCGCTGGGAATTGCGGCTCCTGGCGCAGCCCCTGTATCGCTATGAAAAGCCGGAAGGCGAGGTCATCGACGGAGCCCTGTTCACCTTTGTGACAAGTGCCGGGACTGATCCGGAGGTGATCGTCGCCCTGGAAGCCCGCAAGAAGGACGACAAGCTTGCCTGGTACTACCGGGCGATTCGCTTCTCGGATTCCAACCTGTACGTGCAGCACGCCGGCAAGGAAGTGTGGACGAGCGTTCGCGACGACAACAACCAGCTGCACTGGAACCCCGATCACACCTACCGCCTGATCCGCGACAGGCATGTCGAGGAACTGCCGGAGCTTGTTAACTCGCCGTAGTTCCCACCTATCCGCCCATGACGACTCTCTTTTTAGTCCTCCTCGTCGCCGCCGATCCAGCCGCTCCCGCCCCGCCACCAAAGCTGGCCGAGCGGTTGCAGGCCCTCAATCTCGAGGAGGCAAAGAAGTGGCAGATGTACCTCGATGAATCTCGCAAAGACAAGGCGGAACTCGTCAAGCGTCCGGTGTATCTCTGGACCAATCCGCTGCCACGATTCGGCCTGCAGCATGGCAGCGTCTTCGTCTGGCTGCACGAGGGGCGGCCGGCCGTCGTCGGCAGCATCTTCGGCCATCCGGTCGATGCGAAGCGGCGCAAACTGATCCACGAATTTCACTCGCTTGCCCCGACGAAGCTTTCAGCCACGTGCGACGACGAGCAAGCCTCTGTGTGGCAGCCGCTGGCGGGTCTCGAACTTAAGCCGATCCCAGACGCTCCCGCGCCCGAGAAAACTCGCGCCCGCCGGCTGATTCAGATGCGGTCGCTGGCCCGCGACTTTTCCGGCCGGACGCTCGACCATCGACAGGAGCGGTGGGAATTGCGGCTCCTCAGCCAGCCGCTCTTTCGGTATAGCGAAGAGGCGAAGGAGGCGATCGACGGGGCGCTTCTGGCTCTGGTGACCGACGCCGGGACCGATCCGGAGGTGCTTCTCCTGCTTGAGGCTCGCGCGGAAGGGGGCTGGCACTATGCCCTGCTCCGGTTCTGTGACGCGAGCGCCTGGGTGAGCCACAAGGATAAGGAGATTTGGACCGCAGTCCGAGATCAAGAGAACGTGCAGCTTCACAATCCGGACCACACCTACCAGGTGTTTCAGAAGCGGCACGTGGAATGGTCCGACGACGAAGGAGATCAGCCGTGAGGACGCTCGCTTGGATATTGCTGGTAGCGATGCCCATCGCCTCGCTCGCTGTTGAGCCGGAGCTAACTCCCTGGCAGGCCTACTTCCGCCGCTCCGCTGCCGACTATCGGTTGGAAGTTGGCCAGTCTCGCGAACTTGCCGAACTGCGGAAGGAGCCTGTCCTTAAGTGGAGCCAACCGGTGCGCGGTGGCGACGACGGGGCGCTCTTCGTCTGGCTCGCGGACGGACGTCCGGCAGTGATCGGCACACTTTTTATCTGGCCCAATCGGGATGGACGATTCGGAGTTTCTCACGAGCTGCATCGGCTGACCGCGGAAAGTCTCACCGGCGATTGGCGGCAGAAGGTGGCGTGGCGGCCGGCCAAGGACGACATTGCGTGGCAACTTGTCCCCGATGCGGACGCCGCCAATGCCGACAAAACCAAGCGTGCGACCCAGGCCCGTCAACTCGCCCGGCGTTTCACGGCCACCAGCAAGAACCGCGAAGGGGGGACGAGCGAACTCCGTCTCCAGCCACGGCCGTTCTTCGAGTACGAAGCGACCGATGCCAAGAGCTCCTGGCTCGGCGGTTCGCTCTTCTCGCTCGCCCACGGCACCGACACCGAGATCATCGTCTGGCTCGAAGCCCTCCGCGGCAAAGACGCCTCCCACTGGCACTATGCTCTCGTCCGCATGTCGGATTTGGAGCTATCGCCACGGCTGGATGATCGGGATGTGCCGATCAGCGAGTTCACCCGCTATGACGATTTCGCCAGTCCCTACCTTTGCACCGCGCCGGAGTTCCTGAGCGAACCGCCGGCAGAACAGCAATAAGACGCATGAAACTTCACATTCCACTCGTCGTCGCGCTCGTTGGACTCGCTTCCTTTGCGGTCGCTCAAGAGCCCGCGCCGGAAGCACCGGCCGCTTCGCCGCCTGCCGGGACGCGCCGAGCGCTCATCCTCTGTGGTCTTTCCGGCGATCCGCCTCACCGCAAGCTGTTCGCCGATTCGATCGAGCTGCTCTATGGCGGTCTGACGACGCATCACGGCTTTGCGAGCGAAAACGTGACGCTGCTCTGGGGGGACGAGCCGCAGGAAACGGACGGCCCAGCCGTCAAATCGAGCGGCGGCGTCCTCTCGCGCGAGACGCTTTCGGCGGCTGCACAGGATCTGGCGGGCAAGCTGCAGCCGGAAGATACGCTCTGGCTGTTCGTCTTCGGCCACGCCCATTACGACGGCCGGAATAGTTGGCTGAACATCGCGGAGGACGACATTCACCAAGGGGACTTCGGCAAGCTCTTCGCCAACCTCAAGTGCCGCGAGCAGGTGTTTTTCGTCACGACGGCCGCCAGCGGCTTTTACCTGAAACCCCTGGCCGCGCCGGGGCGGATCGTGATCACGGCGACCGAGCCGGACCTGGAAGTGAACGAGACGCTCTTCCCGCACAAGCTTTGCCTGGCCCTCGGAACGTCGCCGCCGTCCTATGGCGAGTTCGATGTTGATCGCGACTGGAAGCTGACGCTGCTCGACGCGTATCTCTATTCGGCACGCGAAACGGCACGCGACTATGCCACCGGTATGCTCCTGGCCACCGAGCACGCGCTGATCGACGACAACGGAGACGGTCGCGGCACCGAACTGCAGATCAACTACCTGCCGGAGGATATGGGGGGCCGCCTACGGGCTGGCCAGGATTGGCCCGCGCCACCCAAGGGGGACGGGGCGCTGGCCCGCCGAATCCTGCTCGCGCATCCGCCGTCGCCCCCTGTTCCGCCGAGTGCGCTGGTGGAATAAGCTCTGCGTGACAATATCTCCTGGCGAGCGGGGTGCGTGAGCACCCCGATGATTTGCCATTGGTTCGTGGCTTTCATCATCGGGAGGCTGACGCCTCCCGCTCGCCCGTTTGCAGGAAAGTTCACGCATGTTCCTCGCCTTCGGCGAAATCATGGCCCGCCTCGCGCCCCCCGGTCCCTTGCGCTGGCGGCAGGCGCTTCCTGGTGCAGTCAACATTACCTGGGGTGGCGGCGAAGCGAACGTCTGCGCGTCGCTCGCGATGCTCGGCTGCCAGGCGAGATATTTGACGGCGCTACCCAGAACGCCGATCGCCGAGTCGGTTGCCGGCACGCTGCGCGGCCTCGGCGTCGATTGCGAGCACATCCTGTGGCGGAAGGAGGGACGCCTCGGGCTATACTTCGTCGAGGCGGGCGCCAACCAGCGTGGCTCGACGGTGATCTACGACCGGGATGCGAGCGCCGTCAGCCTGGCTGCGGCGGACGAGTACGACTTTGCCGCGGCCTTGGCCGGCGTCACTTGGTTGCACGTCACCGGCATTACGCCGGCCATCAGCGAACAGGCTTGCAAGGCGAACTTGGCCCTCGTGCAAGCGGCGAAGGCCGCCGGCGCAACCGTCTCGTGCGATCTGAACTTTCGCAAGAAGCTCTGGAACTGGCGAAAGGGGACGCCGCCGAAGGAACTGGCCCGCGAATGCATGAGCGAACTGCTCCCGCACGTCGATCTAGTCATTGCCAACGAAGAGGATGCGGCCGACGTGCTCGCCATTCACGCCCGGGGGACCGACGTCGCTGCCGGACGGATCGATGCGGCGGCCTATACCGACGTGGCCCAGCAAATCGCCAACTGCTTTCCGAATGTTCGCCGCGTCGCCATCACGCTCCGCGAGAGCGTCTCGGCCGATCACAACAACTGGGGGGCGATGCTGTTTGACGCGGAGAGCCGTTACGCCCACTTCGCGCCGCACGATGCCGGGGAAAAGTACGAGCCGTACGAGATTCGGGACATCGTCGATCGGGTGGGCGCGGGGGATTCGTTTGCGGCGGGCCTGCTCTGCGCGCTAAATACGCCGGAACTCTCTTCGCCCGACAAGGCGATTGCCTTTGCCGTCGCCGCCAGCGCCCTCAAGCATACGATCCAGGGGGATTTCAACTACGTCACCCGCAGCGAAGTGCTCGCCCTGATGGGCGGCAATGCAACGGGGCGTGTGCAACGCTGATCGTGGTCCGCTCGCTCCGCGAGCGGAAGTCCACTGCAAACCGAGAACTTGCCGAGCCGCTGTCCCCTCGGGGCCTGAAGGGATTTACGGCATCTTCATTTCGCTGCTGAGCCCACCCGCCGCGGGGACGTAGCAGAGCCGGGCGTAGTCCATCACCATGCGGTGGGCGGAAAACCGCCACGCCAGCGTGCTGATGCTGTTCATCATCCGCTTGATCCAGTGCCGCGGCAGGCCGTCCACGTCCCGGTCGTAGTACATCGGCACGACCTGGTCCTCGAGCACCTGATACAGCGACTCGCCGTCGCGCCGGTCGGTGATCGCGTCCTCGACGTGGCTCTTCCCGTGGCCGATGGCGAAGCCGTTGCTCCCGTCGTAGGCCTCGGCCCACCAACCGTCGAGAATCGACAGGTTCAGGCCCCCGTTGAGCACGGTCTTCTGACCGCTGGTGCCGGAGGCTTCGAGGGGCCGCCGCGGATTGTTAAGCCAAACATCGACCCCTTGGATCATGTGGCGGCAGACGTTCATGTCGTAGTCCTCGACATAGACGATCCGGCCGCCGAACCGCGGGTCGTGCCGCAGGTTGGCGATCTGCTGGATATAGCGTTTGCCGGGCTCGTCCTTGGGATGGGCCTTGCCGGCAAAGACGAACTGCACCGGCCGCTCCTTGTCGTTGACCATGGCGGCCAAACGATCGGGATCGGAAAGGAGCATCGTCGCCCGCTTATACGTGGCAAACCGCCGGCCGAAGCCGATCGTCAGGATATTCGGATCGAGCACGTTGCGGGCTGTTTCGACGGCCTCGTCGCTCTCGCCCCGGCGGCGGCATTGGCGGCTGACGCGACGGCGGACGAACGCGAGCAGCAGGTTCTTCAGAGCGTTGTGCGTTTCCCACAGTTCGCCCGGATCAACGTTGTGGATGTTCTGCCACACTTCGGGCTCGCCCATCCGGTAGATCCACTGAGCCGGGAAGTGCCGGTCGTAAAGTTGCAGCATCTGCTGCGCGAGCCACGTCGGAATGTGAACGCCATTCGTGATGTGGCCGATCGGAATCTCTTCTTCGACGCGCCACGGCCAGAGCGAGGCCCACATCCGCCGCGAAATGTGCCCGTGCAACTGGCTCACGGCATTGGCCCGCCGCGACATCTTCAGGCCCACGACCGTCATGCAGAACGGCTCGCTGTCGTTTTGCGGTTCGACGCGTCCCAGCCCCATCAGCTGTTCGTAGCTGATGCCGAGTTGATCGCGCAGCGGCCCCAGATGTTCCTCGACGAGGCCGCCGGGGAAGCGATCGTGCCCGGCAGGGACCGGCGTGTGCGTGGTAAAGACGGTCTGCCGGGCGACTTCGCGCAGGGCGTCGTCGAATTTCATGCCGTCGTAGTGCATCCGCTCGCGGACAACTTCGAGCGGGCCGAACGCACTGTGGCCTTCATTCAAGTGATAGACGCCAGGCGTAATGCCGAGAGTCCGCAGCGCCTTCACGCCGCCGACGCCAAGCACGAGTTCCTGCCGGATGCGGACCCGTTCGTCGCCGCCATAGAGGCGGCTAGTCAGCTCGCGGTCCTCGGGGCTGTTGCCGTCCACGTCGCAGTCGAGGAGGTAGAGCTTCACGCGGCCGACCTGCATCATCCACAGTTTCGCGAACAGCGGGCCGGTGCGCGTGTCGATGCGAATGGTGATCGGTTTCCCTTCGGGTGAAAGGGCGGGCTCCATCGGCACATTCTCGACCTTCGTGTCGAGATATTCTTCGCCTTGCCAACCCTTGTCGTCGAGCTGCTGCTTGAAATACCCCTGATCGTAAAAGAGGCCGAAGGCGATCAGATTCACGCCGAGGCCGCTGGCGCTCTTGATGTGATCGCCCGATAGGACGCCGAGGCCGCCCGAGTAAATCGGGATCGACTCGTGCAGGCCGAACTCGGCCGAGAAATACGCGACGGGATTGCCGCCGAGCACGCCCGCATTCCAGGCCGCCCACGTCTGCTTGTTCGCCATGTACTCTTTGAGGCGGCGATGGGCGTAATTGATGCGGCTGTAGAGGACCATCTCGGCCGCACGGGCCGCCAGCCGCTCAGGCGTGAACTCGCGGAGCAAAGCGATCGGGTTGTGATCGAGCTGCCGCCAGCGAATCGGATCGAGGTCGCGAAAGAGGTTGATGACCTCTGGATGCCAGGTCCACCACAGATTGCGAGCCAGCGACCAGCACTTGTCGTATAGCGACTGCGCCGACATTTCGCCGACCAAAAACGGGTTCGGCTCGGGCACAACCACCGGGTCGATCGTCGTCATGCGATTTCCTTCTCCACGGGATGAAGCGTCGCGATGAGAGCCAACACGCCGGGGGAGCGGCCCGCGCATTGTAAAGGACAGTTATCGGCTGGGCGAGTATGCTGCCAAGAAAAAGGCCGGGACATCTGCCCCAGCGTGCCACTATCGGGCGGTTTGCGGCAATGGGCACGCCCTTACAGGTATGCCGGGAAATCGCGGCAGGCCGCAGAGTTTGGCCAGCTTGCCAAAACGACGGAACGCTTCTGCGAAGCGTCGCTAACCCGGATTGCTTAGCGACGCTTCGCAGAAGCGTTTGATCCGCCGCTCCGCCCAGGCATTGATCCAGCGCTCAAACGGCAGCAGATAGATCGCCGTGAAGAGCGCATTGAACTCAAAGCCGTAATCGAAGGTCGCGATCACGCCCGCGTAGAAGCCGAGCAGCCCCAGTCCGATCCAAGGGCGCAACCGCGGCACGAGCGCGAGGATTCCCGCCGTTTCGATCACCAGCGTCGCGGCCTGCAGCCACTGCGTGAATGTCCGACTGCCGACAATCCACTGTGTCGTCGGGGACCAGGAGTAGCCCCAGAGATACGTCCAGATTTGCAGCGACGTGCCGCTCGCCCAGCCGAGGCCGCTGAACCAGAGCTTCGACAGCCCGGCTGCCGTGTGAAACAGGCCGATATAGGCAATCGACGCGAGCGAGAGCCACCGCGGCACGAGACGCGATTGCCAATACGTGCCGCTCGCGAGTGCGCTCTTGATTTCGTCGGCATCAGCGGTGATCCAGATCGACTGTAGTGCGAGCAGCATGTTCGCCATGTGAAAGATGTGCGACGTGTTGGTCGTGTTCTCAACGTGCATCGACCAGAGCCCCGCCATGCCAAGCGTCACCAGCCAGCACGACCACGGCAGCCAGCGATTGGCGGCCCACAGGACGATGCCGACGAGCAGCGCACCGCGAAACAGCCAAAACATTGCCTGGCTGTCGAGAACCTCGTCCGGCAGCCAGAAGAGGAGCGTCGTATGCCCGTGCCGCGGGCCTTCGCGAGTCTCGAACCAAGGCCAGCACGCCATGACCCCCGCACTCACCAGCAGCAGCCAGATCACCAACTGGTTGAAGTGCGGCAGCGATCGCTGATGGAGATGGACGCTAGCGCGAACGAGCCAGTTTGACTCGGCTACAGGAGGAGAGGTCATTGGCCCGGACGTATCACGAAAACAAGAAACAGATGGAAAACGCAAAGCGAGAAAGCTTGGGAAGCCTGAAAACATACCAGATTTGGTACCGCCATTTCGGCTCCTATCCTCCTTCGTGCATTCCGCAGTTTGTGTTTCCCCGATCGTTCGGCCCAGTCGCAATCCAGTCCCACGCATGTTGACCTGCGCAAGATGCGCAAATTGCTTGCTCTTGAGCGAATTCCTCGCGAATCTGAAGGTTCCCCCTGGTTAGTGGTGGGGCTGTGCCGGGTCGGTAACTGGCGAGCGAAGGGGGTCAGCTGGTTTACCGATAAAACCGAGACGGAATACCCGCTGCCAGCTTACTGCGATACCACGCCCGACTGGGTCGCAAGTCGCTACCGGAACAGTACTTACGAACTGCAATTCACTCTCCTCGCTCCGAGGCCCGTGCGATGCCGCGCAAACACAAGAGCGGACTCTCCCAGTTCTTCAGCCGCCTGATTTACCGAACGCTGGGTGGCCGTTCCCTGCCTGAAGATCGCGACACCAAGCGACGGCTGAAGTTCGAGTCGCTCGAGGGTCGCCTGCCGATGGCCAGTGACCTGGGAGCCATCTCCGGCGCAGTTACCGTCGGCGGCACGGCGGTTCCAGGAGCGAACATCAATCTCTACTCCGACGACGGAGACGGCATCTTTGAAGGGGGAGGCCAGGACGGAGCAGCGACGACGGTCCAGACGAACGCCTCTGGCATCTTCCGCTTCGACCAACTCGCGGCAGGCGACTACTGGCTCGAACAGCCTGCTCAAACGATCGGCAGCGACGACTTGGGGCTCTTCCGCAAGCTGATCACCGTCTCGACCGGCGACGCCGATGGCACAGCCGGCACGGTCCTCGACGACTTTGCCGACATCCCTGCGGCCACGGTGACTGCCACTGACACGACCAATCCCAACAGCATTGCGGCCGATCACGCGGGCGCGATCGGCGGCGAGCGCGACATGATCGTGACGCTGGAAAGCGGCACGACAACGCCATCGGTGACGCTCACCAGCACCGGCAATCAGCTCATCTTCAATTCGTCGTTCGATGCCCAGGGTACGTTCAACGTCATCTACGACGGCGACGACGACGACGCGGCGGCGCTTGCCGCGACCGGCCTCAACTCAACGGATCTGACCCAGAGCGGCGCAAACACGGCGATCAAGGTACGGGCTCAAGCCGACCAGGCGGGCGCGACCGTTCGCTTACGGATTTACACCGACGCTGGCAACTTCTCCGACTCAGCGCCCGTCGTGATCCCCGGCACGAACACGGCCACGGACATCGTCTTTCACTTCGCCGATTTCACCGACGCTGGTGGTACGGGGGCCGACTTCAGTGACGTCGGCGCAATCGACCTCTTGATCGACACGAACACGAACGCCACCGACGGCATGGTGACACTGCTCGGCGCGTTCGCGCCGGTGGTGCTAACGCAGAACATCGAGAACGAAATCGATCTCTCGCTCACAAAGTCGGTCGATGAAGCCAACCCGACGGTCAACGAGAACATCACCTTCACGATCACGGTGAGTAATCCGGCAGGCGGCCCGCAGGCGACGGGCGTGCAGGTGACGGACCTGCTCCCAGCCGGGCTCACGTTTGTCAGTTCCAATCCCGAAGTAGGCACCTACAACGAGACGACTGGGGTTTGGGACATCGGGTCGATCGATGCAGACGATTCCGTGACGCTGGAGATCGTTGCCACCGTGACAAGCGGCGCGGCGATCAACAACACGGCACTCATCACGGCGGCAAATCAAGGCGATCCGGACACCAACAACAACACGGACACGGAAACCGTCGATGCCGTGCCGACGGCCGATCTGTCGCTGACAAAGGATGTTTCGAATGCCACGCCCGCACTGAACTCGAACGTGACGTTCACGATCACGCTCACCAACAGCGGACCGGACTCTGCGACCGGTGTGCAAGTGCTCGATCAGTTGCCCGCGGGATTGCTCTTCGTCAGCTCGACGGCGAGCCTCGGGACGTACAACGAAACGACGGGCGTGTGGGATGTGGGAACTGTGGCCAGCGCGGCGACGCCAACGCTGCAGATTGTCGCCACCGTGACGAGTTCCGGGGGCATCATCAATACCGCCCAGGTCAGCGCGTCGGACGTTGCCGACAACGATTCCACCCCCAACAACAATCAGGCCAACGAGGACGATCAGGACTCGATCACCATTGACGCAAGTTCTGCGGACCTGACGCTCGTTAAGCAAGCGAGCACGCAAACGCCGAACCTGGGTCAGCAAGTGACGTTCACACTTACGCTGACCAACAACGGCCCGGACACAGCGACGGGCGTCGAGGTCACGGACCTGCTGCCGTCCGGGCTGACATTTGTCAGTTCGAATCCGAGCGTCGGCACTTACAACTCGACCACGGGCGTCTGGACCGTCGGAAATGTCAACATTTCCGCTCAGCCGACACTCGAAATTGTCGCCACGGTAACGAACACGGCAGCGATCGTGAACACGGCCGAAGTGACTGTTTCCGGAGAGCCCGATCCCGATTCGACGCCCGGCAACAACCAGGTGGGCGAAGACGATCAAAGCTCGATCACGATTGACGCGCCCGCCGCAGCCGATTTGTCGGTCTCTGTGACGGCGGACGACACGACTCCGGCAGCCAACCAGCAGGTTACTTTCACCATCACCGTCGCGAACGGCGGTCCCGACCAGGCGACGGGTGTCGTCGTGACCGACCTCCTGCCGACCGGGTTGACCTATGTCAGCGACAATCCGAGCGTCGGCACTTACGACGAGACGACCGGTATTTGGACGGTCGGATCGGTGAACAGCGGTGCGACTGCCACGCTGACGATTGTCGCTACCGTCACGGGGACGCTTCCCATCGTCAATTCGGCCCAAGTGACTGCTGCCAACGAATTTGATCCAGATTCGACGCCGAACGACGGCCAAGGAGACGACTTCGACTCCGAGACACTTGCCGCACCGCCGAGCGCCGACCTGTCGCTCGACAAGCAGGCCAGCACGCTGACACCGAACCTTGGCCAGCAAGTGACATTTACGCTCACGCTCACCAACAGCGGCCCCGACTCGGCCACCGGTGTGCAGGTGACGGATCAACTGCCGGCAGGCCTCACGTTCGTCAGTTCCAATCCGAGCGTCGGCACGTACAACAGCACGACGGGCGTGTGGGATGTGGGGACCGTCGCCAGCACGGCCGCCCCGACTTTGCAAATCGTGGCTACGGTCACCAGTACGGCAGCCATTGTGAACAACTCGCAAATCACTGCTTCGGGTGTGGCCGATCCCGACTCGACGCCCAACGACGGTCAGGGGGATGACTTTGATACCGTCACGATCGACGCGCCTGCCGCCGCTGATCTGTCGGTAGGGATGACGGCCAGCAACAACAGTCCGGCACTGAACTCGAATGTCACGTTCACGATCACGCTGACCAATGGCGGCCCCGACTCGGCTACCGGCGTGCAAGTGACGGATCAACTCCCGGCGGGCCTCACGTTCGTCAGTTCCAATCCGAGCGTCGGCACCTACAACAGCACGACCGGCATTTGGGACGTGGGAACGGTCGCCAGCGGAGCGGCTCCCACCCTGCAAATTGTTGCGACGGTGACCAGTTCCGCCGCAATTGTGAACTCGGCACAAGTGACCGCTTCGGGAGTTTTCGATCCCGATTCGACTCCCAACGATGGTCAGGGGGACGACTTCGACAGCGAAACGATCGATGCCGCCAACTCGGCCGACCTCTCGCTGGCGATGACACCCAGCAGCACTACGCCCAACCTTGGTTCCAACGTGACGTTTACGCTCACACTGACCAACGGCGGCCCCGACGCTGCCACGGGCGTGCAAGTGACCGACCTCCTGCCAAGTGGTCTTACCTTCGTCAGTTCCACGCCGAGCGTGGGAACCTACAACAACACGACCGGCGTGTGGGATGTCGGTACTGTCAACAGCGGAGCGGCTCCCACACTGCAAATCGTAGCGACAGTGAACAACACAACCGCGATCACCAACGTCGCTCAAGTCACCGCTTCGGGCACTGCCGATCCAGATTCGACCCCCAACGACAACACCGGCGACGACCGTGCAACGGCCACCATCGACGCACCTGCAGCGGCCGACCTTTCCGTTACCATGACGCCGAGTTCGACGACGCCGAACCTCGGCAGCAACGTCACCTTCACCATCACGGTCAGCAACGCCGGCCCCGATCAGGCGACCGGCGTTGTGGTCAATGACCTCCTGCCGAGTGGTCTGGTATTCGTCTCCTCGACGCCGAGCCAAGGCTCGTATGTCTCCGGTACCGGTGTGTGGACCGTCGGCTCGATCAACAGCGGATCGAGCGCAACGCTGACCCTGGTGGCCCGCGTCAACTCGACCGCGGCTATCACCAATGCTGCTCAAGTGACGGCCTCCGGTGTGTTCGATCCCGATTCGACCCCGAACGACGGCACGGGCGACGATCGGGCCACGGCGACCATCGACGCTCCTTCCGCGGCCGACTTGCGGCTGGCGAAGACGGTCAATGCGGCGTTTGTCAATGTCGGTCAGAACATGACTTTCCGCCTAACGCTGACAAACGATGGCCCTGATACGGCAACGGCCGTGAGCGTGCAGGATCAGCTGCCGGCTGGACTGACGTTCGTTTCGGCGACCGCGAGCCAAGGGACGTTCGATAACGCGACCGGTATCTGGACTGTCGGCGACGTGGCTAACGGCGCGAGCGTGACACTCGACATCGTCGCCACGTTGACGACCGCGGGTGCGAAGACCAACACGGCCCAAGTCACCGCCAGCGGCACGTTCGATCCCGATTCGACTCCCAACGACAACACGGGCGACGACCGCGCGACGGTGAACGTCGGCTCGATCCGCCTCTCAAAGCGGCGGTTCCTCGCTCGCGACTAACGATCGTTCTGCCTATTTCAATGCCGCCTTCACTTCGGCAGTCACGTGTTCCGGCGTGATGCCGAAGTGCTTGTAGAGCGTGCCGTACGGGGCGCTCGCGCCGAAGGTGCTCATGCCGACGAAGCGGCCTTGCTCGCCGAGGATTCGGTCCCAACATTGGCGAATCCCCGCTTCGACGGCAACGCGGGCCTTCACCGCGGCTGGCAGCACGCTTTCCTTGTAAGCCGCGTCCTGCTCGTCGAACCACTCCAGGCAAGGGACGCTTACCAGTCGCACGGCCACACCTTCCGCCGTCAACTTCTCCCACGCCTTCACGGCGATATCGAGCTCGCTCCCCGTGGCGAGGATGATCGCCGCGGGCTTGCCGCCGGGAGCTTCAGCCAACACATACGCCCCCTTGGCCACGCCAGCTGCCGGGGCGAACTTTGCCCGATCGAGCGTCGGCAAGTTCTGTCGTGAGAGAACGAGTGCCGCCGGCGTATTGAGCCGTTGCACAACCGCCTTGTAGCACTCGGCCACCTCATTCGCGTCGCCAGGGCGGACCACATCGAGCCCCGGAATCGCCCGGCAGGCCGAGAGGTGCTCGACCGGCTGATGCGTCGGGCCATCTTCACCCAGGCCGATTGAGTCGTGCGTGAGGACGTAGATCACGGGCCGCTTCATGATCGCGGCGAGGCGCATCGCCGGCCGCATGTAGTCGGTGAAGACGAAGAACGTTGCTCCATACGGCCGTATGCCCATGAGCGACAAGCCGTTGAGCACTGCCCCCATGCCGTGCTCGCGAATTCCGAAGTGCAAGTTCCGGCCGCCGTAGTTCTTTGCCGAGAGACCGCCAGCGTCAGTGAACTCCAGCAGCGTCATCGTCGAAGGAGCGAGGTCCGCCGAGCCGCCAATCAGCCACGGATAGTTCGGCGCGAGGCCGTTGAGCACCTTGCCCGATGACACTCGGCTGGCCAGCCCCTTCGCATCAGCCGGGAACGTCGGAATCCCTTTGTCCCACCCTTCCGGCAGTTTGCCAGCCCAGATCGCTTTGAGCTCCGCGGCTTCCTTGGGGAATGTCTTGGAATAAGCCGCAAACTTGCTCTCCCACGCTTCGCGCTCTTCGCGACCACGCGTACCGATGCCGCGGGCAAAGTGTTCCATCACTTCCGGCGGCACGAGGAACTGCGCATCTTCCGGCCAGCCATAGTTCTTCTTCGTGAGCTTGATCTCGTCCGCGCCAAGTGGAGCACCGTGAGCCGCATGCGTGTTCGCCTTGTTCGGCGAGCCCCAGCCGATGATCGTCTTGAGTACAATCAGCGTCGGCTTGCCGGTCGCTTTCTGGGCCGAATCGAGGCCGCGCTGAATCACGGCAAGGTCGTTGAACGCGTCGATCTGCAGAACATTCCAGCCGAGCCCCTCGAACTTCGTCGCGACATCTTCGCTAAACGCGAGTTCGGTATGTCCCTCGATGGTGATCGTGTTGTCGTCGTAAATCCACAGAAGATTGTCGAGCTTCAAATGTCCGGCGATCGACGCCCCTTCCGTGGATATCCCTTCCATGATGTCGCCGTCGCTGCAGAGCACGACGACGCGGCTTTCAAAGATTTCGTATCCCGGCCGGTTGTAGCGGGCGGCGAGCCATTTCGCTCCCAAGGCCATGCCGACGCTCGTTCCCACGCCCTGCCCGAGCGGGCCAGTCGTCGTTTCAATGCCGGCGGCTTCGCCAAACTCCGGATGCCCCGCGCACGGGCTGCCGAGTTGGCGGAAGTCCTTGATGTCGTCGAGCGAGATCGCCGGGCCGTCCTGCAGCTTGCCGTGATGATCGACCTTGCGCACGCCGGCCAGATGCAACAGCGAATAGAGAAGCATCGAGGCGTGGCCGCACGAGAGCACGAAGCGGTCGCGAACCGGCCAGAGCGGATCGGCCGGGTCGTACCGCAGGTTGTTCTGCCAAATCTGATATGCAACCGGCGCCAGCGACATTGGCGTGCCGGGATGGCCGCTGTTGGCCTTCTGCACGGCATCCATGCTGAGCGTGCGGATCGTGTTGACGGCAAGCTGCTCGATCGAAACGGTGGGGGTCGTGGTGGCCATATCGGACGTGTAGATCGCTAATGACGAGTGGAAAGGTGCGAAACCGCAAGTCTATCGGGGCCACTCCGAAGGAGCAACGACGGGACCAACTGACTTATCCCCACTTTGCCGACTCCGGCTTTAGGGTGACGAGGAGGGCGGTAAGTGCCTGGTCGGCGGTGAATTGCAAGTGGCCTGCGCCGACGCGGCCAAGGCTGACGTGGAAGCGATGATCCTGGGGACCAAGCCGGTGGAGTGAGCACCTATTCTCACCGTCCGAAGGTCCTCCCTTGCGCCCCAGAGGCAATCCGTGGTCCGCGCGCGTGGGTCCTCGCTCGTTGCACTTGCTTGACCCACCCCCTACGAACGAAGGAGCGTGCTTCGGGCCCATTTAGGGAACTCGTGAGAGTTCCGACTGACTCTGCCAGGAGAGACGAATTCCGAACTTACACGACTTCGGCTACTCCAGAGGTCCCGCTCGGCAAGCGGGACGTACGAGGCAGGCGGGACGCCTGCCCCACGGTGAAACTGTTGTAAGTGTTGTACGCACAACAGTTGGCGAAAACGAATAAGTCGTGCGATGGCAACGGGTTGTGAAAATTCGAGACCGGGGCGGAAACAGCAGGGGACAATAGTTTGTGCGATTGTTGCAGCGACCACGATTCTGGAAGCTGCTGACCGCCGGCTATCGCTGAGGCTTGAGCACCACCGTCGCCAGTGGCGGCAGCGTCAGGTTGACTTTGGCCGGGCGGCCGTGCCAACCGGGTTCTTCGGCTTGAACGCCAGGGAAGTTGCCCAGGTTCGATCCGCCGTAAAACTGCGAGTCGCTGTTGAAGACTTCCTGATACCAGCCGAGCTGTGGCACGCCGATCGGATAGTTGTGCCGTGGAACGGGGGTGAAGTTGCAGACGACGACGAGCTGATCGGCCGGGTCTTTTGCCTTGCGAAGGTACGCGAGCACGCTGTCGTCGCGGCCGTGGCACTCGATCCACTCAAAGCCGGTGCTTTCGAAATCGACCTCGTGCAGTGCCGGCTCGCGGCGGAGGAGGGCGTTCAGATCGGCCATCATCTTCTTCACGCCGCCGTGCGTTTCCCACTGCAAGAGATCCCACTGCAGCTCCGCGTCGTGGTTCCACTCGTTCCACTGGCCGAAGTCGGAGCCCATGTAGAGGAGCTTCTTCCCCGGATGCGTCCACATGTAGCTGTAGAGCAGCCGCAGGTTGGCGAACTTCTGCCACAGGTCGCCGGGCATTTGCGAGAGGAGCGAACGCTTGCCATGCACGACTTCGTCGTGCGAGAGGGGCAGGGCGAAGTTCTCCGTGAAGGCGTAAATGAGGCTGAACGTCAGCTCGTCGTGATGGTACTTGCGATGAATCGGCTCGTCGCGCATGTAGCGGAGCGTGTCGTTCATCCACCCCATGTTCCACTTGATGCTGAAGCCGAGACCGCCCGTGTAGGTCGGCCGCGAAACGCCACCCCAGGCGGTCGATTCCTCGGCGATGGTCAGCACGCCCGGATGATTGCCGTGAGCATGGATGTTGAACTCTTGCAGGAGCGAGATCGCTTCCAGGTTCTCGCGGCCGCCGTACTGATTCGGCAGCCACTCCCCTTCCTTGCGGCTGTAATCGAGGTAGAGCATCGACGCGACTGCATCGACCCGCAGGCCGTCGATGTGGTACTTCTCGAACCAGAACAGGGCGTTGCCGAGCAAGAAGTTACGGACCTCATTTCGCCCGTAGTTGAAAATCATCGTCCCCCAGTCGGGATGCTCGCCTTGCCGCGGGTCTTCGTGCTCGTAGCACGCCGTGCCATCGAACCGCCGCAAGCCGTGGCCGTCCTTGGGGAAGTGGGCAGGAACCCAGTCGAGAATCACACCCAGATCGTGCTGGTGGCAGTAATCGACGAAGTAGGCGAAATCCTCGGGTGTGCCATAGCGGCTGGTGACGGAGTAATAGCCGACCGTTTGATAGCCCCACGAACCGGAATAGGGATGCTCGCTAATCGGCAGCAGTTCGATATGCGTGTAGCCCATCTCCTGGCAATACGCGACAAGCTGGTGGGCGAGGTCGCGATAGTTCATCCAGCCGTGATGCCGTTCGGGCGAGCGCTTCCAACTGCCGAGGTGAACTTCATAGATCGAGATCGGCCGCTCGTGCTGGTTGGTGTTGGCCCGCCGGTCCATCCAGGCCTGATCGTTCCAGCGGAATCGCGTGAGGTCGGTCACGATCGACGCGGTACACGGCGGCAGTTCGGCCGCATAGCCGAACGGATCACTCTTGTCGATCACTTCGCCGTACTTGCCGCGGACGCGGAACTTGTATTTCTGCCCCGCCTCGATGCCGGGAATGAACAGTTCCCAGATGCCGCCGGTATCGTGGTGCCTCATCGGGTGGCGTCGGCCATCCCAGCGATTAAAGTCACCGACGACGCTAATGCTCTGCGCGTTTGGGGCCCACACGGCAAAGTTGGTGCCGCGAACGCCGTCCACCTCGCGGACCTGCGCCCCGAACTTGTCGTAGCACTGCAGCATCTTCCCTTCGCCGAAGAGATGCAGGTCGAAGTCAGAGAGGTAAGGCGCGAACGCATATGGATCGTGAACAGTTTGCATCTGGCCCTCGTGGTCGGCAATTCGCAGTTGATAGTGGCCACCGGACATCGCGCTTTCAAGCGAATTATCCAGCTTGTTGTCGAGCGGGCAAATCGCCTCGTAAAGTCCGGCCGGGTGCAGCTTCCGCATCGGCCGCGCGGCCTGATGAGCCGCATCGACGACCCAAGCTTGCTGACTGTCCGGCAGAAACGCCCGCACGGCCAGCATTTTACGCCCGCCGTGCGAAATCGTCTGCGGGCCAAGCACGTCGGCCGGGTTGTGAAGATGTCCGTCGAGCAGGGCTTGCATCCCCTCCAGCGAAACGCTCGTACGCACGCCAAACTCCTTGAGGCTTGAGGCAACCGTGCCGCGCGGAACTTGGTCCGTTTCCGCGCATCAGGTCCGTGGTGGTCAGTTACTTGCTCTGGAACATGGGAAACCATCGAACGACAGTCGATGCCAGCCGGGAGATCAAGCTGGCGGTTGGCCGCACGCGGGACCGCGCGACGCGAGGAGCGGGTCGAGCACTGCGAGCGGAATCATCGTGGCCTGCGTCAAAGCGGAACTTCCGCCCGCGATGGCGAATGATTCGCACATCGGGGGCTTCGTCGGGTGCCTCGCTCGCGCTGCGGGTTGGCAGGGCCGCCAGATCGTCCGTCGCCCCGGCTGGCTCGCGGCACTCGACGGTGTGGATCGACATGGCCCGGTCGATCCGCTGCCAGAGGTCACCGTTCTTGACCGGTGTTAGTTTGCCGTACCGCTCCCATTGCCAATCGCTTTCGCGCCACTGGGCCAGGCCGTGCCGCACACCGCGACTGATCGAGCGGCGGGCCGAGACGAGCGTGACCCGCGAGGGCTCGTCGAGGGATTCCAAGCCGCGGACGATCGCCAGAAGCTCCAGCCGTTCGGGCGAACCTTCGGGCTCGTCATCCTCGGCTTCGAGGTGGGTTTCGCCG
The DNA here is from genome assembly GCA_964384375.1 of uncultured Pirellulaceae bacterium. Lineage (GTDB taxonomy): Bacteria > Planctomycetota > Planctomycetia > Pirellulales > Pirellulaceae > CAYLLN01. The sequence continues at coordinate 72,413 of CAYLLN010000026.1, forward strand.
CCGGCCGTTTGCAGGACGAATCGCCACTGGCCGGCGGGACCGTAGTCGCCGCTGCCGTTGCGAACCGCCACCTGGGGCGTAAGGAGAAAGTGAGGAACAGGGACGCTCATTGCCGCAAGGACGCCACTGGGAGCCGATCAAATCCGTTCCGCCATGCGGGCGTCCTTCGCCCACTGCCGCCTGCCGGGACCGCCGTCCCAGCAGAGCAGCTATCGTCAAACTTCGCGCGACCTCTGTAGTTTTCCCGCGCCGCACGAATTGTCACGCGCATCTCTTGGAGGAAGCCCGCCGGCATCGCACAATGAGGATCATGTCCGCGGAACTTCCGTCACAGCCCGAACAAGCGCCGCCCGTGGGGCAGGCTTCCAGCCTGCCAGAATCTGGCCTGTCACAACAAGCGGTCGCAGGCGAAGCTCCTCCCGATCCTTCGTCACACGACATTGCGATCGAAGCCGTCGTGTACGACATGCACCCGGCACTCGCACCGCGCAATTGGGCCGCCGACTATCCCTACGGCTCGCCGCAGGCAGGTGGCGACAACCCGTTTCAGGTCCGGCCGCAAGACATTTACCGTCCGCCGCCCATCTTTAACTTCGAGTTTCACCCGCCTAAGCCGGCAGAATATGTCGTCCCGCAGCGATTTGGCATGTCGGCCATCCTGGGCATTACCACCGCGCTGGCCATCCTCTTCGGTGCAATGCACTGGCTCAGTGCCGAGCCCGGTTGGTATCTGTTCCTCGGCGCGCAGTCGATCATCATCTGCCTCGTGCAGATGTTTCACGGCAAAGCGCCGCGGCAGGCATCGGCCGTGGCGGGAGCGATCATCGCGCCGCTGTTTGTCCTCGGTGCGGCGTGGTTCTCGAAGGACCTGGACGCTGCCGCCGCCCTTTGTTTCATGGTCGCGAGCGTCCCCTTCGGCGCTTTCATCGGATACCTGAACGGGACCTGTGCCGCGGGTATCTTTCTCGTCATGGACAAGGCCGAGAAATATCTCCGCGGCGAGGACGATGCTCCACACACTCCTGCGGCCGCACCACCGGCAGGTGCGTCATGACCGCTCCGGCCGGCACACCCGTTTTCAACTGCATCGTCAATGTGGGCCGCACGGCCGACGGCAGCGTGTTAGCGACCGTGGCGAACCTCCCCAATCTCTGGACCACAGCGAAGAGCGAGCGCGAGGCGTTATCGCAAGTCGTTGCCGCCTTCAAGCAGAACGTCAGCCTGCTGCACACGCTCGGCCAGCCGATCCCCTGGATCGAGCCGCCGACGCCTCCCGCGCCGGGCGAAACCCAGCGGCTGATTGCCGTGCATCTCTAGCAGCCTCGCTCAAACTATCTCCTCAATTACCTTCCCCTCCACAAACGTCAGCCGTTCGTTGCGGCCCAGATGTGGATACGTGAGCTGGTGCTGGTCGAGCCCCAACTGATGCAAGATCGTCGTGTGGATGTCGCGAAAATGATACGGCTTCTCGACCGCCTTGAGGCCGATGGCGTCGGTCGCGCCGACCACCTGCCCACCGCGGATGCCGCCACCGGCCAGCCACATCGTGAAGCCCAGGTTGTGATGGTCTCGCCCTTTGCCCGACTCAGCTTCCGGCGATCGGCCAAATTCGCCTCCCCACAGAACGAGCGTGCTGTCCAAGAGGCCGCGGCGCTTCAGGTCCGTTAGCAGGGCCGCCACCGGCTGGTCGGTTTCTGCTGCCTTGCGGAGATGATTCTCCTCGATGTCGCTGTGAGCATCCCACTGCATGTTCCCCGGCCCGCCGCCGGAAACGACACAGGTAAACCGCACCCCTTGTTCGACTAGTTTGCGGGCGAGCAAACATCGCCGGCCGTAATCGTGCGTCGGTTCCCTGCCCACTCCATAAAGATCGAGCGTTTCCTGCGACTCGCGCGACAGGTCGAGAATCTCCGGTGCCTCGCTCTGCATCTTGAATGCCAGGTCGTAGGCGTTCATCCGGGCGTGGAACTCCTCATCGGCCGGGTCGAGCGTCGCCTCGTTCAGCTTGCGGATCAAATCGACAGTCTGCTTCCGCTTCGTGGGATCGACACCCTTGGGAAGCGACAAATTCAGGACTGGCCGTTCACCCGGGCGAAACATCGTCGGCTGATGGACGGCAGGCAAAAACCCATGCATGTACATCGGCTGGCCTGCCTCGAGCGCGCCGAGCGGATCGGGGAGCACGACATACGCCGGCAGCGCCTCGCTTTCAGCTCCGAGGCCATAAAGAATCCACGACCCCATGCTCGGAAAGCCGGGCGTGATGCGGCCGGAAAACAGCTCGTACTGGGCAGCCGAATGCACGACCATGTCGCCGTGGCACGAACGGAGAATCGCCAAGTCATCGACGCATTTGGCCGTATGCGGAAACAGGTCCGAGACCTCGATCCCCGCCTCGCCGTACTTGCGAAACGTCCGCTTGGTACCGAGAATTTTTGCGTCGCGCTGAATGAACTGGTACTTCGCCTCACCGAACTCTGCCGGTCGCGATTGGCCGTGCAGTTCGTTCAAGAGCGGTTTGGGATCGAACGTTTCGAGATGGCTCGGCCCGCCTGCCATGAACAGGAAGATCACCGCCTTGGCTTTGGGAGCGAAGTGCGGCAGCCTTGCCGCCAACGGATTCGCTTCACTAGCGCGAAGTCGCTCCTGATTCAACATGGAGGCAAGTGCCAGCCCGCCAAAGCCGCAGAAGGCATCGCGCACGAACTCGCGTCGCGTGCGGGTGGGGCGAACGTGTTGGCAGCCGCTGGGAATCATCACATAGCCGCGACCACTAGTCGCATCATTTGAAGTGAGTAGCAAGTCGTTTAAGGTACATACGCAAAGTCGTTGAGGTTGAACAGAGCCAGAGTGAACTCTTCGAGCGGATTTTCACGCAAGAACTCAACCGAAGTGGCCAGTTCCGCTTCGGTCGGCGAGCGGCCAAGCGCGCGGAGGTAGCCATTACGGATCGTCGTCTCCGGCGAGCGGGAGGCGTTAGCCTCCCGATGATTCTCCGCTGCCTCCGAGTTCAAATCATCGGGGAGCTGACGCACCCCGCTCGCCAAGTCATCGGCAAACGCCTTCGCCAACTCGTTCGAGGTCGTCCCATTCAAGAGTTCCAGCGCCTGCGGGGCGTGCGTACTCGATTCGCGCCGGCTGCAGCTTGTAAGCAATGCCGGGCCATCGAACGTCTCCATGAACGGTAGCCGGAGGTTGCGTTTCGCGATCAGGTAGATCGACCGGCGATCGTGCTGCGATATGTCTCGCGGCGGCTGCCACTGGGACGGCTTGTAGAGCTGATTGACGAGATCCTGATCGACCGGCGTCATCACGCTCGCCCCGCCAAGCTGCAGTTTCAGCCGGCCACTGGCCGCCAGCATCGCATCTCGCAACTCTTCGGCCGACAACCGTCGCCGACTCTGCCGCCAGAGAAGTCGATTCTCCGGGTCAGTTAGCTCCGCGTTCCGAGCTCCGCGCTCCGCACTTGATTGCCGATACGCCGTGCTGCAAACGATCCTTCGATGTACCCGCTTCAGGTTCCAACCCGACTCCAGCAAGTCGGACGCCAAATAGTCGAGCAACTCCGGATGACTCGGCCGCTCGCCCCGGATGCCAAAGTCGTTTGCAGTCTTCACGATTCCCGTGCCAAAGTGCTGCTGCCAGAGGCGATTCACGATTACCCGCGGCACCAATGGGTTGGCCGGATCGGTGAGCCACGCGGCCAGCTGCATCCGCGGCCGGCTGTCGTCGGCCGCCAGTTCCGGCAGATCGGCCGAAACAAGCACGCTCGGCGGTCGAGGGCCGACGGCATCGAGCTTCTGCTCCCACATGCCACGGCGGAGAACGTGTATGGGTGTGCGATTGGAGAAGTCGTTCCAGGTGGCCGGAATTGTCGCCAGCGGTGCCGGCAGCGTTTCTTCCAGTGCGTCGATCATCGCCTGCATCTGCACCCGCTCTTCGCCGGTTTTCGTGCGGGCGACGACCTTGATGCGTTCCATCTCAGCCTTGATCCGCTTCGTCTCGGATTCCCACGCCTCGTGCTCGGCAGGTGGGGCGAGCGAGACGTTGTGCTCGTCGGTCGCCGCGAGATACGCCTGCAACCGGTAGTAGTCGCGCTGTGTGATCGGCTCGAGTTTGTGGTTGTGGCAGCGGGCACAGCCAACCGAAAGGCCAAGCAACGCCGTGCCGAGGATATCCGTGCGTTCCGTCAGCACCTCGTTTCGCGAGAGGGCGATGTCGGGGTTACCCGCATTCCGGCGAACAGGGCCAAGCCGGTGAAAGATCGACGCTGTCAGGCACTCGGGATCGTTCGGACCGATCTCATCGCCAGCGATCTGTTCGCGGACGAACTGATCAAACGGTTTATCGCTATTGAACGAGCGAATGACATAGTCGCGGAACCGCCAGGCATCCGGCACGTGGCGGTCGTATTCGTAACCTTCCGTTTCGGCATAGCGAACCACGTCGAGCCAGTGCTGCGCCTGCCGTTCGCCAAAGAGGGGGCTGGCGATTAGTCGATCGACGATCCGCTCGTAGGCATCCGGTCGCTCGTCAGCCGTGAAGGCGGTGATTTCATCCGGCGATGGCGGCAGTCCAATCAGATCGAACGAGAGTCGGCGAATCAGCACCGGCGGTGAAGCTTCTGGCGAGAATGTCCAGCCGCGGGCTGCGAGGTTGTCGAGGAGGAATTGGTCGATGAATTGGGAGGGCGAGGCTCCCGCCGAGAGGACCGCGCGACCACTGGTCGCGGCTTTGATCGGCTGGAACGCCCAATGCCTGCGGACCTCCTCGGGCCACGATTCTGCCGCGGCCGTCTCTTCGCGCGGGTCGGGCGCGCCCAGTTCGATCCACTTCACAAAATCGGCGACGATCTCGGCCGTCAGCGGCGGCTTCTTCGGCGGCATCTCGTAGCCGTTCTCGTGCTTGATCGCCTGCAAAAGCAAGCTTTTCGCCGGTTTGCCGGGGATCACGGCTGGACCGGTATCGCCGCCGCGACGGGCCCCCTGGCGCGAGTCAAGCCGCAGGCCCCCTTGCAGCTCTTTCGCCTGGGCCGAGTGGCAGGCGTAGCAATGTTCCGCCAGCACCGGCTCAATCTGTTCGCGAAAGAGCTTGATTCCCGCGTCGTCCTCGCTCCAAACGACTGCCGGTGCAGACAGGAACGCTAGGACGGCGGCAAGGGGAGCGAATCGAACCATAACGGCAGTGTACCCGGTGGCGATACCTGGCTCAAACGCGAGCTTGATCCACGGCATTGACTCTCGTCTTGATGAAATCTTGACACATGGCCCCTCCGTTTTGACCCCGTTTTGACCTCCCCTTCGATAAATTTCATCGATCTCTTTTTGCGAGGCGCAACCATGCTCGATTTGCTCATGCTGCTGCTCGTGGCCGTGCTCGCGGCATTGTCGCTGGGGCTCGTGGCCGGGTGTGGAGCACTTCACGGAGACAAACCATGATCTACGCCCTGGTCGGCGGGCTCGCCGTGCTCCTGCTCGTTTACTTGACCGTTTCGCTCCTGCGCCCGGAGTGGTTCTAAATGACTGCCATTGGTGTCACACAACTGGCCATTTTTCTGGCCGTGCTGCTACTGGCGGCGTGGCCCCTCGGCATCTTCGTGGCCCGGGTTTATGACGATCGGCCGCACCTGTTCGCCTGGCTCAAACCAGTCGAACGCGGCCTGTATCGCCTCGCGGGGGTCGATCCCGCTGGCGAAATGACCTGGCGCGAGTACGCCCTGGCGATGCTCGCGTTCAACTTGCTCGGCTTGCTGTTCGTGTACGGTTTGCAGCGTCTCCAGCATCTCCTGCCGCTCAATCCGGCCGCGATGCCGGCGGTGTCGGCCGATTCGTCGTTCAACACGGCGGTCAGCTTTGCCACGAATACGAACTGGCAGGGCTACGGCGGTGAAGCGACGATGAGCTACCTGACCCAAATGCTCGGCCTGACCGTGCAGAACTTTGTCTCGGCCGCGGCAGGAATGGCGTGCGTCGTGGCGCTGATCCGCGGCTTTACGCGGAAGCAAGCCACGGGAATCGGCAACTTCTGGGTCGATCTGACCCGGAGCACGCTCTATATCCTGCTGCCGCTGTCGCTTGTGCTGGCGATCGTCCTGGTCAGCCAGGGTGTCGTGCAGACGTTCAATCCCTATGCGACTGCGACGCTCCTCGATCCTACGACCGATGGCGAAGGCAAAGCCGTTACCGAGCAGACGATCGCGGTCGGCCCCGCCGCCTCGCAAGTCGCGATCAAGCAGCTTGGCACGAACGGCGGCGGGTTCTTCAACGTCAACTCGGCCCATCCGCTGGAGAACCCGACTCCTCTGTCGAACTTTCTCGAATGCCTGGCGATCCTGCTCATTCCCACTGCGCTCTGCATTACGTTTGGCGAGCTGGTGAACGACCGCCGTCAAGGGTGGGCGATTCTGGCGACGATGCTCATGATCTTTGTGCCCAGCCTGGCCGTTTGTTACTGGGCCGAAGAAGCGGGAAATCCACACCTTTCGCAGGCCGTCGCGGCAAGCGGCGAGAAAGCCGTTCCCGTCGGCAACCTGGAAGGGAAAGAGGTTCGCTTCGGCGTGGCGAGTTCGGCACTGTGGGCGACCGCCACCACCGCCGCCTCCAACGGCAGCGTGAATGCTATGCACGATTCGTTCACGCCACTGGGCGGCCTCGTCCCGATGTGGCTGATGCAGCTCGGTGAAGTGATCTTCGGCGGCGTCGGCAGCGGGCTTTACGGCCTGCTCGCGTTTGCCATCGTCGCCGTCTTCGTCGCCGGCCTCATGGTCGGCCGCACGCCGGAATACCTGGGCAAGAAGATCGAGGCCTACGAGATGAAAATGGCGTCGATTGTCATTCTGATCCCTTGTGCGGTCGTACTCATCGGCACAGCCGTAGCGGTGGTCGCCCCGCAAGGAAAGGCGACGATCTTCAATCCAGCAGCTCACGGATTCAGCGAAGTGCTCTACGCCTTCTCCTCGGCCGGCAACAACAACGGCAGCGCGTTTGCCGGTCTGAGGGCGAACACGCCCTTTTACAACACGCTCCTCGGCATTGCCATGTTCGCCTCCCGCTACTGGCTGGCGATTCCGATGCTCGCGATTGCTGGGTCACTGGCTCAGAAGAAGGCGATTCCCGTGTCCAGCGGCACCTTGCCGACACACACGCCACTGTTCGTGGTTCTGCTGGCGGGCGTGGTGTTGCTCGTCGGCGCGCTCACGTTCCTGCCGGCCTTGGCGCTGGGACCAATTTTGGAACAACTCCAAATGGTGGCTCACTGAATTCCGCCCACTCACCATTCACCAACTCACTTCTAATAACCATGTCCGCCAAACGTCGTCCGCTCTTCGATCCGCCGATTGTCAAGCGTGCCTTTGTGGACGCGTTTGCCAAGCTCGATCCGCGCGTCCAGGTTCGCAATCCGGTGATGTTCGTCGTCTTCGTGGGAAGCATCCTCACGACGCTCCTCTTCGTCGTGCAACTTTTCGAAAACGGCACACGGAGTGTGCCTGCTACTTCGGAATCTCCCTGGTTTGTTGTCGGCATCAGCCTCTGGCTCTGGTTTACCGTGCTGTTTGCGAACTTCGCCGAGGCGATGGCTGAGGGGCGCGGCAAGGCCCAGGCCGACTCGCTCAAGGCAACGCGGCAAAGCCTGACCGCCAAGAAGCTGATGGAACCAACAACCAGCCTTGCGGAACGCCCTGACTTCGAGCATCTCGTCAAAACCGGCAAAGCGACCTACATTCCCGCCCCCGACCTGCGGATCGGCGACGTTGTCTTCGTTCCGGCCGGCGATCAGATCCCTGGCGACGGCGAGGCGATGGCCGGCGTGGCGAGCGTCGATGAAAGCGCCATCACCGGCGAAAGCGCCCCGGTCATTCGCGAGAGCGGAGGCGACCGGAGCAGTGTTACCGGCGGCACGCGCGTCCTCTCCGACTGGCTCGTCGTCAGGATCACGGCCAACCCCGGCGAAAGTTTCCTCGACCGGATGATTCACCTCGTCGAAGGGGCCAAGCGGCAGAAGACGCCGAACGAAATCGCCCTGGCGATTCTCCTCTCGGCCATGACGATCATTTTCCTTCTCGTCTGTGCGACGCTGCTCCCCATGTCGATCTACAGCGTCGAAACGGCTGGCAAGGGAACTCCCGTCACCATCACCGTCCTCGTGGCCCTGCTCGTCTGTCTCATTCCGACGACGATCGGCGGCCTCCTCTCGGCCATCGGCATTGCCGGCATGGATCGGATGATTCAGGCCAACGTGATCGCGACGAGCGGCCGCGCGGTCGAAGCGGCCGGCGACGTGAACGTGCTGCTGCTTGACAAAACCGGCACGATCACACTTGGCAACCGGCAGGCGGTTGAGTTCCTGCCAGCGGAGAAAGTGCCGCTGGAGCGTCTCGCCGATGCAGCCCAGCTTGCGAGCCTGGCCGACGAAACGCCGGAGGGACGCAGCATTGTCGTCCTCGCGAAGCAGCGCTACGGCCTCCGGGGCCGCGACCTTTCGCAACTTCACGCCACCTTCGTGCCGTTCACCGCCCAGACCCGCATGAGCGGCGTCAACCTCGACGGCCGCCGCATCCGCAAAGGATCGCTCGACGCGATCGCCAGCCACGTCGGCCAGGACGGCGGATACTTGCCCGAAAAGCTGATGCGCGATGCCGAGCAAATTTCTCGCGCCGGCGGCACACCGCTCGTAGTCGCTGAGGGAAATCAGGCCCTGGGCGTGATTCAGCTCAAGGACATTGTCAAAGGGGGCATCAAGGAGCGGTTTGCCGAACTGCGGCAGATGGGGATCAAAACGGTGATGATCACCGGCGACAACCCGCTCACTGCAGCGGCAATTGCAGCGGAAGCCGGCGTCGATGACTTCCTCGCCCAGGCCACCCCCGAAGCGAAGCTCAAACTGATTCGCGAGCATCAAGCCGGCG
>CAYLLN010000027.1:0-81039 GCA_964384375.1 uncultured Pirellulaceae bacterium
TGCAAATCGGTCCAAATCGCATGGTGCATAGGCCCATCTTTGATTGGGTCGTTGAGCGCTTGTGCGGCCCACGCCAGCACCTTCTCGATCGATGGCGAGCGGTGAGGAATCTTCTTTTTACGCAAGTGTCGACTCAGGCCCGGCGCGCCCAGCTCGACCAGCTTGGCAGGCGAATCACAGGCGGCAGCAATGGCGAGGGGAGTAGCGGATTCGAACAGACGATCGAACAGATTGGCGTAACCAGGCATTCCAAGGTGCAAGTGCTCTCGAATCTGGCAGGCCAGGGCCGCTGCCTTTTCGACAAGATTACGGCGATGACGAGCACGCAGGCGGAGTTCCCGATAAGGTGTTTCCAGTTCCACCTCGCATAAGCCAAAGCCAGCCACTGCTGCCCGGTGTTGCGCAAACAAGTCCGTTTCGTCGGTCTTGTTGCCCGGATTGGCCGGCATCCGATATTGCTTGGTCGCAAAGGGATTCACGATGCGGGTTTCAAAGCCGGCGCCGGCGAAGGCTCGCTTCGCGGGCAGATAATAGTTTCCAGTCCGCTCGACAACGACGATGAGGTCTTGAATGTCGTGCTTCTGTTGGACCTGGTGAATTTGTTCCACAGCCAGTTTGAAGCTCGCTCCTCCGTGCTGCAGGACCTGGGGTTCGATGAGGACATTGCCAAAGTAATCGGCCATCATCCACGCGGAGCGATGTTTGGCTGGATCGACGCAGACGATGGCGAAATGCTCCCCTCCGACCTTCTGAACACGAGGACTGATGACACCGTTTGGTTTTTGCAGCGTTTTGATGCGGCGCGGCTTTGACTTGGGACTTTCGCGGCGGATCCTGCGTACGTGGTAAGGCATTTGGATTCTCCGAACTGGGGGAAGGAACGGCTTTGACCTGATCCAATCCCCGATGGCAATCCAAGACGCCGGATCTATTTCAGAAGAGATTTTTAAAGCGAAAGCACCATACCAGATACCGGCCGAGGAGGATGATTCCGACGCAGGTTCATCGAAAGCCACAACCACGTCGAACGATGTGACCGAAACGTGTTGAAATGAGAACCGTCGACAATCTTGCAGGCAGCTACCACGCCGGCTGGGCATTCGTTGATTGCGCGTTGGTGTGGGGGGCAACGGAGCCATGTCGAATGTAACCCGCGTTCTTTCGCAAATCGACGAAGGTGATCCTAAGGCCGCTGAGCAGCTTCTCCCTACCGTTACAACGAGTTGCAAAAACTGGCGGCCGCAGAATCCGAAGAAGCCCTCGCAGTGGTTGAAAGGAATAAGCAATTCTCCCGCTCATTCGATAGAGTGGAACTACATCTGTTCCCAGAGACGAAGGAGAACGGCCGATATAGAGCCGATGTTTTCGGTCGGCCGGCGAGCAAGCAGGATCGCGCGTCGTCTCGGTTGGTTAGGCGACAGTCCGTGCATGGTCGAGGACAGGCCCAATTGCCATTCCGGGAGCAATCGTCCCCTCGCGGACCACCGACGCCAGATAGCCGCAGCGGCCGACGATCGCTTCCTTTAGACGCGGGTCGATGGAATCCAAGACGTAGCAGGGCTTTCGCGGTTGCTCGAGCTTTAGGGTTACATCGCCGATTTTCAGCACCGTCCCGGGCAACATTTCCTGCACGTGGAGTCCGGAAACTGTGAGGTTTTCGCCGGCGGCCCCTGGTGTGAGTGGAAACCCTTCGCAGACAAGTCGCTCGAGGATTTCCAGATCGAACAGGCAGATCGCGCGATCTGGGCGGATGTGCTTGGCGTGGTTGCGTCCGTCTCCAGTCAAACCATCGACGGTGACTTTGCCTTCGGCCAACGGAAGTTTGGGAATGCCGCCGGGCGAGACGCAGACTGCTACAACGTATGGATTCTCACTGGCAGTCATAGATCTCCCTTTCACGCACCGGCGGCCAGCAGGCACCCCTCACAGGACTCCGGCGCTGCGTCCGTCTTGGCCTCCAGTGGCATCAACGGCGCAGCGATCCCCTGCCGGTTGCGTTCAATCGGCAGCAGGGCGGACAGGGCCCGCCCGACAACCTCATAAAAGCCGTACTCGGCCTTGTGGCGCAGCGCAAGTGCGAATGACGGCGTCCACCAAGAAAGATGGTCCTTGAAGAACTGCCGCCTTGCTCCCTCGCAGATGGCTGCCGTTTCCGCCAAACCGGCATCTCGCTGCTTCATGTGCAGCAGTGCCAGGAACTCGAGTTCCAGCCCAATAAAGTCGGGCCGCTCGCGTCCATCCGAGCCTGGCTGGAGACCAAAGGCGCGATAGAAGCCGGCGACATCGGCCATCTGTTGCGCTCGAAAGAAAGGATCCTCGGCGGCATGGTACTCCGTTTCGTAGGGTGGACACTCGCGGCAAGTAGCCAGGCCGAAAACGCGAACGTACTCGTCTGCCAATTCCTCGGCACTCGCGGGAAGGCACTTCAGGATTGAGCGGAGATCCAGATCTTCGGCTGGCGACTCGCCGAAACCCAGCGGGATGGAGACTCCAGCGAATTCGCCGCGAATCAGGTCCGCAGCCTGACGGGCAAGCGTGCGGCTGACGCGGTCGGTAAGAATCGCCCGGCATCGACGCCGCGGGTCAGCCAGTGCGGCGGCGAAGAACCGATACAGCAACTCGCAAGCCAAGTCGAGTTCGGCTTGCCTCCTGTTCGGTGAATTCACGGCAAGGGGGGCGTTCATGAGAGTGAAAGGGGTTAGATGGAGTTGGCGTGTTTCTCGCGCGGGCGCTCGATCACGGGCTCATCGATCGTCACGCGGACGACTTCCTTGCCGAACTTGTTAAAGCCGATCACCGTGTCATTGAACAATTCCTGGACCTTTTCCTGGCCATTGGGGAGGCGAACCGGGACTTCGGCGACCTTCTTGCCCTTCTCGATCTTGAACTTGAACAGGATCTGCCTCTGGGCGCGAAAGAGCTGGAGCACGGCGAGCAGTTCGCGGTCCGGGCAAGAGTACTGTTCAATCGACGAATCGACCCCGGGACCAAACATCTGATAGAGGTAACCGCGCGGCACCCACCGCGGCGGGATATAGAACCCGTTAGGCTCAGTGCCGAACTGGGGATAGAGCGGCAAAGCGACCTGACGTTCGCGGATCAGGAAGTAGAGCGGGTTTTCGGGATCAACAGCCCACTTTCCGTCGTCCGCAATCTGCACCAAGCCCTGCAAGCGGATCTTGCCCACGCAGACAGACATGCAGCGTGTCTCCACCGGCGCCCCGTCTGGGCAGAGTTCTGGATCTTTGCCTTCGATCCGCGGATAGCAGCCGATGCATTTTTCGCTGGTGTGCGTGTTCCCGCGATACATCACCTTCTTGTATGGACAACCTTCGACACACTTGCGATAGCCTCGGCAACGCGTCTGGTCGATAAGCACGATGCCATCCTCCGGGCGCTTATAGATTGCCTGCCGCGGACACGCACCCAGGCAGCCGGGATATGTGCAGTGATTGCAGATGCGTGCCAGGTAAAAAAACCACACGCGGTGCTCGGGCAATGAGGTTGACCCGTTGAACGAGCCGGGCTTCCATTTGCCGCCGGTCGCCGAGTCCTCATGCATATTGGGGGTTCGCCATTCGGCTTCGGTGGGCAAATAGCCCATGACCGTCTGTGGCCCTTCCGGTGCGATGTTCTTCTCGGCAGCTTCGAAGATGGTTTTGCCGTCAAAGGTCCCGTAGGGCTTTTGAGCCGTCTCTTTGTCGGCAGTGTTCCAGACCTGCTTGCCCGGATTGGCGGCTTCGAGCATTGCCAGCAGCTTGGCATCCCAGTGGCGGGGATAGCCGCCGTAGGGCTTGGTCTCGACGTTGTTCCACCACATGGATTCCTGACCGCGCGAGAAGGTCCAAGTGCTCTTGCACGCCATGGTGCAGGTCTGGCAGGCGATGCACCGGTTGGTGTTGAACACGAAGGCAAATTGCCACTTCGGATGGCGCTCCTCGAAGGGAAAGCTCATCTCACGACCGAGCTGCCAGTTATAGACCTGGGCCATGGTACCTTCCTTCGTTTAGTGGTGAGCTGCCGGTTCGAGCGTGATTTGCAACAGCTCGGGACCGTGGTGGTCTTCCGGATCGGGTTCGGCAATCGTTTCGCGGAAGCGCCACTGGCCGCTGCGAGCCAGGAGAGCCGCAACGCGCCGCGCAACCTCAGCGTCGCCAAAGAACTCTCGCAACTGGCAGAGGACGGGGTAGCCGGGGTGATGAAACAGGGAGAGCAACTGCTCCTCGCTCCATCCCATCCAGACGAATTCCTGGAGGATGCACTCCAGCATCACGTCGGGATCGCCGACAACCGTTTGTGCCATCAGCTCCAAGGGATCATCTGGCACGACTTCGCGCGAGAGTGGATGAACTTTCGGTACAAATTGGTCGCCTTTCATAAAATCGCTCCTGGCATCAGGCCTGGCCGGTGATCTGAACAAAACCGCCCGCCAGATAGATGTCGTTCTCCGGTGCTTCGCTGTGCGGACCAAACGGGGTTGTCGCGCCTTCCCACAACCCCTTGCCCTCGGGTCCTCCCGCTTCGGCCTTGATCAGACGGACGAGCGTCTCCTTGGGCACGGTGTTGACTGCATGATTGTCCGCCTCGCCACCGAACATGAAGCCCATCTTCAGCTTGGCTTTGTGGAACAGCGTGTCGGTCTGGTGCATCGGCATCAGCCAGTTCCGCGTGCAGGATTGCTGCGCGCCATATCGGAGGTTGGCCTGGTAGCCAGTGTCGGCAGAACGGGCCCGGCCGTCGGGGCGTGTCTCGTGCGCCAGGACGGTCTTTTCGGTGGCGATGTACGGGGCGTGCTTGGTCATCACCACGCCCCGCGGGTAGCTGGTGTTGAAGGTCACACGCACCAGTAGCCGGGCCACCTTGGCCCGCGCGGGATCTTCCTGCCAGCCGCGGAACGGCCGGTCTGCGGGATTGGAATCGACATAGACGTAGTCGCCGTTGTTGAGGCCTAGTTCTTTGGCATCATCGGGATTGACGTGCAACTGATGATCGCCAAAGAACGGCAGCCGCTTGTCGCGGCGGTAGGGATCGCCAAAATTCGAGTCCCAGATGTTGTGCCAATCGACGTTGGACCACTGCGAGTGCACGCGGTGCCGTGATTTGGGTGTCAGCAGATAGAAGCGGTAACCGGCTGCCCACAGTGGGTTTTGGGTCTTCAGAACCTCGGCCCACGGAAGCTTGATGTTGCGTATCGTCCGCTCGTCCCAGTGCATCGCGTCCAAGGTCAGGCCGAAATCCTCCGGCCGGATGAGTGGATTGGTGCTGACGATCACGTTGGGCAGATAAGGCGTGGCCTCGGGTCCCTCGCGATGGACGATGAAGTTCTCGCCGTGCAGGATCGCTTCGGGGATGTCGCAGTAGGCATTGAGCCGGCCGGTGTCGGTCCAGAACGGCAGGTTGTCGTGGATGTTCTCGTAGAACGGGATGCGCGGATACGTGCGGAAGAGCATCAGGGCGACGCCTTCGTACCCGTACTTGCCCGCCAGAATCTCATCGACCTTGTAGCCACGGGTCGTGGTCGAGCCGTCCAACAGCCGCTGGATATAGACCTTCACGCCATCGGCCTTGTCGTTCAGGATAAACCGCCAGTAGTCGGCGAAGCGCTGGTCGCCGGTTTCTTTGCTGAGGGCGTCGGCTGATTCGGCCAGGATGTGTACGTCGTCGTGAGTCTCGTAGAGCGGCGGGATTCCCCCTTTCCAGATTTGCAGGTACGGATTCGAGCAGGAGGCGGTAATTTCGTAGGTCTGGAACTCCATCCAGGTATTGGCAGGAAAGACCAAGTCGGCATATTCGCACGAACTGGTCATTTCGACATCTTGAGCAATGATGCAATCGATCTTGGGATTGACCACAAACAGCATGTCGTAGGCATGCTTGGCGTTGTTGAACAGGTTGACGTTGGCGAACCACAGGAATTTCGTGGGGGTGGGCATGTGCGTCTGCCCAGTAAAGCACCTTCGACCGTGCTTTGGCGTATTGACGATCAGCGGCCGCTCGCCGTGGTTCCAATAAGCCGGCTCCTCGTCCTTCGTCGTCTTGTTGACCTGGATGATCTTGCCATCGGCAGCCGGGTCGAGATTCGGCGCAAAGGGGTCTTCCGCGATCCAGCCCAGAAAGCCTGGCCCACTTTCGGGAGAGCTTTGGAACAGCGCCGACTTATAATTGCCCGCCCAGGTGAAGCAGCCAGCCCCGGGCCGGCCTAACTGGCCGGTGAGCATGATCGGCAGGTACTGCGCCCGATTGGCGAGCGTGGCATGGAACCAATGGTTGATCCCCTCGCCGACGTGAATTGCGACCGCATGACCGGCCTGTGACGTCTCCCAGATATCTCTGGCTAGGCGCTCAATAAGTTCTTTGTTGGAGCCGGTTATTTGAGAAACGGTCTGGAGGTCATAGTCCCGCAAATGCGCTTGATAGGCATCCCAGAGGGTCAGGACTTCGACTTCCGCGCCACTAGTGAGTTTGACCTTGCCCGCGTACGACAGGGCCGGAACGATGCCATCAGCGTCCATCCGCGGGCCGAGTTGGTCGCGTGTGATCGGGCGGATGGCCTTGAGTTTTTCGTCATAGACGCAGAAGTCGCCGATCTGGGCGTATTGCTCGTCGGTCAAGTGCTGCTCGGTGAACGACGGCCCATCCTTCTTGAGGTGCGGCTTGTAATTGGGAATCACATCGTTGGCGCGCAGCCGCTGAAGATTGTCCTTGCGAATAAGGAACGGGAAATCGGTATAGGAGCGGACGAACTTCTCGTCGTACCAGTGATTGTCGACCATCACCTTGGTCACGCCCAGAAACAGCGCGGTGTCGGTGCAGCCGGGGCGGACCTGAATCCAGTAATCGGCTTTCGTGGCGGGAGGCGAATACTCGGGCGTGATGACGACGATCCGCCCGCCCCGCTCCATAATTTCGATGAACCAGTGCGAGTCGGGCATTTTGTTCTCAACGAGATTTTTGCCGCACTGGATATGCAGCTTGGCGTGCCGCATGTCGTTGAAGTCGCAGTCCGCTGCTTGCAGGCCATGCACGAACGGGTGGCCCGGCGCCTGGTCTCCATGCCAGGTATAGTTCGACCAGAGCCGGCCGCCGAGGGCATCCTTGGGCTCAACCTTGCGTACGATCTGATCGACGAGGGCCAGCATGTTCGACCAGCGGTAGAGGCCGTACTTGCCCATCACGCCCAGAAGGCCCATGCCACCGCGGAGCTTCATCGTCCGCGTTCCCGCGCCGTGGCAGGCTTCGATCATCTCGTGTTCATAGCCGTCCGCCACGAGACGTTTTTCGCCTTGTTCGCCGCTGTACGTCTTGGCGATCACCATCACCGCCCTGGCGTGATAGCGATAGATCTCGTCCCAAGTGACTTTGACGAACGTGTCGGTGCCGCGAGAGTTGAACTTGTACTTGTCGCGCAGTTCCGGGCTATCTGAAAGCGACGGAAACCCGTCGTCGGCCCACTGCTTCCAGCCTTTGCGCACCAGTGGAGTTCGCAGCCGATACGGGCCGTATACCCGCCGCTGCTGGCTAAAGCCCTTGGCACACCCGCGGGGATTCCAGTGCACCGTGTCGCTGTTGCCGTACAGATCCTGGCACTTGCCACCCTCATAGGCCTGCTCGGATCGCAGGACGACGCCATTGCGAACGAAGGCCCGCATCCGGCAGTTGTGGGTGTCGTTGGGCGCGCAGACCCAGGAGAAAGAGCTGTCGACGCGATACTGGTCGCGATAGATTTCTTCCCACGCCCGGTCGGGATAAACACCCAGGGGGTTGGCGACGCTGACGGGTTCAAATCCCCAGAGGCGCGGCGCCATCACGCTGGAGGGACCGATCGTTGCCAACGCCGCTTGCAGAAAGTCGCGTCGATTGAGCATGGGAACCACTCCTCTCCCTACCGTGAACTGCGTCATACGCTGCGTTGCCTGAGGGGCGTTCATTCCAACTTGAAATCATGCCAGATCGAGACTGACTTCTGCGGCCCGCGATCGCGGGCCTCACCATCCCAAATGGCAAAGGCCACGGAGGCCGCATCGCCAGGCTCAAATGTCAGCCCGCCCTCTGCCGGCACCGCGAGCGGCCGGCGCAGCACCGCCGACCAGCGGCCTTCGGCCCAGGTTGCCGCCGCCACCACGAGCTGCGAAGGCTTGGGCCGGAAGGTGATGCTGCCCGGCCCCTTGGCCCCCAAGTTCGCACCCGTCGTGTCGCGCGTGGCCAGCGGATTGCCGGCGGCACGGCCGGTAATGAAGTCGGGCAGCGGCTTCCCCTTCGACAGCTCACGATAGAGCGGGCTATCAAAGGGATACTCATCGAGCAGCGAATCCTCGCCTCCCGGCTCGCGCTGGCCGCCGCGCCATTGCCAGAGGTCGATTGGCGAGTCGGCAGCGCCCATTCCCAGGAACGGTTCGGTCCGGCCCTGATAGAACTCCACTGCGGCCAGATCCTCGAATTCTTCGGGCTTAACGGCACGCACGTTTTGCGATGAATCGCTCCAGCTCAAGCGCAGAGCCAAGTTTTTGCCGTCATGGACTGCCTGGACTGCTAGATCGCTCACGGCATCGTCGCGCCACCAAAGCGGAACGGTCTGAATGCGCGTCACCGCGCCCGACTTCCATGTTTCATCCGCAGGATCGCTCGGGGTTTGGGCAACGTGTTGGGCGACAAGTTGACGCCGTTTCATGACCACCGACTCTCGCTGTTCCTCGGTCGAAAGCGAGCGGAGGAAATGCACGAGGTCGCCGATTTCGGCGCCGGTCAAGTTGTTGGATGCAGGCATCGGCGTTCCCGGCATTCCGACGCGAATTCTCAGAAACAGCGAGTTGACATCGTGGCCGCCCTTGTAAATGCCGCGCGTCAAATCACGTGGCCGCATGGCAAACCCCTCGTCGTCCAACATTTTCTGGATGCCGTCCCCCTTGGCCTCTACACCGTGGCACGAGTGACAACTTTGACGCGCGTACACGGCTTTGCCGCGGGCAATCGCACTGGCGTCGGAGGGAGCCAACTCCGGAACTTCGACCTTGTCGCCCGGTATGATCCGCTGCCGGGCAAAGGTAACGATCTCCTCCTGAACCGACGGATCCTTGATCTCCTCGTCCGTCAACTGATCCTGTGTTTTGAGCTTCTGGATATACAACTCGCGGGCACCGTCGGTGGTTAGCCGCAACAATTCGTCCAGCAGCAGATTCCGCTCGTCCTGCGTCAAATGAGCCCACGACGGCATCGAAGAACCGGGCATTCCCCGGAGCAGGACGGCGTTCAGGTCGTCCCGCGTCGGAATACTGTTGTTTGTGCTGACCAGGCGGTACTTTCCTCCTCGAAAACTGCGCGGCTTGGGATACAGGAACGCTGCCGCCACTCCCTGGCCATCACCCTTGAGACCGTGGCATGCAGCGCAGTGCTGAGCATAGAGTGCCTGGCCTGGTGGCGACTTCTCTGGCGGTTGGCCCAGTGCCATGCCGGCAATCAGAAGAACGCTACCGAGGGCGAATCCCATCTCGAGCCGTCGCGCCATGGCCGTGACCTCCTTGAAGATTGCTCGCCAAGCCGGGTCATGCGAACGAGTTGCAGCGATCTGCAATAATTGGACCACTTAGTCCTTTTTTAGCGAGGTAGCGTTCGTGTTGTGGACGTGGCATTAGAGAGGGCCGCGGCGAGGCGACTGCGCGGCCAGTGTTGTGCCGAAAGGGCGCGCGCAGTGTGCGAATTTTCTGAGTCCCGATGCCACAATCGACTGTTATTCGCTAGCGATTTGAGAGCTCGTCGAGCGATTTTCCAATCCCCATCCAATCGGCGGCACCGGCAGAGCGCGATCGGTGCAAGAACGGAGTACGCGGCTGCGCATTTCCTCCACAAGGCTACTCTCTTCGCCGTGCGTTAGGCGTCCAAAGACTTTGGCCAAGCAGGCGTACGGGGACTGAGTGATCTGCCACTGGCCTCCGGCATGCGAGAGCGTCTGGTCGAGCTGGTCGTCCACGTTGGTTGCGGTCAGTCGAGATTCGACTTCCTCACTCCCCATGACGTCGGTCGCGTACTCAATGATTAGCCCGACCAACTCGCCGTATTCTCGAAAGTAGCGATCGTCCAGCTCCAGGGCTAAAAGATCGTGCCCGACAAGCAATTGTTCCAGGCGGTCGAGAAACAGAGGGACGAGTTCGCCAGTGATGATATGGCCGTGCTGCGGGGCAATCGTCTGTACGCCGGGCGACAACGCCCGAATCTGCCGGATCGTGTAGCGCAGTATCTCGCGGGATGGCATATAGATTTGATGGAACTGGGCGATGCCTCCCCAGTCCGCTTCCTCGGCAAAGAGGTGAACGCGGCCGAGTTGATTGAGGCCTCCGAATAGATCGCCACTGAACAGGATTCGTGTCTCGGGATCGAACCACGCCATGGCTCCGCGAAAGTGACAAAATGGCGTCGGTACCGGCTGCCAGGCAATGCCTAGCGGCAAAATTTGGCGTCGACTTCCTAGCGCTGGCGGGAACAACAGATTTCCCGGCCGTACCGCCAAGTGCTGGACAAGCCGCCAGGTATCCTCCGTCAGCATAACCGTCGCAGCCGGGTTGCTGTGGCACAGGGAGGGTAAGTTGCCGGTGACGTCCGGATCCTGGTGGTTGACGGTGATGTAGTCGAGGCCACAATCCCCGGTAAGGGCGCGCAAATTCGCGGCGACAATAGATTCATCGAATTGGGAGCCCGGGTCGATGCAGAAACTGATTCCCTGCCGCGGACCAGCGAATACCCGCAAGTAGGTATTGCATTGCAGCAATGAAGCTGGATTGCGATGCCCGATCATCCAGCAGTTCTCCGTCACCGTGAGCGGCTGTTGGTCGGCGGGCATCATCACTGCCGAGTTGGCATTCGCGTTCATATCGGCTCCCCATTTGGGCTTGTTTAACCAGACGCTTCAGGACGGAACGCTTTCATTCGGCGGTAGGGCCGAAGCGGCAGCTTCCGCCGTGGGTTCAGCGGCACCATGGCGAAACAAGTACGGAAACATGCGCTCCAGAAACGACCGCACACCCCCCGCCGGTGTTTCGTCATGAGGCAATTGCGAGGGCTCGGCTCCCGCCACAACCAGCGGCGGCGGCGCGTCGGCAGCGCGCTCCCACGCTCGAATCTGACGGAAGGCAGCCAGTCCGGCCTGCGCCGTCACCACCTCTCTCCACCGGGCGACATGGGCCTGCGATACGCCCCCGGGTCGCACCGTTTTCAAATGGACTTGGCGGTCCGTATAGCGGACGCGAGCATGCACCGTCAGGCGGCCGGAGGCGGAATACTCATACTGGACCTCGACGGGCCACTGGTCCGTCAAGTCGGGCGGCAAGTCCTTCAAGATCACGCGGCCAATCGTCACACATTTTGCCGGGTGCGCATGCTCGCCTTCGAGGATATTGAATGCCATCACCTGTCCCGCGAGACTTTTGCCCATAAACTCGCGCGTGGCCACCGCCGGCAGCGGCGTCCCCTTTGGGATGAGCACCTTATTGACGCGCTGGCCCGTCGTCTGATCGGTCCCTTCGATACCCAGGCTGTGGGTGCTGACGCTGGAGATGCGCAAGGGCGGCGGTCCCGCTGTGCCGTCCTTGATTTTGGCTGCATACAGGGCTGCTCCGCGCGCCACTGCTTCGTCGGCGCACACGCGGTCATCGGGCGGCCGGCCACATCGGTGGGCCAGTGCCTGGCGGATCATCGGCATCCGCGTTGCTCCACCAACAAGCAGCACGCGCTGCACGTCCGACCACGTCAACTCCGCCTTTTGCACCACGCCGTCGCAAATCTGCAGTGTCCGCGCGACCAGGTCGGTGGTCATCCCCTCAAACTGCTGCCGGGTGATCTGCAGCCTTTCGCCATGTCCTTGGCAAGAGAGTGCCAGGGCAGTCTTTTCACGCACACCCAGGGCCAGCTTCGCTTGGCCCGCCCGCTGCACGAATTGTTCGAGCAGCACCGGGTCCGTCCGCGGATCGGAGCCCATCCTTCGGATGAACGGCTCGGCAAAATAGTCAGCCAGTCGCAGATCCCAATCGTGCCCACCCAGAAAGGAATCATGGTCCGTTGCGATTAGCGACACCTGGCCGTGGCCGATCCGAAGGATCGAGGCTTCAAACGTATAGCCCCCCAGGTCGAAGACAAGGATCGCGTGCGGTTGACCAGCGCCAGCCGCCGTGTCAAGCGCCGGTGTGTGTTCGGCAAAGGCCAGCGCCGCTGCGATCGGCTCGTTCACCAGATCGATCAGCGGCAGGCCGGCAATCTCGGCGGCAGTTGCCGTTGCCTGCCGTTGGGACTCATTAAAGTTTGCCGGCACAGCGATGACGGCGCCGCATTTGGCAGCTGGGTCCGTAAACCACTCGCGCTGGACCGCGTGCAAGATGCACGCCTGTAGTACCTCTGGCGAGAATGCTTCTCCGCCAATGCGCTGGCTGTAAAACGTCTGGCCCAGCTGTCGCTTCACACATGCGGCTAGCCGCTCAGGATGTGCCCTCCCCCGCAACTGAGCTTCGCGGCCAACAACCACCCGGTCGTCTCCGAGTAGCACGACACTGGGAATCAGGGCTTCGCCTTCGCGAGTTCGAAGGATCGCCGTATGACCAGCGGGTTGGGTGACGGCAACCACCGTATGAGTCGTTCCGAGGTCAATTCCCACCGCTGGGGCGCTGCGTGCCATGGTCAGAGTCTCCACCAATGGTGCTCGTCTACGGCGACTACAAGCTCGCGCCCTGTGCGTCCATGATCGCTTGGGCGCGCGGCTGAGACACCGGGTCACGGACCGCCTCTGCCTTGTCCTTGGCGCAAAACATTGGATCCCCTGCGTTCCGGCCACGTCGACAAAGGCAGGGCCTTAAGCGATGCAAGAAATGGACCGAAGTCCAATACTGTAATGGCAGCCATCCAAGGGTTTTAGTTGACAATATTTCGCAGAACTCGTATAAACAGGATAGATTGGTCCAATTAATTCCACAAGGGAGAACCGGGCTGTCTCGTGCTTCGGGCTATCCAACCTGACTTCACCATTCTGCGGAGATGAAACCATGGCAACGCGCAGCATTCGCCTGGATTGCGACAGCACGATTCAAGGGGACCACCAGCGCCTCCATGCAAAACTTGTCCGGCTTCACGACCAGCTCGCAGCGGCCAATCTGACCGGGATGCAGGCAACCCGTGAGTTGATTCGTGTTGAAGCTGAGTTGGAGGAGCACTTTACGCAGGAGGAGTCGGGCGGTTTCTTTGTCGAAGTCAGTGAGGCCTCGCCCGAGCTGAACGAGCGGATTCAAGGATTGTTGCGGGAGCACCAGGAGATGCGAGTGCTGTTTCGCTCGCTGCGGGCGACCTGCCAATGGGCCTGCGGCGAATCGGGGGCGAGGGCCGGTTGGCTGGCCGAATTCGCCGAGTTTCACCGGCGCTTTGACGAGCACGAGCACGCCGAGAACGATTTGCTGTATGAAGCCCTCCAGCGTGACGTCGGCGCGGGGGACTGAGCGGATTCCCACCTTCGTGCTCCCCGGCGGAACCGGACGAACGCCCATTTCCCCGTGTGGATCATTTCTTGCCGAGTTTTTGCAGGATCTTCTCCATGTCGGCCGCCGAGAAGATCTCGGCTGTTTGCGACTGCACGTTCCCCTGCGCGCTGAGGTGCAGCAAGGCGGCGGTGGCAGTGTGAGAATCGGGGGCATCCAAGATCAATAGCCCGTCGAAGGGCCCCAAGGACCAATACAAATCGACCACCTTGACCCCCAGCTTTTTAGCCGCGGCTTTGAAGGCGCTGGCTCGCTGAATGGTGTCCTGAATGGCTTGGATTCCCTGCTCGGTAAAGCGAATCGTCGCTACGAATCGGGCCATGGACGTTCTCCCTGGAAAGGAATCGTTGGAAAATCAGGCTGCCGAGGATCGGGACGTGCGGCGAACTCCCGCCACGAAAATCACCAGGGCCACGGCGCCCAGCGCGAACAGCGTATCACCGGGAACGCGCAGCCAGCGTAGCGTTTGCATGAGGGGCGTATTCATGAACTCGCTGCTGCGGGCATACCAATAGCCCTGATCGACGGATGCCCATGTTTGCAACAAACCGACCGGCAAGAGGCTGATGACACACATCGCAAAGAGGCCAACGTTCATGGCCCAGAACGAGAACCACAAGAGTCGCTCGTTCCAGACCTGCTCAGGAACCAGTGCCCGCAAACAGACCAGCATCAGCCCAATGCCCAGCATGCCGTAAACGCCGAACAGTGCCGCGTGGCCATGCACGGGCGTGGTATTTAGTCCCTGCATGTAGTACAGGGCGATCGGCGGATTGATCATGAAGCCGAATAGTCCCGCACCAATCATGTTCCAGAACGAAACCGCGACGAAGAAATAAATGGGCCAGCGGTAGCGCTGCACCCAGGGGCTAGCGCGGATCAGGGCAAGATCGTCCATTGCGCCATAGGCGACCAGCGTCAGCGGCACGACTTCCAAGGCGCTAAACACGGAACCCCAGGCCAGGGCCACGGTTGGTGTGCCAGAGAAGTACAGATGATGACAAGTGCCGATGATTCCGCCCGCCAGGAAGATGGTGGCGGAGAGCAAGGCCGCGCGCGCGGCAAATTCTGGCCGCAGCAGCCCTAGCCGGTAAAAGAAGAACGCAATCACGGTGGTGGCAAAGACCTCGAAGAATCCCTCGACCCACAAGTGCACAACCCACCAGCGCCAGTACTCGACCATCGACAAATGGGTGTGCTGCCCCCAGGTCAATCCCGCGCCATAGAACAACCAAATGGCGCCTGCTGACAGTAAAAACAACCACAGTAAACTCCGCTGTTCGCCGGGTTGGGCCAGGGCCGGTCGAACGGCGCGTACGACCAGGATCAGCCAGATCAATAGGCCGGCGAAGAGCAAGATTTGCCACACGCGGCCTAGATCAACATATTCGTACCCTTGATGCCCAAAGTAAAACGACGTCTGGTCGGAAAGAAAGTTCTTCACGCTGAGCCACTCGCCTGTCAGCGAGCCGACCACGACGATGAGCAGCGCGAGGAAAAGCACATTCACGCCCAGTCGCTGATAGGGCGGTTCGACGCCGCTGACCAGGGGGCCAATGAACAGCCCCGCCGCCAACCAGGCTGTGGCGATCCAGAACAAGCCACATTGCACGTGCCACGTGCGGGCGACGCTGTAGGGCAGCCATTTCGACAAGGGAATGCCGTAAAAGCCGTCCCCTTCGACGCCATAATGGGCCGTGACAACGCCGAGTAAGATTTGCACCAAGATCAGCGCCGCGACGACCCAGAAATACTTCAGCGTGGCGCGCTGCGATGGAGTCGCCTCCCAGGCGCCGAGTGGATCGCGAGCGGGTGGCGGCCCCTCCGGGTGTTTCGTCTCGGCAGCGTACCACCAGATCATCGCGCAAATGCCGGCCAGCAGCATGATGATGCTGACACCGGTCCAGACGACCGCCTCGCCCGTAGGCCGATTGCCGACGAGCGGCTCATGGGGCCAGTTTTGCGTATAGGTAACGTCGTCGCCGAGTCGATTCGTCGAAGCCGCCCACGAAGCCCAGAAGAAGAACGCCGCCAGGTGCCGCAATCGGTCGGAATCGGTCACGGAGCCGGCCGGAATGGCGTACTCGGTGTTGCCGCTCGAAAACACCTCGCCGTAGTGGGCTGCCAGGGCCTCGAAGGCCCGCTTACGCACGGGATCGAGTCGCACCACGCCGGCCGTGGCATCATGTGTGTTGGTGCGAAAAACTTTCTCGAGTCGCCCGCGCAAGCGAGATTGCGATTCGACATCGAGCTCGGCATAGGGTTGCCCGTAGTCGGCGTTGGCCCATTCATCAAGGACGAACATCGCCTCGCGATGCAGCCAATCGGCGGTCCAGTCGGGAGCCACGTAGCTGCCGTGGCCCCACACGGAACCAACTTGCATTCCCCCCAGGGACTGCCAGACGTTCTGGCCTCGGGCGATTTCGTCGCCAGCCACAATGAGCTGTCCGTCGGTGGTTTCAAACTGCACGGAAAGCGGCGGCATCTCTTGGTAGATCCGCGTCCCGATCCAGCCCAGCACGGCAAACGAAATGACCAATACGGCCGCAAATGCCAGCCACAACCGTCGCATTATTCTGCTCCACGCTATTCGAAGTCGAAGTATGTTTGCCGCTGGCGCCGTTATCCCGAGTTGTTCACTTCAAGAGGAGGAGCAGCATGACGGTGGGCGTCTTGGCCGTGATACCATGAACTTGCCCCGCAACCATGTGGATCCAGGTACCCGCGGCCGCAGCGACGTGTTGCTGGCCCAGTGTCACGCTTGCCTCCCCGGAAAGAAAGTGCATCACCGCGGGCTTAGAGGCCGTGTGTTCCGACAGTTCCTGCCCCGCGCCAAATCCGAACATCACCGCCTTGAGCTGGTCGTCCTGAAAAACGGTGCGGCTGATGATGCCGTCCTCCGGCGGAGAGACGAACTCGGACAGGTTCACAATGTGGGCTGGATCAGTGGGCATGGCAGGCATCGGCTCCAACAGAGAGACGCGGCGACTGGCAGTCTGGACTCGTGGTCGGCATGAGCAGCGGCAGCGAGTGCGCTCGCAAGCGGGCGCGAGCCTCGTTCAACTCGGCGGTGAATTGGACCGCGTCGCGACCCATTCGCTGACAGGCCTGTTGCAGAGTGACGACACGTGCGACCGTGTGCCGGGCATAGGGACTAGCAAGCTGTGTGAAACCCGCGGCCAGGAATGTGTCGAGCAGCGCGGGCTCGGCGTTGAGGACTGTGGCCACAGTATCGGTCGAGTCAATGTCGCGCTCGGTGAGTGGCGGCCGGGACATTGCGGCACGCTGTCGCGGACGTATGCGACCCGCCATGATCAGCGCCAGATGCCCGCCCCACAGCGCCAAGCCGGTCACTTCCAAGATCCCACTCGCGCCGGCCACGAAAAACGCAGCGGGCGTGAAGTCGGTCAGCGTCTGTCCCACGACCCGCAGCAGGCAGCCGAAGTTGATCAGCACATAGGGGCCCCACAATGCGGACAACGTTCGGCCGTCGATGCCGTTGAGCGTAGGCACGACCTTCGCAGCGACTCCCACAATCATCAGACTGACAAATCCAACCGTGATCGCATGCCGGGCCGCGCCGTAATAGGCGTGCGAGAATCCGCTTTGGGCGGCAACGCTGGTCGGCGCGAGCCAGGAGACGGCTGCTTGGTGCGCGGGAAGCAGCACAAGCATTCCCAACGAAACAAACAGCCAGACATAGGCGACGCGGAGGAACTTCAAGCTCCGATCGCTGTCAGCCGCGGGCGAATAGATCCGCCAGCTCGCCACCAGCGTGGCTGTGGTGATCGCGAGCGCGGTCACTGATACGTACCAGAGTGCCGCCCAAACAGGACTCACTGTTTGCATCAATACCAGGCCCGCTGCTTCGCCCGTTATGGCTACGCACAGAATGGGCAGCGCGATCAGGCTTAGCTTCGCCGAAGGCGAGGGCAGTCCATAGAAGTGGTGGAACACGCGCTGGCTCACGCCCAAAATCATGAGCAGCGCAAAGCCGTGAATTTGCAGATCGCGGAGCGGCGGCTGCCACGTCGCCACCAGCCGCGTCAGCGTTTCGCCCGCAGCGGCCAGCGTGGCGGTGAGATAGATCCCCTCATAGACGGCCTGGGCCACAAACCAAACGAGCGCTGCAAGTATGTAGTAGTCGTAATGCACGAGCGGGCGGGCGCTCTGCAACAGAGTCGCGGCGATGATGCAAACGAACGTAGCAATCGCAACCACTTCCAGCACCGATCCACCGACTGCCGCCCACCACAGCCAGGGCAGCGTGGCGACAAGTGGCTGGGCGAGCGAGCGGGCGATCAGGCCGCTTACGAGCATGACGAGCGTGGCGATCGCCAGTCGCGGGTGCGAGATCGCTGAGTGCTTGAACCGCGGAAAGGCCTGATAGGCAAAGCCCATGACGAACAGGCCCACCCAGCCGAAAATCTGCGCGTGTCCGTGCGCATTGATCTCGTGCAGTCCGGCCGCGGAGAAGCTTCCGCTCCAGCCGATTCGCAACAGCAGGTACGCGCCCCACACCGCGCCGAGCGTGAGCACCGTGGCAATGCCGGCGAAGAAAAAGGGTCGGTAGAGCGTATCGGCCAGCGACGCGGAAGGAACCTGCGGCGCTGAGGCCTGCAGAGGTTGAGCCGTTTCGCGGTGAAGATCTTCCAGTAAGCGGTCCAGCGGCACATCGTGGGCGCGGGCGAAGAAACCCAAGCTCTCAACGGGTCCCTGCGGCCCGCCGCAGCCTCGCAAGCCATAGCGATCGAGGACGGCCCGCGCCTGCGGGTACTCCGCAACCAGGTCTGGAATGAGCGTTCGCTCGCTGACGGATATCGGTGACATATCCGGACGTCCCCGAATAACTGGATGAATATGTCCAATTATCGACTTTTGCCGGGTGGCGTCAAGACCAGGCCTGGGATTTTCCTGTTCGACCCGTTTAATGCCCGCAACCAGGTTCGACGATCACGATTGGCGCCTCCAAGTCCAGGAGAGCGGCTCCCTCCTCGATCAGTCGCGATCGCTGAAACAGTTTCCAGTCCCCCGGTTCGTCTGCCGCCTGGAAGAACAGGCTGAATGTTCCATCTGACCGCATCTGCCGGCCGATCGCCCAGCGATGCCCCGACCCGGACTCACGGAAATAATGGTAGTAAGGGTCAATACTTGCATGGCCAGCCGAATCTTCCTCCGCCAGCGCGACAATATACCGCCGGCCCTCGCGTAGGTAATCGACAATCGCCATATCCCCAACGCGATAGAGCCGGCCAAGGGGGCCGTAGATTCCCGAGCCGGGCGAAGTCGCGGCGCTGTCGCTAGCCTCCGCTGGGTAGCCTTTGAACGTCTCTTTGGCAAGCACGCTCTTCGCAACCGGCGGAGGCAACTCCTCCACATTGGGCTGCTCGGCAAGCGCGGTCCCGGCAGCGAGTATCAGCAGCATTACCAACCATGTCCAGCTCTGAATGGCCACGGAACTGTCCTCCAAGTTAGAGTGAGGATCCGTCCGATTGTGGGCTCTCAGCTGCCGACTTTCGTTTGCCAGTAGTCCGGCAGGTTTGGCATCGTCTCGGTCAGAATTTTCAGCAGCGGGACGCAGGTGTGAAAACTTCTCGCTCTGATCCGCGCCCGTCAGCAGGCCCACGCCAAGCCACCGCGAAGGTGCAGGGCAGGAAAGCATGGTTCGACCTTTCATCATCAGCCGAGAGGACCAGCAATTTGCATTGACATCATTAGCCGCCAGCGGAAAAAATGGATATCAGCATCCAGTTAATGATAGGACATCGGTAACAAACTGGAGTTCAATATCCAGTTATGACGAAGGGAAGAGGTGTTAGTGTTCTCCCAAACCGTCGAGTACGCGCTCCGGGCGGCCGTTCACTTAGCGAGCCAAGCGCCCGCCGCCCGCACGACCGATCAAATCGCCGCCGCGACGCTGGTTCCGCGGGCTTACCTCTCCAAGGTGCTGCAAAGTCTTGCCAGGGCAGGAGTTGTGCAGTCGCAGCGAGGCCTGGGCGGGGGCATGACGCTGGGAAAGCCGCCCGCAGAATTAACGATCTTGGAGGTCGTCAACGCCGTGGAGCCGATCCAGCGCATCCGCACCTGCCCGCTGGGGCTCGCGGCACATGGCGTCCACCTGTGCCCGCTCCACAGCCGGCTCGATCGGGCCTTGGCGACAGTCGAAGAGGCGCTGGGCAACTCGACACTGGCCGAAATCCTGGCTGAGCCGACCCGCAGCATTCCGCTTTGTCCGTTTCCCAACGCCAAACCAAAGCTGCGAAGTATCAAGAGCCGCTAGACTCTCCTGGCGACATCGGCCTCACAGATGGAACCATCGGCATCAGATGTGTGGAACGACGATCCGCCGGCCGCCGGTCCACTCTGGGCTGCTACAATCAGCCTGACCAGCGAACGTGCTGCCTTTTGCAGGCCACCCGCAGCCTCTCGATGCCGCACTCGCGCTGATGGCACGATGGTCTATTGTGGGTCGTGCAGCCTTTTGCGGGTCGATCGAGCCACCGGCCGCCGCAAGTTAGTGATCGAACTGCCCGGCCTAACCCGCGGTATGAAGCTGGCCGGTGCTAATCGCCCTGTTGAACACCCGGCCGACATCGGCCAAGGTCAGCGTGCCGATTGTCGAACGGCGTGAAGAGCTGAAGTGCGGCATCGCAGCGGTCGACCTCCGCTCAGGCCGCCTCATCGAGGTACTCGATTTTCAGACGGTTGTCGAAGAAAACTTCGACGTGCAACTCCTGCTCGGCATCAGATTCTCCAACGTGAATCGCTCCTGCATACGTTGATCATTCCCCCAACTTGAAATCTCCCTCTGCCGTGTGCGGCGAATCGGGCGAATTCGACGAGCTGCAATTGTACGGCTGAACACCTCTTTGACGACCAAATATCGTGCTTCGGTCCGACGCGCCGAGAGCAATTCACCATAACTCTTCGCTGCGTCGGAGACTGCCATGGGGATTTCAAGACCTTGCGCTAGTTTTGTGTCGGTGCGTACGCTCCCCGTCCCACCTTCCAGGAGGTTTTTTGGAGTGCGAGCGGGTCTTGGTCGTTCACCGACGAGTGCGATACCGACCGAGGGCAATTGGGCTGTAACTGGCAGGTCGTTGGGTCACGTCGATCGACTTGATTGGGCGAGGACATATTTGGCCCGCCTCACGCTATTAGGAAGCGCACTCCACGCGAGCAAAACTTCGCGTAAATCAGCGTCATTTGCGTAAATCAGCGTCAATTGACGACAAACTCAGACACTGAGAGTCGCCGCCGTGCAGCGCATTTGCAGCGCGTAGGGTCTGCTGATTTTCACAATCACTTGCTAGAGAAGCACATGCGTCATTCAGGACGCGGGCTCAATTCTCGCCGCCTCCACTCGTCGCCCCAATCGCCCAGCGAACTAAGTTCAGCTTCGAACCGCGCCCCCATAACCGACACGTCAAGCTTGGGGAAAAGGATTCCATTCGGGTGCACCGCCGGCCTCTCCCCTGAGATCGTCTGGGGCCATTATCCGTGTAAAATCGAGTTCGGCCTGGGCGGAGGATAGGGCAACGGTGGGAACCGCCCGAGCGCCGACCCAGGGGCCAAGACCGAAGGGGCGGCGACGACCCAATTCGCTCGTTGCCGCCCCGCTTCCTCAGGCCTGACCACTTCGGGATTGGCACGAAGGCGATAAATCCACGCTTAACGACTGGTACAAGCTCTTCTTACCCCTTCTGCAGCTAAATTTCTGGCCTGGAGCGTGTCATATTCAAGTGGGCAATGGATTAGCTTCCAGAACATGCCTTCGAGTCCTGCTTCTTGAGCACCCGTCTGCGCGCATTCGTTGTCACCCATGCGTGCCGGTCAGCACGCGCTGCCGCACCGTGTTTTCATTCACCGGCGAGGCACACCGATTACATAATGCCGGTACAGATTGGATTGGACGCCTCACCATAAGCGAATTCGCGGGTCGAACTCGACTGCCCATGCTCCACACGTAACCGCCGGAGTCGCTTCTAGCAGATGTCCGCCAGTTTTCTGGCCGTCGCCAGCTGAGCAACCTTGGCATTCGATCGCATGCGAAGCCGCGCGTAGAAGTTAGCCAGCGTGGGGGAGCTAAATTCAGGAGAGAATCGTGGCATACTAGAGTGCAAGAGAATTAGCTCACCTGTACGAGTCTGTCCACTTCTGGGACGGCCATTGTTGAGACGAAGTCGATGGCACATGACCCAAACGCGTTCACATCAGGACTTGGCGACAGTCGGAATTCAGGGGCATCGAAAAGCTGGAGGGAACACCCCCTAGTCCAGGACCGGTTGTTCCTGACAATTCCACGGTCGCTGATTGAGTCGATCGAAAAGGCGATCAAGCCAAACCCTTTTGGCGAACTCCGCGAACTGGAGGTGGCTGCCATTGAAGCGGGCAAGAGCGATGAGCATTGTGTGGGATTCTGCGATGGCCAGCCCGTCCGCTTCGAATTCTTTTCGCCCTCTAATCCGCTGCAGCCTCCCGACAGCTCGACGACCGGAGCGCTCGGTTGGACATGGAACGACGCGCAGCTTCAACTTCGGTTCAAGGTCGCAACGGCACGAATCGACTTGTTTTCGCGAACGGCGCGAGGGTACGTTGGCTGGCTCCTTACCAGCGAGCTGTTTCAGCAAGAGCAGCGAGCACTGCTGGGCACGGCAAGCGATGACGGCGTCGATTGCATCACGCTGCGCATTATCGACCTGTTTGACGATCCCCACCTCGAAGGTGCGAGCGCGGAGAGCCAGCAGGCGTTCAACGCTACAGTCCGCGCATTCTTAAGGCGGTGGCGACTCCGCAAGTTGCTTGCCGCCAATCTGCCGGTCCCAGCGCTACCCTTGTGGGGCGGGCAATTCCCGAGTTCCATTTTGCCGACGTTGATGAATATTGGTGGGCTATTCCACCTGCCGGACACGTTTCCCGTTCCCAGCCGAGACGAATTGCGACTACTGCTCCAAGAGGCGGTTTCTCCAACTGAGCCTGACGACCACCTGGAGGGGTGGCGCAAAATCATTCGTGGCAGCAACCCAGCCAAGAATCAGATCGATCGTTACTCGCGTATTGCTCGGCTGTTCCACTACTGGCGCGTCGTCCTCACGCGACATCGGGTGGTTCTTGTTGGGAAAATCGAGGCCCTCCAGCGCGCCTTTGGTTCGTTCCTCCACAAGAGCAGCGGCACGATCAAGTCTGATTTGGGACTCATTCGGGATCGTTTGGGCAATGACTGGGCCTCGTGAGGCCGGAAATCGCAATATGGTCCGTAGCCGGCTTGCCCGCTTTGGCTATTCTCAGCCGCTAGAGCGCTTCCAGGCGCTCTGACCTCGCGCACATTCGCGGATTCGTTGGAATGCTGATCGTATGCCGAGAAGTTCTCGTCGGCGAAAAGCGCCAGACGGATCTCGGCCTAGCCGCCCCCTAGGCAATGTCCGAGCAGCAACCAGCGAACACCGAGTCCCCGCACCTGGCGCATCAGCATCTGTCGCCCGAAGAGTTCGCGCGCCTGAGCGGCCTGTCTCTCCCGACGATCCGCCGCTATCTGGCCGCCGGCAAGCTGCCCAAGTTCCAGCCTGGTGGAGATCGCTGCAGAATCGGAATCCCCATCGCCGCACTCCAGAATCTCGATCCCGCCCCCTCTGAAGCGGACTCCGATGAAAAAGCAGAGAAGTCCGAGAAACCAACCAAGTCCGCGCCACTGGCAGGTCCGCGCCGCTACGGCCCTCGTCCGCGCTGGCAAACCCAACGCAACAAAAAACTGTGATTCGACTATGCCTCGCAAACGCACCAACGTCCTCATTCAGTGCCGGTACTTCCGGTGGCTGCTTCACCAGCGCGGCGAATTGTGGCATGCCGACGGCCGCTCTAACGAGCAAGATGCCGGCCGCCACTCGCTTGGCACACGGGACCGCGATGAAGCGCTCCAGCTCTTGCATGGCCTAGATGCCACCGTGGCTGTCAATCTGAAGCTGGCGCCGCCCTCGGCATTGCCGACCGTCAAAGCAGAGCTCGTCCTGCTCGAAGACGGCCGCAAGCTGTATGAGGAGCATTCCCGCCGGCCCCGAGCCATCGGTGGCGTTAAGAAGTCGACCCAGAAACGTAATCGGGCCGTTTTCAATAAGTTCCTTGATTGGGCGAAGGACCGGGGACTCCTGGCCTGGAACGACGTTATTGGAAGCACGCTTACTGCCTACGCCACACACCTCGACGACGAGGGCTACGCTCCCAAGACGATCCGAATCGAGCTGACGACGATCGTCCAGGCCCATAAGTGGCTGAGAAGCGAGAAATATCTTCAGAATGTCGAGCCACTCCGGTTGACTATCCGCAAGCAAGACGGTGAGCGGCGGTACTGCTACCGGCCTGAGGAGCTCCAGGCCATGATTGCCCACTGCCACGAGTGTCCCGATCTCCGTTGGCTGGAGAGCGTCGTCACCGCCCTGGCCTGCACCGGGCTGCGGATCAGCGAGTTGGCCTCGCTACGCTGGAGCGATGTCGACTTGACCAAGGGTTTCATCAAGCTGGTGGATGAAGGCGGCCAGCCCAAGAAGTCGACTCGTGCCAATCGCGAGCTGAAGAGTGGAAGGAGTCGCGTGCTGCCGATCCACGACGATTTGGAGGTTGTCCTGCGGTCACTGCCCAAGCAAGACCAATATCTCTTTCATGGCCCCCGAGGCGGCCGGCTGAAGCCGGACACCGTGCGGAACGTGTTCATTCGCGAGGTGATCAAGCCGCTGGCGGCGAAGTTCCCTTCCCCCGCCGACGAGCAGGGCTTCAAAGATGGTCGGCTGCACAGCTTTCGGCACTACTTCGTATCGCACTGCGCCAATAACTCGACCAATGAGAGAGCCATCATGGAATGGCTCGGACACCAAGACAGCGAGATGGTCCGGCACTACTACCACCTGCATGACGAGGAAGCTCGCCGGCAGATGGACCGCCTGGACCCGCTCGGCAGTGCCGGTAAGCGGCTCCCCGGCAACGACAATGGAGCCGCTCACAACAACCAGGAGGCACCGCCAAGCCCGGAGAAACCCGGTCAGAATGGCTCGTGACGGCCTCGATTGGCACAGTGATTGACACAGTTCACTGTGCCAATCAAAAGCCTCGCCGTAAGTGAAGGATGCAACGCCGCTTACGGCGAGGCGATTTCAAGAGGCGGAGGGCACGGGACTCGAACCCGCAACCGTTTGCACGGCAACTGATTTCGAATCAGTCTGCTAGCCATTCGCTTACCCTCCGGAGTTGAATGTAGCTTCCGCGCGGCAGAGCAGCAAGACGATCAGAAGGACGGGCTGTGGCAGGATTAGGTTCGTCGCGGCCGGGGTGGGGCGTCACGATCGAAGGTGCTCTGGAGCGGGCCGCACCTTGGCTCGAAGAAACCACATCAGGCCGGCACAAGACCCCGCCGGGCTAGCGGAATCTACCAGCAACCCGTGTTTCGAGCGACACGTCGAAAGTTGGTGAAATCGCAAAACGGAGTGCAATAAAAACGGGTGATGGCGCATCTATACATTAGTGTCATTGGAAGCGGCTGGAGGATCATCGGCAACGAGCTGGCCGGTTTTCTGGATCAGATTGGAAATCGGAGAATAATCACCTGAAAAGATGACTTGCTGATTGCGCGCCGAGTCCGGCTAGCCGTTTATACAATTCATACTCGGCGAGAATTGCGATTTGCTGTAAATCGTTGTTTTGCAATGTGTTTTATGCCATTCATGTGAAGGAGAAATGTCCGTTACTCGCTAGAATCATGAATGGTTTTGTCAATAATGGGGATGTTCAGAGCGTACTTCGGAACATGACGTTGCACCGATACCGACTCCCCTGAAATGGGTGCCTGACGAATGGCGCAATATATCGTTTGTAGCAGGCCTAGACGCGGCCGGCCGAGTCATAGTTGGTTGCGCCCAAACGTGGCGTGAAGTGCCAAGTCCCGCCGGGCCCGCGGGACCTGCTGGCAATAATCTCGGTGCAATTCACAGATTGGGTAAGTAAGATGGAAGAAGCTGTCGGCCCGGCGCAGTTCGTGCGCCTGGCGACGGCTTGCGTTGGCTGATCGATACGCTTTCGACGTTCGCTTTTCGATGCGAGTCTGCCATGATTCGACGCGTCTGTTGCGCGCTCTTGGTGTTGGCTGCGATGGCTCCTCAGGTGGCGCCGGCGCAGGTCAGTTCGTCCGGACTGATCGATCCGGCATCCGCCCGGCAGTTGGGTTTGGAGCGGATGTGGTTTACGCAGATCGGCCTGGACCGGGGTCGCGGGCGAGTCGCCGGCCTGCATCAGCATGTGAGCACGACGCGCTATAACGTCGTCATCGAGTATTTCCACGGAGGGCTGCGGCACACGTTTTCGTCGCGACAGTTGGAAGAAGTCGGCCGCCCGCTGCGCGATGTGGCGGTGCTGGCCGTGCTTGAGGACGCTCCTCCGGCGAACACTCCGCCCGGACCGGCCGTGCCGAAGGCGAAGTTTCGCGTGATCGCGGTGCTCAAGGGCGCAAGCCTCGCCGCGGTCGATCAGAACATCGAACTGCCGTATATCGGCGACGCTCGCAAGGGGCGGGCTTTCCTGCTGACGGGGAATGACTTGCTACCGGGTGTGAAGCCGCCAAACGTTAATTGGTGGAATCCAATCGCGATCACCGCCAATGCGCAGAAGTATCTTGCCGGTCCCGAGGCATACACCCCCGGCGTCGATCGGGCGATTCAGCAAGCCGAACAAGACATCGCCCGGATCAAGCTGGTGCAGTCGCGCGTGAATCCCAAGGTGCTGACTGCCGACGATCAGCTGCCGGAGATCGACGCGGTCATTGTGCCGGAGATTTCGCTGTATGCCACGTCGGACCGGGGCATGTTGCACGCGATCGACGGCGAGACGGGGCGGACGATCTGGACGACATCCGTGGGTAGCCCGCAGCATCCAACGAGCGCTCCTGCCGCGAGTGATACGCATGTGGCCGTGCTCAACGGGTCGCAGCTTTACATGGCCAAAACCAGCGACGGCACGGTTTTGTGGAACCGGTTCACGGCGAGCGCTCCCGGCGCGGGACCGGCGGTGTCGGATTCCATCGTGTTCGTGCCGATGATCAACGGTGCGATCGAGGCGTATTTTGTCGATGATCCGCGGATTGCTGCTGGTACGTTCCGTTCGTTCGGCCGGGCAATGACTCAGCCGGTGCTGAACGGCAACAGCATCGCGTGGCCGACCGACAAGGGTTATATGTACGTCGGCAATGCCAACACCTTCGACATGCGGTTCCGCTTGGAGGCGAAGGATACGATCGAATCGGCCCCGGCGTTTCTCGCTCCCGATTTGATGTTTGCCACCTCACTCGACGGCTACATCTATTGCTTCACGGAAAATCGCGGCACGATCCTGTGGCGGTTCACGACGGGCGAGCCGATCACGCGGTCGCCCGTCGCTTTGGGCGACACGGTGTATGCCATCACCAATCGGGGCAATATGTATGCGATCAATGTCGAGGACGCGACCGAGAAGTGGCTCATCTCCGGAATCCACAGCTATCTCGCCGGGACCGAAACGCGGCTCTATTGCATCGACCTGGCCGGCAACCTGGCGATTCTCGACGCGAAGTCGGGTGCGCTCATTGGCACGCTGCCGTCGCAGTCGCTCGACCTGCAGTTCCTCAACACGCAGACCGATCGCATCCTGATCGGCACGAAGTCGGGCATGCTGCAATGCCTGCGCGAGACGGGAAACTACTGGCCCGTCGTTCATTTCGGCCAACTGAAACAGAAAAGGCCAACGCAACCGCCGAAGGGTGGAGCCAAACCGGCCGACGATGGTGGCAAGCCAGCCGCCGATCCGTTCGCCGCACCGGCTGCCGATCCGTTTGCTGCCCCAGGTGGTGCGGCTGCCGATCCGTTTGCGGCGCCTCCCGCAGGAGGTGCGAAGCCGCCAGAAGGTGGCGCGGCGGACGATCCGTTCAAGGCGCCGTAACGATCGAAGAAGTGCGCTAGTGAGCCGGTCGCAGCGACACACCGGCAATCGGCAGATCCCCAAGCAAGCGGTGCGATAGCGGCAATGGCGCCGTCGCTGCGGTTGGATCAGCTGCGGAACTGGCCGGAACCGTGTGGTCCTGGTCGGTGGCTTGAAATTCGCCGCCGCAATGGACACAGGTGACTTGCCGGCCGAAGCAATGGACCGGCATCCGTAAGCTCCGTCCGCAGACGGGGCACGCCTGAAAAAAGACGGCTTGTGGCGCCATCCGGTAACCTCCGTACTACCGTGGATCGGACGATCCCACTGATGAGATCGGCATTGTACGACGCCCACGGTGAAACTGCAACCAAATGTTCGCGATTGTGCCGGCCCGTGCTACAACGGTGGTAAGCGACTGTGTTGTTGCAGCGGCTGGGCCAATCGGGAGCGGCTGATGAGACACGCGTGCCTGGCGATCATGTTCGCGCTAGTGGCCGCATTTTGCGGGTGTTCGCGGCCAAGCGATCTGGTGCCGGTCCGGGGCATGGTGAGGCTGGGTGATCGGCCGCTGCCGACGGGAACCGTCTCGCTCCGGGCCGATGCCAGCAAGGGGAACGAAACACAGCACCATCCCACCGGTGTGATCGGAGAGGACGGCCGCTACGAGCTGTACACCGGTGAGCAGAAGGGGGCCCCTCCCGGCTGGTACAAGGTCGTCGTGTTTGCCACGAGCCAGCTCGACGACAAAGGAGCGGCGCACCCTGGCATGCCGCAGTCGATCATCCATGCGCGCTACAACGATGCTGCTACTTCACCGCTGGCGGTGGAGGTGAAAGCAGACGCGCTGGAGGGGGCGTACGATCTGACGCTGGAGAAGTAGCGGCTGGCGGATCGGCTTTCGGGGATGAATAGCGTGGCGCGACTCGCTCGATGGCATAGATCGCCAGCACGAGGCACACCGCCGAAATGCCGTGAAACAATCCGCTACGCAGCTTGTGCGGCGATTGGGAAGGAACTGGATCGGTGAAGTAACTCCGCCAGCCCTTGCCGACAGCCAAGACAATCGTGAGGGCGGACGCCGTGACGGTTGCAAGCAGTGCAGGAGGAACGACCCAGAGGCCGGCTAGTGCGACGTGGGCTGCGGCACCTCGATAAAGAATGATGCCGAGGAAGATCGCGATAATGAGGTTCGCCGCCAGCACGCGGCCGAGGAGCCATAGTCGCGAAATGAGATCGGTCGAACGCCAGGTCGCGGCCCGTATATGCAGTTCCGCGAGCGCCAGCAAGTAAACGGTCGCTGCGAGGAGCAAAGCCACGTCGAGCGGCCACCAGCGATCGACCTCAGGTCGGTTCCAAATCTCAAGCCAGCCGAGTTGCACAGCGACCGCGCCGGCCAGCGCAATGGCCGCCGCGGCATTGTGGGGTGGATAGCGCCGCAGCGACTGACCGTGCTCGTCGAGATTGGTTGACATGTCGCTTGGGTGATGGGGAGGTTACGATACGATAATGCGAGCACGTCCGACTGCCAAACCCGGAGCATGCCATCCACGGCTTCTGCTGCTTGCGGGTCTGGTTTGTTTGCTGGCCATCGGTTGCGGCCACTCCGCGCCAGAGCCGGTCGCGGTTGCTGCCCCTGTCGTGTCGAAGCCAAAGAAGAGCGAGCCGATCGCCAAGGTTGCGTTTCAGAAGGCAAAGCAGCCCGCCGCAGAAGCGCCGCCCGTCGATTCATCTCCATCGCCCGTTCCGCCAACTCGCCAGCCCCGATCGAAACAAGCGCCGCTGGCCGATCTCGTCGCTCAGGCCGAGGCGACTCAGTTCGATCTGCCGACGTTCGACGAAGGGAAGCTCGCCGCCGCTGGCATTCGCAAGCTCGAAGGCAAACACATCGTTCTTTACACCGACCTGCCGGCGGGCGAGGTCGATGAATTGCCCGCCGTGTTCGATGCCGCCGTGCCGCTCTGGACGAGCTATTTTGGCATCGACCCGGCCAAGGTCGCCTCGTGGAAAATCGTCGGCCACGTGATGAAGGACAAGGAGCGTTTTGTCGGTTCCGGCCTCTTTCCCGTGAGCCTCCCCGACTTTCCCAACGGCTTCTCGACCGGTTCGCAGCTTTGGCTCTACGATCAGCCGAGTGCGTACTACCGGCGGCATCTGTTGCTGCACGAAGGGACGCACTGTTTCATGTTCCGTTGGCTCGGCGGGGCCGGGCCGCCGTGGTACATGGAAGGGATGGCCGAACTTCTGGCCACGCACGACTGGCGCGAGGAGAAGCTGACGCTCGGCGTTATGCCGGGAGTGAAGGACGACTTTCCCTACTGGGGCCGCGTCCGGATCGTTCGCGATGAGTACGCTGCCGGCCGCGGGATGACGCTGGCCGATGTGATGCGGTACGACTCGCATGCCCATCTGCGGAACGAGCCTTACGGCTGGTGCTGGGCCGCGGCGGCGTTTCTCGACGAGCATCCGCTTACGCAGGCTGCGTTTCGCGAACTGAAAAATGAGACTCGCGACCGCTCGATCGACTTCTCGCGACGGCTGGAGGAGAAACTCGCCCCGCACTGGCGCGAGATCAACGACGACTGGCAAGTCTTCGTCATCGACTGCGATTATGGCTACGACTTCGCGCG
This sequence comes from uncultured Pirellulaceae bacterium, assembly GCA_964384375.1. Classification (GTDB taxonomy): domain Bacteria; phylum Planctomycetota; class Planctomycetia; order Pirellulales; family Pirellulaceae; genus CAYLLN01. Next base: position 30,065 of record CAYLLN010000027.1, read on the forward strand.
TGCCGCCGCGGTTCGCAAAGCGGCCGTTCCTCTGCCGGCCGAAGGGGCGAGCGTGGAACTGGCGACCGATCGAGGTTGGCAATCGACGGGCTTCGTGCTTGAAGCAGGCAAAGCCTATTGGCTGTCGGCCAGTGGTCGCTTTACCGTCGGAGCGAGCGGCGAGCGGCCTTGGCCCTGCGAAGCGGGCGGCATCACGCTCCGCTATCACAACGGCCAACCGCTCGGAATGCTCGTCGCCGCGGTGGCGGACGAAAAGGGAACGCTCGCGCCCAGCCTCTCCAACAAGCGAACGGTCGGCATCACTAGCACCATGACGCCGACAGAATCGGGCGTGCTCTACCTGGCGATCAACGAAGCGGCCTCCGGCCTGGCCGACAATCGTGGCACTCTAAAGGTACAGATCCGGGAGGGCGAGGCTCCTACCCCTGACCCCTAGTGATGCCCTCCGTGCCCGCCCGCCGGCTTCTTCTTGGGCGCTTCGGGCGAACTGGTCGGGAACGGCGCTTCGTGGGCGTCGTGGACCGAGAAGTTGCTGAAGACGACATCCTTCACCAACCGCTCTTGCAGGACGCGATTGATCGCGGCGACGAGTTCGGCCTTGAAGAACGCGAGGCTCGGGTCGGTGAGGTGTTCGGTATCCGTGCTTTGCACGAGCGAGATCACCGCGTCGCGCATGCGGTTGTTGTACGTCGGCAGGGCGTGGTCGATCGCTTCCTGCCGACCTGCGGGCAGGACGCCATAGAGCTGAAAATCGACGAGCAGCAGGGCATCATCCTTCGACCCCTGCACGGCATGTGTCACGCGGAACTTCCCCAGATCCACCTCGACGCAACCTTTGGGGTCGACTTTGTTCTGCCCCTCGTTGATCAGGTCGAGAATCTCATTCGCCTGGGCCGAAGCATCGGGCTTCTTCTCGCTGCTGGAGCACGACGACGTGGTCGCGCCGGCACTGGCGACGAGACACAGAGCGGCAAGCGTGCCGCCGGAAGTGTAGCTGGAGAGGAACATGGCAAGCCTGCTCGGCAGTCAAGGAACAATATCCAGAACTGCCCAAATCTAGGTCGTTGCCAAGCATCGGCATCGAACGAACGCAAAGACGCGAAGTTGGCTTCATCCCGCCTGCTGTGTGCTATCGATATGACAACGCAAAGGCGCAAAGGTCGCAGAGGTCGCCAAGAAACGATCGACACTTGTTTCGGCTTTGCGATCTTTGCCGCCTTTGCGGTCTTTGCGTTGAATGCCAAGATCACCAAGCGATCATCGCTGCTATGCGGCCGCCCGCTCGCGAGTTTTCCACGCCCGGCGCTCGGCGATCAGCGCTTCGTGCTGACGGTCGAGGGCCGCTTCGCGTTGGACGAGGGTAGCGGCTTGCTGCTCGATCTCGTCCTGGCGAGTCGAGAGCCAGCCTTTCAGGCCATCGCGAAGCTGCGACAGCTCGCGGTGCTGCTCTGTCACCCGCTGGCCAACCGCGACCAGCTCTTGCTTCTTCTCGGCCAGCGTCGCTTCTTCCAGCCGGTAGTGCTCGGCCAGCTTCGTCCGCAGGTTGGCAATCGCCTGCGTCGATTCGAGCGGCGACAGCCGGCCGGCTGCTTGCGACCAAAGCTGCTCGGCCAGGAGCCGCATTTCGAGCCCCTGCCGATGCATGGCCGAGACTTCTCCACGAAGCTGGTCGAGCGTCTGCCGCTGCTCTTGCAGCCACTGGTCGCGAGCGTCCTGCCGGTCGCGCCGCTCGGCTAGTTCGTGCTCGGTCGTTTTGATCCGCTGATCGAGGGCTGCCGCCTGAATCCGCCGCCGCTCTTCCCACGCCTGGTGGTCGGCAGCCAGTTCAGCCGCGGTCCGATCGAGTTGCTCGGCCCTCTCGGCCAGTACCGCTTCGCGCTCGGCCAGTTGCTGGTCCCGCTCGGCGGCTTGCGCCTTCGCATCGGCCGCCAGCCGCTCGCGCTCCCGGCAAAGCTCTGTCTCCTGCCGGGTCCGTTCCTGCTCCCAAAGCTGCTGAGAATGCCGGAGTGCAGCCGCCTGGCGCTCGGTCTCAAAGCGCCGCTCGCGGAGCTCGTTTTCCTTCAGCGTTAGTTGATGCTCGCGCTCAGTCAGTTCGGTGCGAATGGCGTCAAGATCGCGAACTTCGTCTTCGGCCGACTCGCCTCGCCCTTGCAGGTCGGCAATCTGCTGTCGCAGGTGCGTCTCTCGCTCTTCGAATTCGTGCTCCCGCTCGCGGAGCCAGACCCGGCTGGCGCGCAAGTCGGCTTCGAGCTGAGCCATGCGAGCGTTGAGCTGTGCCTCGCGGCGATCGACCGCCCGCAGCCGCTCGCGGAGATGATCGCCAAGCTGGGCCGCTTGCAGTTCGAGTTGTTCTTCACGAGCTTCGACTGTCAGCCCTGCGACGGCCGCGATCAGCTCGGCGGAAGGTTCCTCGATAGGGAGCTGATCGATCGGCAGCTGGTCGAGAGTCACTTCCTCGATTGACGCGTCGTCCACCACAAGCGGCGGCTCGGCAAAGACTGGGTGCGCACCGTCGATGCGGGCTCGCCGCGGTGTGATCCGCTCGGCAGGAAGGTCGGTTTCGTCCGGCGGGTGGAGAGTGGTGCTCATGGCCGAATAATCGCTACCGTCGTTAAAGTTTCCCAGATCATTCATCGGCAAGAGCGCCAGTCCAATACAGCATTTAGCCCGCAGCTTGGCTCTTCTATGTTTAATTCAATCACTCGCCTTGGGGGTGATGGAGCCGTCGTGATGCTTGCAGGTGGCGAGCTAGCGTGCGACAATCGCGGGCCGCTTGCCGGTCCCTCCCACCTCACAGCCCTCCGAGAACAGCAATGAAAGTCGTCCCCCTCGGCGACAAAGTGGTTGTCAAACGCCTGGAATTCGAAGCCAAGACCGCCGGCGGCATCGTCCTACCCGACTCGGCCAAGGAGAAGCCTCAGCAAGGCCGCGTCCTCTCGGTCGGCGACGGCCGCTTGCTCAAAGACGGCACTCGGAGCGAGATTCAGGTTCAGGAAGGGGACCGCGTCCTCTTCACGACTTGGGCGGGAACGGAGATCAAGGTCGCGGGGGACGAGCTGCTGATCTTGCGGGAAGAAGATATTCTGGCGGTGCTGGATTAGTACCGCAGACTCGCCGCTTGGCACGGTTCGTGCGATAATGAGCGAGCAACGAAAGTTCAAGTTCTCGCTGTCTTGGAGCCCCTCGCGATGCATCTCCGCTCGCTATCGGTACTTAGCCTCGCCGCTGTTGTCGCATGTACATCGCTTACCACCCCATTGCGGGCGGCCGATGACGAAACGGCTAAAAAATATCAGCAGATGATCGACAAGGCTGTCGGTTTTCTCGCCACCAAGGGACAGGCCGCGGACGGCTCCTTCAGCGCGAAAGCCGGCCCGGCGGTCACGTCGCTCGTCGCGGCGGCGTTGCTCAAGCAGGGTCGCTCGCCGGCAGACCCGGTCGTCGCCAAGGCCCTCAAGTACGTGGAAGGGTTCGTTCACGAGGACGGCGGCATCTATGGGGAAGGGAACCACAAGAACTACGAAACGGCGATTAGCATCATCGCGTTCGCGGAGGCAAACCGCGGCGGTAAGTACGACGCCCTGATCAAGAAGGCCGACGCATTCGTCAAGTCCACCCAGTGGGGAGGCGACGGCAAGACTACACCCGACGCGGTGCAATACGGCGGCGCGGGCTACGGCCGCACCGGCGATCGGCCCGACCTCTCGAACACGAGCTTTCTCGTCGATGCCTTGCGTGCCGCTGGCAACAAAGAGGACAGCGACGCGATTAAAGCCGCTCTGGTCTTTGTCAGCCGCTGTCAGAACCTGGAAAGCGAGCACAACACGACGCCATTCGCCGCCAAGCTGAATGACGGCGGCTTTTACTACACGCCAGCCGCTGGCGGCACCAGTCAGGCCGGAACCGACGAATCGACCGGCGGCCTGCGAAGCTACGCCTCGATGACCTATGCCGGCCTCAAAAGCATGATCTATGCCGGCGTGAAGCCCGATGACCCGCGCGTGAAGGCCGCCCTCGGGTGGCTGAAGAAGCACTACGACCTCGACTCGAACCCCGGCATGGGCGCTGCCGGGCTCTACTACTACTACCACACGATGGCGAAGGCCCTCTCGGCGATGGGGCAGGACAAATTCGTGGACGAGAAGGGGGTCGAGCACGACTGGCGGAAGGAACTGATCGACGAACTCGCCAGCCGCCAGCGCGAAGACGGAAGCTGGATCAATGAAGAAGCCCGCTGGATGGAGGGCGATCCGAATCTCGTAACCGGCTATGCCCTGCTGGCGCTGTCGTACGCGAAGAAGTAGCGACGGACGCGGCACTGACTTCTGAACGCAAAAACGCCAAGAGCGCGAAGGCCGCAAAGCGGGTTCCAATTGTCCGGCCTTTGCGGACTTTGCGTACTCCGCGCCTTTGCGTTTCTTGAGCCGGCCGAATTCACTGTCAGGCGACCCCTGTCGGTGGCTCTAATCAATCAGGGCTGTGGTCGCGCTTGCCTCTCTCCCCGCGCGCGACGATACTTCCTCGGTCCTCACGCCAGGCCTGGGTCATTTGTCACTGATCACTTGCCGCACGGTGAGTGGTGGTAGAGTAGTCGTTGTTCGACTTTTGACCTTGGACCTCTGAACCCTTTCCGCTCCGCGGTCTCACGCCCACCGCTCGCCTTCCCTAACCACTAGCTCCTAGCCACTTCCCTCCCTACATGTGCGGCATTACCGGCGCGATCTGGACCGACCCTGACAAGGCGATCGACGCTGCGCTTCTGGGCCGCATGACCGACGTCATTCGCCATCGCGGGCCAGACGACGACGGGCAATACCGCACCGACTTTCAGCTTCGCCCGCCGTACGAGTCGATACCCGGCATTGGCCTCGGTTTCCGCCGGCTGTCGATCATCGACCTCTCGACCGGCCACCAGCCGATGTGCAACGAGGACGGCACGGTCTGGATCGCGTTCAACGGCGAGATTTACAACTACGATTACCTCCGCCGCCGGTTGGAAGGCTCCGGCCATAAGTTCAAGACGAACAGCGACACTGAGACGATCATCCACCTTTACGAGGACGAAGGGCCCGACTGCTTCAGCCATCTGAACGGCATGTTCGCCGTCGCCCTGTGGGACGCCAATCGCCGCCGCCTCGTCCTCGGTCGCGACCGCCTCGGCAAAAAGCCGCTCGTTTATCGCCACGAACCCGGCCGGCTGGTCTTTGGCAGCGAGCTGAAATGCCTGCTGCAAGTGCCGGGCATGCCACGCGAGATCGACCCATCGGCCATCGACGAGTATCTGACGTACCAGTACATCCCGCATCCGAACACGATCTTCCGCGGCTATAAGAAGCTGCCGCCGGGACACTGGGCCGTGTGGCAGGACGGCGAACTTACGGTCAAGCCTTACTGGCAGCCCGATTTCACCGCTGAGCGTCGCATCACCGCCCGGCAGGCGACCGAGGAACTGCAGGCGCTGCTTGAGGACGCCGTGAAGATCCGCCTCCGGAGCGATGTGCCGCTCGGGGCGTTTCTCTCCGGCGGCATCGACTCGTCGATCGTCGTTGCCCTGATGCAGAAGCTCTCGGCCGAGCCGGTGAAGACGTTCACGATCGGCTTTCCGGTGAAGGAATACGACGAATCGGGCTACGCCGAGCGCGTGGCGAACCACCTGCAGACGCATCACACCACGATGCAGGTCACGCCCGACGCCGTCGGCATCCTGCCCAAACTCGCCTGGCACTACGACGAGCCGTTCGCCGACAGCTCGGCGATTCCAACGTGGTACGTCTCGGAACTGACCCGCAAGCACGTGACCGTCTCGCTCAGCGGCGACGGCGGCGACGAGCTCTTTGCCGGCTATCCGAGGTATCGCGCAGTCGCTCTGGCCGGCATGTTCGACCGCGTTCCGCCGATGCGCTCGCTCGTCGCTTCCCGCGCCTGGCAAATGCTCCCGTCGTCAGGCCGACAGAAGTCGTTCTTCCGCAAAGCGAAGCGGTTCAGCGAGGCGTTGGCTCTGCCAGCCGAGCGACGCTATCTCGACTGGATTTCCATCTTTCACGAGCCGCGTCGGGCCGAGCTTTACAACGACGACTTTCTCGCGACCCTGACAACCGATCCGGCGGCATTTGTCCGCTCCGCCTGGCGGCGCTGCCAGGGTCGCGACGCCGTTACAGCCGCTTCGCTGACAGACCTGGTGACCTATTTGCCGTGCGACCTGATGACGAAGGTCGATATCGCCTCGATGGCCAACGCATTGGAGGCCCGCGCGCCAATCCTCGACTATCGCGTCGTCGAGTTCGCTGCATCACTCCCCGTGGGGCTCAAGTATCGCGGCGGCAAAGGGAAGTGGCTCCTGCGGCAGGCCTTTGGGCACATGCTGCCAAGCGAAGTCTTCACGCGGAAGAAGATGGGCTTCTCGGTGCCGCTCGACTATTGGTTCCGCAACGAGCTGCGCGATCTGACTCGCGACACGCTGCTGGCCTCCGACGCGAAGAGCCACGCTTTCTTTCGCCCCGAATCGGTGCAGAAGCTCTTCGACGAGCACGACCAGCGCTACTACGACCACTCCGCCCGCCTCTGGGCGCTGGTCATGCTCGAAATGTGGATGCGCGAGTGGGCCAGCACGTAGTCTTACAAACTACGAACCGATCTGCGTCGCCTCAGCGGCCGAGACAAACCCTTCCGGCGGCTGCATGCGCCGGCGCGGGCGGCGGGCCGTTTTGGCGCTCGACCATTCTTTGGTCAGCGTCTCGAAAACGTCGGGCGATTCGTACCGCACGACGGTTCGCCCGTCGGGCATTGGGCCGATCAGCCCGCGAAACACGGGGAGGCCGCGGAGCGACAGATCGGTCGAACAGTCGTCGATGCCGATCTGGGTATGCGTTTCGAGGATCGGTTCGGTGGTCGGATAGTCGCGGATACGGAGTGTGCCGTCGGCGGCGCGGGTCACGACCCGCACCGTGTTCTTGTGCGCCATGATGCTAGTCCTGGGGCGGGCAGGTCGGATCCATCCGACACAACCGGCTGATCAGTAAACCGCCTCCACCCCGGGCCGGCGGCCCGGCGAGGCAAGTGCAAGGGATGTATCGGCCACTCTTCTCCGAGCGGCGCAATGTTGATCGGCAGGGCGGCGGCATGTGCGAATTCGTCGCCTGCGGCGCACTCGGCGCGAACCGAGCTTTTGGCATGACCGGGCAGCGAGCGCGACGGTGACTCCGATCCTGACGGTCCTGCCGCCTTGCGCCACTTGTTTGCGAGGCACTCGCCGCACGGTTACGATGCGACAGTCCTCCAGGAGCCCAGGCGATGAGTCACCCCTTTCAGCCGCAGTTTTCGTCACACAATCCACTAGGCACATCACCCGTGTCGTCTCCCGCCTCCAGCGGAAAAGCGACGACCGCCCTGATCATGGGGCTGGGATCGCTGTTCTGCACGCTCGCCGGCCCGATCGCACTCTTGTTCGGACTTTCGGCTCTGAAAGAGATCAACGCGTCGCAGGGAAGAATGGGTGGAAAAGGAGCGGCGCTTACGGGAGTCGTGCTCGGGGGAATCGCCACGTTCATGCTCGTAGCAGTGATCCCGTTAACGCTCGTAGCGCTATTGATTCCCGCCGTCGGCGCAGCACGCGAGGCGGCGCGGCAGTCGATGTCCAGCGGCCACCTCAAACAGATCGGCCTCGGGATGCACAACTATCACGATGTCTATAAAGCGATTCCCCTAGCGGGCTCGCCCGAGCCGGCGCTCGGCGTAAACATGAGCTGGCGCGTGCGGCTCCTGCCGTTTATCGAGCAGATGCCGATGCACGACAAGATCGACTACACCAAGGCTTGGGACGCGGCTCCAAACGATCAGTTCCACGCCCAGATGCCGCAGTCGGTCTACGGACAGCCGGGCAATGAGAGCGAACGGAAGCGGACGCAGTACGTGGTTTTTGCGCACGAGGGGCCGCTAGGGGCCGCAGCTCCCAATCCGCGTTTTGCTTATGGGCAGACATGGTTTCATCCGACGGAAGGCATGGGCTTTCGAGATAGTATCGATGGCTCGATGAATACGATCATGGTCGTTGAGGCCGATGCTGATCGGGCGGTACCGTGGATGAAGCCTGCCGATTTGGCACTCGATCCCAAAAATCCGAAGGCGGGGATCGGCAATTATCGCCCAGGCGGCTTTCTTGTCGTGATGGGCGACGGCTCGACGCGGTTCATCTCGAACAAGATCGACGACGAGACGATGCTGAAACTAATCTTGTGCAATGACCGGATGACAGTTGACGTGGACTCGCTCGATCCACGCCGGCCGCCGGGACGCTGAAGGACTCAATGGCGTGCGCCATCGGGAGGCTCACGCCTCCCGCTCGCCGGTCAGTCCGCGTCCTTCCGCACGCTGAATTCGAGCTTCCACCGGCTGGGCGTTTGCGTGCTTTGGCACCAGAGTTCAAAAACGCCGAGCTCGGTGATCTGCGACTGGAAGCGGACCGGCACGTAGTTTTCGGCGAGTTTTTCGTCGCGCGGCAGGTCGGCTTCGAGCGAGTCGCTCTCGGTAAGTTCGTCCTCAGTCCAACGCGCGAGCAGCTCTCCGGGCTGGTCGTGCTTGCGAACGGCGGAACTGAAGAAGCGGAAGGTGGCCCGCTCGCCGACGACGAGGCCGATCTCGCCGGAGGGAACGTCGATTCGAGTCCCTTCCTCCATGCCGAACGGGACCACGCACAGCGCCCGCAGAGGCCGCGGAGCACCGGGAATGGCAAGTCCGGCAGTTTCGATGCCGACGTAGTACGAACGAGCCGTGCCGCCCCGAATCCGCACGCCCCCATGATGCTTGGCCCAGCCGTAATAGGCGGCGCCGCGAGCGACGGCATGATCGAGATCGTGATCGCCAGCGAGCGGTTTGGGAGCAGCGGATTTGTCGCCTGCCCACGAAGCGAGCACGTCGAGCAGTCGCTGGCGGAAGGGCTCGGCTTTGAAGACGCCGCCGTTGAAGAGGATGTGGGTGGGGTTGATTGGTGCGTTTAGATCCGAACCGTTTGCTGTCAAAAACGCTGCCAGGTGGCGAGTCACCGCCACGTCCGACTCAAACGGCAGGCCGATCTCTTGGAAGCCGCTGGCTCGGCGGCGGGCCGGTTTGTCGCTGACGCCGCACGACGGAAAGAACCCTTCGAGGAGCAACTCCGAAGCGGCTTTGCGATCGACATCGACAGTGACGGTCCCGCCGATGAGCTTGCTGCCGCGGCCGAGGACGCTAATCGGATGCTTCTTTGGCCCCCCTTCGGCCAAGAGCGTCTCTTTCGCCGCCCGGCAGGAATGCCAAAGCGAGACCGATTGCCACGGATCGAGGTTGACGTTCTTCTCGGCAAACTTACCGGCAACGAAGTGAGCCAACGCGAGGTCCATATTGTCGCCGCCGACGAGCAAATGGTCGCCAACCGCGAGACGTCGCAGATGCAGTTCGCCCCCTTCCTCCGCCACGCCGACGAGTGTGAGGTCGGTCGTGCCGCCGCCGACATCGCACACGAGAAGTGTCTCGCCCACCTTGAGCGCCCGCCGCCAACGATCCCCCATGGAGGTCAGCCACGCATAGACGGCTGCTTGCGGCTCTTCGAGGAGAATGAGGCTCGTCGGCAAACCGGCGGCCAGCGCCGCTTCGCGAGTCAGTTCACGCGCGGCTGCATCGAAAGACGCGGGAACGGTGAGGACGACAATCTGCTCGGCCAGCGGCGCATCGGGATGGGTGTGCTCCCAGGCAGCGACGAGGTGTTCGAGATAGCGCTGCGACGCCGTGACGGGCGAGACCTTGGGCACACTGGCCGGGGCGTTCCACGGCAGGATCGGCTGATGACGATCGACCTTGCTGTGGCAGAGCCACGACTTCGCGCCGGCGACCGTTCGCTCCGGAGCTTCGGCGGCATGACGGCGGGCGAACTCGCCGATAACGAGCGTGTTTCCCGCCTTCCACGGCAAGTCGAAGACGCCGCCGGCCGCTTCGTGCTCCGGAGCGAGATAGAGGAACGACGGGAGCGTCGTGCGACTTTCGACGACCCCCGATGCGACGAGCTGAGGAATGGGAAGCAGTTCGACCTGCGGCGATTCGGCCGCCAGCGGCGCGAAGGCGAGCACGCTGTTCGTCGTGCCGAGGTCAATGCCGAGGATGTAGGAAGCAGGCATCAGGGGTCAGGCAACAGGAGGCAGGAATCAGACTTCCACTTCGGCCGGGGCGATGACGAGCGATGAGTCCTTCGAGCCGGTCCACGACGGCAGGCTCACGGTTGTGGCCTGCCAGCCACGATGGGCCAGTTTGCCGCGGAACGGGCCCGACCCTTCGGCCTTGCCCGTGATGCGAAAGCGGGTCGGGTCATACCCCTGCGGCACATCGACGGCAGCCCCTTCGTCCTGCTTCTGCACCGGCCGGAGGGCGAAGAAGCGGTTGAGCACGTCCGCCGAGTCTCGGAGGACGCCCCGCGCTGCCGCACCAATCTGTTCGTCCGTGTACGAATCAAGTGGCTCCTGCACGAGATCGACGAGCCGAGCCTCGCGCTGCAACGCCGCCAAAAGGGTGATGGCATCGCTTCGGCGGGGAGCCGTATCGACGATCGTTGGCGTTGCCCCCACGGTCGCTCCCCGTTGCTTTTTCTCATCGTCGGTGAGTTTCGGCAGCGGTTTCCCGTCCAGGGCCGAGCGGATCGCCTCCGCCTTGGTTCCATTGAACAGGGCGGCGAAGAAAGCCCGAAAGGCGGTTCCGATTTGTCCCATCCTCATGTCCTATAAAGACTTGCGATCGAAAGCGGAGTGCCGCAAGCATTTCGCTAGCGGGATTGAACGCGCTGCCACGCCGCAGCGTCCAAAGCGGGGCGGTATTGTGGACCGGCGATTGCATCCCAGCCACCCCCAGCTAGTACAACGCCTGCCCGGCGGCTTTGTCAATTGCCCCGACTATTCATGCCAAATCCATGACGCGCAGCGTAGGATCGGTTATCGTGAAATCTCGGCAGCATCGCCTCGTCGCGATGCTCGCCCATTCTGGGGGAGAACGATTCTTCCCGCTCGGGCCAACTGCGTCCCGGAACACGCATTGGCTCATGCCCTGAACCACCGCCGCACCATGACGGTGCGGCCGGGGGTCTTCGTCGGCCCCAATCGAACCACCGGCTGACTTACCCGAGAGAGAAGCAGGACCAACCGCTCGCCATGACGCAGCCACGCCGCTCCCCCGTTCGTCGCTCGCTCCTTTCCCGCACGCTCAAGGGCGTCAGCCAGCTCTTCGGTGCTCGCCGCCGCAAGCAGCAGCTTCATGAATGCCGCAGAGCGTTCCTCTTCGAGCCCCTCGAACGGCGCGAGGTGATGGCGGGCGATTTCGACCTGACGCCCGAAGGGGAAGGGACCGCGCCGACCCTGGCCGTCCTGCCGAACATCGTGCTACACAGCGGCTCGCCCCAGTGGGTGCCGCTCGATGGCTTCGACAACGAAGGGGGGACGATCACCTACACGGCGACGAGCTCCAACCCGAGCCTCGTCAGCACGACGATCCCCACCGGCAACAAGTCGATCAAGATGTCGGTCGCCGGCTTTGGCGACATGTACTTCCAGCTCTTTGAGCACCTGACGCCGCGCGTCACCAGCAGGATCATCGAGCTCATCGAGTCGGGCTTCTACGACGACACGGCCAGCAACACGATCACGTTCCACCGCATCCTGAACGACTTCGTCATTCAGGCGGGCGACCCGACCGGCACCGGTAGCGGCGGTTCGAGCCTTGGTGATTTCGACGACCAGTTTCACGTCGATCTGCAGCACAATCGCTCGGGCCTCCTCTCGATGGCCAAGTCGAACGACGATACGAACGACTCACAGTTTTTTATCACCGAGGAGAAGAACGAGAGCCAGTTCATCACGCTTGCCGGTTCACCCACTGGCGGCACGTTCACGCTGACCTATTTCGATCAAACGACCGGCCCGATCACGTTCAACAACAGCGGCGACTTCAACGCGATCGCCACGAGCATTCAGAACGCCTTGCAAGGGCTGTCGCGCATCGGCTCGGGCAACGTCGTCGTCACGCACGATCCTGTACGGAATTCCTCGAACCAGGTCACCGAGAATCGCCGCTGGCGTGTCGATTTTGTCAACGTGCTGGGCCATCAAGAGGTCGTCAACCTGACCGGCAGCGCGAGTGGTCTCACCGGCGGCTCGAATCGCTCGGTCGTCGTCGATGAATCGAAGTCGGCCCGCCACCTCGACTTCAACCACTCGATCTTCGGCATCCTGACGCAGGGAGAATCGGTCCGCGACGCGATCAGCAATGTCACGACGAACTCGTCTGGCACTCCCAGCACGCCGGTCATAATCAGCAACATCGACGTGGTCGTCGATCCCGAGAACGGCGCGCTATTGCTCAAGGCCCCGGAAGGGATGAGCGGCGAAGTCGATATCACCGTTCGCGCCACCGACGCGCAGGGGAACTTCACGGAACGGACGTTCCATGTCATCGTCTCGCCCGATTCGCAGGACGGCGCGCCGTTCCTGAACGACATTGGCCCCGTGAACGCCATCGCCGGCCAGCAATTCAATCTGCAACTCACGGCTCAGGATGTCGATGGCACGTCGTTCTTCTTCGACGCCGCCAAGCCCACAGGGAACACCGTCAATTACACCCTGTCGGTCCCGAACAACAACAACGGCGTGGTGCAGATCACGCCGCCGGCCGGTTTCGTCGGCTCGTTCCAGGTGCTCGTCGGTGTACGCGGTACGGCCGACAGCGACACGGGGGACGAGTTCGATACGCAGCTCGTCACGGTCAACGTCGCTCCGACTCCGCCCACGTCGATCGACCTGCTCAATGCGTCGGACAGCGGATTCAGCCCGACCGACAACATCACCAATGCCAGCACGCTGCAACTGCAGGTGACCGGCGTGACGAATGGCGCAGTCGTCAAGATCAAGCGCGGCACCGAAGTCGTCGCCACGGGCACGGCAACGGGTAGCACCATTACGCTCACGGTCAACAATGCCCACTCACTGGGTGACAACGTCCATTCGCTCCGCGCCACGCAAACCGTGAATGGGGCCGAGAGCGAGCTTTCGGCGGCGATCGACATCACGCTCGATACCACAGCCCCTGGCGCATTCACTACCACACCGCCGACTGAAGCCGACGTTGGCGTGCCGCTCGTCTATAACGCCACAGCGCCGGGCGAAGGGACGGCTGGCTTTGTCTATACGCTGACAAATGCTCCTGCGGGTGCGATGGTCAACGGCGTGACGGGCGAAGTGCTCTGGACGCCGACGGCTGCCCAGGTCGGCTCGCACGTATTCCAGGTCGTAGCCACCGATGCCGCCGGCAACGCGACGAATCAAACGATCAACGTCACCGTCGGCCAGGCCGTGCCGAAGAAGATCGAAATCACGCTCACCCTGACGACCCCTAGCGGACAACCGCTCACATCGCTTGGCGTGGGGCAAGACTTCGTCCTCAATGCTTTCGTGAAGGACGTGCGGAACGAAAGCCAGTTCATCACGTTCAGCGGCAGCCCGACCGGCGGCACGTTCACGCTCACGTTCAACGGCCAAACGACCGCCCCCATCGCCTACGACGCTGCCGGCGACTTCGACGTCATTGCCGACGCGATCGAATCGGCTCTAAAGGCCCTGTCGAACATTGGCGACAACGACGTGATCGTCACGCACGCCCCGCCCACCTCCGGCGATGCCAAGCGGTGGCAGGTCGAGTTCGTCGGCGCTCTCGGCAGCCGCGAAGTGGCCAATCTCACCGGTAACGCAGCAGGTCTCACCGGCGGCACCAGCCCAGCCGTGGTCATCGCCGAGTCGAATTCGCCGGCCGGTGCTTCGACCGCCTATATGGACATCTTGTACGATGCCCTCCGAGCCGAAACGACCGGGATGGTCGAGTTCAACTCGGCTTTTTGGCGGACCGACGCGCCCTTTGCCTCGGGGAGCGTGAGCACTCCGGGCATCATCGACGAAGCGGGTTCGCTCGGACCGTTCTTCCCCACGTCGCCGTTCGATCCGGCCAATCCAAGCGACCCCTACAAGGTGCGCATCTTCAGCGTCTCGATGAAGGCGAAGGCGTCGGGCTTGCTCACGTTCACATCCGACCCGGTCGAAGACACGGTCAACCACCCGAGTACGGTCTATAACGAGAACGGCGAAGTCGATTTTGAGGAGATCAACTACGGCTCGGTCTCGATCACCGTCAATTCGACCTTCGGCGCGGTGAACGACACGTTCAACGTGAACGAGGATGTCACCAGTGCCTCGCTCACTCCGCTGGCCAACGACACGATCCAGCCAGGCTCGGGCAGCGTCCTGACGATCACCGCCGTCGGCACGACGAGCAACGGCGGCACGGTGACGATCGCCTCCGACGGCAAGAGCCTGAACTACAAGCCGGCCGCCAATTTCTTCGGCAGCGAAACTTTCACGTACACGGCCAGCAACCAGAGCAGCGAAACCTCCGTCGCCACCATCACCGTCCAGGTTGCAGCGCAGAACGATCCGCCCAACGGCGTCGATGACGCGTTCAATGTGCCGGAAGATAGCCAGAACTTCTCGCTGGACGTGCTGGCGAACGATCTGATCACGCCCGACGCGAGCGAAACGCTCAAGGTGACGGCTGTAACGCAGCCCACCAGTGGCGGGACCGTGGCGATTGGCCCCGGCGGCAACACGGTTACGTTCACGCCGACGCTAAATTTCCTCGGCCAGGTCACCTTCACTTATACGGTGAGCGACGGCAACGGCGGCACTGACACGGCCACGGTGACGCTCACCGTCACCGAAACGAACGACAACCCGGTTGCCGGCAACGATACGGCGACCGTCAACGAAGACAGTTCGAATAACACGATCAACGTCCTGGCCAACGACAACAGCGGCCCGGACACCGGCGAGACGCTTACCGTTTCGGCCGTGGGCTCGACGAGCAACGGCGGCACCGTAACGATTGCCACCGGCGGAACCGGCGTCATCTATACGCCGGCGGCCAACTTCCAAGGGATCGAGACGTTCACCTACACGCTCAGCGATGGCCGCGGCGGCACGGCGACCGGCACCGTCACGGTCACGGTCGCCAACGTCAACAACGATCCGCCAACGGCCGTCAACGACACGCTCAATGCTTTCAAGAACGTGCCGACGGTGCTCGACGTGCTCGCCAACGACACGTCGGCCCCCGATCCAACCGAAACCCTGACCATCGAAGCCGTCACGCAGCCGGCCCACGGCACGGTGTCGATCACCAACAACGGCACGCGGGTCACCTACACACCGACGACTGACTACACAGGCCCCGATTCGTTCACCTATACAATTCGCGACCCCAGCGGCGCGATCTCGCAATCGGCGACGGTCAACCTGACGGTTCAGGCGTTCATTCCCAGCTCGCTCGCCGGCTTCGTCTATTTCGATGTCGATAACGACGGCATCAAGGACGGGAGCGAAAGCCCGCTCACCGGCGTAACGATCACGCTCACCGGCACCGATACGAGCAGCAATGCCGTCAATCGGACGATCAAGACCGGCGCGGATGGTTCGTACAAGTTCGACAATCTGGCTCCCGGCAACTATACGATCGCGCAAACGCAGCCCGCACTGACGATCGACGGCAAGGACACCGCCGGCTCGCAGGGTGGAACGACGAGCACCAACAACCAGATCGTCGTCACGAATCTGGCGCAGAATGTCAACGGTATCAACAACAACTTCGGCGAACGGGGCCGACAGGCTTCATCGATTACGCTCCGCGATTTCTTCGCTTCGCGATCGCGAGACTATGCCCTCGCCGCGCTCGACAATGCCGGCGCGGCCCTCTGGACCTCGATGAAGGGGGACGCGTTCAGCGGTTACACCAACCCAACCTTCTCGCTCGTCAACAACGCAACGCAGATCAAGGTCGAAGGGACCAACGGCACCTCGCAGCCGGTCGCCGCCACGCTCCCCATCACGGACAGTCGCATTCGCCTGCTCGGCACCGCGAGCAACAACAAGCTCTACCAGGTTTCGCACTTCAACCTGGCCAATCCGAGCAACAACACGCCTCCGACCGCGGTGAACGACACGTTCGCCGCAACGGAAGATACCACGCTGACCGTGACTGCGGCCAACGGCGTACTCAAGAACGATACCGATCCCAACGCCGGTACCACGCTGACGGCCGCCGTCGTCACACAGCCGACGAAGGGAACGCTCACACTCAACGCGAACGGCTCGTTCACTTACACGCCGAGTGCCAATGCGACCGGGACCGACACCTTCACGTATCGAGCCAGCGATGGCACAGCCCAGAGCGCCACGGCGACCGTGACGATCAACATCACAGCGGTGAACGATGCCCCGGCAGCCGTGAACGATACGTACACGGCGACGCGCGACACGGCCCTGAACATTGCCCAGGCTCAGGGCGTGATTGCCAACGACACCGACGCGGAAGGGAGCACGCTGACCGCCACGATCGTCGGCCAGCCGCAGCACGGTTCGGTGACGCTCAACGCCAACGGCAGCTTCGTCTATACGCCGACGACCGGTTACACCGGCGCCGACAGCTTCACCTACCGCGTCAGCGACGGTTCGCTCAACAGCAATACGGCAACGGTCAATCTCACGGTGAACGCGCCGAACGTCGCTCCGGTCGCTGTGGCCGATACGTACACGACCAACGAAGACACGGCCCTCAACATCACGGCGACGAACCAGGGGGTGCTGAACAACGACACCGACGCGAACGCCGGCACCACGCTCACGGCCATCGTCGTGACCCAGCCGGCTCATGGCCAGCTCACACTCAACGCCAACGGTACGTTCACTTACACGCCGACCGCCAACTTCAATGGCAGTGACAGCTTTACCTACCGGGCCAGCGACGGCTCGCTGCAGAGCAGCCCGGTTACAGTGACGCTCAATGTCACTGCGGTGAACGACGCTCCCGTGGCAACGAATGACACGTTCACGGCGACCGAGGACACAACGCTGAACGTGAATGCAGCTAACGGCGTACTCAAGAACGACACTGACGTTGAATCGACGACGCTCATTGCCACGATCGTCTCGCAGCCCCAGCACGGCACGGTTACGCTCAATGGTGACGGGTCGTTCTCGTACACTCCCAATGCCAACTACAGCGGCACCGACGGCTTCAGCTATACGGCTGGCGACGGCACGGTGCAAAGCACGGTGGCCGCGGTGACGATCAACGTCACCGAAGTTCCTGAACCGGAGGGTGAAGGCCTGGGCGACGCCGCTCTGCTCGCCTTCCTCGGCGAAGACGATGACAACAGCGGCTTGGCTCTCGGCGACGGCGGCTGGGAAGACGCCGTGGACGAAGCCTTCTCAGCCTTGTCTTAGGTCGCATCGTCCACCCACTAGCCGGAGGCAAACTTGCCTCCGGTTTTTCATGCGCTCAGTCGTACCCTCGCATTCGACCTTTTCCCTACAACCGGCCCCGGTCAACCGCGCGGTAGAATTGCTCGTCAGGCGATCTGTCCACTCGCCCCCTGCATCCCCCATGCCTGCCACGTTGACCGCCGAAACGCTACAGCCGACCACACCAGCCACGCCCGCGCGGACGCTGGTGACGGTTGCGACGTACAACGAGATCGAGAACTTGCCTGAACTGCTTGCCGAGGTCTGGCAGGTCGCTCCGCAAACCGATGTGCTCGTGATCGACGACAACAGCCCGGACGGCACCGGCCGCTGGTGCGACGAACACTCTGCTGGCGAGCCGCGGCTGTTTTGCGTACACCGCTCGGGCAAGCTCGGCTTGGGCACCGCGACCATCGCCGCCATGCAGTACGCGATCGAGCATCGCTACGACTACGTGCTCAACATGGATGCCGATTTTAGCCACCACCCGCGCTACATCCCGGCGCTCCTCGTGGCCATGGACGAGACGGATGTGGCAATCGGCTCCCGCTATTGCCCAGGCGGCGGCGTGCAGAACTGGCCGCTTTCGCGCCGGGTGATGAGCTGGGGCGTTAATACGTATGCCCGCGTGCTGCTCGGCCTCGCGCCGCGCGACACGAGTGGCGCGTTCCGCTGCTACCGAGTGAGCCTGCTCGAAAAGCTCGACTTTGCCGCGATCAAAAGCCGCGGCTACTCGTTCCAGGAAGAGATCCTCTGGCGGCTCAAGCGGCTCGGGGCGCGGATGGTTGAAACGCCGATCATCTTTGCCGATCGCGAGCGGGGACAGTCGAAAATCAACAAGCACGAGGCCCTCTCCGCGGTTGGGATTATCCTGCGGCTGGGGGTCGCGAATTGGCTGGGTGGGTAGCCGCGAATCGCGGGCAAGCTAAAATGACGAAAGCGGTCTTCCGGGCGGAGACCGCTCCCCGCCATCGTCCGATTCCTGCCAGCTGAAAGCCCATCCTTGACCACCACGACGGCCCAGCGCCCCGTCTCGCTGCCGTGGCAACGCGCTTCGCGCCTGCTGCGCCGCATTGTCCGCGAATGTCCCGAACGAGCCTCGACTTCTCCTGACGAGCGCCGGTCGCAGGAAATCCTGGCCGTGGAGTTCGCCAGCTACGGCCTGGAAATCGACTGGCAACCCTTCCGCGGCAGTCGCAGCTTGTACGCGGTGATGGGCCTGCACATGGCGGTCGCTGTGCTGGGTTCGATCGTCTTCATCTGGCTGCCGCTGGTGGGTGCGGCACTGCAATTGTTTGCTGCCGTCTCGTACATGCTCGACTGTCATTACCGGGCGTTTTGGCTGCGGAGTCTTCTCGGCTACGCTCCCTCGCAGAACTTGATCGCCCGGCTGCCGGTGAGTGGAAAACCAACGCAGCGGATTGTCCTCATCGGTCACGCCGATGCCGCACCGACCGGTTGGATGTTCGATCCACTGTTTCTCCGTTTGGTCATGTGGCTGTCGCCCCAGTGGCCGGCCTTCCTGCGGAAGCAAATGTTTGGTTGGCTGGTCTGCCTCTCCATTATGTGGGTGCTCACCACAATTCGTGTCATGACCGACTGGTGGTGGATCCCGGGCTGGTACGCATGCCTGACGCTCGCTTCGCTGGTGCCGCTGATTCTCTTCACGCAAATCGCTTGGAAACGGCAGATCGTGCAAGGGGCCAACGACAATCTCAGCGGCTGCGCGGCCGTGGTGCTTTTGGCCGAGCGCTTCGCTGCTGATCGGCCCGATGATGTCGAGATTTGGTTCGTCGTCACCGGCTGCGAAGAATCCGGCCGCTGCGGCGCACTGGCCCTGGCAGAGAGGCTCAAAAACGAATCACCCGCCGTCAACACAACTTGCATAGCGATCGACACGGTCTCTGGCGGCGATCTGAAATACCACTACGAGGGCGAGATTTGGCCCCTGCCGCTCGATCGCGATCTCGTGGCGGTACTCGAAGCGACGGCCTTCGGCGAAGATCGCTGCGAAGGCTTTGGTCCGCTTCATGCGCCTGCCGGAGCGACCGATGCAGCTCCGCTCATCTGCCGCGGTATCTCCGCCGTCTGCCTCTCGCGGGTCGATGCGCGGACCGAGATTCCGCCCAACTATCACTGGCCAACCGACCGCTGCGGCAACCTTTGCTGGCCGGACATCGTGGCCACCGTCGATTTCACCGAGCGCGTCGTGTGGAAGCTGGGCCAAGGTGCTTAGCGATTCTTCGTCGCCGTCAGGAACCGGCTGAGCGTCTCGACGTTCTTCATAAATGTCCCGGTCGTAATGATTCGCTTCGCCTTGCCGTCAGGGTCGGTCTCCCCCTTGAGCTTGCCGCTTTCGACCCACGCGCCGCGATCGTCGAGCGCGTCGATCGCCGCGCGGGCTGCCTTCGCCAGCGAATCGGACGCTGCGTATTTCTCGGGCTTCTTCACTGGCTTGAGCTTCGCGGGATCGGTGTTGAGCAGCTTCTCGTAGTCGGCCCGGATGCGACGGAGATTGTTTGTCGTAGTAAATGCGTAGTGCGTCGGCAGATCGTCGTCGCTATAGACCAGTGCATATTCCTTCGTGAAATAGAGCGGGTTGTTGGTCTTCAGCTCGTAGAAGCGGGCCATCCGGCCGCTGGGGAGGGCCGACTTTTCGAGATGCGCGAGCGCCCGCGGAATCGGCTCCAGGTACTTCTTGTCCCCCGTCTGGCGATAGATCTCCATCAAGATTCGCATCGCCCCTTGCGATTCGCCCCCCGTGACAGCCGGCGGCTCGAACTTGCGGGCCCACGCCGGCTGCATCTGG
This sequence comes from uncultured Pirellulaceae bacterium, assembly GCA_964384375.1. GTDB lineage: Bacteria > Planctomycetota > Planctomycetia > Pirellulales > Pirellulaceae > CAYLLN01. The sequence continues at coordinate 50,222 of CAYLLN010000027.1, forward strand.
GCGTTGTACTGCTGCGCCCAGGCTGGCTGTGGGTCGGGCATTTGCGCGAGAATCAGAAAGTCGCCGCCGCGCTGGCCCGCTTCTGTGAAGCGTTTGTCGCCATAGAGCTCCGCCGCCTCGAACATGAGTGCGATCGTGTCAGCCAGTGTGTTGTCGTTAAGCGTGTAGTAGCTCGTGTAATTCACGTTCGGCCAGGTCCGCGGCCACTCGGCCGGATAGCTCGCCTTCACGACCGGGAAGTCCGCGGCTGTTGGCGGAGCGCTGAACCGCTGCGGCCACGCGCCATTGGGATACTGGGCTGCCAGCAGGCTTTCCAAAGCGAACGTAGTCGCCTCGTGGATCTTCGCGTCGCGCCGACCTTGCTTCTCCAGCACGCGATCGACGTGCATCAGGAAACGGACCGCCGACTGCGTATTGTCGTCGTCGAGCGTCGTTACGTTCCGCGGCTTACCGCTCGCCGGGCCGTCGGCGCGGTACGCATACCGCTTCCGCTCCGCCGGATCGAACTCGATCCGATAGTCCCATCCGCCGCTCGCCAGTTGCCCCTTCACCAGCGCATGCGCCGCTGCCACTGCCGCGTCGAGTAAGTACGCTTCTCCCGTCCGTTCGTAAGCGGCCAAGAGCGCCTCGCCCACTGCCGGCGTTCCCGGCGACTGCACCCAAGCGGTCGTCGCGGTCGCCTTGTTCTCTCCCTCGCGGAGCGACAGATCCTCGCTGTAGCGATAGAGATACGCCCCTTCGATCGACACCTTCTCGCGAAAGAACGTGACCGCCTTCTGGAGCGCGTCTGCCGCTTCGTCGCGGGTAGGTTCGGCAGCGGACAGAGCCCAGGGGAACAGGACTACGATCACAGCAAGAGAGATGGCGTATCGCATGGGAGTCCTCCGGCGGCGATTGTACCGCGTCGTTGTCCGCTTCGCCCCCCGTGGTTAGAGTGGAGGTTTCGCCCCGCTCGCCTTTCCCGCCTGCTCCCCAAGGATCACGCATGTCCGCGAAGACGCCCCCGGCCGTCGGCATCGACCTGGGAACGACGTTCTCCGTCATTTCCAAGCTCGATGACCTCGGCCGGCCGCAGACCCTCATCAACGCCGAAGGGGACAAAATCACCCCCAGCGTCATCCTTTTCGAGGGGGAAGGGAACGTCGTCGTTGGCAAGGAGGCGGCGAAGGCGGTCGCGACCGATTCCGAGAATGTCGCCGAATGTGCCAAGCGGGACCTCGGCAGCCAGTTCTATCACAAGCAGCTGGGCGGCCGTCGCTATCCCCCCGAGGCGCTGCAGGCGTTCATCCTGAACAAGCTCCGCGTCGATGCGGCGAAGCAAATCGGCCCGTTCAGCAAGGTCGTCGTCACCGTACCGGCCTATTTCGACGAGGTTCGCCGCAAGGCGACGATCGACGCGGGATACATCGCCGGCTTCGAGGTGATGGACATCATCAACGAGCCGACGGCCGCTGCGGTCGCGTTCGGGTTTCAGCAGGGGTACATGAACCCGGCGAACAAGAGCGAGGACCGGAAGAAAATCCTCGTTTATGACCTCGGCGGCGGCACGTTCGACGTGACGGTGATGGAGATCGGCGGAAGAAACTTCAACGCTCTGGCGACCGACGGCGACGTGATGCTCGGCGGCAAAGACTGGGACCAGCGGCTCGTCGATTTCGTCGCCGAGGAATTCATCCGCAAATTCGGCATCGACCCGCGCGAGGAACCCAACAGCCAAGGCCGGCTGTGGCGCGAGTGCGAAGACGCCAAACGGACCCTCTCGGCTCGCACGAAGGCAACGATTGCCTGTGATTACCGGGGAAATGCTGTCCGCGTTGAGATCACGCGGCAGCAGTTTCACGACATGACGAAGGATCTGCTCGATCGAACCTCGTTCACCACTCGGCAGACGCTGCAAGCCGCGGGCCTGGAATGGAAAGACATCGACCGCGTCCTCCTGGTCGGTGGTTCGAGCCGGATGCCAGCCGTCGTCGAGATGCTGCGGCAGCTTTCGGGCAAAGAGCCGGATTGCAGCGTCTCGCCCGATGAAGCAGTGGCTCATGGTGCCGCTTTGCACGCAGGGCTTTTGCTCGCCTATCACGAAGGGAAGTCGCCCAACTTTCACGTCCGCAACGTCAACTCGCACAGCCTCGGGGTCGTCGCCACCGACGCGAAGACCCGCCGGCCGCGCAACGCCATCCTCATTCCCCGCAATACACCGCTGCCGGTGGTAGCACGGCGTGCGTTCAAAACGCAGAAGGCTGGGCAAAAGTCGATCCTGGTGCAAATCGTCGAGGGAGAAAGCCTCTCGCCCGACGATTGCTCGCAGCTCGGCAAGTGCTCGGTCCGCAATCTGCCCGACAACCTGCCCGCCCAGTCGCCGATCGAGGTTCGCTTCCGCTACGAGGAAAACGGTCTGCTCACCGTCGTCGTGAAGGTCGAGGGGACCGGCAAGCAGCTCAAGCACGAGATCACGCGCGAGAACTCGCTTTCGCAGGAGGAGCTCGATAGCTGGCGAAAGTACATCTCCGGCCTCGGCCCGGCTGCCGACGTGCCGCCGGCCAACCTGTCGGGCGAGGCGGTGCAGGTGCAGCCGAATCCCAAGACGCTCGGCGACAACATTGACTTCACCGAGCCCGAAGACACCGAAAAGCCGAAGCCGCGCCCCGCCGCGATGCACGCGCCCGAAGGGGACGAGCACAAAAAGCGGTGGGCGTAAGACCCACAGGTGGAGACTCGCTGATCGAGGAGTGCTCGCATGTCAAACGGCGCCGCGAGTGGTACGGATATTACGCTCGACTTTATTGACCGACTGAGCACCAACGGGCAAACAGCAGAACGCGTCTATCTCGCCGAATCGATGGTGGGCAAGATCAGCCCAGGGGGCGGGTCGGTGGCCACCGCCGCGCGCTGGACGTGGTTCTATCAAAAGGTCCGCAACGGCGGGGATTGGGACTTCAAGAACAATGTTTACAAGCCGTACAAGACAAATGGCGTCGTTATCTGCGGCCAACAGTACAAGAATGACATGCCGGGCAATTTCCACTTCGGCTTTGTTGGCGCCGCGGCTGGATTCGCGGCGGGCATCTTAACGCGCGGCGCGGGGATCGCTCAGGAGCGCGCCGGTACTTCGAAACCGGAATACTGGTGCACCGCCGGCGATGACCCAATCGATTATGAGTTCATCCGACTCGGCATCAACCTGTATCGCGAAGTCGGCCTGAAAGTCACTCAGGCTGCACTAAAGCAGATGCTCGCGAAATTTCAAACGATTGTCTGCCCGTCGAAATAGCCCACATCGTCAATTGGTCACTTCACGATTCTCTAGAAGCGCGATTACCTTGGCGACGCATTCTCGGACGTCGAGCTTGTCGGTCTTCAGCACCAAATCCGGCGTTGCTGGCGGCTCATAGGGGGCTGAAATGCCTGGGAAATTGGCGATCTCGCCGCTGTCGGCCTGGGGATAGTGGCCGTCGGTGTCGCGCTGGCGGCAGACGTCGAGCGGGCAATCGAGATGCACGACCAGGAACCGCTCGCGGCCAATCGCGGCAGCGGCTTTTTGACGGACGGCTTCTTCGGGGGCGACAAACGCCGCCAGGACGATGATCCCCGCGTCGTTGAAGAGCTTGGCCACTTCGGCACTGCGGCGCAGATTCTCGCTCCGCTCATCGGCGGTGAAGCCGAGATCCTTGCTGATGCCGCGACGCATGTTCTGGCCATCGAGGACAACCACCGCCCGCCCCTCGTCGAATAGCTTCCGTTCCAGGGCATAGGCCAGCGTGCTCTTGCCCGCACCGGTCAACCCAGTCAGCAGCACGGTCACCGGCTTCTGGCCGAAGCGCGCCTGCCGCTCGGTTTCGGTGACGCTTGTCCGCTCGCCGTGCGTTTCCGTCGCCGCCGGCTCGTCGTCCCAGTGGTCGTGCCGCCCTTCGTTGGCGGCCCGGTCGAGGATCATCCCTGCTCCAACCGTGCTGTTCGTCAGCCGGTCGATCAGGATGAACGCACCGGTGGCCCGATTGCGGCGATAGGCGTCGAAGCAGATCGGCTGGCTGAGCGTGAGCGAGCAGCGGCCGATTTCGTTGAGCGAGAGGGTCGGGGCGTCCTTGCGGTGCAGCGTGTTGACGTCGATCTGATACCGGAGCGTGTTGATCTGCCCCGGCGTCTGCTTCGTCGTCTGCTTTACCCAGTACGACTTGCCGGGAACCATCGGCTCCTCGGACATCCAGACGACCATCGCCTCGAATTTCTGCTCGACGCGGGGCGTATTCCCCGGCCGGACGATCATGTCGCCGCGGCTGATGTCGATTTCGTCCTCGAGCGTGAGCGTGATCGCCTGCGGGGCGAAGGCTTCTTCCAGATCGCCATCCATCGTTACGATCGACTTGATGCGGCTCGTCTTACGGCTGGGGAGAGCCATGATCTCGTCACCGCGGCGGACAATGCCCGACGCGATCGTGCCGCAAAAGCCGCGGAAGTTGAGGTGCGGCCGATTGACCGTCTGCACCGGGAAACGGAAGTCTTCCAGGTTGCGATCGGACCCGATATAGACGTTTTCGAGGAGGCCCATCAGCGTCGGCCCGTCGTACCACGGCGTGCTTTTGCTCTGCTGAACGACGTTGTCCCCTTTCAATGCCGAGAGAGGGAGGAAATGGACGTCGGGCAGGTCGAGTCGAGCGGCAAAGCTCTGATAGTCGCCGCGGATGCGCTCGAATGTCTCCTGGCTGAAATCGACGAGGTCCATCTTGTTGATAGCGACGACGATGTGCTTGATCCCCAGAAGCGACACGATGAACGAGTGCCGCTTGGTTTGCACGAGGACGCCGTGGCGGGCGTCGATCAGGATGATGGCGAGGTCGGCGGTCGAGGCGCCGGTGGCCATGTTCCGCGTGTACTGCTCGTGCCCCGGCGTGTCGGCAATGATGAATTTCCGTTTGTCGGTGCTGAAATAGCGGTACGCCACGTCGATCGTAATCCCCTGCTGCCGCTCGTCCTCCAGGCCATCGGTGAGCAGGGCCAGGTCGATCTCGCCCCCGGTCGTGCCATGCCGCTGGCTGTCTTTCTGAATCGCGGCGAGCTGATCCTCGTAGATCATCTTCGATTCATAGAGGAGCCGGCCGATGAGTGTGCTCTTGCCGTCATCGACGCTGCCGCACGTGATGAAGCGGAGCAGTTCCTTGCGCTCGTGCTGAGCGAGGTAGGCGTTGATGTCGGTGGCGATCAGTGCACTCTGGTGTGACATTGAAGAAACCGGCGAATTTACAGTTAGTGTGCGCAAGCTAGTGTCAACTACACGCTCACGACTTCAGGCCTTTGCTGACAACATTGTTGTGGTACTCAATGTATTCGGGGTTTACCCAGTGGGAATGCGCAGAACGAATTGTGGATGGGTCTATCCGCCGCGCAAAATAGTCGAGCTCCGCATGGTGATTTGGACAAACACAAAGAATGTTGCTCTCCACGTCTGGGCCGTTGTGCTTCAAACCGAGCGGCCTAATGTGATGCCCTTCAGAATATCGACAGCCATTTGGCAAAATGATCGTATGACCGCAAATCTGACACTGGTTGTGATGAATCGCCTTTACTCGACGCACAACTGCGGTATCGCGGACAATTCTCAACGTCGTTGTCAGCACTCGATCTGGCAGTGATGGATTGGATATTTGATAGGCGAAGCGTTGCGCTCGCAACTCTTCGATCATCACCTCAATCTCAGCTCGCTTCTCGACGATTTTGCGAACTGCTCCGCGCGGTGTGAACCCCAGTCGACGTTTGATTTCAGCGATCTCAATGGGCGCGTCAGACTGGTCAAGGAACCAATCAACAGGAATGCGATATTCATGCGGCCCCCCAGTCAGCCGTTGCATTTCAAGTGGAGAATAATACCATCCCGAAGCATGTGTTACACCGTCCCATTTCGATTGCACCTCACCGACAGCGACAATTCCGATACGATTCTCGTACATCAGCAGGATATCACGGGGCTTAAGTTGCTCGAACTGTAGGCCAAACTGTTGCCTGTCACCGCCTACCGCTGCGAATTGCTTAGCAATCAGTATCGGAAAACGTGGCTGAGGATTCTCCGTGATCGCATCTGCGTCAGTGTTATAGAAGTAGAAATCTCGGGGCAAATTGGGGTTTAGGCCGAGGCCGCCCTTTTTAGCAAGGAGTCCAACGATGCGATTGGCATTCTCTTGATCTTTCAGCTCCATCTTTGTATGTCGCGGTGCCGTTCCAAGTCCCAATTCTTTGAAATGGACGGCACCTGCCAATGTAGATACAGAGTACAGCCAGTCCACCGTCCGGAAATGGCAATGCGTTGACTCAAAGTCGGGGGGTAGTTGATTGCGCTCCACAAGGCGGTATGTATCCTTGTCGCCAACAACTCCCGCACCAATTGCTCCGAACTCATTTGCGTACGCAATTACCCAGTCGCCGTCGTCGAGATCGTTCAGAATCCTGTCCCCGCGGTCGCCCTCTGCATTCTCGAATCCCGTACTGATCATGCGCATCGCAAGATGGCGATTCCACCATGCATCCGTATATGGTTGACCAATGTTGAATAGGTAATAAGCCATGATCTGGCCCTCAGTCCGCCGGATGGTTCGAGGCACTGGATGTGGCGGACGCTAGAAATACCCTTCCTTCTTCTTCTTCTCCATTGACCCGCTTTGATCGTGATCGATCAGCCGTCCTTGCCGCTCGGATGATTTCGTCAGCAGCATCTCCTGAATGATTTCTGGCAGCGTCGTCGCATTGGAATCGACGGCGCCGCTGAGCGGATAACAGCCGAGCGTGCGAAAGCGGACGCGGCGCATCTCGGGCTTCTCGCCCGGATTCAGCGGCAGGCGGTCGTCATCGACCATGATCATCATGCCGTCGCGCCAGACGATCGGCCGCTCCTGGGCGAAATAGAGCGGGACGATCGGGATCTTTTCGAGGTGAATGTATTGCCAGACGTCGAGCTCGGTCCAATTCGAGAGCGGGAAAACGCGGATGCTTTCCCCTTTGTTCACGCGGGCGTTGTAGAGGTTCCAGAGTTCGGGCCGCTGGTTCTTGGGATCCCAGCGATGGAACTGGTCGCGGAACGAATAGACCCGCTCCTTGGCCCGCGATTTTTCCTCGTCGCGGCGAGCACCGCCGAAGGCCGCGTCGAACTTGTACTTGTCGAGGGCTTGTTTCAGCCCTTCGGTCTTCATCACGTCGGTGTGGACCTTGCTGCCGTGCGTGATCGGGTTGATCCCCTTCTTCCGCCCCTCTTCGTTCACGTGAACGATCAGCTTCAGCCCCAGATCTTTTGCGATGTAGTTGTCCCTCAGAGCGTACATCTCCTGGAACTTCCACGTCGTATCGACGTGCATCAGCGGGAACGGCGGCTTGGCGGGGTAAAACGCCTTCTCGGCCAGCCGGACCATGCAGGCCGAGTCCTTGCCGATCGAGTAGAGCATGACCGGGTTTTCAAACTCGGCCACCACCTCGCGGATGATGTGGATGCTCTCGGCTTCGAGCTGCTTGAGGTGGGTGAGGGAGTAGCCGGACATGCGGGAGAGGGTGGGGGCTAGGGACTCGGGGACAGGGTAGCGATAGCGCGCCCCGCTCTTGGCAATATACGAAAGATGTGCCGGATGACCAACGGCGGGAGAACGCCTAAAGCCTTGGCGGGCAATCACTTCTTGAAGTGGACAGCACACGCCCCGTCGTCGCAGGCGTCGGCTGACTTGCCGGCAATCGCATATCGCCGCTTGGCGACTTGCTTGTACCCCCACCGCCAGAGCGGCATGGTAAAGGGAATGTGCATGAGCGGCGCGAGCACGTAGAGCCGCGGCAGGCGGGTTGTCAGATAGCGAAGGGCCGCCGCTCCGGCGTAACGATTCCCTTGCTGATCGACGACGTAAATCTCTTCCATGAGTTGGTCGTAAGTCAAATCAGGAAAACGCTTTGCAACCTCCGGATCGTGGAGCGACAGGAACGCGAGCCGCCCTTTGCTATCCCACCGTGCCAGATTCTGGACCTGCCCCGTGCAGAACTTGCAGTGGCCATCGTAAATGACGATGTCCGCCTCGGGCCGTTCGGCAGCCGTGGGAAGGGCCACAGGGGCCTTCGGAGCGGCAGCAGGCGAGGTTTGGACGGCAGTGGTCATTGGGGGCCTCACCCAATTGAACCGTGCAAATAGCGTGCGGGCAACCTGGAAGGTGAATCCGGCGACAAAATTTCGGGGTAACAATTGACAGCGAGCGTGCCGATTTAGACAATTTGTCTGGACGCGGTGCATTAGCTACCACCGGCAAAAGCCGGCTGGCCGAGTGCGTCGTCTTATCCTCGGGGTCCGCGGCGGGAGTTGTTACGAATTCCCGCGTGAATTCTCGACTGGACTGCCCTACAATGGGCAGTCGATCGGGACGAATACAGAGTGGGTCGATTCGGTAGCTGAGTTCGCCAGAACTCAGGTGGCGCATAAACGCCTGAAGTCTGGCGACTTCAGCTACGAACAAGCAAAGGGAACCGCCATGGAAGAAATCACCAGGCAAGTTGGTCGCGCTCATCGCCGGCTCGTCTTTCAGCAGTTCCTGTTTGTCGTTGGCTGGTCGCTCTTTGCGACGCTGGTGATCGCGGCGATTGGCCTTGCCGTGCCCCGCATCTGGGCTCTGGATCTCGATCGGCAGATTTGGGACTGGAGTTGGATTGGTGGCGGCATCGCGGCCGGTTTCGTCGTCGCCGGTCTGTGGACCTGGATGATTCGCTGGAGCAAGCTCGATGCGGCCATTGAACTCGACCGCCGCTATGGCCTGAAGGAACGCGTTTCCAGCACGCTGGCCCTTGGACCGGAGGAACGTGAAACCGAAATCGGCCACGCCCTGGTGAGCGATGCTGTCCGCCGCGTCGAACGGATCGACGTTCGCGAGCAGTTCCATGTGGCCCCGACGTGGCGGCTCCTGTTGCCGCTGATGCCGGCGATTGCCTTGGTGGTGATGTTCGCCGCACTTGATTTTGCCACACAGCGCAAAGCTGACGCGACGACCGAGCCACCGACGGAAATCAAGAAGCAGATCAAGACCGCTACGCAGAAGTTGCAAGAGAAACTTCGCGAGAGCGAGAAGCGGGCCGCCGAGGAAGGACTGAAGGACCTCGATGTGCTAAAGGAGATGAACAAGGAACTCGACAAGCTGGCGAACAAGAGCCAGGTCGATCGCAAAGAGGCGATGCTGAAGATCAACGATCTGGCCAAGGACATCGAGAAGCGGCGGCAGGAACTGGGCGGTGCCGACAAGATGAAGAAGGAGCTCGACAAGCTGAAGGATGTGGCTAAGGGGCCGGCCGACAAGCTCGCGGAGTCGCTCAAGGAAGGGGATTTCGGCAAGGCTCAGGAACAGATCAAGCAGATGAAGGAAGACCTAGCCAAGGGAAAGCTCGGCCAGGAAGACAAGGACAAGCTCGCCAAGCAGCTGGAGCAGATGAAGGACGCCCTCAAGCAGGGCGCGGCCGACGCGAAGGAAGCTCGTGAAAAGCTGCAGCAGCAGATCGAGAAGAAGCTCGAAGAGGGGAACCTCGCCGAAGCCGCCAAGATGCAGCAGCAGCTCGACGAAATGAACCAGAATGCCGAGCAGATGCAGCAAATGATGGAAAAGCTGGCTGACAAGCTCGCGCAGGCTGCCGAAGCGATGAAAGAGGGTGGCGACCCCAAGCAAGCTGGCGAAAAGCTCGACCAGCTCGCCCAAGACTTGGAACAGCTTCAGGAGCAGCTTGACCAGATTGAAAACCTGGATGAAATCCTCGATCAGCTCGCCGACGCGAAGAACGCGATGAAGTGCCAGGATTGCGGCGGCGCGGGCTGCAAGGCTTGCGAAGGGAACGGCGATGCTGAAGGGGACGGCAAGAGCGGAAAGGGAGAAGGAAAGGGGAAGGGCAAAGGGAAGGGCGACTTCGCCAAGGGCTCCGGCCAGGGCGAGGGGCTGCGTGACGAGGAAGAGACCGACAAGAGCTTCTACGACACGCGGGTCGGCGCTGATCCGAAGGCCGGCGAGTCGGTTCGCGTCGGCGATGCCGGCGGCAACAATGTCGCAGGCAAGTCGCGCGAAGCGGTGAAGGAAGCCGTGCAGGCCGCACTCGCCAAAGACCCCGACGCGCTCGACGAAGTGAACCTGCCGCGCGATCAGCGCGAACACGCGAAGCAATACTTCGAGAAGTTCCGCAATGGCGAGTAGGTACCGTGGGGCAGGCTTTTAGCCTGCCAATCACGTCAACGATTCAACCTACCGGGAGCCAACCGCCCCCGGTTTTCTTTTTGGCAATGCTTTACAGCCCCAGCACATCGACCATCGAGTACAGGCCGGGCTTCTGGGTCGCCACGAACTTCGCTGCCGAGAGCGCGCCCAGAGCGTAGCAGTCGCGGTTGCTCGCCTTCACCGTGATTTCGAGGGTCTCGCCGAGCAGGCCGAAGATGATCGTGTGTTCGCCCGGATTGTCGCCGGTGCGGACCGCGTGGTAGCCGATCTCGTGCTTGGGCCGCTTGCCAATTTGCCCCGCACGGCCGTGGCGATGCTCGGTTTGTCCCATCACGCCGGCAATAATCTCCCCGAACTTCAGAGCCGTGCCGCTCGGGCTGTCTTCCTTCATCCGGTGATGGCGCTCGATGATCTCGACATCGACGCCGCTGGATTGATTTTTCAGCACTTCGCCGGCTGTGGCGCAGAGCTTCATTGCCAGGTTGACGGTCGTGCTCATGCTCGGCGACCAAACGATAGGAATCGTCTTGGCGGCGACGTGAATCTGGGCCTTGTGCGATTCGCCCAGGCCCGTCGTCGCGAGGACCAGCGGCAGGCCGCGGCTGACGCAGACCTCAAGGATTCGCTCGGCCGCCTGTGGGACGGAGAAGTCGATCACCGCTTGCGGCTGCACGTTCAGCGCACCGGAGAGCGGCACGTGCAACTCCGTCGTGCCGGCGAGGTGGCCAGCGTCCTTCCCCAGGTCCGGGCAATCGGGCGAATCGACGGCAGCGACGATCTTCAGGTCTGGATCGGTGCTGCCGAGGGCAACGAGCCGGCGGCCCATGCGTCCGGCAGCGCCGTGGATGGCAATGGTGGTGGTCACAGAATTCCTCGCAGTGCGAATTGGCGACGATAGACGCTCTTTATCCCCCGCGTCTTGCCGTTCGTCAAACCCGCTCAAACTGCCGCCAGAGTTTGAGCCACTTCGGCAGCTGTTCGAGTTTCGTGAGCATCCCCTTCCGCGGCAGGCCGTCGAATTCCTTTTCCTCGGAAATGCCCGACAGGATCGCGACAAACGGCATGCAGGCGGCCTGGGCAGCCTCTGCATCGACCGGGTGATCGCCGAGGTAGAGCGCGTCGTCGGGATCGAGTCGCAACCGGCCGAGGGCCCGAATCAGCGGCTGCGGATGCGGCTTGTGATGCTCGACGTCCTCACCGCCGACGATCGCATCGAACAGTTTGCCCGCCTCGTGATTGGCCAGAATCGCCTCAATCCGGTAGCGAAACTTCGTGCTGACAATGGCCGTCCGGTAGCCGTCGCGGCGGAGCTGACCAATCGTCTCCTTCACCGACGGATAAAGCGTTGTGAGCAAGGCCATCACTTCGTCGGCCCGCGAAATGAACGCCTGTACGAATGCCGCGACTGCTTGCGGATCCTCCACTCCCGTCAGCCGAGCGAGCACTTCCGGCAGCGGATAAGCGATGCTGCGGCAGATGGCTTGCTTTTCGGCGGCGGGGAATCCGCAGCGAACGAGTGCGTGATTGACGCACTCGACAGCGCCGGCCGTCGAGTCGGCGAGCGTGTAGTCGAAGTCGAAGAGGAGGGCGCGGAGCATTCGAGGCATCGGACTCAGTTTATAAGATATACTTTGCGCACTCTATGGATCATGCTTTTAACGATGCTTCAATTGAAGTGGATTATTTGAGGCCATCAATCACCATGGATATTTCCATTAACGTCGTAGAGCTTTCCTTTAAAGCGAATTACAGCTTTTCTTTCGGACAGCAAATCAAATGCTTGGAACCCAATACACACAGTCCGCTTAACAGGCCAATTCGTAGTCGCATTCGTGATCAGTTCAATCAAGCGAAAGTATCCTGCTAGTGTCTGGTCAGATGGCGCAAAACGCCATGAATTCCGTCGCCACGCAGCTCAGTTCTCGTTGCCGTCGAAGATGCTGTCATCGACGGTCGTAACGGCGACGGGAAACTCTGTTTGATTGGGCGCGAACGTGGCGATGCCGGAACGTGCGGCATAGTCGTCCGGGGCGGTGGCGGAACCGTTGGCCGTTTCGTACAGGGCGGTCACTTCCGTCGTGCTCGGTGGATCGAGCTTGATGATGAATTGCAGGACGCCCCCTTCGGCGACCTGAGCGTCGGTGACTGTGAGGTAGTGATAGGTGGTTCCACCACCCCCGCTACCACCAGAGGCATCGTTGTCGAAGATTGTGACGACATCGGCGATCTGTTGCCCCAGGTCGTAGGCGAGTCCGTCGAGCAGCGTGACGTTGACGTATTCCGTCGGTTCGGGAACCGCGTTGTTGACGGGAGTGACAACGAGAGGAATGGTTGCCGCCCCGACGGGAAAGGTGACGGACTGCCCGAGCGGTGTGTAGTCGTCGCCGCTGGTCGCTGTGCCGGCGACGGCAAAGCTCACGGTGAGGGTCGAAGTGGTGGGCCCGGTGCGCGTGAGTGTGAAGCGACCGAGGTCGGGACCCGCCTCGGATGCCGACCAATCGGTGGCGGTGATTTCGACGATGGGGAGCCCTGGCCCGAAGGGCCAGACGGCCCGCTCGGACCGGAGGGACCACTTGGCCCTGAAGGTCCGCTTGAGCCACCGCTGGAACCTGACGAACCACTGCCTTCTGACGAACCACTGCCGCCGGAGGAGCCCCAGGAAGCCTCTCCCAGTTCGCGTGTCCCTCATGGCGGCGTGAGGGGACTACTTACCCCGTTGCCAGCCTCCGTACCCTTCCTATACTGACACCGGCGGCGTTCTCCCCGCTGCCGCTACCTGCCGATTCGCTGTAAACTAAGGGCTGATCGGACGTTATGCCTCGCCGGCCCTTCGGAAAAAAGGTCTGCCGTGAAATCTGCCGCTGGTGACCCGCCCCAGGGGTCCTTTCTCGCCCGGAACGAATTCCTCATCCGCCGCCTGCACTCCCTCTCGGGGCTGATCCCCGTCGGGGCGTACATGGTGGTCCACCTGCTAACGAACGCGACCGTGGTCGAAAGCCCCGGCCTCTTTCAGCGGATGGTGTACCAGATTCACAGCCTCCCGCTCTTGCCGGTCATCGAGTGGGGGTTCATCTTCCTGCCGATTCTGTTTCACGCGATCATCGGCGTCTTGATTATCCGCGGATCGCTCCCCAACAGCGGCACCTACAAGTACGGCAGCAACGTCCGCTACACCATGCAGCGGGCGACCGGCATGATCGCCTTCGTCTTCATCGTGTTCCACGTCTTTCACATGCACGGCTGGTTCCACTTCGCGGCGTGGGAAACGAACGTCGTGAAGCCGCTCGGCGGCGGCCAATTCGAGCCGTTCAACGCTCCGACAACCGCGGCGGCGGCTCTGTCCGGCATCGCGTATCAAATCTTCTACGTCGTCGGTGTCCTCTCCTGCGTGTTCCACCTGGCCAACGGCATCTGGACGTTCGGCATCACATGGGGCATCTGGGTGACGCCGGCGGCGCAGCGCTGGGCAACGACGGCCTGCCTCGTGTTCGGCTTGGCCCTGTCGGCGGTCGGCCTGGGCGCGCTCGGCGGGTTCGTGTTCATGTCGAAGGAACGGCAGGCCGAGGCCCGGAAGGTGGAAGACGAAATGTATAAAGCCAAGGTCGCCTCGGGCGAGATCGACCCCGAAACGTCTAAGCACAAGCGGGCGGAAAGCCACGAAGAGAAACCGGCCAACACCGAGACGGCCTTGAATCCCGAACGGTAACCGAATCTGCCGCCTGATACACGCTGCAAGCGGCGTGGCGAAATATACGGACTGAAGAAAAATGGCATCGAAACGTGTTTTGATCGTCGGCGGTGGTCTGGCGGGTCTGGCGGCGGCGATGAAGCTGGCCGAGCTGGGGATCGACGTCGATCTGATGAGCCTCGTCCCCGTCAAGCGCTCGCACAGCGTCTGTGCCCAAGGTGGCATCAACAGCGTCAACGACCTGACGCGCCAGCAGGGGGACGACGAGTGGCTCCACTTCGACGACACCGTCTATGGGGGCGACTTCCTGCAGCATCAGCCGCCGGTCAAGGAAATGTCGTACTGGGGGCCGAAGATCATCGACCTGATGGATCGGCTGGGCGTGACGTTCAACCGGACGCCGGAAGGAATGATCGACCGGCGGCGGTTCGGTGGCACACTCTTTAAGCGGACCGCCTTCGCGGGCGCGACGACCGGCCAGCAGCTGCTCTATTCGCTCGACGAGCAGGTTCGCCGCTGGGAGTCCGAAGGGAAGGTCAAAAAGTACGAATACTGGGACTTCCTCGGGCCGATTCTCGACGACAACGGCATCTGCCGCGGGGCCGTGGCTCAGGATCTCGTGTCGATGGAGATTCGCTCGTTCCCGGCCGACGCAGTGGTCGTCGGCAGCGGCGGGCCAGGCCTCATCTATGGCCGCTCGACGATGTCGATGGCCTGCACCGGCAGTGCCGCCAGTCGCTGTTTCCAGTCGGGGGCCAAGTACGGCAATGGCGAGTTCATTCAGGTCCATCCGACGGCTATTCCCGGCGCGGACAAGCTCCGGCTGATGAGCGAATCGGCCCGCGGCGAAGGGGGCCGCGTCTGGGTGCCGCGAACGCCGCAAGACCCGCGCGACCCGCTGACGATTCCCGAGGGAGAACGGTACTACTTCCTCGAGGAGCGCTATCCCAAATACAAGAACCTCGTTCCGCGCGACATTGCCACCCGCGAGATTTTCGACATCTGCGTGAACGAGGGGCTCTCGGTCGAGAAGGACCGGCAATGCGTTTATCTCGATCTGACGCACATCAGCAAGGCGGAACTCGACCGGAAGCTCGGTGGCATTCTCGGCATCTATGAGAAGTTCCAGGGGGTCGATCCGCGCACGACACCGATGAAGATTTTCCCCGCCGTCCACTACTCGATGGGCGGGCTGTGGGTCGATTACGAGCGGAGCGCGACCGGTGGTCTCGTCATTGGCTCGCCGAAAAACCAGATCACGAACATCCCGAACCTGTACGCCCTGGGCGAGTGCGACTATCAGTATCACGGGGCGAATCGCCTCGGGGCCAATTCGCTCCTTTCCTGCATCTTCAGCGGCCTGGTGGTTGCCCCCGGCCTTGAGACGCTGCTCAAGGGACAGAAGCAGGCCGCCTCGGAGCTGCCTTCGTCGCTGTTCGATCAGGCTCGCCGGCTGCACCAATCGCGCCACGATTCGCTGCTCAAGCGGACTGGCGGCGGCGAAAACCCGTACCTGATTCACCAGCAGCTCGGCGATGTGATGACCCGCTCGGCCACGGTCGTTCGCCGCAACGATCAGCTCGCCTCGGCCCTGGAAACGGTACACGACCTGTACGCCAAGGCGAAGAAGTGCTCGCTGTCGGACACGGGGACGTGGACGAACCAGAACGTCGTCTTCACGAAGGCCCTGCTCGACATGTTTCCGCTCGCCCTGACGATCCTGAAGGGGGCCCTGCAGCGCGACGAATGCCGCGGGGCGCATTTCAAGCCGGAATTCGCCTTCGGCTCGCTCACGGCCACCGAACCGGTCGAGCGCCGCCGCCAGGCCGAGGCGTGGTGCGACCGGTTTGAGGCGAACAACGCCAAGTGGCTCAAATCGACGATCGCCCAGTGGACCGGCGACGACGTCGAGATCACCTACGAAGATGTCGATACCTCGCTCATTCCTCCCCGCCCCCGGCTGTATGGCCTGGTCGGGGCCGACGAAATCGAGAAGGTTTGGAAAGAGCGTGCTGCCGCCCGCGACGCCTCGCAAAACGGCAACGGGGCGCACACGGCAGGCAAGCTCGCTGCCGCTCACTAATATTCACTCCGCAATCCGAATTCTGCATTCCGCATTTGGAATATGTCAGACAACCACAACGGACACGCCTCCTCCGGCCCCAGCTCGTTTGAGGTTCGCATCCTCCGCCAGGACGGACCCGGCCAACCCAGCTATTGGGAGCGGCACCGGATCGAGTACGAGCCGGAGATGAACGTCATCAGCGTCTTGCAGCGGATTGCCGCCACGGCGACGACCGCCGACGGCAAGCACGTCGCCCCGGTCGCCTGGGACTGCAACTGCCTGGAAGAGGTCTGCGGCGCCTGCACGATGGTCATCAACGGCAAGGTGCGGCAGTCGTGCTCGGCCCTGGTCGATCGCCTGCTCGAGGACCGCCCCGGCGAAATCGAACTCGCCCCGATGACCAAGTTCCCCGTCGTCCGCGACCTGTGCGTCGATCGGAGCCGCCTGTTCCGCGCCCTGACCAAGGTCCACGCCTGGATTCCGGCTGATGGCTATTACGAAATGGGACCCGGCCCGCGGATCAGCCCTGCCGACCAGGAGCAGAACTACCCGCTCTCCGAGTGCATGAGCTGCGGCTGCTGCCTTGATGCCTGCCCGCAGTATCTGAAGGTGGAAGTCGAGCGGCACGAGGGGGAGACCGACGCCGCTTTCGAGGCTCGCGCCAATGCCGAGTACGACGCCAGCTTCGTCGGCGCGCACGCGATTAGCCAGGCGATGCTCTTCAACCGTCATCCGACCGGCGCGAACAATGCCGGCGAACGGTTGGACGCTTTGATGGCCGAAGGGGGCATTCAGGTCTGCGGCAACGCCCAGAACTGCGTCGCCGTTTGCCCGAAGAGCATTCCGCTGACCACGAGCATCGGCCGTGCCGGCCGCGCAACGACCGTGCATCAGCTGAAGAAGTGGTTCGGGGCGTAGAACGCCGCCTCTCCGTCCGAGGGTCCTCCCTCGGACGAAAGGAACCCAAGGCTCCTGCCTTGGCGAAGCACCTTACGCTTGGCTCCTCGCCAGCACGCTCCTCACCCACGCCCGCTTCTCCGGCGGAAGAGTCGGCGGCGGCGGTTCGTTCGCGTAGTTCACCTCGCGTCGGTAAGGGCCTCGGTCGTAGCATTGGTCGAAGACTGACTGCAACTCGACCGCTACGCCTCCGTCGCCGGGTAAGAGCGGAATCGTGATTCGGGGCAGCCGATCGGGGAGTTGAATCGGATAGATGAAGAAGTCGCTGGGCTGGTCGAAGTAGTGAATACAGACATGGTAGTCCACCGGACCGCAGCGTCGGACCAATTCCTTGTGTGGTACCGCCGTCGTGTGCATTCCCATCCGCAACAGGTCGATCTCGACAAGATGCACCTGCGAACCGATCAATTCGCTTTGCTTCTGCCGATACGCGGCGCGAGACGGTTGCCCCGGCGTTTTGTTCGTCGGGCTGAGAACCTCGATCGAAGTGACGAGTCGCGGTTGATTCCCTTCTTTCGCATAGATTTCGACGAATGGCTCACGAAATTCGTCCCACGGGACGTATGGCGCTGTCACCTTCACCGGCATCTCGGCCACCGCCACTCCGCAGTTCTCGGTCTCGATACGTCCGGGCGGCTGATTCGGCTTCATTACGCCAACGTCGGGAATCCGCGAACCTTCGACGTAGTCCACCCAAACACGCTGGTTTCCCTTCGCGTAATATGGTGCGGGCAAAAGCGGCTGCAGTGTTTCTTCCAAATGCACGATCAGTTTGTCGTGCAAATTGGGGAACACGTTCGGGTGCTCTAAGTACGGGTCCATTCCCGGAAACGGCGACGACATAAGCGGCGTCCTCGAAGGAGCGCGATAACTCACCCTTAATCTTACCTCCCCACAACCTCATCGGGAGGCTGACGCCTCCCGCTCGCCCAATCACAGCTTCCACGGCTCCCGCACCGCTTCGCTCGCCAGCTTGTTCGCCTCGTTGTCGGTCGGGAATTCTTCCTTGGCCGGGTCCCAGGTGAGGGGCCGCCGCAGGGCGTAGCCGATGTTCGCCAGGTGGCAGACCGCAGCCGAATGCGACCCGATCTCGGCGGTGCAGATCGGGTCCTTGCGCGACTTGATGCAGTCGAGCCAGTTCCGCACGTGGTCGCTCGACGGATAACAGCGCCAGTCGGCATCGGTCAGCGGCTCAGCGAGGATCGACTCGGGCATGCATTCCAGCTTGCCCCGATCAACGTAAATCGTCCCCTTCTCCCCTTCAAACGTGCAGCCGCTCCGACCGCCGTGAAACATCTCCACGCCGCTCGCATAGACAAACCGCAGGCCCGTGTCGGCCCGCCCTTCGGGCGGATGAATCTCGGTCGGGCCGGTCTCGTCGGCACCGAGGGCCCACTGGGCGATGTCGAAATGGTGCGCGCCCATGTCGGCGAGCGCCCCGCCGCCGTACTCGGTGTAGCTCCGCCAGGCGGGAAAGTGCTTGTGAACCCCCTTGGGGCAGAGCACCTCGTTGTACCCCCGCAGCGGCGCGGGCCCGACCCACATTTCCCAGTCGCTCCCTGCCGGCACTTCTTGCGTTTCCAGGTCGCAGGGGACCGGCGGGCCACCAACGCCGACGCGGACCGTTTGCACCTTGCCGATCCGCCCGTTGCGGATGTACTCGACCGCTTTGCGAAACAGGCCGTCGAACTCGCTCCGCTGCTGGCTGCCGGTCTGAAAGACCAGCTTGTTCTCGCGGACCGCTAGGGCGATCTTCTGCCCTTGAGCGATCGAGTGCGTCAGCGGCTTTTCGCAGTAGATGTCCTTCTTCGCTTGCGCGGCAAGGACGCAGCCCAGCGCGTGCCAGTGGTCGGGCGTGGCGATGACGACCGCGTCGATGTCGTCGCGGGCGAGCAGTTCGCGGAAGTCGCCATATCCCGCGCATCCCTTGTACGTCCCGGCCTTCGTCGCCTCGGCATAGCGAGATTCGACCATCTCCTTGGCCGACGCGGTCCGCTCGGCAACCACGTCGCTGACGGCCAGCACTTGCACATCGGCATGGCCGAGAAACCGGCCTAGATGCCCGCGCCCCATCGTTCCGACGCCGATGAACCCGATGCCGAGGCGGTCGCTGGCCGCGTCTTGTGCGCGGACCCGCCGCGAAAGGATCGCCGGACCGAGCATTGCCGCGGCAGTCGCGGACTGAAGGAGGCGGCGGCGGGAGAGGGGGCGATCCATGGCGGGCCCTTTCATGGTCAAAAACGTAAATTTGGCAGGCTGGCAGTGTTTGGCTAGCCGACAGTGTAGCCTTCGCCACGCGGCCACTCAAACGTGCCATAGGCCGCCGCGACTTCCCTCGCGTTGACGCATTTTTCGCCGGTCGGTTATACTCGCTCGCGTAAGTCCCATCGCCGCCAAGGCTTGCCGCGTCACCCGCTCGTGCGAGAGCACTGCATTTATAGCCCTGGGGCCACGCAAGTTCGCGTGGATCCAGCCGCGGCCAGTTCCGACTCTCCCGCATTCTCACGGAGGCCCTTGTGGCTGACACGAAACTCCCTGCCGGTATCAAGCAAGACATCACCCAGTGCATCGGCAACACGCCCCTCGTGTTGCTCCGCCGCGTCACCGACGGCTGCGTGGCCACCGTCGTCGGCAAGGTCGAGAACATGAACCCGCTCTGGAGCGTCAAGGACCGCATCGCCAAGGCGATGATCGACGCGGCCGAGCGCGACGGCAAACTCAAGCCCGGCACCGTCATCATCGAGCCGACGAGCGGCAACACGGGGATCGGGCTGGCTTATGTCTGTGCCGCCCGCGGCTACAAGCTCCGCGTGACGATGCCCGAAAGCATGACCGTCGAACGCCGCCGCCTGCTCAAGGCGCTCGGTGCCGACGTGATCCTCACGCCCGCCGCGGAAGGAATGCCCGGAGCGGTTCGTCGGGCCGAGGGGATTCTGAACGAAGAGCCCGGCAAGTATTTCATGCCGCAGCAGTTCAATAACCCGGCCAACCCCGAGGTCCACCGCAAAACGACCGCTGAGGAAATCTGGCGCGACACGGACGGCAAGATTGACATTCTCGTTTCCGGCGTGGGCACCGGCGGCACGATCACCGGCGTCAGCGAAGTGCTCAAGCAGCGCAAGCCGAGCTTCAAGGCGATTGCCGTCGAGCCAGCCAACAGCCCGGTCATCACGCAGAAAAAAGCCGGTCAAGAGCTCAAGCCCGGTCGTCACACGATTCAAGGGATCGGGGCGGGCTTCATCCCCGGCGTGCTGAATGTCGGCGTCATCGATGAAGTGGTGCAGGTGAAGGACGAAGACGCCGCCGACACGGCCCGCAAGCTCTCGACACTGGAGGGGCTCTTCTGCGGCATCAGTTGCGGCGCCGCGGCCTGGGCGGCGTTGCAAGTCGCCAAGCGGCCCGAAAATGCCGGTAAGCTGATTGTGGTGGTCTTGCCCGACCTGGGCGAGCGCTACCTCTCGACGCAGCTGTATCCCGAGTAGTCACCGGCAAATAGGTCACGGCATTCCGGGGACAAGCTGCTCCCCGGCTCGGCTGAACAGCCCGGCACAGAACGGCCCGGCACACAGCGGCGCGGTGGACACACCGCGTCGCAGGGATGGATACATGGCTGCGATCATCGACGATACCTATGCCGAAGCGTTTCGCAGCATCTATGCCGAGTTTCTGATCACGGCTCGCGACGCGACCTGGGTGCGGCACGCGGCTGAGGCGGCGACGGGGAACGCATCGAGCACAATCCTGTGCGACTGCGAGGCGGGAATCAGCCGGTATGTCGAGCCCGCTGCTACGCCCGATGGCCGGCCGGGGGTGATCGTGCAGTTGCATGTGCCCCGGTTCCGGAAAGATCGCGTGCAGGCGCTGGAACGAGCGGCACTCGTGCGGATCAGCCAGAACGTGCTCACTTGTCCGACAACGGCCTGCTATAGCACGATTGACTCGGCGACGTATTTCAAACTGGGTCGCAAGATCGCGTTTTTCGGCGACGGTTTTCAGAAGCGGATCGAGCGGCACGGCCGCAAACTGTGGTGGATTCCGACGCTGGGGGGCGAGTTCGTCCTTGATCGCCGCTTTGGCTATGCCGACGGCCTGATGGGGGGCAACCTGTGGTACTTCGGCGAAACGAGCGATGCGGCACTCACCGCTGCGGAGGCGGGCGTTGCCGCAATTCGCGAGTGTGAAGGGGTCATCATGCCGTTCCCTGGCGGCATCGCGGGGAGCGGGTCGAAAGCGGGGAGCAAGTACAAGTTCAGCGTCGCGAGCACGTACGAGAAGTACTGTCCGCTCCTGCGCGACGATCCGCGGGCCGATTCGCAGCTGCCGCCGGGCGTCGGCTCGGTGATGGAGATCATTATCAACGGCCGGGACTTGGCGTCGATCATCCACGCGACGCAGGCGGCGATTGCGGCGTCGGTGAATACGCCGGGCCTGCTCAGAATCTCCGCCGGCAACTACGGCGGGCGTCTTGGCAAGAGCTTCATCTACCTGCATCCGGACAAGCAGCCGGCTGAAGGACCATCGAGCTAGCTGGTGCCACGCTCACGCTTGCGTGAGCGTCTGTTTGTGTTCAGCCCGCCCACGCAAGCGTGGGACGGGGCACCCAGAATGTATTTCTGCTTACGACTGTGTTACGCTCACTCCCGTGTCCAAGCCCGCCGTTCGCTACCTCGTGTTCGATATCGAAAGCGTCGCCGACGGCGCGCTCGTGGCGAAGCTGCGGCATCCGGGCGAAGCGATCGAACCGGCCGAGGCGGTGCGGCAGTATCGGGCCGAGCTGATGGCGAAGTTCGACAGCGACTTCATCCCGTACACGTTCCAGGTGCCGGCGTCGATCGTTGTGGCCAAGGTGGGGCCGGACTTTCGGCTGCTCGACGTGGTCGCCCTCGATGAGCCGGAGTTTCGGCCGCACGTCATCACCGAGAAATTCTGGCGCGGGTGGGACGCCTATCGCCGGCCGACGCTCGTCAGCTTCAACGGCCGCACGTTCGACATTCCGCTCCTCGAACTGGCCGCTTTTCGCTTTGGCCTCTCGCTCGCCGGCTGGTTCGGCGGCAACAAGCCCTACGAGCAACCGCGAAACCGGTACAACAACGAATCGCACCTCGACCTGCACGACGTGCTGACGAACTACGGGGCGTCGCGGTTCAACGGCGGCCTGAACCTGGCGGCGAACCTGCTCGGCAAGCCGGGCAAGATGGACGTGCAGGGGGACATGGTGCAGGACTTGTGGAACGCAGGCCGCCTCGCCGAGATCAACGACTACTGCCGCTGCGATGTGCTCGATACGTACTTTGTCTTCCTGCGGACGATGGTACTCACGGGGCAACTGACGCTCGACCAGGAACAGCAGCTCGTCGGCGAGGCCCGCGCGTGGATCGCCGAGCGTTCCGGTCAGATTCCCGTCTATGCCACGTACCTGGAGCGGTGGGGGACCTGGGAGAATCCGTGGCAGACGACAGGAGCAAATGCCCAATGACCAATGGCATGGGTGGTGATTAGTGATTGGCTACGCCGTCGCATCAGCAGACGGCGGCATCTATACTGGGCCGATTGCCAACCCAATCACTGGAGATTGACCGTGAATCGCCGTATCTTGCTTTTCGTACTTGCGACTATTCCGCTACTCGCCGCGCTCGCTCTGGCCGAGGACGCACAGCCGAACAAGCTCACGTCGGAAGAAGAGGCTGCCGGGTGGAAGCTGCTCTTCGACGGCACTTCGACCAAGGGTTGGCGGAACTACAAGAAGAAAGAGGTCGGGGCGGGTTGGAAGGTCGAGGACGGCGCCCTCTCGCGCGTGGCGGGCGGGGCAGGAGACATCGTCACCGACGGCAAGTACGACGCCTTCGAACTGTCGCTCGACTACAAGATCTCCAAGGGGGGCAACAGTGGCCTCATGTTCCACGTGACCGAGGACGGCGGCGCACCGTGGCACAGCGGCCCGGAAATCCAGGTTCAAGACAACAAGGACGGCCACGATCCGCAGCTTTCCGGCTGGCTCTATCAGCTTTACAAGCCGGAGATCGACGCGACGAAGCCGGCCGGTGAGTGGAATACGCTCCGCGTGCTGATCACGCCGGAGAAGTGCTCGGTGACGATGAACGGCAAGCCATACTATGAATTCGTCAAGGGTTCAAAGGATTGGGACGAGCGGGTCGCCAAGAGCAAGTTCGCCAGCATGGCCGGCTTTGGCAAGGCGACGAGCGGGCACATCTGCCTGCAGGATCACGGCAACCCGGTAAGCTACCGCAACATCAAGATTCGGCCGATCGCGGCGAAGTGATCAAAGCCGCGACCAGTGGTCGCGGTGCATGCATGTCGTATTGGACCGACAAAGTCGCCCTCGTGACCGGCGGTTCAGCCGGTCTGGGTTTGGCCATTGCGCGAGCGCTCGTGACGGCCGGCGCAAAGGCAACGATTGCCGCGCGCGATGAGTCGCGGCTCAAAGCAGCGGCGGAGACGATCAGTGCCGGTGGCAATGCGTGCCATTGGCAAGTGGCCGATGTGACGAGCCAGGCCGATTGTGCGGCGGCAGTCGCTCGCGTGGTGCAGCAGCACGGCAAGCTGGATCTCTTGGTGAACTGTGCCGGCCGGAGCACACGGGGCGCGATTGAAACGACCTCAGAAGCCGACTTTGCCGAGCTGCTCGATCTCAATTTCCTCTCGGCCGTCCGCTGCACGCAGGCCGCCCTGCCACACTTGCTCGCCGCGCGCGGGCACGTCGTTCACATCGGCTCGCTGGCGTCTAAGTCGGCCAGCAAGTTCCTCGGCGCGTATCCGGCCAGCAAGTTCCCGCTCGCAGCCTATGCCCAGCAATTGCGGCTGGAGCTGGGACCGAAAGGACTGCATACGCTGCTCGTCTGCCCGGGGCCAATCCGCCGGGATGATGCTGGTGAACGGTACGTGGAAGCGGCCAGCGACTTGCCTCCGGAAGCAAAAAAGCCCGGCGGGGGAGTGCGGCTGAAAGGAATCGACCCGGATTGGCTGGCGAGGCGCATCATCCGCGGCTGCGAGCGGCGCGAGGCCGAGATCGTCGTGCCAGGCAGGGCAAGGTTGCTCTTCGCGATCTGCCAGCTTTGGCCGTCGCTCGGCGACTGGATCGTCCAGAGGATGACGAAGTAACCCTTCCCTGGTTGGTGAACCTCACTTGGCAGCCCGCTGGCTTAGTAAGTACGCCACGAGGTCGTGGAACTCGTCGGCGGGGACGATCTCTGGGACGTTCGCCGGCATGAGCGAGAGGGACGTTTTGGCCTCCTGGTCGATCTCGTCCTTGGCGATCGAGAATTCTTTGCCTTGATTGTCGGCCAGGACGATCTGCGCTCCTTCGGCCCGGCGCACCAGGCCGCTCACCACGCGACCATCGGCCAGGCGGATGGTCGTCGTGCGAAAGGCCACATCGACATTGCGGTTGGGATCGAGGACGTCCTCGACGATTCGCGCGAGGCCTCGGCCGCCGATGCCGTCGAGCTGCGGCCCGACGACCGCCCCCTTGCCGGCGATCTGGTGGCAAGCGGCACAGTGCTTCGTGAAGACGGCCAGACCTTTGTCCAGGCTTGGTGTCGCTTTGCCAAAGGTGGCGATTCGCTCGGTAATCAGCTTGTCGAGGGCTTCGCTGGCCGGCGGCAGCTTGGCGGTGATCGCCGTCACACGCTTGTCCAGAGCTTCGCTCTTGAGCGTGGCCAGCTTGCTGCTCACGCCCGGCGCGAGCAACAGCCGTGGTGAAGCATGGCCCGATTCGACGAGGGTCAGCAAGGCGTCGGCCCCGGCAGCATCGCCCGCGAGCGTATCGGCCACTTGCGACTGCAGTCGGGAAGCCGCGAGCTTCATCACCTCGCGGAGGTTGTCGAGGTATTCGCTATCGGCATCGACCGCGATCGCGGTCCCCATCTGGGTCCGCCTTTCCAGCGGAATCGCCGGATCGTTCAGTGCCGCGACGAGCGCCAAGGCCCGGCTGTCGGGATCGAGGGAAACGAGGGCCAGTCCCATCGCGACGCGGGCCGCGCCATCGGTGCTGGTAGCGGCAACGAGTTCGGCCAGCTTGGGCCGCAGTTCGTTCAATTTCAGCTTGCCGATGATTTCCGCGGCGAGTTGCTGCTTGCGAGCCGTGTCGCTCGCATTGAGCGCGGCGAGCGAAAACCGCCCGACGGCCAGCCAGGCATAGGCGTCGGCCGTGTCGCCGTCGATGAGTTCGACATAGCCGCGACCAGTGGTCGCGCTGTCACCATTTGCGCGACCACTGGTCGCGGCTATTTTTGACAAGTCCCACTCCACCCGCCGAGCCATGTCGTTCCGCGGCGGACGCGACTCGGCCAGCACGGCATGGGTCGTCGCATCGCGCAATCGAACCCAGTTGCCGTCGTTGAGCGGCTTGTCTGGAAATCCGCTATGGCCGGCGACCCAGAAGCTCAGTTTCGCGGGAAGCTCAAACGGGCCACTGCGATAGATGCCCGTCCGCTGCTCCCCCTTCGGAAGGCTGTAATAGAACGGTTGATCGTTCACGCCGTCCTGGCATGGCCGCGCCGCGATGACCCACGGGCTTTCCGAAACGGGCTTGCCGTCGATGGGTACAGCCGTCCATCCGATGGAGTCGCCTGCACTTTCTTTTAATAGTTCGCGGACGATCTCGCGCGCCCAAGGCCGCGCCTTCTTGCGAATATCGGTGGAAGCAGCCGCGGCCAACGACTGAGCCATGTTTGCGGCCAATTCCAGATTTCCACCGGCGCGATTCTGAGCCCAGGCCACAAAGTCCTGTTCGAGTGGAAGCAACTCGGCGTGGCGGGCGACATGCGCCGTATAGGTCGCGACAGCATCATCCGGCTCCGGATACTTCGTGAGATACCATCCCAAAAGCGCCGCCGCCCCTTTGTCGTTGATGGTGCTCGCGATGGGCGCCAGTTGCCGCAATTGCTTTTCCGACAGATTTTCCAAAAGCCCCGCGTCGATTTCGCCAGGCCGTAGTGCAGCCGCCAGGTTGCGCCGCACTGCCTTGCGAATCGCATATTCGCGCAGGCTGTCATCGGCAGGAGCAGCGCTCCAAACTTTGAGCAGTGGCTCAAACGACTCGACGTCATGAGCGGACAACGCCTCTGCGGCCGTGCGTGCGACGAACGCATCCTTGTCGGAAAGCGCCGCCGTCGCAGCATCGCGGTCTTCCGGTTGATATGCGGCACGTTCCGCTGCGAGCTTGATGGCGTGCAATCTGACGGCTCGATCCTGCGCAGAAGCTGCCGTAAGTCTTTGTTCCTTCGAGAGTGCGCTCAGCCGTTCCAGTCCCCACATCGCTGCGATCTTTGCTGGGGGCTTTGCTTGCTCGGCATCTACCATTCTTGTAAGCGCGTCACGACATTCCTCGCCCTTCACATCCACCAAGTAGTTGAGCACCCGCAGTCGATGCTCGAGCTGCGGCGAACCCAATTCCTCAACTAGCTCATTCAATTGCATCTTCGCAAAGTCGCGAGGCATTTTTGCCGGTTTGGCCGGCTTCACAAATTCAGATAGGCCCGGTTCACCCTTATGAACCACCCGCCAAATTCGCCCGCTCGTTCGGTCGCGGCCGGGGTGCGGCAGGGGGACTTCGTAGTGGCCGATGATCCGATTGTAGAAGTCGAGGATGTAGAGCGCCCCGTCCGGGCCGACCTGCAGATCGACCGGGCGGAACCACGGGTCGGTCGTACTCAGGAAGTCCGGCTGCTCGATCGCTTGGATCGTGCTGCCGTGATATTCGGGCTTGTTCTGGTTGATGCGGCTGGTCATCACGTTGCCGCTGAGGAAGTTGCCGCGATATTCCTTCGGGAAGTTCTCGCCGCTGTAGCAGACGACACCGCAGATCGCCGTGCTCCCGTGCAGGTGCTCCATCATCGACGGGACGAAGCCGAGGCCGTCGTGCGGCTTGCCGAAGCTCGGGTAGTAGCCGCCGCGGATGAGCTGCGTCAGCGGCTTGCTGTGGCAGTCGGCCGTGAAGATGTTGAACAGGTCGTCGAAGCACATGCCGAACGGGTTGACCTGCCCGTGCGTGAAATGCTCGATGCGACTGCCGTCGAGCTTGAAGCGGAATGTATTGCCGCTGTTGAGATGAACCTCGTTGCCGTCTTTCCCCTTCACGTGGCTGTCGTTGTTGAAGCCGTGACAGGCATAGATCCAGCCGTCCCAGCCGCGGCGGAAGGCGTTGCAGTTGCCGTGGACGTCGCGGGTGTGATCGAACGGGCCGTACAGCACCGTCCGCTTGTCGCAGACGCCGTCGCCGTCGGTATCCTCGAAATGCCAAATGTTCGGGATGCTCCAGGCGATGCAGCCCCCTTTGTACGGATAGATGCCGATCGGGATGTTCAGGCCGTCGGCGAACGTGTGCACCTGCTCGAACCGCCCGTCGCCGTCGGTATCTTCCAGCACGCGGATCGAATCCCGCGCCGGCTTGTCGAGCGGAGCGGCATACGGATACTCGACCGAGCAGGTGAGCCAGATCCGCCCCCGCTCATCGAACGCCATGTTCAGCGGCTTCTGAATATCGGGCTCAGCCGCGACAAGCTGAATCTCAAACCCCGGCGGCAGCTTGAACGCCTTCTGCTCGAATTCGGGCTTGAGCCAAGGCGTGGTGCGGACGCCCTCGGCGAAGGGGTCTTGGGCGTAGAGGGGCAGAGAACAGAGGACAGAGGACAGGAGGGCGGCGAGTGCAAATTGCAGATTGCGGAATGCGGATTGCGGAATTTGATACAGGAACATGACGATTGAATGAGAGGTTTGCGAATAACGTAGAACGATGATTTGAGGGTTTGCCAAACGCAGAAGACTACACTCGCCTCTGAAAAAACCAGAATGCGATGGCAATTGCGACAAGCAGTAATCCGCCGGACACCAGACCCCCTGATATCAGTCTACCGAAGACATGACTCATCGAAGTTGCGGAAGAATCGTGAGAAGGTCGGGGCTGAGTTGGTTCGGATTCGACTTGCCTGAGCGCGGCGGCTACGGTTTCATCGAGGGACTCGTAAAACTTCGCCGCAAACTCGCGATCCACATCCGCACCATCTGCAATCCACTTCTGCTCTTGTGCTTCAATCTTCGCAAACCAACTTGCCCCTTGCGCTACTTCCGCAACAAGTTCGGATTCCATGCTCGCCAGATCAACGGACTCGGGATGCAAATTGGGGCTGTAGGGCACCTGATTGGCCAATGCCTGACGAGCCATCATTCGCAAGCGATCCGCAACAGCCAGCTCTTTTGATCCTTGGGCCGCTAGGATGTAGGCACGTGCGGCGAGCATCGTTCCGTTCTTGTCAAAGTCTCCGGTAATCAGCAAGTCGCCGAGAGCTTCCAAAAGGATCGGCGATTTGTAATCGGCAAAGTGCAGCATTCCCAACACGCCTCGGGTCGCGTTTTGCAACTCTTTTTGCCGCTCACCTTGGTCAGCTTCAGTCCCTCCAAAACCGTATTTAAGACTCTCGTCCTCGCCAAATTTCGATACGATTACAAAACGAGCAAAGCCCTTGACACCGCCGCCGCTCCCGTTGACCGGATACTTCTCGTCGTCGCTAAGAACGCCGGCCGTCGCGAGTTGGCTCTGCTGCACATATTCCGTAAGTAGTAGTTGATACTTCTCCCGCCCGAAGTGGGCGTTGGGATTGATTTCCAAGGCCCGCTCAACTTTTTGCTTGCTCTCGTCGAGGCGGCCGGCATGGAACAGGAGCGTGGCGAGGTTGGCGAGCGTTTCGTAGCGGTCCGGATCGGCGGCAAGCGACTTCTCCAGCACCGCGATCCCTTCGTCGTACCGCCCGAGTTTGTCGTAGCCAACGGCCAGATCGTCGATCAGTGCAGGGTCATTCGGTTTTGCCTCAAGCTTCTTCAGCCGGTCCTTGATCCGCCACTCGTAATAAGCATTACTATGCCGCACGAACTTTCCGGTGATGATTTCCAGCACGCCCGGAAACCGGAGCCGCTCCATCTGCAGCGTATCCGCATCCCACAGGCACGCGGCCGCGGACGACGCCAGGAGCGCGACGATGCAGATCGACCTCAGAATGGCGCGGAACTTGAACGTCATGGGATCACTCTGGTAACGATTGGCTCCAGCAACTGACTGACTGCGCAGTTTACCATCCCACAGTACACCTCGCGCCGAGACGCGCCGTCCCAGCAAGCAAGAGAGGAAGTGACTATGTTTTGGCGGCTGGCGGCAACAGAGCCTTTTCCTCTGCATAGCTGGGCCGCAAATACGCCGGCGCGAGCTTCCACAAATCGTCGCGCCGACCGGATTGATGGGCCCGACAGGCGAGTCGGCCGACTGTCGCGGCTTGCGGCTCGTGAAGTGCCGGATCGACGAAGGTCACACCGGCAGGAAGCTGCGACGGGAGCTTCGCCAATCCTGGTCCGGTAACGATGGTTCCCGGCCGGAGCGACAGAAGCCACGTCTGGGTCGGCACAATCTCGTCGGCGGCGAGGCGAATCGGCTCGCCTGAGCCATCAACGCGGTACTTTGCGACAAACAGTTCCTTCCGCTGAGCGTCCATGACGACGTGCAGTTCGGCTGTTTCGTGTAAATGCTCGGCTGGAACCTGGGCAGCGATTACGTCGAGCGTGTTCAAACCGATCACGTCGCTGCCGGCAGCATAGGCGAACGTCTTGGCCGTCGTCACTCCAACGCGCAATCCCGTGAACGACCCGGGCCCGGTCGTTACCGCCACAAGCTGGACCTCCCGCGGCTGGCGCCCTGCAGCTCGCAGGGCTTCATCGATTGCCGGGGTGAGCCATTGCCCCGAACGGCGGCCTTCCACGAGCGCGCACTGCGATAGCACCTGCTCGCCCTGTAGCAGTGCTACCGATCCCCCCACTGCCGAAGTTTCTAATGCCAGAATCAGCACCGCGTCACGTTTCTCGTCGAGGTAAGGCACTTGCCACTCTTATTCCCATGTGAACCTAAACCAAGCAGGCTGGAGGAGATAGAGCACGAAAAAGTTGCCGGCGGGACTTCGTTGTGTCGTTGCCGACTCGGCGAAATTGAAGTGGCTTCACGAGTAATCGGCTCGAATGTCAAATTGACAGTCGGTCGGCCGAAGCCCGACCAACGACATCAGACCAACTGAGCTTGGGCGATGCTACAACCTGTTGGCATGACGGCACTTACGGATGCCGCGAGAATCTGGGGCAAATGGCACGGCCCTTGCAATTACCCGTCGGCGTGTCGCAGTAAGCGCAGATTTGACCCAGCCGCGAAGGGCTGGATGGGCGAAACGAATAAGCAAAGCCAATCAACGAGGAGGCAACACATATGGCTGCTGGTGAAAAAATCATTGGAATTGACTTGGGCACGACCAACTCGGTCGTCGCCATCATGGAAGGCTCGGAACCGAAGGTGATCGCGAACGCGGAAGGGAACCGCCTGACGCCTAGCGTCGTCGCGTTCAACGACAAGGGGGAGACGCTCGTCGGCGAGCCCGCCAAGCGGCAGGCCGTGACGAACCCAACGCGGACCGTCTATTCGATCAAGCGGTTCATGGGCCGCCGCCACGCGGAGGTCGAGAACGAAGAGAAGATGGTGCCGTACAAGGTCGTCGGCTCCCCACAGGACTACGTGAAGGTCAAGATCGGCGACAAGGACAACACGCCGCAGGAGATTTCGGCCAAAGTGCTTCGCAAGCTGAAGGAAGCGGCCGAGTCGTACCTGGGGCACAAGGTCAACAAGGCGGTCATCACCGTCCCGGCCTATTTCAACGATGCCCAGCGGCAAGCGACCAAGGACGCCGGACAGATCGCCGGCCTGGAAGTCGCTCGCATCATCAACGAGCCGACCGCGGCTGCGCTCGCCTATGGCCTCGACAAGAAGAAGGACGAGAAGATCGTCGTCTTCGATCTCGGCGGCGGTACGTTCGACGTGTCGGTGCTGCAAGTCGCGGGGGGATCGGGCGAGGAGACCAAGGTC
>CAYLLN010000028.1:0-9023 GCA_964384375.1 uncultured Pirellulaceae bacterium
GCTCGTCGCCGACCTGCTTCATTCGCAGCGGCTGGCCGTCGAACGTATCGATCGGCACGGCGGACAGAAACTCGCCGAGATCCTCCAGCTTCTGCGGCAGCTTTCCGTTCTTAAGCTGATACCGCTTGGCCGCGATAGTCGCCAGGGTGAGGTTGCGGTCGGCTTCGATCCGGGCCCGGGCCTGAAAGGCGGCTGCCACCGACGGTATCATTTGCTGCGTCAGAATGAAATTGGCTCGGTCAAGCGGATTGGCCGATTGCATTTCCATCGCCACTTGCTGACTCAGTTGCTGTGAGTCGTCGAGCGCCTGCGGCATCGGTTTTCGTGAGGCGTCGATAACCTTCTGCAAAATCTCCAGGTAGATCTGGCACGCCTTGCCGCGTGTCAACCTTCCCCCCGCCATCGGATCGGCCTTTGTTGGCGTTCCCGGAGCCGCGGCAAACTGGTGGAACGAATGAAAGCCCATGCCCCGCTCGCCAAGGAGCGAAGTCGTAAAGCTGTTCTGAATGTCAATCCCCTCTACTTCTCGCTGCAACCGGACGAGTTGCTCCTCGGTGAGCTTGCCGTTTTGGGCCAGGAACCTCACGTCGTCCAGGGCGATCCCGGTGATCGCAATGTGGACGAGCCGATCGACGAGTGATAGCTCGTTCTCCATCGCTCGCACGAGGCCGAGCATCGTCGCTGTCGATTCGATTGCACCGTCCGAATCGCCGCGGGCCAGGCGGACACGCGTTTGCAGTGACAGCACGCGCGCCAGACCGCGGCATTGCTGAAATACGCCCCCCGGCATGTTGATGCCCATCTCGTATGCCGCAGGAAACCGGCACTCGCCGTGGGCTTTGGTCGCGTCTTCTGCCGCCTGCAATCCCGGCTGACAAAGTGCCAGGTATTTCTCAGTCAGAGCCAGCTGATTGTCGGGCGCGTTCGGATCGAGTGCCGCCACTTTGTCCCGATTGTTCCCCACGATGGGGAGCGAAAGGAACGTCGGATTGACCTGCACGCCGTTGACCTGTTTGAGTGCCGTCACCCAGAGCGGTGTCGTATCGGTCGCTCCGGCTGGCACCCGGTGATACTGGTACAGGTCGTAGATCGTTATCGGCTCACCTTTGGCTTGGATGCGTGCGACTTCCAGGCCCACCTCATGAGCCGCCTTCGCCTCGGCCAGTTTCCACCAGAGATAGACGGCGACAATCGCGAACACGACGAGCGCAAACGGAGCCCCCACCCACACACCGACCGAAAGCCACCACCCGAACCACGTTGCCCGGCGCGCAGCGGCAACCGACTTCTCCATTTGATCGGCGGGAGCAGCTTCGGTCGTCATCCGGTTTATCCTGCCTGCGTGGCGTGTGGATTGCAATGCTCCGGTTGCAGTGTCGCCTTTCTGCGCGAAAGGGCGTTCGTTCGCGGAGCGAACGACGACATTGACGCCGAGTGACAGCCACACCTCGTTACACCCCCGTTGCGCGGCGATTCGCCTCGCGAAGATAGAATCGCCAGGGACAAGTCACCCTCTCCTCGCAACAGGGAATTCGCCGTGCCCTTCCGATTCTTTGCACTCCGCGCCGCTCTGGCAGCCGCCATCTCGCTCGCCTCCCTAACCGCTTCGCTCGCTGCCGACACCCCCGGCAAGCTCGACCTCAAGACCCAGCGGGTCATCGCCTTCAAGGACGGCTATTGCCTGGTCATCAAAAAGGGGGAGGCGACGACCGACGAAAAGGGGCACGTCTTCCTCGACGACGTCCCCGATGCGGCGGTGCTCGGCTCGTTCTGGGCCATGCCCGACGAAGGACGCCTCGTGAACATGGTTGCCGGCTGGAAGACCGACGAATCGGCTGCCGAGCGGGAGCTGCCGTGCAAAGAGACGATCGAGTTGCTCTTGGCCAATCAGGGGAAGCTCGCGAAGGTCGAAATGCACGACAAGGCGGTCCTCTCCGGCACCATTCGGGAAGTGCTCGTCGAACGGACGCCGACACCCATTGCCGGGCCGGCGCTCGAGTTGCTCAGCTCGCGGGCCGCGGCTGGTCCGCCAGGCGCCGCGCTCGTACCAGCGGCTGACGACGGCGCAACCCGCACGATGACCGCCGTCACGGGGAACAATTTCATCCTCCGCACCGACGACGGCGACGTGCTGTTGCAAGCGGGCCAGGTCCGGACGCTCACGATCAAAGAGATGAAAACGACGCTGCCGCGGACGATCACCACCAGCAAGCGGACGAAGCGGATCACATTCGAATTCGACAAGCCGAAGCAGAAGCACGCGGTGAACCTGATGTACTTTCGCCCTGGCGTCCGGTGGATTCCGACATATCGCCTGGGCCTCAACGGCAAAGATGCCGCGAAACCGACGGCTCAGATCGCCCTCCAAGCCGAGATTCTGAACGAGGCCGAAGACCTCGCCGACGTGCCGATGGACATCGTTGTCGGCGTGCCAAACTTCCGTTTCCGACAGACGCCCAGTCCGCTGATTCTGGAAAGCGTCCTGCGCAACGCACTCGCCGAGAGTGATCCGAACCTGATGGGGAACACGACCCAGCTTTCCAACGCGATGTACTCGCAGCGGTCGGGCGAATTCCGCCGGGGAGCGGCACATGCCAACGCCGATCCGAACGGTGGCCAGCCGATCGACCTGCCCGGCGATCTAACCGCAGCCGGGGCGCAAGACTTGTTCGTCTATAGCCTGCCGAAGCTGACGATTGGCAAGGGGGAACGCGGAGCGGTATCGATCTTCAATGCCACCGTGCCGTACAAGGACATCTATACGTGGGACGTGCATGTCTCGCGGCAAGACATTGAAGCGGCCCCCAGCGGGGCGGGCGTCTCGTCGCCGCTCACGCTCAGTAAGAACGAAGTCTGGCACCAGATCGAGCTGACTAACGCGACCAGCGTTCCTTGGACGACCGGCGCCGCCCTCATCATGCAGGGGCAACAGCCGCTGTCACAGGAGTTGCTGACGTACACCTCGCCAAAGAACGAGGTCCGCGTGCCGGTGACGGTGTCGGTCGATACCCGCGGCTCGTTCGACGAGAAGGAGACCGGCCGCGAGCTGAACGCCGTTTCCTGGGGCGGCTATCCGTACGCCCGCATCGAGAAAGAGGCCCGCTTGCACCTCTGCAACAACAAGCCGATCGACATCGACGTGGAAATCACGCTCCGGTTAGGCGGCAAGGTGACGGAAACGTCGCACGACGGCAAGGTGACGCTCGGCGGCTTCAACGCGGCAGACTGGCGCGACTACCAGGGGCATCCCGCGGTCAACAACAGCTCGCAGGTCACCTGGCGCGTGAAGCTCAAGCCGGGCGAGAACTTTGAGCCGACGGTGGCGTACCACTTCTTCACGCGGCACTGATTTCATACGGCACTGAGCGACGATCGCTACACAAACTCCGCCGATGTCGGCTTGATGATCAGCTCCGGCACGTGCGCCCGCGGCGGGAGCTTCGCCACGGCGGCGACCATCGCCCCCAGATCCTCCGGCAAGAGCATCTTGGCCCGCCGCTCGGCGCTCACGGGGACGGGCCGGTGTTCGAGGATCGGCGTATCGACCTCGCCGGGGTAAATCGTCGTCACGCGGATGTTGTTCGCGATTTCCTCGTTGGCGACGCTGATCCCCAGCGCCGACGCGGCGAACTTCGACGCGTTGTAGGCCACGCCGCCGAGTGCCGCCGCTCGCCGACCGGAGATCGACGAGATGTTGATGATCACGCCGTCCTTCCGCTCGCGCATCTGCGGCAGCACGGCGTGCATGCAGTTATAGACGCCGGTCGCGTTGACCTGCAGCACGCGGTCCCACTCCTCCGGCGGCATGTTAAGCATCATCCGGTTTTTGATGTTGATGCCGGCCGAGTTAACCAGAATGTCGATGTGGCCCAGCTGCTTCGTCGCCCACGCGAAGGCCGCGTTGACGCTCGCCCGATCGGCCACGTCGCACGCATGGACGATGATCGGCGGCTGACCGAGCCAGCTCGCCGCGGCCTGTTTCAGCACGTCGAGTCGCCGCCCGACGATCGCCACGCGGCATCCCTCGCCCGCGAGTGCCGCAGCCGCCCCCCAGCCGATCCCCGTGCCGCCCCCAGTGACCAGTGCCGTTTTGCCGGAAAGAGATGACATGATTGCGGAGTGCGGATTTCGGAGTGTGGAGTGGAAAGGGACGATTATTCCGCACGGCTGCATGTCGCGATAGGCGGGGGTCGAGTCATCGAGGCAACTCCGCATTCCGAGTTCCGCAATCCGAATTCCGCACTTCCTCCGCCTCGCATCTCGCCACGGGCGAACGATAATAGAACGCCATGTCCACCCCCTTAGCCGCCGCTCCCAACCGCATTCTCCCCGCTCTCGTTACGCCTCTGTTGCCTGACGGTCGGCTTGATGAACGAAGCGCCGAGCGGCTGATCGAGCATCTTTACAGCCGCGGCGTCGGCGGGCTCTATCTGACGGGGACAACCGGCGAAGGGATCTATCTCGACTTCGCGATTCGCCGCCGGATTGTCGAGATCGCGGCCAGCCTGACGCGCGGCCGCGGCACGCTCATTGTCCATGTCGGCGCGATTCAGGCCGCTCAGGCGCTGGAACTGGCCGAACATGCCGGCCGTGTCGGGGCCGATGCCGTCAGCAGCATCCCCGCCTTTGCCGGCGGCTACTCATGGGACGAAGTACTCGCCTACTACACGGAACTCGCCCGCAAGAGCCCGGTTCCGGTCGTGGCATATCACATTCCCATGCTCACCGGTCAGTCGCAGCCGATTGCCAATCTCGCGGCCATCCTGGAAATCCCCGGCGTCGCCGGCCTGAAATACACAGCCCCCGACTTCTTTGTGATGCAGCGGCTGCTCTTCCGGCTCCGCCCAGGGCAGGTGCTCTACAACGGCCAGGACGAAGCGCTCGCGTGCGGCCTGCTGGTCGGTGCGCACGGCGCTATCGGCACGACCTACAACTTCATGCCCGACCTGATCCTGCAGATCGCCCGCGAAGCGGCTGCCGGCAGGCACTCGCAAGCGATGGCCTATCAGCGGCAGGCAAACGACATCATCGAGCCGCTCCTCCGCTTTCAGACGCTTGCCGCGACAAAGCAAATCCTCGTCTGGCAGGGGCTGATCGACCACGCGACCTGTGCCTTCCCCCGGGCCCCGCTCACCTCGCAGCAGCAGCGGCAACTGCGCGAGATGCTCTCGTCCACGGCCATCGCTGGCACACTGGTGCGGTAGAATGACGTGCTGATCGACTTTTTTGGAGCGGTCTTGAGCCGGGGTTTGCTATATGCCGGAATCTCAGTGGAATTGGTATGCCATTCAGGAATTGAAGGGCATCCTTGCGCGAGAGGGACTGCGATGCCCACATTGCGATACGCATTCGCGTGAAATTCTGGCAACTGAAGAGATTGGCTTTCGCTGCACGAATTGCAACTCCCATTTCACGCCTGCCGAATACTACAGCTCACAGCGACGTCCACCCAAGACGGGTGAATCGACGCTTTTCCGTCCTGTCGGCGAAAACGAATTGGCGAAGATCGCACATGCAGAATTCAAGCGATTCCCGGCACGCCTTCCGGGGCAACCAATCTTCTACCCGGTCCTCACCGAAGACTATGCCGCTGCCATAGCCCGCAACTGGAATTCGACGGACGCAAACCACAGCCACGTAGGATTTGTGACGCGTTTCCAGATTCGGAATGAATTTCTATCCAACTACGAAATCCAATGTGTCGCCGATCGAACGACGCTTGAATACTGGATTCCAGCCGAGGATCTCGATTCATTCAACGATAACATCGTCGGAATCATCGAGATCATTGCCGAATTCCGAGCTGGTAAAGTCGTTGAACGTGACAAAGGTTGAAGCAAATACGGTGGGCAGCGGAGACGGTCGCGACCATGCCTTCCACCCATGCAACTTGGCAGAGCCGCGTGCTGACGTTCCTGACGGCAGCTCTCGTCGTTAAGGTGAGCGCGAGCGTCGTGCTGGGCTATCGCGACTATCTCCCCCCGAACTTTGAAGCGGACTTTCTGCGAGGGCGAGAAACCTATTTCTGGGGTGCCTACGGCTGGGCGTTCTATGCCCACCTCGCGTCCGGTCCAGCGACGCTCCTTTTGGGGACGCTGCTCGTCAGTGAGCGATTTCGCCGGTGGACGCCGCGCTGGCACCGGCGGCTGGGACGGGTGCAAGTGGCAAGCATTCTGCTGCTTGTTGCACCGAGCGGCCTGTGGATGGCGTGGTATGCCATGACCGGAAGGATCGCGGCTCTGGGACTCGGCTCGCTGGCGATCGCGACGGCCGTCTGCGTGCTGTTGGGTTGGCGTGCGGCCGTTCAGCGACGATTTGCAGCCCACGAGCGGTGGATGTGGCGGACGTACCTGCTGCTCGTTTCCGCCGTCGTCATCAGGCTCATCGGCGGACTGGCCGATGTCGTCGGCTTTAGCGAGCTTTGGCTCTACCCGCTCTCTTGCTGGGCAAGTTGGCTCGTGCCTCTGCTCGTGTATGAGCTATTACTCCTGCGCCGCGCCGCGAGCCTGGCAGCCGCTGCCACGGGACAAATCGCCGGCCACGGCTGAAACCGAGCCCGGCACAGCCACAACCGATGAATTATTCCCAGTTCCCGCGGAGACTCTCAACGCAAAGGTGCAAAGGTCGCGAAGGCCGCAAAGGGTGAAATGCTTCGCTCTTTGCGGCTTTGCCAACTTTGCGATCTTTGCGTTGAAATAGAACGACGATGCGCCAGCGAGCGAATTCATGACAAATCTTCGTAGTGCGCGAAGAATCGCAATGTTTGTATTACGGATAGGAGTACTATCGTTCCCATCTCATCCGTGAACTTCCGTGTTTCATCCGTGGCTCACGAATTCGCTGTTTCAATCCACCTGCCGAGCCAAGTCGTCGTCGCCACCCGCGGCAGAGATCAGCGCACGGAGAACGGCAGGCTTGATGCTTTCGGGCAGAAAGCGGATGCTCCCATCAGCAAACAAGGCTTGTGTTCCGCCCGGATGGGCCAGTGGCTTTGCGGAAGCAAAGCTCACCACCTGCGACTCGGTCGCGTCTTCAGGCGACATCCAGTGGACCGCGTGCTCGGGGTCAACTTCGAATACCATCAGTGTCGCCGCGGTAGAGTCGGTGATCTCGGCCAGCTTCCGCCCAGTCGTCGCTTGCAAGCAACTGCCGGGACCGACGATCGCCAAATAGGCCGTCTTTCCCTCAGGAGTGTCGGCCGACGGGCATTGGTACGTGCAAACCTTGGTGTCGCGTGCGAATTGATTTGCCGGATCGTCCCACGGCTTGGTCAGGTCGATCTTCTCGTACAGCGACGCCTGCTCCAAATACGGCAGAATCAGCGTTCGCCAGCTATGCAGCGGCTTTCCGTTGGCATCGACCGTGTAAGCCGGAGGAAACGCCCCGTACTCGTCGTGATAGTTGTGCAGGGCGAGTCCGATCTGCTTCAGGTTGTTGCCGCATTGCGAACGCCGCGCTGCCTCGCGCGCAAAACGTACATTAGGCAACAGCATCGCAACGAGCAGCGCGATGATGCCCACGACCGCGAGCAACTCCCACAGCCGGAATCGCCAGACGTACTTCGGCTGCACGGGCGGCGAGTTCTGCGCCAGCGGGCTGTCGTAGGGGTTGACGCTCATGATCAGCGATCCCCGCACGCGAATGTGCGAAACGTGGCAGGACAGGTATCCATCCTACCACGCTTTACTCACCGAATCGCCAGCGACAGTCCGTCAACCTGCCGCTACTTCTGCTGCGTCGTCCCTTGCGGTTGAGTCGCCGTAAGCGGGCCGCGGACGCGATTCGACGGGGCGGTCGCACAGTAGAGATACGCGTCGTCGATGATCCAGGGAGTGCTGACGCTCCGGCCGTCGTCCATGTTGATGACGTTGTAGAAGAAGCACTGGAACGAATGGGCCCGGTAGCTGTAGGGCCAGTAGCTGCCGATGTTGTCCTTCTCTTCCAGGTCTTCGATGCCGGCACGGGCGAAGAAGTGGCACGCGCCGTCGGGCGTACACGACATCCCCATCGTCATCCAGCTTTCGGGCTCGAAGGTCAACTCGGGCATGTCGCGGCCGTGGCCATCGGCTCGCACCCAGGCGCGAATGGCGTAGGTCCGCTGGTTGTCCTTCAGGCCCCGTTCCATGTGATAGAAGATGCCGGGCCAGTATTCCTCGTTGTTCTCTTTGCCCCAGCCGACGAGGCCGCAGCGATAGCCGAACGAGGCGCCGTTCCGCTCCTCCCACTTCGTGTGCGGCACGATAAACACGCGGCAGACGCAGTTCGGCGACCAGGTGACGGGCAGGGCGCGGCCGGCCATCTGTTCGCTGTTGCAGAGGAGGTCGTCTTGCTGCTGCTGGTTGGTGATCGTGCCGGGGATGCCGGAATAGAGCGACTGAATGACCATCGACCCCTTGCTCCCCTCGATGCCATCGGGCGGAGTGGGGACGCGGCGGACGACGTCGGGCTGGCCGCGCTTGGCGGCTTCGACCCACTGGTTGTTCTTCGAGATGCCGCCGGGGACGCGGATGTTCTCGTCGATATTCCAACTGCTCTTGGGATGCTGCGGGTAGTAGGTCCAGTCCTCGGCCTCGAAGTCGTCGCCGGTGCGGGCGACCGGAATGCCGGTGCCCGGAATGACCGCCTTCATCGGCTTGTTGCTTTGAGCGTGAACGCCGCCGGCCGCAAGCGAAGCGCCGAGGGCGAGGGTGCTCATTCCGAACTGACGACGCGAAAGGCGCATGGGCATGACGAGGTCTCCGGCAACGGCACACGGAGTGTGCCTACTACTTGGCCGATGGATGAGGCGGGTAGAGCGGCGGGCCGCAAGGTTTGTCTGATCGGGAGGGATGGAAGCCCGACGCGTAAGCGAGGGATTGGTCCTCGCTTAAGCGTCGGGTTTCCTGGCGAGAAGCCCTCCCCACGTGTGACCAGACTCCCGAAATATCGGAATCGCCGGCACAAGTGGTGCAATAATTCGTTTCGGCACATCCGGCTCAACCGGACGCCCAATACGACGAAATGGCCGTCGGCGGTAAGATGTG
>CAYLLN010000028.1:9123-75083 GCA_964384375.1 uncultured Pirellulaceae bacterium
AGAAAGCGGAGCCGAGGAGGACGTCGGCCGGGGCGAACGACTGCAAAAAGTCCTGGCCGCGGCTGGCGTCGGCAGCCGGCGGGATTGCGAAGAGCTGATCCGGGAAGGACGGGTCGAGGTCGATCGGCAGGTGGTAACCGAGTTGGGCACCAGGGTCGATCCGCTGCGGCACGAAATCCGCGTCGATGGCGAGGCGCTCCGCAAACCGCAGCGGCTCTACTACGCCGTCAACAAGCCAATGGGCGTCGTCACCACGAACAACGATCCGAGCGGCCGCCCGCTGGTGATCGACCTGGTGCCCACCGAGGAACGAGTCTTCGCCGTCGGCCGGCTCGACCGGGCGAGCGAAGGGTTGATCCTCGTCACGAACGACGGCGAGTTCGCCAACCGGATCACACACCCGCGTTACGGAGTCGAGAAAACGTATCTCGTCCGCGTTGCCGGTTCGCCGACGCAGAGCGACCTCGCCCGGCTGACGAAGGGGGTCTATCTGAGCGACGGCTTCTGCCGCGTGCAGTCGATCGCCGTGAAGAAGAAGCAGGGACAGAGCACGGACCTCGTGATGGTGCTCAACGAAGGGCGCAACCGCGAACTGCGGCGTATTCTGGCCCGCGTTGGCCATAAGGTGCTCCGACTCAAGCGAATCGCAGTCGGTCCGATCAAGCTGGCCGACCTGCCGATCGGGGCGTGGCGGCGATTGATGCCGAACGAGATCGAAGCCTTGCTCAGGCTGGCTCGCGAGAAGCGACGTGCGGCGAAGTCGAAGCGAAAATCCGGTGCGGTTAGCGACGCTTCGCAGAAGCGTGAATCACTGGGCGACGTTTCGCAGCAGCATTCTGAGCCCTACCTGCAGAAGCAAGCTCTGCTGGCCGAGCCGTTGTCGATCGACGACCTCTTGCGCGACGACATGGACGAAGGGAATCTGGCGGAACCTGACCTGGCCGATGCCGCAAGCGATCAGGAGCATCCCGACCTCGACTCCGGCGAGTTCCGGCCGATGACGCTCGACAGTGACGACGACGGCCAGGATTTCACCGACGGACCGCCAATGAAACGGGGGGGCGTCATTCCGTATGATTCCGATGAACCGGCACAGCAACGCCCTCGCCAAGATCGCCTGCCGGGCACGCGCCGCAAGCAAAAGCGTGGTGGCAAGCGGCCATTTCGCCAAGGAGAGTCGAAGTACCAGGGCGATCGACCGCCGCGAGAAGAACTTGTACAGCGCCCCCGCGAGAGCTACGGCAAGAAACGGAGCGGCAAGCGGCAACTGGGTAAGCCGAGCACGGGCCGCGGTCCAGCAGGCAAGACAGCCGGCAATTTCGAGTTTCGACCCCAGGCGGGGGACCAGGGGCGGGCTCGTCCGGCCAAAGCGGGCGGCAAACGCTTCGCCAAACCGGGCGGCAAGAAGTTTGGTAAGCCAGCGGCTGGCGGAAAACCGTTTGGCAAACCCAGCGGGAAGAAGTTCGGCAAGCCGGGCGGCAAGCGGAAGGGACGCCGATGAGTGCCGTACACAGCCCGCTGCACGCCAAGTATTGCCCCGATCGTGCTGTGCAGCAAACAGTTGACATCATCGAGAACGTGCGGTTGGCCAAGGATACGTATCGCCTCCGATTTCGCTCGCCCGAGATGGCGCGACGCATCGTGCCGGGGCAATTCCTGATGCTCCGCATCGCGGGCCTGAATGACCCGCTCATTGGCCGGCCTCTGGCTCTCTACGACACCATCGACGGGCAGAACGGGGAGCCCGAATCGATCGATGTCGTCTATCTCGTAAAAGGCAAACTCACCAGCCGCCTCTGGCAGATGCAGCCGGGACAGCGCATCGACGTATGGGGGCCGCTGGGGAACGGGTTTGGGGGTTCGCCTGGCGACGCTTCGCAGAAGCGTCCTACCATTCCCACCGACCACCTCCTCCTCGTCGCCGGCGGCATCGGCTATACCCCCATGCTCGCGCTGGCCCAGGAAGCGTTGCACAAGCGGCGCTATGGCGAGCCGCCGCGGGAAGCATCACGGGCGTTGCACGTGACGTTTTGCAACGGCGCTCGAACGGCAGCGTATCTGGCCGGCGTCGAACAGTTCGAGGCGGCGGGAGTCGATGTCCGTATCGCCACCGACGACGGCAGTCGCGGGCATCACGGCCTGGTGACAGACCTGCTCAAGCAATCGCTGGCTGAGCATCACGGCAGGCCGCGCATCGCCTGCTGCGGCCCGGAACCAATGATGGAAGCCGTCGCCAAGATCGCAGTCGAGGCCAATATCCCTTGCCAGGTCTCGCTCGAAACGCCGATGGCTTGCGGCATCGGCATCTGTTTCACATGCGTCGCCAAGATCCGCCAAGAGGACGGCACGTTCGACTACAAGCGAACCTGCGCCGAAGGTCCGGTATTCGACGCGGAGGCGATCGAGTGGTAACGCGTTATTTCACCGGATACTTGACGACGGTCATTTTGCCATAACCGTCTGGCCAGTTCGTCGTGAACTCGACTTCGCCGACGAGTTCGTCAGGACCGAGAACGGCCGGATATTGCTTTTCGAGCTTGTTCTGCTGGTCGATGTAGATTCGCGCGAGATACTTGCCCGCTGGCAATGCCGGGCGAGCCGCAAGCTCTTTCGCACGGGTGGAATCACGCGGAGCGGTCAGGCTCAGGTGGTTCTGCCACAACTGTCCGCCGCCGAACACCGGTCTGTCCGCGGTCGCCCAGCGATCCGGCGACCACGACTTTGTCGCTTCATCCCAGCGGTACAGATCGACCTGGAGGACCATTTTGTCGAAGCGAGCCGGCACTTCGGTGAGCTTGAACCAAATCTCGCTGACGGTCGAAACCTCGCTGCCGTCGGCTGGCAACTCGCTTGCGGCGGTGTACT
This sequence comes from uncultured Pirellulaceae bacterium, assembly GCA_964384375.1. Lineage (GTDB taxonomy): Bacteria > Planctomycetota > Planctomycetia > Pirellulales > Pirellulaceae > CAYLLN01. The sequence continues at coordinate 11,989 of CAYLLN010000028.1, forward strand.
TCCCTTGCTCGGTGGCCGCAAGGTCATCGATGAACTGCCGGAACTGCTTGTAGGTCCGGTCGCCAAAGGCCATCTTCTGCCCGCCGCCGTGCTTTACCTGATTCAGCGGCTTTAGCAAAAGCAGGCTCTTCTCCGGCTGACCCAGATCAATCAGCTCCACCTCGCGCAAGTACGCCAGCGTACCCGCCGGATCGTCCTTCTTGATCCACGAGATGTGCTCGCCATGCTTCTTCACCTGCTCCTGGTTCCGATCGGGCGAGTGGCAGGCGGCACAGCGGCCGACCTCCGACCAGACCCGATCGACGAACGACGAGAGCACGCGATCCTTGCGAGCGTGACGGATCACTTCGTCGGGAAGTTGCGGGCCGATCTTCGCATCGCCCGATTTACTCGCGAGCAGCGCAGGATCCTTCACAGCCGCCTGAATCCAGCCCCGAAACGCCGCGAGTTCCTCCTGCCGGACTTTGTCAGTCACAAGGCTCGGCCGCTTTGGCTTGCGGGCGATGAACGCGAGCAGCTTCGACTTGTCGGGAACCTTGACGTCAATCAGTCCGCCGTCGCGCAGCGCGGCAAACGTCTCCGCTTCGGTCGGCTGGATGTACTGCGCCAGATCGACGCCCGAGAGATGGCACTCAGCACAGCTCGACGGATTCTTGGCGGAGAGAATCGGTAGAATCCGCCGCTCGAATTGCGCCCGCGATGCGTCGTCCGCCGCAGCGGGCGGAAGAACCAAGGTGCCCAGAGCCACGACCCAAAGCGATCGGAAGCCGGGAACTCGCATCGCGTCCCCCCTTGGTTCTGGATTTTGCAGACCTTACTTGGCTGCCGGTGCTTTCGTCTTGGCCGATTTCATCAGGTGCTGCAACCGCGATTTGGTCCGGGCAGCGGCGTTCGGGTGAATCACCCGCTTGGCGGCCGAGCGGTCGAGCTTGGTCGCGGCCACGCGGAACTCGGCATCGGCCTTGGCCAGGTCACCGGCGGTAACCGCCTCGCGGACCTTGCGAATCTGCGTTTTGATCGAGGACTTCGTGGCCCGGTTCGTGGCCCGCTGCTGGAGGCTCTTCCGGTGGCTTTTCTTGGCGCTTTTAGTGGTTGGCATGGATCGTCTAACTGAATACTGGTGAACGGTTTAAGCAGGCTGCTCGCCTACACGCTGGTCGCAAGTGGAATCGCGTATCATCACAAATTCAGGGCAGTTTGTCTAGCCGCTCACGGGCGTCCTTATAGTTTGGCTTGATCGCTACCAGCCGCGTAAGGGCCGACTTCGCGTCCCCCGCCTCGTTCATCGCGGCAGCCAGGACGCCGATGCGGTACAGGGCGGTGAGCTGGGTGGACTGATTGGCCTCGTCGATTTGTGCCGCCTGCCGATAGTATCCGAGCGCCTTGGCGAACTGCCGCAAGTGCTGCCAGCATTCGCCTAACTCCAGGTTCGCCACTGCTGCCAACGACGGATCGGCCAAAGCTTCTTCCAACCTCTGGATCGCCCCGCTGTAGTTGCCCGCTCGCTTGAGCCGCCGGGCGAGTTCAAGTTTTAACTGCTTATCGTGCGGATGCCGCTCGCTTCGGAGGTGAAAGATGTCGATCTCCAGGCGATTGTGTTCCTGCTCCATACGACCGACGAGCGACTGGGCTTTGGGATGCGGGTCGGACTCGGCTCGGCGGCGAGCGACGGCCAGACGAAGCTGACTGTGTGCCAGTCGCAAGTCTTCGCGCTCGGCGAGGATTGCGAGGTCGCCGCCCGACGCTTGTTGTGCGCGAGAGAAACACTGCTCGGCTGCGGCGAAGCGGCCTTCTGTGGCGAGGCTTCGAGCCGTCGCGAGCAGACTTTCGGCAGACGGAAGTGACGAGTCATCGAGTAGCTTTGCAGCAAGAGCAGTCGGCGTGAGGTTGCTGGCGGCCTGGGTTGCTTCCGGATCGGAGTCATGCTTGGCGAGTTTCTGCCAGTGTTCAATCGCCTCTTCAAACCGTCCCTGCCGCGTCAGGCAGCGGGCCAGTTGGCGTCGTACGCTCGCGTCCTCGGGGGCAATTCGCTGGGCTTCGGTCAGATAGCGAAGCTCGATCTCGTCGAGGTCGCAGCGGCCTGCCGCCGCCGCGAGTTGCACGTAAAACTGCGGGTCGTGCCAACGGCGGACGAGGCGGTCCGGCGCCTCACGCAGTGCTTGGTGCTCGGTACCAAGTACGGAGTCCTGAGTACTCGGCACCGAGTCAAGGTTCGCTGCCGCATCAACTGTTTCCTTCGCTCCGCCAAACCAGCCGGATAGCCACGACCGCCCCGCCTTTGGCTCCCACTTCCACAAGTTCGTCAGTAAGGCATCCAGATACAGCGTGTTTCCCGGATCTTCCCGCAAGCATTCCGCCAGAATCGCATGAACGGCGGCCCGATCGCACGACGCACGCGCAGCCAGGCGCATCGCATCCTCGTACCGCTGCTGGAGGCGGCGGCGAGCGTCGGGTGTGACAAGCAACGAGGGGACCGTGGCCATGCCTGAGCGTACCACGTCCCCTAGCGATGCGTGTGGCTATCCAATGCTACTCCGCCATTTTCGCCGGCGCCGCATCGGCCAGGGCCAGCAGGGCGAAGGCCGTGCAGAGGTTGGCGTCTCCTTCCATGAACTTCGCGTTCGCATTGACCCACGAGCCGTCCTCGCGCTGGCGACTGGCAAGCTCCGTGGCCAAGTCCTTTCGCCAATCGTGCGTCTTGCCGGCATCGTCGGTGATTTTGTCCTCGCCGAGGGCCGCGAGCGCCTTGGCGAACGTGCCGTAGTAATAGAACAGGCCGGAATCCCCCTGGCCGGGATGCGACTTCACGTCGTAGTGCTTGCCGATCCACTTGATGACCGCCTTCACCCGCGGGTCGTCCTTCGAGACGCCGGCAAAGACCATACTCTTAAGGCCGGCATAGCTCATCGCCCCGTAGCTCCGCAGGCCGCCGGTCGCTTCGTCTTCCTTCTCCTGGTTGCCGGGAACGGGCGTGTAGTAGAAGCCGCCGTCGTTGATCTTGGCGGCAAACGGCGTCGTGTTGTACGGCGATTCAAGGTTCTGGCAGCGCGACACGAACACGAGGGCATTGCGAATCGCCTGGTCGTCGGCGCCGTTGCCGGTGCTCTTGAGGGCGTCGATCATGAACGCGGTGTTCGAGAGGTCCGGCCGCCCCTGCCCTCCGTAGCCCGCACCGCCGAAGAAGAAGCTGTCCTTCTCGTGCCCTTCTTGTGCGTCGAACGGCACACCCTTGATGAACTTGTCGGCGTTTTTCAGGATCGTGTCGTATTTGCCGTCCTTGTTCGCCGCGGCGAGGCAGACGACCGCGACGCACGTCTCATACGTCTTCAGCCGGCCGCTGGCGGCGTGAATGCCGCCGGTCGGCTGCACGGCCTCTTCAATCACCTTCAGGGCCTTGGCCACGGTCGGGTCTTCGGGGGAGCGACCGTGCTTGAGCAAGGCGGTTGCCGCGAGAGCCGTCACGCCAATGCCGATCTGCTTCGTGAACGAGCCGTCGGCGGCCTGTCCCTTCGTGCGGAGGAAGTCGATCCCCTTGGTGACCATCGCTTCGTAAGCCTTGGGATCGGGACCAACCGCATCGTCGGCGAATACAAACCGCGGCAAGCTGCCCGCAGCAGCCAGCGTGGCGGAAGCGGCGAGAAAATCACGGCGAGCGAGGGACCAGCGGGACATGGCGAACTCCGGGGCGACGAGTAGTTTGAAGTCGAGTGAATAGAATCAAGTTCAAACGAGCAGGTTTTGTGCCGGGATACTAACCCGAAGCGTCAGCGAGGGAATTGCTTCACGTGACTGACGCAGGTTCCCTGGCGCGTCGAGTTCGTCGGCATAAGTGTCGGAATGCGCGACATGGCGGCCGCGTCGGCGATGCCATCAGGAATGGATCAACGCAAAGCCGCCAAGGGCGCAAAGGCCGCGGAGATACCGATTGTCGCTTTGCGCCTTTGCGTTTCTCCGCGTCTTTGCGTTGTTTGTAGCCGGCTACGATGATCTGCGGTGTCGCCTTGGCCGATACGATCCTCGCTGGCGCGTCGGGTTGGTAGGAAGAACGCCTATCGTTTACTACGCAAATGGCCGGCCGTGGATTGAAAGTATTTGGTGCGCCGGGTGGTGACCGTTTCCGCCTTCTCCTCTTGCTGGCGGCGGAGGTCTTCGAGGTTCGCCTGGCAATAGCGGCAGCCGATGATTTGCAGGTGGAACTGGATATACGCCACGTGCCCCTCGTCGAGCGCGCCGAGGAGGTGGCTGCCGAGCTGCTGGCGGGTAGGGCAGCTCAGCCGGCGGCGACGCCAGATTTCCCCCACGCTGTGCAGCCCGGCATCGCGACGGCCGTTGATCACCGCGAGCTGCGTGAGCAGTTCGGGCCGGGAACGCAGCTCCGCCTCGACCGCGGCCATCTCCGCCGCGGGGAGGGATTCGTCGAGATAGGACTGAAGGTCGGCTTGGGTGATACGCATAAGAGTGCGGAATTCGGATTGCAGAATGCGGAGTTGCAGGGTGTTAAGATCTGTGCTGAGACTGGGCGGCCATCTTTCGATAACCGGGAATGACCGTATTGCGCCCAAAGGGGCGGTTGCACCACTCATCGAACAGTTTAAAAGGTGCGAACTCAGATTGGTGCTTCTCCCACCAAAGATACAAGTTTCCGGCAAAAAGATGGGCCTTGCCCTGCTTGTCAACGAAAGGTCGCACGCCATCACCCACTATTGCCTTCGCCGCAATTCCAAGGGCTGAATCCAGTGGGATAAATCCGCCGACTTGAACAACGGGATAGAAAACCATACGGGCAGGAGCCCGTGGATCTTGCTGCTCTAGTAGTCGTATCAGGGCAGCCTCGAATTCCGGCCAACACGCCTTGATGGAAGGCATCAACTCATTGGCACCACATGCGAATCGGTCCCACATTTCGAGGAATCGATCAACGAGTTCTAGATCGTTATCTAGTGCCGACGTTTCCATCGCGCTCTTACTCATCGAAGCTTCGGCCAAGGTGCATTTCGCTACCGCTCATGCACCCTACTTGGTTAACCTGCTCCCGCGCCCGCCTGGAACGCTCGCTCCTCAAACGGCTGGATCACGACAAACCCCTGGCCGGCGAATTCCATCTGGATCGACTCGCCGCTTCCGCGGCCCAAGAACGTCTTGAGCGAAATGTCGGTCTTGAATTCCGGCTGTAGCGTGCCCGACCAGGCGATCGTGGCGTTGGGATCGGTCCGCACGGGCAGGCCGGGCCGCACGATGAGGGTCAGCGGCTCGTGATGCGTGGTGATCGCCAGCATCCCCACCCCTTCCAGCCGCACGTTGAACAAGCCGCCGGCAACCAGGGCCGAGAGCTTGCGCATCATGGTGATATCCCATTTCAGCGACGGCTCGAAGGCCAAGAGGTCGTTCCCGTTGACGAAAATCGACTCTCCCTGAAGCTGCAGGATCTGAATGCTCTTCCCTTCGTCGGCGAGGTACATGACTCCCTGGCCGGTCGCTTTGGTCAGCCGCGTCCCCTCGCCGGTGAGGGCCTTTTTGAAGAACTTGCCGATGCCGTGCTCCAAAATTCCCTCGCGCTCGAACTTGACCTGGCCGACGTAGGCCTTCATCGCCCCGGTCTTGATCCAGATCATGCCGTTCAGGTTGACCTCGAGCATCCGCGGGCTTTCGAGCTCGAATAGCCCCTGGCCGCGGTCTTGCTGGGCGGTGGCAGTGACGAAGTCGTTGAGCGAATAGCGAGTCATGGAGAATTCGGTATTGTCTTACGACCGTGCTGCGAGAAACTCATGGGCGCAGGTCTGAATTGTGTCCTGTGCTTGACGAACTGTGAAAGGCTCGACATACGATCCCTCGCGATAAAATCCTTGGTCAGGTTGCTCAACTTCGATGGGATCAACTAATGGATCGGTGGATGCGGAAAACTCCCATTGCGAGGATCTTGCGCGAAAGTAGAACCTGGATCGGCCTATCGTACCCATAGCCTGGATAGGTTCCCCCGACGTGTAAAATTGACCGAATAGCGAGATTTCAGGGCATTCAATTCTGGGTAGTTGGTTCATCGAATGTTGTCCAAATTATTTGCCAGTACCCAGTTTTCATCTGTCGACTTTGAATTCACCCACTCTGTTCTTCTTCGTACAACTCCGGAAAGACTTCTTCGCTGAGGTTTTGCCTTTGAATTAACGTTCGCAGGCGGGCGATGAAGTCAAACTTGTAGTTGGCGACCTGCTGCTCGGTGATGCCGAGATGCTCGGCCACATCCTTGTTCGCCCAGCCGCGAACGAAAAGGAGTTCGGCGCACATCAGCTTCGTCCACTCCCCCTTTTCGCGCCAGCGGTCGATCTGTTCGGTCAGGGCGCCGCTGACGGCTTTTTCTTCCAGCTCCTTTCGTTCGCCGCTGCGGGCGATGGAGCTGGCGTGGCGGGCGGAGCCGGAGATTTGCCAGTCGCCGCTCGTGTCGCTGTGGCTGGCGAGCGGGACGGCGGGGCGGCGGCCCTCGCGGCGCAAATGGTCCGTCAGCTTGTACGCGCAGATCGAGAACAGATAGCTTTCCAGCGGGCGGCGGCCGTCGTAGTTCGGCAGGCTGTTCAGAAAGCCGAGGAACGACTCCTGGACGATGTCCTCGCTCGGTCCGCGGCGGCCGAGGCGGCTTTCGACGAAGGCGAGGAGGCGGCCCTCGTAGCGGGCGATGAGGTCGTCCCACGCCTGGGTTTCGCCGCGGCGGATGCGATCGACGAGGAGACTGTCGGCGTCCGGCGGAGCGGTCATGGCGGCTGGCGAACCTGGGGAAAGCGGGCCTGCGCCCTCACCCCGGCCCTCTCCCAGCGGGAGAGGGAACATGCCAGACGGACTCACAGCCAAGTGAGCCGGAAGGCGGCCGCGGCGCCGAGGGCGACGATGGCCAGTATCGCTGCCGCCGTCATGAACTGCAAGCGTCCGGTGTAGTAGCCGCGGGTCGCATTGTCGAGCCGGAAGTAGCCGAAGACCGAGCCCAAGAGGAGAATCGCGCCGCCGGCAACGAGGCCCATCTGCAAGAGGCGGCTTTCGGCGATTTTGCCGACCCAGGTCGATTGGATTTCACTGCGGAAATTGTTGTCGAATTCGAGCAGGGCGTGCCGCTGCTGCATGTCGCCGATCGAGACGGTGATTTGCTCGCTGTAGGTGTTCGCCGGCTTCACGAACCGCTGCTTGATGATCCGGGCGTTGTATTGCAAGAGCGTGGGGGCGAGTTCGCTGCCGAGTTGCTCGGCAATGTATTCGTTGGTCGCTTTAAGAAGTTCCTCGTCGAGGGCCCGCTCGGCCTGCAGGTCGGTGGCATACGGACCAGAAGAGACAGTGATTTGATGCACTTCGCCGCTGCGAGTGCGACGCGGATGCTGCACCCAGTCTGGACGGCCGGCAGGGATGATCACCGTGCCGTCGGGACGGGTCTCGATTTTGATGTCGTCGTGCTTCGCGTCGTTCTCTTGGCCGGGGAGCGGCGGAGACACTTCGATGGGCGGAGCGGGCGTGGACGCCGTTGTGGCGGCTGCGGGTTTCACGGGAGCGGGCACGGCGGGAGCAGGCGTGGTCGCAGTCGGCGGCTGCGGAACGATTTCGACGGCTGGGTTGGCAGTCGCTTCATCCGTAGCCGATTCGCTAGCGGCAGAACTTGAGTCGGCGGGCTTCGCGGCAGGAGCTTGTTCCTGGGCGACGGCGGTGGACTCCGTGAAGCCCGGCAGCGGCAACATGCCAGCGGCCAGGAGTCCGGCGACAAGGGTGCCGCCAGCGACGCAGCAGGTTCCTCCCGCGCCGACGAGGACGGTGCGAACGCGGGGAAACAACAGGAAGGGCCAGGCCGCGACGCCAAGCATGACGAGCGGCAGGCCGATGACGAGGAGAGTGAGAGGCGTATCCATGACCAGATCGAGTCGGGTTTGAGTTCGTTGATCCCTCGCTTACGCGTCGGGTTAGTATGCTTATCGGCGTCAGGCTATCTCCCGCTTGCGGCGGGCGATCAGTTCCGCACGGTCCTGCTGGCTCAGCCACGGGGCAGCCAGCTGCACCGTGATCGCAATCGCCGCCGCCAGCATGAAGCCCCACGGCTGTGGGAAGCCGAAGAGCATCCACCAGATCCACGCGGCGAGGAGCGTCGTCAGGATCGGGCCGATGCGGAGCCGCGACACGCGGAGCGGATCGGTTTGCTTCCACCAGCCAACGGTGACAAAGATCGCGCCGAAGTAGGCCAGGAACGCGGCGAGCTTGGGATCGCCGCTCACGCCGTACATCCGGTTGGCGATGCTATGGCTTACCAGTTCGCGGGCGACGAACTCGCCGTGGAACGTAACGAGCAGGAACTGTGCCGCGGCAAAGGCGACGAGGCCGAACACGAGGCCGGCGACGAGCAGGGCGAAGCGACGTTTCACCGGCTCGCCGCTCGATCGCTCGTAGAACTTGCCCATTCCCAGGACGAGCCACGAGCCGACCGTCGTGCAAAGCCAGAGCCAAGCCGGACTGGCCAGAGCGGTCGCGGAGCCATCGAACGCCTCGCCGCTGATCGCCGACATGACGATTGTCAGCACCAGGGCAATGGCCGCGGCGGCGAGCATCGAGCCGGTCAATTCGCCGATGCAATCGCCGGCCGTCTTCATGCACAAGGCTTGGCGGCAGCGGGATTCAAAGGCACTCGGACTCCAGTCGCTGGAGCGGAGCGATTCAGCATTGCCGCCAACAGCCGGGGCCACCGGCGCGGCGGTCGCGCCAATCGCTTGCACCAGGAGCCGGATGCCTAGATAGACCATATACACGCAGCCGAAGACCACCGCGATCGGAATCAGCCAGCCGCCATTGAAGATGGCAAACACCGCCGCGACGATCAGCAGGCCGATCTTGAGCGGCGTCGTGAGCGGACCGTGATTCCACCAGTGTGTCAGCCGTCGCCAGCCGTGCGTGAAGGCGCGGGCGATTGGCTCGTCGGGCGTCTTTCGCAGTCCGCGAGCGGCAGTACCGATGGCCGGAGCTTTCGCGCCGGTCTTTACGATTTCGGCCGTGAGCGCGTTTTCATGCAGCTCGCCCAACTCGATCCCTTCTTCGTCGTCGCCGATATAGACCGGCAGAGCGGGAGTGGGACTGGCTGAGGCAAAGCTCGTGGGCACAGGACCGGGTGCAGGTTTGCTGCCAGTGAATGGACTGGTGAATTGCGATGGATGCTCGAGCGCAGCCAGCATCTGCCCCACGCTCGAAAACCGCTTCTCGGGGTCCTTTTGCATCGCCCGCTGGATGACCGAGCGGTACGGCTGCGGCACCGACGAAAGATCGGGATCTGCCGTCAGGTGCTTCATGATGATTTCCTGGCTGCTTTCCCCTTCGAAGGGAACCCGGCCAGTGATCATCTCGTAGAGGATAATGCCGAGGGCGTAGATGTCGATTTCCTTGCCGTACACCCCCTTGCCGATTTCCGGGGCCATGTAGTGGAAGGTGCCGACACTTTCGGTCTGTCCGCTCCGGCGGCTGCACGAGATGAACTTCGACAGGCCATAGTCGCCGATCTTCACGACGTTGGCATCGTCGAAGACGTTGCCCGGCTTCAGGTCGCGATGGACGATGCCGTGATCGTGTAGGTAGGCCGTGCCCGCCGCGAGTCCGCGGAACCAGTGCAGCACCAAGTCGAGCGGCAGGCCGTTCGGGTTGCGGTCGATGACGTCCTTCAGGCTCGCCCCGGCGACGTACTCCATCACGACCCAGGCGTCCCCCTGTTCGTCGTAGCGAACGTCATACAGGTCGATCAGGTTGACGTGCTTGAGGTTGAGGCACTGGCTGACGCCCCGCAGCTCCACCTCAAGGTTCCGCTCCACGTGCTTGAGGGCCACTTCCTTGCCGGCGTCGCTCTGGGCGAAATAGACCTCGCCAAAGCCGCCGCGGCCGATGCCGCGCTTAACGACATAGCCCTCGAGCGGGCGCGAACCGCTGGCGTATTGAAACTTCAAGGCGCCCCCACGCGGGCCGCCCGAAACGACCGGCTGCCCCGAACCGCTGCCGGCGGCTGGGCTGTCAGGTTCGATAGTGGCGGCACGGGAAATCATTGCGAGTATTTTACCCCCAAGCGCAAGAGACTGTTGCACCCGGTGGTTTTCGTTTGGAATTGAGGAATCTTGCGGATTTTCGCAAGGGAAGTGGCTGCCAGGCTGTAACCCCCTTCAGGGATTAGACTTAACTCATTTCTCCAGTACGACCGCGAGCCACGCCCGCAGCGAAAGGCTATCGCTATTTCCACCGCAGGCAGCCACCGACTTGATCGCCCATCCATCCGCTAGGTAATGCGCCAAGTGCTCCTCAATTAATCCGTGTTTGTCGGCATAGCTCGTCACGATCATCTGGCCGCGGCCGTAGGCGTTGTTGTCGAGATAGATCGTTACGAGCTTCTGCATCGTGTTTCTGTCCTCTGTCCTCTGTCCTCTGTCTCCCGTCTCCTCAGTGGGCTCACGCCCACCGCTCGCCTCTCAGAACCCTGAACCCTGCTCCCTATTCCCGCGACCAGTGGTCGCGGCTTTGGTTTGCGCGACCGCTGGTCGCGGCTATGTGTTTACACCGCTTCGAGCGTCATCGAAAAATCGGTCCCCAGTACCTGCGAGCCTGGTTTAACCGGGCCGCGGCCGTCGTGCAGCTTGCCATCGATTTCAATCGACTCCATCGCCCGGCAAAAGATTCGCTCGTCCTGCCGGTACAGGACCACATCCCCGCCCCAGTCGCGGCAGACGACGTGGTTTTGCCACTTCGGTCCGAGCACGCAGGATTCGGCCATTAAGAGCACGCCATCGGCAAACGGCTGTGTTCGGTGGCCGGAGAGAATTTCCAGCCGGGCCGACGCGCTAAGCACGTGCGGTTTGCGAAATCGAAGGCGGACCGCGCCGTTGAGCACGATCTCGTCCCCGTCCGAAAGCAGTGCCGGGCCGGTGAGCGGCTTGTCTTCCAGCGTCACGTTCGGGGCGAGCGGCTCGATGACGTAGCCCTCTCCTTCGCGGCGGACTTTCACATGGCGGCGATGAATGTCGGCCTGGATTGGCACATCGACCCGCGCGCCGGGATGCGCCTGGCCAACCACGATCTCGCCGCCGAGGCAGACGAGATAGCCGCCGACCGCGTCGATCCAGAGCATGAAGCGGGGACTGGGCTTGTCGGGAACATCGGCACGGGCGGCGGATGTGTTGGGCTCGCCGTTCCAATGCTGCGTGTCTCCCAGGCGGCGCGAATCGCCGACCCGTTCGCCCACTTCGGCCCAGGCTCGTTTACGAGCGTCGCGAGCGACCCGGTTTTCCGGAGCGAGCTCCAGCATTTCATTCGCCAGCGCGAGCACTTTGGTCCATTCGCTGGCGGCCATCGACGCATGCAATTGTTCCATTGCGACCCGCGCCCGCTCGGCCCGCTGCTGTGTTTGCAGCTTGAGTTCCGCGACCAGCCGCAGATCGGGGCGGAGCGTTTCAGCCGCGGCAAGCTGCTCGATCGCTTCGGCGAACTTGCCGCGCGAGGCAAGCTTGCGGGCCGAATCGAGCTTGCGCGTCACTTCGAGGAGCGACTGCAGCGGCATGCCGGGAATTTTGCGTTTTTCGAGCGAGTCGAGCCGGGCTGTCGCGCCGGGAAAATCGCCGGCTCGCAAATGATGCACGATGTCGCCGATTGCGACTTCGCCGACAGCTTGGCGTAGCTGTGTCCAGTCGGATGATTCGCCGCCAAGGGCACGGGCCGCGTCCAAGTCGGTCCAGCCGGCGGGAATGTCGCCGGCAGCAGCTCGCTCCAAAGCGCGGCGGGCCATCTGCGTGGCAATCTGAGCCTGCAACTGGCGAACGGGCAGATATTGCGCGAGGTCGCCGTCAGCAACAAGACGCGCCGCTTCTTCGAGCCGTCCTTGTTCAAAGGCGACCTGGGCTTCGCGGAGCTTGAATCGCCAAGGGGGGAACATGATCACCTGCGCTGCTCCCGGTATTCTACATCGAACACGAGCATCCTAGCTCCCTCGCTCCGCGTGGGAGCACAGCTTCGACGCTCTGCGTCGCCTGGGCCGCGGAGCGGCCGAGTATGCGTTCCCACGCAGAGCGTGGGAACGAGACTTCAGCGAGCTTACCCATACGCCGGCTGCTTGACAGGCTTCGCCGGAGGTACATCCGTGGTATTCGCAAAGTGCGAGCCCTTCTTGGCTCCGACCACCTGCACAATTTCCTGAGCCGTGTAGCCGCGGGCGACCATCTCGCGCTTCAGCGACAGTTCCTGCCACGCTTTCCAAGACTGGAAGCAGTAGTACGAGACGATCCAGATCACCGGCCAACCAAAGAGGAACACCACGCCTGCCAGCATCACGATCACTTCGCCGAATTCCATGCGCATGACCAGGCTCCTCTCCGCAGTTCACGCCGCGTGCTTGTGTGCTTTGTGCGACTTGCACGAATGTTCGGTCACGGCGCCGCCGCTCGTTGCCGCCAGCACTTCGGCAATCTCATTGGCCGAGAAGCCGCGGAGCACTAGCTCTTGCTTGAGGGCAATCTCGCGGTCTAGCCGGCGGATGAGATAGAGGTAATGGGAAATGCAGCCGATGGCGGCAACCGAGAACGCACCGACGATCGCAACGATGGGAATGACGAGCGGGTCGATCATCACGGGCTCCTTAGCTGTAGGCCGGCTGCCGGACCGGTTTGGCGGGAGGAACATCCGGCAGGTCGTCTTCCCCCTTCGACCGCTTGCAGCGAATCACGGCGACGATCTCTTTAGCGGAATAACCTCGAGCGACCATCTCGCTCTTGAGCCGATTGTCGTTCCAGGAGCGAATCACCTGGGCCGTGTAGGCGGCGATCACCCAGATCGTGGGGAAGACAAACAATCCGCTGATCGCGATGATTCCGACGATCTGTTCGGCATCGTGCATAACCGAAGCTCCGTAGCAAGAGTCTGCTAGGTGGCCATGGCTGGCGACAGCCAACCACAGCTCGCACTTATCTTACGCAAGCCTGCGTCCAAACACAAAAAACGCTCCCACGCCGGTTAGGACGTGGGAGCGAAAGTTACCAGCCGCAGAGCGGCAAAATGGGCGTTCCCACGCGGAGCGTGGGAACGAGTTGTTGTCTTGGCAGGCTGGAAGCCTGGCCCACACTACGGCACACGGAGTGTGCCTACTACTTAGTCCAGCTTCACGGCGACGCTCTCGTCGGCCTTCTGCGAGGCCTCGAAGTACTTCGTCACCTGATCCAGGATGTCGGTCGCCGGCTCCTCGTCGAGGTCGATCTCGCCGGGATAGGTCGTCTCGGCATTAACGAGCTTCTCGGCCACGTCGATCCGGGCACCGATGTCCTTCACGAGATCCTTCGTCCGCGACAGGCGGCTATCGTCGAAGTTGAACTCACTGGTCGATTGGGCGACCTTCACCATTTCGAGGCGAGCCTCAATATTGGCGACATCGACTTCGAGCTGGCCCTTAGCGGCCTGCATCGCCTTCAGCTTCTCGCGGCCGGCGGTCAGGCCACGCTCACGAGCGGCCAGCACCTGGCGGAGCTTGCCGAGCGTCGCTTCCTTCACCTTGAACTGCTCGAAACGGCGAGCGAGGTCGTTCTCGACCTGCTCCTGCGAGTAGCTCTTGCCGGCATAGACAAAGGTGCTGTCGCCGCGTTTCAGGTCGGCGGTCAGCTTCTCGATGTCGCTCCGGTTCTTGGCGATTTGAGCCTCAGCCGTGGCGAGCTGTTCGTTCAGGTTCTTCACATCCACCTCTTCGCGGGCGATGAGATGCATGTTCTTGTGAATCTCGGGATCGAGATCCTTGATCATCTGCCGGGCACGGCCGATTTCAAACTCGACCGGCACCGCGTCGCGAACGCCGCTTTGCACGCGGCTGACCGCGGTCTTGACGTAGCTGAAGCCCTCGCGGCCAAAGAGCAGGCCGAGCAGGACCAGCACACCTACACCAACCAGAATCCCCTTCTTCACCATGATTCGGCCCTCCCTTAATTGCAGCCGCTCTGAATGGATTGAAAACTTGCTTCAGCGGTCGGTCCGCAGACAACAGGCCAGCGGAACCGCTGTTTGGCAGTCAATTCAAGGCCGCAGGTGCGTTCGGCACGTCGCGGTCATAGGGAGTCTTTCGCCGGGGGCAGGCGGGTCTTGGCCGAACTTGGGACCACTTGGCGATTTTTTTCAAGTTTTCCGTCTCCTCTGGACCCGGCTGATCGCGCCGGTCGCATCACGTAGTTCCCGCACAAACTCGCCTTTGTGTGCATTTCGTCCTCATTCGCCTCCCCTTGGCCAGCCGTTTAATTCTGAGACGAGGAGTGTCTCAGCATCGCAGCGCTACGCAGCGGCTACGCGACACTCTCGCCGATGGAAAGGCGGATGCTATCGAGTGTAAATCGTGACAGGAAAGCAGGTTGCGTCCGAAACGGCGAACCTGGGTTCCTGGCAGGCACAGCAGTTGCATTAAGCGGCGTTGCCGCCGCAAGCGACTGCCGTTAAGGTCGCCCAGCGGAAGGAGCCACACCCATGCTCGCCTCGACCCCAGCTCAAAAGCCCGCTACCACACTGATCCACCATCCGTCCACGGTTCTGGACGATCTGTGTGCGTTCTCGCTTGCCAACGAGGCCTGGGCCCATTTCGACGAGCAAATCAGCGAGCAACTGGCCAAATTTGAAGACGAGCACCGCCAGTACTTCACGCCCAAGGCGGTGCGGAAGTCGCTGGGAAGGTAGGTTCCGTCTGCCGAACGGGATCTCGACTTCGATTGCCATTTATGGGGCGATCTCGCGAAGCAAGTTTCAATAAGTCCGGCTCGGCAAGCCGGACCTACTCATGTCTCCGGCACTGCGACATTCTGTCGCGTTCGGGTCATCAGCAGCAGGCCGACGATCGTTAGAGCCACGCCGGCCAATAGCCACGGCGAAGGGGCCTCTTGAAAGATGAGGATTCCCGCGAGCGCCGCCAGACTCGCCTGAGCCGCATTCAGGGCGTTCACATAAACGACGCTTGTTAACTGTAGTGACTTCGTCAGAGCCAGAAAGGCGAGTGCGTTGCAGATGCCGGCTCCCAGCATCATGCCCAGATCCTGCGGATCGGTTGCTGCCATCCCCGCCGATCCGATCCGGATCCAACTCAATATCCCCAGGCTGACCATGCCCGAACCAGACACGACAAAGAGCGTCGTCGGCAGCGGCATCCCGCGGACGACGCCGTAGCGAATCACGACGTTCAGGATCGCGTAAGCCAGGCCCGAGAGACATGCCGCACCGACTCCCAGTGCAATCTGTGCTGACGCCGGCGTAATCGCGGTTACCGAGCGGTGGGCATCCGGCGCACCCAGCGACAAAACGGCAATCGCCGCGAGCAGGAGGCCCAGCGAGACGGCTGCTCGCGGCGTCACCGGCTCGTGCAGGAAGATGCGGCCCAGTATTGCCGCGGCAACGATCATGCCGCCCAGGTTGAGTGACGCGGTCAGGGCCAGACCGACCTGCCCCAATCCCCACTGAAATGTCACATTGCCCACGAGTTGCCCGCCGAGTCCCGCGGCAATCGTCATCAGTACGATCTTCCACGACGGGAAGAGCGGAATTCCGCGCCGCCACAGCAGGAAGAGCCACGGTGCCATGAAGAGCGCGGTAGGGACCGCCTTCACTGCCGAAACCCAGACCGGATCGCAGTCGCTGGCCGCCCGCAGGAACGAATTGGCCGCGGTATAAATGACAGCCGAGCCCAGCCCGCAAATCGTGCCCAGCGTGAAGGGATCGAGCAGCTTGGGCGAATGGGGAGAGTGCGGCGGGCTCACCGATGGATTGTACGAGAAGAGTGGGACAGACGGGGAGTGGGAGAGGGGAGAGAATCAGCTGTTATGTCCGTTGCAGAAACCGCGCGTCGCGTCGCAAAGTTATTGGCCGAAACGGGCCACAAGGTCGTCTTCGCCGAAAGCTGCACGGGCGGTCTGGTGAGCGGCGCGCTTACCCGCGTGCCGGGTATCTCCGAGCATCACTGCGGCGGCGTGGTCGTCTATCGTAACGCGACGAAGCAGGCGTACCTGGACATTCCCGCCAAATTGCTCGACGATCCCGGCCCCGTCAGCCGCGAGGTCGCGGCGCTCATGGCCGAGCGCGTCCTCGAAAAGACCCCCGAAGCGACGATTGCCGTCTCGGTCACGGGGCATCTGGGGCCGAATGCGCCGCGCGAACTCGATGGCCGAGTCTTCGTCGGCATTGCGACGCGAGGCGAAACAACTGTTGTTCATCCGCTGCGCTGCCGCAGAAACGACACCCGCATCGTGCGCCAAAGGTGGGTGATCCAAAAGGCGCTCGAACTGCTGGCGGGCGAACTACAAAGTTGAGTGTGGGTGGTAAATAGTCCCGAGTGATGTTGCCGCCGGGAATTTGCAATTGGCGCGAAACCACTGGGAAAACCGGCTCAGCACCTAGCCGCGCAGCGGCGTTACGTGTCAGCCCCCAGCGTAAGCTGGGGGTGGCGAGCGGCCCGCCATTCATTTCACAGCCGCGATAGCGGCGATACAGGAGGTGGGAGCCGAGCGTCTAAGAACTCAGAACCTCCGCAGGTCTTGCCGAGAGAAAGTTCGTCGGCCGTTCCATGTGCCGCCGCTACGCGGCTCTGGAAGTTACTTCCTCGTTCGGTTCCCCCGGCTGACAGGGATCAGGAAAGGTGTCAGGAACCGTAAAGCGGTATTGTCTTAACGGTTCCTGACACCTTTTGTCTTCCTGTGTCTTCCCGGTCGTACTGCACGGAGTTTCTCTGCATAGCATCAAAGAACGCTGCGGTTAGAACTTCACGCTCTCGCGGCGGTAGCTCAAATCGAGCACGTCCATCGGGTGCAGGATTTTCAGCGTTTCGCCTTGCATCCGGGCTTCGCGGGCGATTTGCAAGAGGCAGCCGGCGTTGCTCGTGATGACGACCCGCGCGCCGGTGCGGCGGATGTTGTCGAGCTTGCGGCGGGCCAGCCGCTCGGCCATTTCCGGCTCGGTGAGGTTGTACGTGCCAGCTGCGCCGCAGCAGAGTTCCGACTCGGCCAGATCGACGAGCTTGAGGCCGGGCACTTTCTTCAGGATGTTTCGCGGCTGATCGCGGACCTTCTGGGCGTGGACCAGGTGGCAGGCATCGTGATAGGTCGCGGTGAGGCGGATTTCGCCTGGAGGCTGGATGAGGCCGAGCTGGTCGAGGAATTCGCTCACGTCGCGGACCTTGTGGGCGAAGGCTTCGCGGCCTTCCTGACTCCTGTCTCCTGACTCCTGTCTCCTGTCCCCTGTCCCCTCCCCAGACACGCTTCTGCGAAGCGTCGCTAAGCCTGAGTGCTGTCCCCTGTCTCCTGTCTCCTGTCCCCAATGATGTCCGTAATCCTTCAACATCGAGCCGCAGCCGGCGACGTTGACGATGATCGCATCGACGCCGCTGGCATCGAAGGCCCGCACGTTCGTATCGGCCATCTCGCGGGCCGGCTCGCTCGACCCGGCATGGAAGTGAATCGCCCCGCAGCAGACCTGGCTCTCCGGCACGACGACGTCGCAACCGTTCTCTTGCAGGACGCGGGCGGTGGCCCAGTTCGTCGGCCGGAAGAGAGCATCCCCCACGCAGCCGGTGAACAGGGCGACGCGGGCCCGGCGGCGACCCTTCGCGGGCAAAAACGCCGGCAGCGGCGGGCCGGGAGATTCCAGCTTGGGGAGGAGCGTTGCCATTCGCCCCAGCCGCGACGGGAGCAAACGCCACAGGCCCGTTTGCACGAGCAGCCACTCCAGCCCCAGCCGCTGGCTCCAGCGGGCGGGGATCAGGGCTTTGCGGAGCTTGTCGGGATACGGGAAGAGGCCGAAGAGGATGTACTTATGGAACCAGTCGTTCGATTTGGCCGACGCGACTTCGCCCCCCTGCTCCATTTCAATGCGGAACGGTTCGATCAGTTTGCCGTATTGCACGCCGGAGGGGCACGCCGTTTCGCACGCCCGGCAGTCGAGGCAAAGCTCCAGATGCCGCCGCACGTCGTGGGTCATGTCGAGCCGACCGTCGCGAACGGCTCGCATCAGGTAGATGCGGCCGCGGGGGCTGTCGTTTTCGTTCCCCGTTTCGACGTAGGTCGGGCACGATGCGGTGCAGAGGCCGCAGTGGACGCAGTCGAGGAACAGCTCGTAGTCGATCGACGCGCCGGGGCGAGGGGCACCGCTCTTGCCGATCTGCAGCAGCTTGGGAACTGCGGGGGGCGCTGCGGACGAAGATGGTGCGGGTGGTGGCGCAGCAGTGGTCATTCCGGCAGCAGCGGGGGTCGGAGATCGGAAGTCGGAGGTCGAGGTGTCAAACATCGATGGCGGGGTGGCTGGGGTTGGTATGGATGCCAACCCCGGCTGCCGTGGTTGGCTGTTGCCGTGGTTCTGCTCGCGCGACCCACAGCCACCCAGAAGCTCAGCAGTCAAACATAGACGAACCTTCCGCGATTCAATATATCCTTCGGATCAAACTTCCGCTTGACCTGGGACATCAGATCGAGCGGTGCGTCGATCGCCCCCCAGACGCTTTGGTGTGTCATTTCCGAACCGCTCGGATTCGCGAGCACAACGAGACTGCCGCGATGGGCCGCCGCTACCGGCTGTAGCTTGCCGACGAGCGCCCGCGAGAGGCCCTGCTCGGGGAACTTCCCGAGCTTGATGATGAGCGTCCCATTGCCGGCATGGGCCTGGATCGAACAGTTCGGATCGAGCTGCCGGGCCGAGTGGGCAACGGCGGTAACGCCGCTGGGCGTGACGCTCGCCTTGAGCACGAGCGGCGAACCTTCCTCGGCCGAGAACTCGACGAGTCGCCGCCAGAGGGAGGCCGATTCGCCGACCGTCAACGGCTCCGCGACGCCAAGCTGCTGCCATTCGGCGGAGAGCTGGCGAATCATGTACTCGACTTCGGCAGCAGTCCCCTCTAGCGCCACTACAAGGTAGTAGCTTCCCTGCGACGAACGGCCAAGGGCCGCGAGTGCCGGCTCCTGGTCCCATTCCGGCCCGGCGAGCAACTCAATGGCGGTTGGCGTCGTTGCCGACGTGGAGAGTGCCGCCAGCAATCGCTCGGCAGCTTCGGCATCCGGCACGCTGCACGCCACGAGTGCCGAAAGCTCCGGAATCGGCTTGAGCTTGAGTGTCACCCGCGTGATGACGCCGAGCGTTCCGAGCGAACCGGTGAGCAGCTTGCAGAAGTCGTAACCCGCGACGTTTTTCACGACGCGGCCGCCTCCTTTGAACGGCATGCCGCGGCCATCGACTGCGTGAATGCCGATGACGTGGTCGCGGACCGAACCTTGACCATAGCGCCGCGGCCCGTTCCAGTTCGCCGCGATGACGCCGCCGATCGTCCCCCGCTCCGCCGCCGGCACATCAATCGGCAGCCGCTGTCCTTCCTTGGCGAGCAGCTCGGCCAGCGTTTGCATCGTCACGCCCGCCTCAACGGTCACGGTCATGTCGCGCGCTGGATAATCGACGACGTGATTGAGCTTTGCCAGCGACAGGCCGTTCCCCGGCGCTTTCGCGGGCAAACCAAAATCGAGACTCGTCCCGCCGCCGACAATGTACAACGGCGTATCAGCCTCGAATGCCTCGCGCACAATGTTGGCCAGCTCGCCTTGGTCGGCGGGGGAGAGGGTTTTCTTGATAGGGAGAAGGTCTTCGGGATTCATGCGGGAATCTCTGCGGCAATCTCGTCCCAACGGATGATTCGGGGATCGCGAGGGCCACAAATCTCGACGAGGTGCTCGCGGATAAAGTTGCGGTCGAGAGCGTGCCCAAGATCGCGCATGATGCCCTTGATGTCTAATACGTCTTTTTCGCGAAAGAACATCATCTTGAATACGCACAATGCCTCGGCATCCAGAATCATCACCTCACGATCCCGGAGGATGACACGCGATCGTCGGTGTTTCACGGTCTGGTAGAATTCGTATGACTCCACGAACACATCGACTCGCACATGCTGAAACGCTGCTCGGCAGAAGCCGTGCTCGCCGAGCATTTCAGCGGCTTGCTTTTCATCCAACGTGCAGCCGACGGAACGGAGCTGTTCGATTACCGCTCGCGGATTATCCTGTGGCATAAAGAGCGTTAAGTCCACGTCCATCGTGCCACGCGGTTCAGTCCAATAACCCAAAGCGATAGCGCCACCGATTGCGTATTCGCGCCCACTCGCATCCAGTGCGACCGCCAGTGCGACGGCAACGTCCGCCGGATCGAGTGGCCGGTCAGGAGTGTTTAGCATTGGCGGTCAATCGTTTGAGAAGCGCCCAGGTCGAATCGGGCCAGGGGGTCGGCTTCGCGGGCGGCAAACCAGAGGCAATCCTTCCGGCGTGAATTTTAGCTGCTGCGCTGCACACCGCAGCCACCAATTCACCTCGCTCCCGGATGGAGAGAGTTCGCAGACGCTCGCGAGTTTCCTGCTCTTGGGCCAACTCGCCTTTTGCAATGTCTAGTGGCGGTTTCATTTTCTCACCATCACTCAATTGTAACCTGGACCGTCATTCCATTCTCTTTGCGAACAGCCCCTCGTTCCCCCACCACGAACTTCGTCAGCGTGTGGCGGTCATCGTTAAACGGGTGGGAGTGGAGTTGGAGCACCGAGTTTTTGACGAGTTCGTGATTGAGTTGAAAGAAAACCAGCTTGCCGTGCGGTGTCGGAATGGGGCTGGCGAGTCCAACTTCACCACATTTCTTCCGCTCGCGATCGTAAAGCACAAGCACGAGCAATTCGACGGGATGATCCTTGGCGAGGTGAAGAGAACAATGGTAGAGACCATCATTGGTTTGCGATCGATCCACGACAACCAGCGTTGGCTTGTCCTCTTGGCCGTACGATGTGGTCGCGACAAGCGGAAAGAACACCAGGAGCGCTGCGAACATCACCCGTGCTGAATAACAACCACTATTCCTGGGAGTTCTCATAGCGCCGCCCTCCGCATCGGTCGCTTCTGCTCCATGCCGCAGCCGCCGGCGGTGGGGAGGAGCTTGTCGGGGCTGAGGTTGTTCTTCGGGTTGAAAGCGTCGCGGAGGTTGCGCATCGCGGCCAGGTCGCCGTCGGTGAACATCTTGTGCATAAAGTGGATCTTCTCGACGCCGATACCGTGCTCGCCCGTGACGCTGCCGCCGCAGTCGAGGCAGGCGTCCAGAATTTCGTTGCTCGCCTTGAGCACCCGCTGCACTTGTTCGGCATCTCGTTCGTCGAACAGCAGAATCGGGTGAATGTTGCCGTCGCCGGCATGGAAGACGTTGACGATCCGAATCCCGTAGCGGCTGCTGATGTCGATGATCTTGGCCAGAATGTGCGGCAGCTTCGTGCGAGGCACGACGCCGTCCTGCGTGCAGTAGCTCGGGCTAAGGCGGCCGATCGCCCCGAACGCCTGCTTGCGGCACTTCCAGAGTTTCAGCCGCTCTTTTTCGTCGCGGGCCAGACGCACCTCACGGGCGTTGCACTGTTTACACAGTTCGATGATTCGGTCCCGCTGCTGGTCGAGTCCCGCCTCCAGGCCGTCCACCTCGATCAGCAGAATCGCCTGGGCATCGAGCGGAAAACCGAACTGGAACGCTGCCTCGACCGCGGCGAGAATCCCCTGGTCCATCATTTCGAGGGCGGCTGGGACGATCCCCGCGCCGATGATCAGGCTGATGGCAGCCGTGGCGTCTTCGACCGACTCGAACACACCGAGCATCGTGCGGTGCCCCTGCGGATTGCGCGTCAGGCGGACCCAGACCTTGGTGACGATGGCGAGCGTTCCTTCGCTGCCGACGACCGCGCCGACCAGGTCCAAGCCCACGGGATCCTCTGCCGGGCCGCCCAGTTGCACGATCCGGCCATCGGCCAGCACGGCCTCGACACCGAGCACATGGTTCACTGTCACGCCGTACTTCAGCGTGTGCGGCCCACCGGAATTCGTCGCGACATTGCCGCCGATCGTGCAGGCCCCTTGGCTCGACGGATCGGGAGCGTAATGAAAGCCGGTCCCCTTGAGGGCGCTGGTCAGCCAGACGTTGACCACGCCCGGTTCGACGACGGCATAACGGTCGCGCAGGTTGATCTCCAGAATCCGCTTCATCCGCGTCAGGACGATCATCACGCCGCCGCCGACCGGCAAGCAGCCTCCGGCGAGGCTCGTTCCTGCTCCGCGGGGCAAAAACGGCACGCCCGCCCGATTGCAGAGCCGCACGACGCGGGCCACGTCCTCGGTCGTCCTCGGAAAGACGACCACATCGGGGCTGTTTTTCTCGATCGTGAAGCCGTCGCACTCATAGACCATCAGGTCGCTGCGCGCGGCGAGCACGTTCTCGGGGCCGACGATCTCGCGGAGCGAATCGACGATGGAAGAAAGGGCGAGCGTGGTCATGCGGCAATCGCCGTGAAACTCGTATATGGGTTATGCCAAAGGGTTGGCGAATTATAGTTTGACCAGCGGAAGCGAAGCAGAGGACCAGGCCGCGTCACTTGGGTCGAGGCGATCCCTCCGCGATCCGCTGTGCTCGCAGGAAGGCCTCGAGATCGGCCAGTTGCGGCGGCGTGAGCGGCGCCTCCAATCCCTGCGGCATGGCCGAGACCCGGCCAAGCTGAATCTCCTCGATGTCGTCGCGCCGCAGCGGAATTTCGATCGGCTTATTGTCTTGCACCGCGCTGAGGATCAATTCCACGGGACTCTCGCGACCCACCAGCCCGGTCAGCACGCGTCCATCGACCAGCCGCACCTGGATCGGCTCGTAGCCGCGGGCGAACGTAGCGCTCGGAAAGACGATCGCTTCCAAGAGATCGCGGCGGGTGCGAATCGCGCCGATGCCGGACAGATCGGGACCGACGGCGCCCCCCCGCCCGGCGACGCGATGGCATAAATGGCATTGGGCCCGGCCGAAAAACAGCTCCCGGCCGCGATCGGCGTCCCCGGGATGCGAGTC
Organism: uncultured Pirellulaceae bacterium; assembly: GCA_964384375.1. Lineage (GTDB taxonomy): Bacteria > Planctomycetota > Planctomycetia > Pirellulales > Pirellulaceae > CAYLLN01. Next base: position 34,855 of record CAYLLN010000028.1, read on the forward strand.
GAGCGACGCTTCAAGCTGCGTGAGGCGCTGGGCTTGCGCCGCTTGAGCCTGGCGGAGGCGCTGGGCCAGCGGCCGGGCAGCTTCATGCACCGGCGGAGGAAAATTGCGGAGCGTTTGTTCGAGCAAGTCCGGCGAAAGGCCCGCTTCACGCGACGACAGCGACTTCACCAGCGCCAGGCCGACCTCCAGGTCGTCGCTGTGGGCCAGCGCCGCCAAAAATCGGGGAAGTTCGACGGGGTCCGCCTCGCTCGCCAGAGGCACGAGCCGGGCGAGACGGCGCGATTCGAGCCGAGCCTGGGCCAGCGCGTCGAGGGCGACCAGCCGGTCGGAAAAGGGCGTCTCGCGAGCGAGTTGGGCAATCGCCAACTCAAACTCGGCGTCGTCGAGCGGCTGCTTGAGTACGGCGAGCGAGCGCAGCGCCGCGAGGCGCTCGGCAGTTGGGGCTGCTGCATCGCCTGCCAAGCGACGGAGCGCGCGGGCCTGATCCTGCCACCCCAGTCGCTCGATGGCCGTTATCGCGGCCATGCGGACTCGCGTCTGCGGCGCGACAAGCGCCTTGCCGGCAGCCTCGCGCCAGGTATCGGGCGCGTCGCGGCGGCCGCCGTGGACGAGGGCGGCGAGCAAGGCTTCCTGAGCGGCGGGAGAGTGCTTGGCCAATCGCGCGAGGTGAGCGGAAAACAGCGCATCGAGTGCCGGGAGGCCGTGCAGCGTCCGCGCCGATTGCACGATGGTTTGTTGCTGGGCCGGCGACAAGTCGGCTGCTTGCAGCCAGTGGTCGAAGAGCTTCACCGCCTCGTCCCCCCAGCCACGACGGCTCGTCAGGATGCGGGCAGCTTCGGTTTGCAAGGCGGAGTCGGGATCGGCCAGTAAAGCGGTTACGTCAGCAGACGCCAAGGCTCCATCCGCCATCTGATCGAGCGCCATGAGCGCCGCACGGCGAACGGCCGGGCTGGCGGCCGAGAGCCCCCGCCGCGTCTGCTCGCGATCCCCGATGCGGATGAGCGCGAGCACCTGGGCATGTTCCAGAAAACGGGTTCCGGGGCCAGGCGCAACAGCGGCGGCGATTTCCACGGCGGCGAGCAAATCCGCCACCGCCTCAGGGTCGCCGATCCGCCCCAGCGCCAGGGCCGCTTCGCGACGCACCAAGAGAACAGGGTCGCTGGCCGCCATCTGCCGCAGCCGTGCTGCGGCCGACGCGTCGCGATAGAGCGCCGCCGAACTGGCCGCCGCTTGTCGCACTTGGTCCGACTCGTCGTCCAAAGCGAGCCGCACTGCCGCGCGTGCCGCCGCGCCGTCGATTCGGCAGAGGGCCCACACCGCACCGAGACGACGCTCCTCTGAAGCCGGATTCGAGGCCAATGCTGCTGCGAGTGCCGGGACCGTCGATTCGCCCTTCTTGGCCAGCCAGTACGTGGCACGCTCGCGCACGAAGGGGCGCGGATCGTCGAGCCGTTCGACGAGCAACTCGGCCTTTACGCCGGCCCAGTCGAGCCGGTTGCCATGCGGATCGGCCGCCGCCACCGCGCCGGTTTTGGTCAAGCGGTAAATCGCCCCGAAGACCTGCGGCTTGGCGGTTCCCGAGGCCGGACAGCAGGCGCGGAACCAGCCCCCCGTGTCGATCGCCAGTAAGCTGCCGCCTGCATCTTCCAGCACGTCGGTGAAATGGACGTCGCCGTGTTGGCCCGTGATGAAATCGGTGGTGGCGGCCGCATAAGTCGCCCCGGTCGGCGTGAGCACGTGACGTAGCACCTTGCCGGTGTTGAAGTGCGTGGTGAACAAGTTCCGCCGATACGCGTCTCCCCACGCCGCGCTCGCGCGAATCGTCAAGCCGCTCGGCGCGGTCGCGCTGAGGGGAACCAGTGCCGGCAGAAAATCTCCGGTGCGCAGGCGGTCGTCGTAGTCCCGATCGCGGACGGAGTATTCGCCCCCTTCGACGGCGTGAATCACCGCATCGCGCAGCCCGTCTCCCGCGGCCGGCTTGGCCCAGAACGTTCCCTGCACGAACGCATCGCCTGTCGGCAGGAAGGCGACCTCGACCGGATTGCCCACCGCGCCGCCGACGAACTCGACCTCGCTGCCGTCGGGGCGGCAGCGCATCAGCCACGGCCCCACCCCCTCGCGGAGCACGGGTCCGCCGGGGACGCGAACCTTGTGCGGGAACCGTCCTGGGAGAAAGTAAATTCGGCCGTCGGGGCCGAGACATGCCCCATGAACGTCGTCCGAACAGCTTTGGTTGAACGCGAATCCCGTGACCAGCTCCGTCCGCCGATCGGCCGTGCCGTCCCCGTAGGTGTCTTGGATCTTCCACAAGCTCGGCGGCGAAGTGACAAACAGGGCGTTGTCGTACCACACCAGCCCCGTGCCGAACACAATCTTGTCGGCAAACAGCGTGCTCCGATCGAAGTGGCCGTCTCCGTCGGTGTCTTCCAGGCGGCGGATCACGTCGGGAGGCTTCGCGCCGCGGTCCTTCCCGTTCACGCCCCCCGAATCCAGCACGTAGAGCCGTCCCTCGTGATCGAAGGCGCCAAACAGCGGCCGTTCGACCAGTGGCGGAGCGGCGGCCAGCGTGACCTCGAATCCTTCCGGCACGCGTAAGGGCAAGGCAGAGACGCTGGATGGAGGCGAGTCGGGCGTTTCCTGCGCCCGAATGCCCCGCGGCATTGCCGACATCGCCAGAGCGCAAACCAGATAGACAAGCGGGCACGACTGTAGACGACGGACGGGCATGAGGCCTCCACGCGAACGGATCGCAAGCTCCGTCTCGTGCGACCACGCTCACTCCCACTCGATCGTCGCCGGCGGCTTGCTGCTGATATCGTAGCAGACCCGGTTGACCCCCTTCACCTCGTTGATGATCCGCGTGCTGATCCGGGCCAGCACCTCGTAGGGCAGGTGGGTCCAGTCGGCGGTCATGAAGTCGTCGGTGTTCACGCAGCGGAGAGCGACGACGTTTTCATAAGTCCGGGCGTCCCCCATCACGCCGACGCTTTGCACCGGCAGGAGGACCGCGAACGCCTGCGACGTTTGCCGGTAGAGCCCCGCCGCCTTGATCTCCTCGATCATCACCGCGTCCGCTTCGCGAAGCACGTCCAGCCGCGGCTTGGTCACTTCGCCCAGGCACCGGACCGCGAGCCCCGGACCGGGGAACGGATGACGCCAGACGAGATCCTCCGGCAGGCCGAGCTCCAGCCCCAGCCGGCGGACTTCGTCCTTGAACAGGTCCCGTAGCGGCTCGACCAGTTCAAAGCCGAGTTCGGCCGGCAGCCCGCCGACGTTGTGGTGCAGCTTGATCGTGGCAGCCGGGCCATCGGCCGCGCCCCCGCTTTCGATCACGTCGGGATAGAGGGTCCCCTGGGCGAGATACTTCACGTCCTTGATCTTGCGGGCCTCTTCTTTGAAGCACTCGATGAAGGCGTGGCCGATCCGGCGGCGCTTCTCCTGCGGCTCGGTGATGCCGGCCAGGTCGCGGAGGAACCGCGACTCCCCCTTCACCACGTGCAGGTCGGTCTTGAAATGCCCGGTGAACTCGGCCAGGACGGCCGCCTGCTCGTCTTTTCGCAAAAGGCCGTTATCGACCAGGATGCACGAAAGCTGTGGCCCGATCGCCCGATAGAGGAGTGCCGCGGTGACGGCCGAATCGACGCCGCCGGAGAGGCCGCAGATGACGCGACCCTTGCCGATGCGGTCCTTCATCTGGGCGATCGTTTCGCGGGCGAAGTCGCCGAGCTTCCACGTCCCCGTGCAGCCGCAAACCGCGGTGAGGAAGTTGTGCAGCATGTGGCTCCCCAGCGGCGTGTGCGTCACCTCCGGGTGAAACTGCAGGCCGAAGACGGGGAGCGACTTGTGCTTGACCGCAGCAATCGGGCAGGTCGAGGTCTTGGCGAGCGATTCGAAATCGTCGGAGACCCGAGTCACCTGGTCGCCGTGGCTCATCCAGACGTCGAAATGCTCCGGCACACCGGCGAGCAGCCCCTCGGCCCGCGTCACGTGGCAGCGGGCTCGGCCGTATTCGCGGGCCTGGGCCGATTCGACCTTCCCGCCGAGGGCCTCGCAGGCGATTTGCATCCCATAGCAAATGCCGAGGATCGGAATGCCAAGGCCGAAGATGGCCGGATCGCAGTGTGGTGCGCCCGCTTCATAGACGCTCGACGGTCCGCCGCTCAGAATGAGGCCGCGCGGAGCGTGTCGGCGAATCTGTTCGGGGCTGATGTCGTGCCGGACGATCTCGCAATAGACGTTGTTCTCGCGGACGCGGCGGGCAATGAGCTGGGCGAACTGCGAGCCAAAGTCGAGAACCAGAATCCGTTCGCTGGCGATCGACGGGGCGGCAGGGGGCGGGGCGGAACAAGCGGCGGGAGCAGTAGCGGCAGACATGATCGGCGATCCATCAAAAGGAAACGCCGTGGCCTAGGCCGCCACGGCGAATCCCGAATTGTATCGCGAGGAGGGGGGCTTGAGCATGGGTGGAGGCCAAAGCCCTGACCATTGGTCAGGGTGCGACAAGGGTTGGCGAGCTCTTGCCGATACCCCGACCACAGCCACAGCTTTAGCCTTGCTGGCACGACCACTGCTCGCGGCTATGTGGAGGCATCATCGTCGGGAATTTCGACCCACCGCTGCTCGCGGTGGCTGGCGAGGATTGCTTCGCAGAGGAGGATCTCGCGGTGGCCGTCGGAGAAAGTTGGGAACTTTTTGTTGGTGGTGGCGAAGTCGCTTGTGGCGATTGAACTGTAGAAAGTGCGAAAGAGCTGCTTGAACGTGTCGGGGAAGCCTTCGTTGTGGCCGCCGGGATAGCTCGCGATTTCACGGGCGGAAGGCGCGAGCAACGCGGGGTCGCGGATGAGCTGCTCGTTTGGGCCGTCGCGATGGCCGACCCAAAGCTCATTGGGTGATTCGCTATTCCAAGCGAGTGCGCCACTCGTGCAACCAATCTCGAAGCGCACGCAGTTTTTCCGGCCAGCGGTGGTTTGCGAAACCCACAGGACGCCCCGTGCGCTACTGGCGAAGCGAAGCAAGACCGCGCCGCCGTCGTCAGTGGTGATGGGGACGGGTTGGTTTTCTGGGTAGCTGTGGTCGGCGGAGCCGCCCACGGCAATCGATGCAGCATTGCTGGGGTTCGCTGCGCGACCCCCAGCCACCCCAACCTCTTTCCCGCTGAACGTCTCGATGCTTCCTTGGGGCGGGCGGAAGCGGGTAGTGTGAATCGTGTGCAGGTCGGCAAAAACGGCGACGATCGTTTGCCCCGTGATGAACTGCACCAGGTCGAGCCAGTGCGTGCCGATATCGGCCAAGGCTCGCAACTCGCCCCCTTCGTCGGCCTGCACCCGCCAATTGAAGTCGGTGGCCTTCAGCAACCAGTCCTGCACGTATGATCCTTGTAACGTGAGTACGCCGCCGTAGTCGCCGCGCGATACGCGCGCCGCCGCTTCGTGGCAGAGGGGATAGAAGCGAATGTTGTACGCCACGCCTGCCGCCCGGCCGCTGTCGGCAGCAATCTTCACCAGCTCGGCCGACTCGCGGCTGTTGGTCGCGAGCGGCTTTTCGCACATCACGTGTTTGCCGGCCCGGAGGCATGACGAGGCTTGCTCGAAGTGAAAGCGGTTGGGTGTCGTAATGTGGACGGCATCAACCTCGCCGTCACGGACGACCTCATCGAGCGAAGCGTATGCTTTGGGAATGCCGTGGCGCTCGGCCGCCTGCCGCGATTTTTCGGCTGTGCTGCCGAGAATGCCGACGACTTGCTGGCCGGCGCGGCGCAGAGCCTCGATGTGAACCGGACCGATGAACCCAGTGCCAAGAATGGCGACGCGAAACGTCCGGTTCATAGTTTCGGCCTTTCGAAAACAGGTCGATAGCGAGCGTTGACAGAAACGTCGCGGCCCGCGCGGACCAGAGTATAATGAAGGTTTCCCCTGCCCGGCGGCAGGAGGGGCTCAGGTCCGCGGCAGGTACGATGGGCATCAAATTCCGTTGCCCCAACGGGCACAAACTGAACGTCAAGTCGTTTCTCGCCGGCAAGCGGGGCGTCTGTCCCGATTGCGGGACGACGTTTCGAATTCCCGAAGAGCCGGGCGGGAGCGACATCCTGGCGATGCCTTTGGCGTCGAAGGGAGGCAATGGCGCTCTGGCCGAGCCAACTTCCGCACCGGTCCCTTCTGCTGCTCCGATTGGCGTGGCGGTAGTGACCAGTCCAGTCGCTGCCAGCCCAGTGGTTACCACTTCCGTCGCGCCCGCCCCGGTTGCTGTACCGACCGGAGCTCCGGTCGCCACGGGCATCCCCTTGCCGGCAAACCCTGCAACGATGCCAACGAACGTCGCCGCACCAGGAGTGCTGCCAGCGGCGGCCTATCCTGCCGCAGTTCCAACCGGCCAGCCGATGCGACCGTCCATGCCTGCGGGCATGCCAGTCGCTGCGACGTCAGTTGCTGGCGATCCCATTGCCGAGGCACCGGCAGCGATCTGGTACGTCCGGCCGCCGAGCGGCGGGCAATATGGCCCGGCCCGCGGCGACATCATGCGGAAGTGGATCGCCGAAGGTCGAGTGAGTGGCGACTCGCTCGTTTGGCGTGAAGGGTGGACCGATTGGCGGAACGCAGGCCAGCTATTTCCCAGCCTCGCGGCAGCCGCCAGTCCCGTCAACGTTGTCACAGCACCAACGACGAGCGTTCCGCAGTCGGCTCGCAGTTCGTCGCGCTATGCCGCTCGGAAAAAAGGGGGGAGCGGTTTGGCAATTGCCGCGCTCGTCGGCCTCGTGCTCGTGTGCATCGTTCTGGTCGTGGTGCTGGTGGTCGTTTTGATGCAGCAGGGCACGTAGAATACGGACCGGTTCATCTCAGCTCACAAGCAAGCTCACCATTCAAGGAACTCCCCATGCGTACCCATCTGCTTGGCCTCTCGATGTTGTCCCTTGCGACACTCGCGGCACTGGCCGAAGACAAGCCGGCCAGCACCACGTTCTCCGTCGGCGAAGGAAAGGTCTCGTTCACCGCGGCCGAAGGTTGGAAGAAGGTCGAACCCAAGAGCCGCATTGTCGAGGCTGAATTTGAGGTTCCGGCGGCGAAAGGGGACGAAACGCCAGGCCGTCTGACCGCGATGGGGGCCGGCGGCGACGTCGAAGCAAACATCTCTCGATGGGCAGGGCAATTCATCGCCCCCGCCGGCGCCGAGATCAAGCCGCAGATCGACAAGCTGACGGTCGCGGGCTCGGAGGTCCACATCGTCTCGCTCGCGGGGACGTACAAGGACTCTCCCGGCGGCCCATTCGCCGGTGGCAAGACGGTGAACCGCGAGAACTACCGGATGCTCGGCGCGATCGCGGTCACCAAGTCGGGTAACTACTTCCTCAAGCTGTATGGGCCCAAGGCAACCATCGGCGAGAATGAGAAGGCCTTCCGCACAATGGTCGAGAGCATGACCGTGAAGTAACGCATCCAGCGAAATAGCGCGGCGAGGAAATCATGGCCGATTCGCAGCAGCTCCCGCCGCCGTCGTTCTCGTTCCTCGTGGCGACCAACGCGGCCCAGATCTCGACGCTTCTCGGTCAGACCCCCAACCCGCTGACCGGCAAGACCGAGGTCCGACTCGACATGGCCAAGCACTTCATCGACACGCTGGCCATCTTGGAGGAAAAGACGAAAGGAAACCTGACGGCTGATGAGGCAGCGCTCCTCACTGCCGTGCTGCATCAGTCGCGGATGGCATACATTGCAGCCGCACAGAAGTCGTAGGGAACGTGGACTCCTCGCCCTCCGAATCCCCTGCTCTGGCCACCGCCGTTCGCCGCGGCACGCGCACGGTGCTGGCCGCTCAGGTCGCCTCGCAAGTCGTTTCGCTGGGCGTTCTGGCGGTCATGCTTCGGCTGGTCGATAAGACTGAATTCGGTCTGCTGGGCATGGTGCTGCCGGCGGTGATGCTCCCGCGGATGGCGGCCACACTGGGCCTGTCGATGGCGGTGCTGAATCGCGAATTGTCGCATCCCCAGCTTTCGAACCTCTTCTGGCTCAACATCGTTTGGGGCCTCGTTGCCGCCGCACTCACCGCTGTGTGCGGGCCGTGGCTAGCCAGTGTATTCGAGCAACCAGTGCTTGCGCCACTCTGCCTGGCGCTTGCCGGCTGCACGCTGCTCGTTGCGATCGGCAATCAGCATCAGGCTCTTTTGGAGCGCAAGCTGAACCTCGGCCCGCTTGCGGCTGCCCGGCTGCTGGCGCTCGCGTGCGGCGGCTTCGCGGGGATCTACTCGGCTCGCCGAGGCGCGGGGATGTGGGCCCTCGTCGCGCAGCAATATGGAGAGCTGCTCGTTCTGGCGATTTGGAGCTGGCTGCTCGAGCCGTGGCGTCCCGGCTGGCCGGATCGGCAGAGTCGCGTTGGCGAGCTTGTCCGGTTCTCAGGCTACTACTCGGCCAGCCAGCTCGTGAACTACGCGGCCCAAAACCTCGACAAGCTGATCCTCCCCGCGTTCGTCGGCTCGCGCGGAGCCGCCGCCATCGGCCTCTATTCGCAGGCGTTCAACTTGATGATGAAGCCGGTCTATGTGCTGACGGCGCCGATGGCCGGGGTAATGGTCTCCGGGCTCTCGCAGTCGCAGCACGATCCGGCCGCACACACCGCCGCGGTCGCGCGATTCTTTCGCATCGTGGGGATCGGCCTCTTTCCTTGTGCTGCCGGCCTGCTCGTCATCGGTCCGGAAGCGATGACGGTCCTTGGCGGCCGCAACTGGACGTCCGCGGGAATGCTCCTGCAGGCGCTGGCCCCCGCGCTCTTTGTGCAGGGACTGGTCAACCTCGCGACGCACGTTTTCGCATCCGCCGGGCGTTCGGGTAAGCTGCTCGCCGCGACGCTGCTGCAACTCCTCTTGCTCGCACAAGGAAGCCTTGCTGGTTATTTCCTCGGCCGCACGTATCTGGCCTCGACGATGGGGGATGCGATCCTGGGCGGCGCCCTGGGCATGGCGATTGCCTATTCCGTGGTGCTCGTTGCCGTCTGGTTCGGGCCCTTCCTCACGTTCACGCTCCGAACCGTCGGCGTCCGTCCGACGACTGTGCTTATTCCACTCTGGCCGGCATTCCGCGCAGCCCTGCTGATGGGCCTCGTCGTCTGGTCACTGCGCTATCTGCCGCTGGTCTATTCGCTCGCGCCGCTCTGGCGGCTGACTCTGGCGATTACTTTCGGCATCTTGGTCTATGGCCTACTGGCCCGCCGCGAGCTCACTTGGGCCTGGCACGAGATCGTCGCCCTTCGCGGAGAGCCGGCGCAACTCCCCTCTGCAACGGGCGAGTGACACACACTGCCAGCGTGCCAGCACAGCAGTGCAGTCACGAAGAATCGCGAAACTTTTCCTCAAGAATCGCGTAGGAACTTGTGCAGGAATTGACTCGCCGGGAGCGGCTGCGAACAATAGCCGTCCTCCTCGAAAACAGCGCCGCGGACCGCGCCCTGAAGCGTGGTCCGTTTATGACGATTACGGCGACTGGGTAAACTTCGCACGCAAGGGATTGCCACACAAAAACTTCGGAAAAACAAGGCTCAAACCGCGTCGGCAAGTCGGCAAAAAAACTTCAAAGATTTTTGCGCGACGTAAGCCGCGGCCGCTCAAGCGGTTAGCGCGGCAGGAGCCCGGCGAGGCCCAAAAATCCATTTGCGTAAGTGCCGTGCATCCGGCAAATTCTGAAGTAGGACGCGCGGCGCAGACAGTGCGCGGATCGTGCCGCGCGACGACACGGTGAGCTGCGGGCGGCAGGAGGCACGCGCCCTTTGGCAGCCTGGAATTTGCAACCTGGTGAGCGTGAGAAGCCCTATGAAAGCCCCCATCCGTTTTCTTGCCACTCTCGGCATCGTCGGCGCCAGCGGCGCGGGCCTCGGCCTGTTTTCGCCCGGCGCGGCGGCATTGGCTCAAGATTGCTCGTGCTCGTCGTTCCGCATCGTGCAAAAGACGGTCTATGACCAGGTGCCGGTGACGACGTATCGCCTCGAGTACGAGACGATCATCGAGGAGCGTCCGGTCACCACGCAGCGGCCGGAGTGGACCACCGAGATGCGTGAGCGGCGATTCACCGTCGCTCGTCCCGTGACCGAAACGGCAACTCGCGAGGAGCGGTTCATCGTTCGCCGCCCGGTGACCGAGACCGAATATCGTGAGGAATCGTACGACAAAGTAACGTGGGTGACCGAAACGCAATCGCGGCAGGAGCGGGTGATCGTCAATCGCCCGGTGACTGAAACGCAGATGCGCGAGCAGACCTTCACGGTCCGCCGACCCGTGACCGAAACGGTGATGCAGGACCAATCGTTCGTCGTTCGCCGCCCCGTGCAAGAGACGGTGATGCAGCAGCAAGCGGTGACGGCGTTTCAACCCGTGACGACGATGCAGACCCAGGTCGTCGAACAAGGGGGTCTGCAAACGCAGTGGAACTACATCCCCGGCCGCACTCGCAATCGTCTGACGCGCGTGCCGCGGGGCTACTTGTTCGATCCCGTGACGGGCCAGCCCGTGTGGCAACGCGGCGGCCTCCGCTGGGTGCCGCAGACCGGTCCGGGAGCGTTCCAGCCGCAGCAGACGTTTGTGTCGAACCCGGTGACGGTGCAGTCGCCGGTCACCACGATGCAGCCGACCACGATCATGCAGGATGTGCCAGTGACGGTGCAACGCTGGCAGGACGAGGTCGTGAACCAGCAGGTGCCGGTAACGGTGCAGCGCTGGCAGGATGAAACCGTCGTGCAGCAGACACCCGTGCAAGTGACCCGCATGGAGCAGGAAGAGCAGATTCGCGACATTCCGGTGACTGTGCAGCGCCCGCAAGTCGAGCGCGTGACGTACAAAGTGCCGGTCGAGCGGATTCGCTGGGAAGAAGAAGAACAGGTCCGCCAGGTGCCCTACACCGTGCAGCGGATCGAGACGGAAGAACGCGTCGAACAGATTCCGGTGCGTGTCTGCCGCTATGTGACCGAGACCACGACCGTGCAAGTGCCACGAACGGTTGGCCGCTGGGTCGCTCAGGAAACCAACCGCCTCGTGCCGCGGACGGTGACGATGCGCGTGCCGCTCGATGGAACGTATGACGGCGTGATCTACGAAGGGCCGACGACGAGCTTCTACGCTCCGCTCTATCTGCCCCCGTCGAGCACGACTCGGCAGAAGATTGAAACCAAGCGCGCGACGTCCCCCGCCGCTCCCAAGCCCGAAGCCGATCCGCTGACTGAAGCGGGGAAGGGAACCGGCAAGGCAGGCGAAGGGGGCGCGAAGGAACCCGCCGACGAAAAGCCGTCGCTGGGAACCGAGAGCCAGAAACCTGCCGAAGAGAAGGCGGGAGAAGCCTCGGGTGAAAAGGCCGGCGAAAAGAAGGCCGGCGAGGCTGGACCGGCTCTCGGCGATGCAGCTGGAGGCAAAGACGCCTAAAAAGTTTCCGCCGGCCCAGCGGGACTTTGGCGTTTTTCACATCCAAGCATCCGCCCCGCCCGCATTGTCAAAGCGGGGCGTATCTGAGATATTCGACCTGTGGCAGCGAACCTGGGCCAGTCCCACGGCATCACTGTTCACAACGGGGTGTAGCGTAACCTGGCTAGCGCGTCTGCATGGGGTGCAGAAGGTTGCAGGTTCAAATCCTGTCACCCCGACTTTACATTCAAAATCCCGATCGCAGTGTTCCGAACTCTAATTTGAGCCCTGGGCAAATTTCTATTCGCCCACAATCGGCATCAGGTACGGATCCTGAACGACGTAGCGGCGTTTCGCCTGACCGGCGGCATCGAGGTACTTTCGCCAGGCTGCCGGCGTCGAGCCGGCAGTGCGGTAGTCGGCCCAGAGCTGTTCGAGCTCCTTGCAGTACGCTTCCCAGGCGATGCGGCGGTCGCGGTCCTCGGCCCGGCGTTCAAACACGCGGATCGTCGGCTGGGCGTAGTGAGCCGGATGGGCGTGGTTCACGACCGGCTGCCCGGGCGGTACCGAGGCGGCAGACAGAGCGACGGCAAGGACGGCGGACGAGATCATGGCTGGGCTCCTGCGGACGGCTGGTCGGAAGTTGCGCAAGCGGTGGGCCGACAAGTTTAGCTCACGCTGGACTATGAAGTCGTTGCTGGCAGATCGGATTTTCGCCTGATTTTACTTGCCCAGGCTCTACATCCTGCCTGGCCGGCTGTCTCATCCGAATCGGACTGGCATCGCTTAACTCGCCGCAAATCCTTTCCCAATAAACAGTTGCGATCTAAAGTTCAGTCTTTGCGGCCTTCTGTGAGGTTGCCGATATGGCTTGCAACCCGCCACGGCCGTCGTTAAGGTGCAGGACGGTTTGCGACCGCCTCACGCGCGGTTCGCTGGGTAGGGGTGTGGAATCGCATCCTGCCGAATATGTGGTTTCAAGCTGAATTGCGCATTTTGACGAAGTTGATGGTATCGCGTTGTGTGCCGACGACGGCGCTTGCTGCTTGCTAGCGTCCGCCTTGCCGCCGAAGTGGCGGTCCCTCCCCAGCGCGACCAACTGACGATGGAAAAGCCCACCTTCTTCGCCCGACGCGCGCTCCTGATCCTGGTGCTCGTGTTTTTCTTTGTCCCGTTTGCTCTCCGCGGCGCGCGGATGGCCATTCAGGGGATGAAGAACGACGTGAAGGACTGGCTTCCTAAGGAATTTGCCGAAACCAAGGATCTCGATGACTTTCGCAAGCATTTCCTTAGCGAGCAGTTCGTGCTCGTGAGCTGGGATGGTTGCCACGGAGACGCGGAAGACGAGCGCTTCCGGCTGTTTGTCGCCAAGCTGACCCCCGAATTGCCCCCCTCTGTGCTCAATGCTCAAGCCGAAGCAGCAGCCAAAGCCGCGAGTGAAGTGGGCGAGGCTCCATCAGCCGAAGCATCCACAGAAAATGGCGAAGAGACAGAACTCGACGGAGCGATCGGCAATCCCACTCGCTATATCCACCACGGTGACGACTTTATCGGCGACAAGCTCGGTCTCTACTTTGCCGGTGACTGGTATGAGAACTGGGGAGATCGCGGCGAGAAGTGGCTGAAAGGGCGGCGGCTGGACAAACCGGACAGCAACGAAGAGGCGTGGTATTTCCTCACGCCCGATGGCGACTTGTTCCGCTGGAATGGCGTCGATGCTCCACCGGCAGCGATCTCGAGGTCCATTTATCGCGCGACGGTCACTCGGCGGGTTGAAGGGGAACTGGTCCACGCTTTTGGGCCCATCGATGGCCCCTGGTACCACTCCGATCCACGGCGACTGCGGGCACAGCTCTTCAAGACGGTAACGACCGGCCCTGACGTTCTCGCCAGTCTGACGCGCGACGGCGGCGAACTGGCAGGCAACGAGGAAGAGGCCCATCGCCGCCTGGCCGGATCGCTCTTCGGCCCACCTGACGAGAAGACAGGGGAGCGCACCACGTGCATCATGCTCACCCTGACCGATGCCGCTCGCCGCAACCTGCATCTGGTGCTGGGGCGTGGGATGCTGGGCAAGCCGCGCGGACAGCTCTACGAGGTCGCCAGCGAGACGAACATTCCCGATGATGAATTGCGAATGGGTGGGCCGCCCGTCGATAACGTCGCGATCGATGAGGAAGGCTCCATCACGCTCGTCCGGCTGATTGGGCTGTCGGCGGCGCTAGGCATCGTCCTGTCGCTGATTTGCTTCCGCAGCATCACCGCGACGATCATGATTTTCTTCGTCGGCGGCATCTCGGCCGTCATGAGCCTGGCGTTCGTCTGGTGGTCTGGGAGCTCCGTCGATGCGATCATGATGTCGATGCCGTCGCTGGTGTATGTGCTGGGGCTGTCGGGCGCGGCGCACATCATCAACTACTATCGCGAGGCTGTCGAAGAGCACGGCTATAAGGGTGCTCCCGAGCGGGCGATTGCTCACGGCTGGAAACCTGCCCTGCTGTGCAATATCACCACCGCGATTGGCCTAGTGACGCTGGTGACGAGCGAATTAGTGCCGATTCGCAAATTCGGGCTGTTTTCGGCGATCGGCGTCATGGCAACATTGCTGTTCCTGTTTACGTATCTGCCGTCGGCCCTCCAAATCTGGCCGCAAAAGCCGCGAAAGAAGACTCGAGGCACAGCGGCACAAGAACGGTCGTGGATCGCAGCGATCCTCGATAATTGTTGGGAGCGGCTGGCCGGCTTCATCATTCGGCACCATGGTCTCGTGGCGGTGAGCTGTATCCTGGTCATCGGTGTGTTCAGTTATGGTCTCTATTACATGAACACGTCGGTGAACCTACTCCGTATGTTCCACGCCGACGCCAAGATCATCAAAGACTACGAGTGGCTGGAGAAAAACCTTGGCGAACTGGTGCCGATGGAGATCGTGGTCCGCGTGCCGAGGAAGGACCAATGCCCATCGAACCTCGAACTGAAGGCCCTCCGCGAGGAACTTGTCGCGTCCGACACGACCGACCAGCGGAAGGGGGAGATTCAGAAAATCTTGGGCGAGGCCCAGTTCCAGATGCCGTTCCTCGAACGGATGGAGACGGCGGCCCGCGTGCAGCAACAGATTGAGGAAGAATTCGGCGCCAAGGGACGCGGCGTTGTGGGCAAGGCCCTTTCCGCCGCGACGTTTGTTCGACCCTTGCCCAAGCCCGGAGGCAGCACGCTTGCCCGCTCGCTCCGCAGCAGCACGAGCGGCCGGCTGGAAGCTCACATCGACGAATTCCTGCACAGCGACTATCTGCGGATCGACGAGCAGGACCAGACAGAGCTCTGGCGCGTAAGTCTTCGCGTGGGAGCGACCAAGGGGGTCGATTACGGCGCGTTCGTCGCCAATCTGCAGCAGACGGTCGAGCCGATCCTGCTCGCTCAGCAGAAGCGAGAACTCATTTTGCGGCAGATTGCCGAGCGTCACGCCGAGCAAGACGGTCAACCACGTCCACTGGCTGGCTCCAAGGTGCTCCTCGTCGGCGTGCCCGCAGGAACATTCGCCGCTGCGGCTTCCGAGGAGGAAGCATCCGACGAAAGCGCGGCGCTGTCGTCAACCGTGCGAGCCAACGAAGCAGCGCACGATCCGACGCGCGACTTTGCTCCCATCGACCAAGGCCGCATCTTCGCCCGCTCGCTCCGCGACTTGCTCGTCAACTCGCGGCTGAAGGTGAGCATGCTTCCCAGCGGCGAAACGGACGCCGATCTCTCCGGGTTCGACTGTGTGGTCGTCGTCAGCGAACCGGCCGGCAAGAGTATGACCGATTTGCGTGCGGCAGCACCGCTGGTGATCGACGCCCGCGGATTCGCATTTCAACCGGGTGTCGGTCAGCCGACAGCCTACGAACACAACCGGCACGACGTATCGGCGGTGTACACCGGCGTGGTGCCGATCGTTTATAAAGCGCAGCGGATGCTGCTCGACAGCCTGATTCAGAGCACGTTCTGGTCGGTCATCATGATCACGCCGCTGCTCATGTGGATTGCCCGCAGCATGAGTGCCGGTCTCGTGGCGATGCTGCCGAACGTACTCCCCGTGCTCATGGTCTTTGGCGGCATGGGATGGATGGGAATCGACGTCGATGTCGGTTCGATGATGACGGCGAGTATCGCCCTGGGCGTTGCCGTCGATGACACCATTCACTATCTGAACTGGTTCCGCGAGGAACTGGACCGCTGCGGCGATCGCAAGCAAGCCATCGTTGCGGCCTATAAACACTGTGCCACACCGACGCTGCAAGCCGCCACGATCAGCGGCCTGGGCCTGTCGATCTTTGCCATCAGCACGTTCACGCCCACGCAGCGATTCGGCACGCTGATGCTCGTGATCCTGTGGCTGGGTGCCGCGGCTGAACTGATCTTTTTCCCGGCGCTTCTGGCCGGCCCGCTTGGCTCGGTCTTCAAGCCGCGTAAGAAGGCATCGCAGCCGGTGCAAGAGCCCGCACACGCCGGACCGCCGCAGTTGCAAGTCGTGCGGCACGACGCTGCCGAGGACGACACGGTCGATGACGACGCACCGGTGGCAGAAGTGGGGGGTGCGCCCGCGCCACACGCTGCAAAGTCTGGCATCCGCGCCGTGCGTCACGACGGTTCGCATCGCCCACGGGCGTAGGTTGCAATCAGATCGCTCGCAGCAGCACTTCGCCGCGGCCCCCTTCCAGCAGGTCGCCGTTGTAGAGGTCGTAGTCGCAGTGCAACAGTTCTTCCGGCACGGCAAACTCGGGGCGCCGAAGTTCGCGGAAGAGTAATGTGAGAGCGTCCGGACGATATCGGCAGGCGCGGCGAAACGTCGGCAGCATCGGCGGGGCCTCGCGGCCAAAGAAGCCGAGCGTGCCGCGGCGCATCCCCGCGCCGTGCCGAATGCCGCTGGTGCCAAAGATCAAGATGCTTCCCGCGAGCATGTTCATGCCGGCGAGGTCGCCGATGTTGCCGCCGATGGCGATGAGGCCGCGACGCATACTGTGGCCGATTTCGTTCCCTGCATCGCCGCCGACAAGAATCGTTCCCTTGGTCATCCCCTTGGGGCTGCCGCGATACGCCGAGCCGACGAGGTGACCGGCCCGGCCGCGAACGTGAATGAGCCCGCCGTGCATCTCGCCGCCGACCCAGTCGCTGGTGTTACCCAGCACGTGAATCTCACCACCTTTCATTTCGCTGCCGACGTGCCGGCCCGCATTGCCGTGTACCACAATTTTGCCGGCCGCGAGCTTCGTCCCGATCCAGTGAACGCCCGAAAGGTCCCCTTCCCAGTCGTGAATATCGTCGTCCGTGCTGCCACGGATGGCGAAGAACTCGGCCAGCGGAGTTTTCACGTTCCCCTGGAACATGTCGAGCTTCTCAATCTCTGCCAGCGACTTGCCACGAACCGTGTCGGGTGTGATCCCCTCTACCTCCAGCGGCACGGATGATGGCTGGCGAAGCGTGAGGCGAAGAGGCATGAGGCAGGGACTCGGGGCCAGGGGTTCGGGATGGTGGGAACGAAAGTATAACAAAAGCATCCCTTCGCGCGACTGACACGCAGGCAAACTGCAATGCCATCCCCGAGCCCCGAGCCCCGAGCCCTCCGTCCCTCCGTGGGCGGCATTATCCTTTGCGGCGGGCGAAGTTCCCGCATGGGGCTTCCGAAGGCAACGCTGCCGTTTGGCGACGAACTAATGCTGCAGCGGGTCGTGCGGCTCTTGTCGTCGGTCGTGTCGCCGATTGTGGTGGTGGCTGCGCCCGAACAAGATCTGCCGCCGCTGCCGGCGGGTGTGATGATTGCGCGGGACGAGCGCGAGGGGCGCGGGCCGCTGGAAGGGCTGCTTGCTGGACTGACCGCAATTGCTCCGCATGCCGCCGCGGCCTATGCAACCAGCTGCGATGTTCCGCTGCTGGTGCCGGCGTTTGTGGAGGCGATGATTGCGTACTTGGTAGGTCCGGCACGGCAAGCCGGACCTACGGCGATCGCCGTCCCGGTCGAAGGGGAGTTCCACCATCCGCTGGCGTCCGTCTATCGCACGAGCGTCGTCGATGCGATCGCCGAGTTGCTCGCAGCCGATCAGCTTCGGCCCGTCTTCCTGTTCGACCGTGTCAACACGCTCCGCGTGAGTGTGGACAAGCTTCGGGCGGTCGATCCCCGGCTCGATACGCTCCGGAATCTGAACTTCGTGGAAGACTATTTTGCCGCACTGGCCGACGCCGGCATCACTCCCGATCCGGCGATCGTTCGCGCTTTTGCCGATCGAAGTATCTCGCCAAGAACTCGGTAGATTGGCCGCCGCCAAGGACGTTGTCGAGACGCGTGTAGGGCCGTTGACCACGCGGACGACGCTTCTTATCCGGGGCGGGATGGCCGACGTATTCGCACACGCGGCACTGGCGTGTGCGCTCGCCGAGCCAGGCCGCCTTGCATCGCGGGCAATGTGGCATCAGCCTCCACCATGTCCCCTCGATCTTGCCAGCCGGGTAGAACTGCACGTGCAGCCGAAGGTTGGCGGCAAGCCCGGTGTCACATCCGGCGGCCAGTTCAGCGAGACCTGCTGCTGGAGCGAGTCGAGCAACCACCGCAAGTTGCTGCAAGGACAGCGGCGAGTTGATCCATAAGGCGTACCAGCGAGGCGTCGTAGCCGGAAAGAGTGCAACAATCTCCGACGCCAGGTTCAGTTGCTCGATCGCTTGCTCCATGGCAGCGATGACATCTGGTGTGACCGGCGTCAGGCCGTAACAGCCGGCGTAATTCAACTCGGAGCCTTCTTCACCTCGGTTCGCCGGGCAACTCCTGCATGCCGCGGCCACCGCCGATTCGCCGCCGTAGATCGCCAGTGCATCGAAAATGCGGAATCCAAAGGGTGGATTGACGGCAATTTCATCGAGCACGCGGTTCTCGCGGCGGGCGGCGCTGACAGCCCGCGCAGCGCGTAATTGGCGTTCAGTCCGTTCGGGGTCGCTGCCGTCCTGCTCGCCCCGAAGGGGGCAAGTGAACTCGATAGCCCAAGCGAGAAATTCGGGCGTTTCCACGAGCGATTAATGCTTGAAGTGACGCCGGCCCGTAAAGACCATCGGAATCCCCGCCTCATTGCAAGCGGCGATCACTTCGTCGTCACGCACGCTCCCGCCGGGTTGAATGATCGCCGCCACACCAGCGGCAGCAGCCTTGGGAATCGAGTCGGCAAAGGGGAAGAAAGCATCCGAGGCGAGGACGGAACCGGCGGCCCGCGGACCAGCCTTTTCGATGGCAATGGCAACCGAATCGACGCGGCTCATCTGTCCCGCACCACAGCCGATCAGCGAACGTCCCTTGGCGAGCACGATCGCGTTGCTCTTCACGTGCCGGACAATCGCCCAGCCGAAGCGGAGGTCGGCCATCAGTGCATCGGCGGGAACCACCTTCGTCACGACCTTCCACTCGCTCTCGGGATCGGGGAGCACATCGGCTTCCTGCACGAGCATGCCCCCTGCAATGTGCCGATAGCTAATCGCAGCCGAAAGTTCCCCAAGCGGTCCCGCGGCAAGCAAGCGGACGTTTGCCTTCCACTTCGGCTTCGTGGTGAGAATCTGCAACGCGGCCGCGTCAAAGTCGGGTGCAACGATCGCCTCGATAAAGAGACCCGGTGCGGCGAGCAGTTCGGCGGTTGCCGCATCGACCGGACGATTAAAGGCCAGCACACCGCCAAAGGCACTGAGCGGATCGCCGTCGAGTGCCTTGCGAGCTGCTTCTGCCAAGTCGGCGCCAACCGCCGCACCGCACGGATTGTTGTGTTTGATAACGGTCGCCGCAGGTTCCGCGAATGGCCGCACGATGGCCAGCGCACTGTCGAGATCAAGCAGGTTGTTGTAAGAGAGTTCCTTGCCGTTAAGCTGCTTCGCCTGGACAAGGCTCACGCCGCGCGCCGCCGTATCGACATAGACCGCGGCTGCCTGATGCGAGTTCTCGCCGTAGCGGAGGTCAGCATGTTTGGCCAATTCGATTCCAAGCTTCGGCGGAAACGATGATTCGGCCTTGCTGCTCCCGCCCGCGAACCAGCGGCTGATGGCGGTGTCGTACGCGGCGGTGTGCGTGTACGCCTCGCCCGCCAGCCGCTGCCGCAGGGGGAGCGACGTCCCTCCTTGCTCGATCTCGCCGAGAATGTCGGCGTACTGGTTGGGATGTGTGGCGATTGCGACGAAGGCATGATTCTTGGCCGCCGCCCGGACGAGGCTCGGTCCCCCGATGTCGATGTTCTCGATCGCTTCTTCGCGGGTGACGCCTGGTTTTGCGATCGTTTGCTCGAAGGGATAAAGATTGACGACGACGAGTTCGAACGTCGCCATGTCGTGCTCGGCAATTGACTGCATGTCTTCGACATGGTCCCGCCGACAGAGGATGCCGCCGAAGACCTTGGGATGGAGCGTCTTCACGCGTCCTTCCATCATTTCGGGAAAGCCGGTGTAGCGGGCGACGTCTTGGACTTCGAAGCCGAGCTCTTGCAGGAACGCCCGCGTCCCCCCCGTGCTGTAAATCTCGACTCCCGCCACGGCCAGGCCGCGAGCGAAAGCCTCGAGACCAGACTTGTCGCTGACGCTGATGAGGGCTCGCTGGACGCGTACTCGTTCCATTGCTTGTCGTCTTCGTGGATCGGGGGTGCTAGCGGCGATTCAGCCTTGGTTTTCGCCCGACTGGGCAAGATGGTCAAGCGGACGGCGGTTGCTCTTGAGCAGCCAATGACAACTTGCGACACTCCGCACACCCCGTCCCTTGCGAGCCTGCCACCATGCCGCTGCTTGCCCCATTTGCCAAGCCCTGGAACGACGACCGCCGCGTCGAGCACGCCCTCGGGCGCTGGTCGATGACGTGGCTTCGCTGGCTCCGCTGGCGAGAGAAACACCTGGGCCTGCCCAAGGAGTTTCAACTCTACAGCCAGCATGCGAAGCATCCGCTCTGGTGCCGGGGCGGGACGAGCGATCTGGAAGTCTTCCGGCAGATCTTTCTGGAGCGGGAGTATTCGTGTCTCGACGAAGCCCGCAATGTCGATCTGGTGATCGACTGTGGGGCGAATGTCGGCTACTCGTCGGCGTATTTCCTCAGTCGCTTTCCCAACTGCCGCGTGATTGCGGTCGAGCCGGATGCGGGGAACTTCGCGGCCTGCCAGCGAAATCTCGCCCCCTACGGAAATCGCGTGCGACTCGTCCGGTCGGGCATTTGGTCGCATTCGACCGGACTCAAGATTTCGGAGATTCCATATCGCGATGGGCGAGAATGGGCTGTGCAGGTTCGTCCATCGCACGAAGGCGAATCGCCCGATATGCAGGCGGTCGATATTGGCACGCTCCTGGCCGAGTCGGGCTGCCGGCGGATTTCAATTCTGAAAATCGATATCGAAGCGGCCGAGCGGTACGTCTTTGCCGAGAACTATCGGCAATGGCTCGACGCGGCGGACAACCTCGTCATCGAGCTGCACGACAAAGAGTGCTCCGAGGTTTTCTTTCGCGCGATCCGCGGCCTGCCGCTGCGGGTGTGGCAATGCGGCGAGCTGACGGTTTGCCGGCGTCTTTCTGTGCCGGCGGCGAAGGCGGCGTAGGCGATTCGCTCGCAACCCTCGCGTTGTTCGAAACTGCCGGCTATGCTGGCCCCGTTCATTCACTTGGTCGGGGGGGCCGCTATGAGTCGTCTTCCGCTGGTGCTTGCCGCACTCTTTTTTAGCACACTGGCCACTTCGTTACCGGCCGAGGTCACACGCTGGGAAATCAAATCCCGCGAGCCGTATGCCGACGGGCGAGCGATGGGGGATCGCGGACCCTACGAGCGATGGACCGGCGTGGTCCACTTCGCTCTCGACCCGAAGCTCGAAGCGAATCGACAAATAGTCGATCTGGAACTCGCAGTGCCGAACGACCAGGGAAAGGTCGAATTCTGGTCCGATTTCGAGATGCTCGTGCCCAAGGACTTGAGCAAAGCCAATGGAGCCCTGTTCTACGAGGTCAACAACCGCGGCAACAAAACGGCTCCCGGCATCATCGACGGCGGGGCCGACGATTTCCTGCTACGGCAAGGTTTCATCGTCGCCTGGAGCGGCTGGATTGCCGAGGTGCTGCCGGGCAACGGCCGGCTGCTGATGAGCGCGCCAGTGGCTACACAAAACGGCAAGCCGATTACTGGCATCGTGCGGAATGAGATCGTTGTGAATCAGCCAACACCGAAGATGTCGGTCTCGCATCGGGCGGGCCTGGGGAGCTATCGGCCGAGCAAGCGCGGGATGGAAGAAGCGACGCTAACGATTCGTGAGCGTGAGTCGGATTCTCGACAGAATGTTCCGCGTGAACAGTTCAAGCTGGTCGTGAGCGAAGTCAGCACGGTTGACCGCGCTGGACAACTGCCGCTCGTGGAACTGGAAGTCGCTGCTGGCCTGAAGCCCGGCTGGATTTACGAAGTGGTCTATGAAGCGGAAGGGCCGGTTGTACAGGGCGTCGGCATGGCTGGCATTCGGGATCTTGTAGCAGCGCTGAAATACCAAACCGGCGAAAAGAATCCGCTGCTTGCCGCGTCCGGCAAGCCAGTAATCACGCGGGCTCTCGGCTTTGGGACGTCGCAAAGCGGCCGCTTATTGCGGCAGTTCCTCTACGACGGCTTCAACGCCGACGAGCAAGGCCGGCAGGTATTCGATGGGGTGATTCCACACGTAGCCGGCGGCGGCCTCGGGTCGTTCAACCATCGATTTGCTTCGCCCACCCGGACCAACGGCCAGCACGAGGAACACACTTTTCCGGCCGACTATTTCCCATTCGCCTACGGCGACGAGCGAGATCCATTCACGCACCAGGAGAGCGGCATCCTGCATCGCTCTCGAAAACTCGGCGTCGTACCGAAGGTGATGCACACGCAATCGTCGAGTGAATACTGGCATCGGAGCGGTTCACTCGTGCATACCGATCCACTCGGCCAGCGCGACGCGATCCTGCCGCCAGAAGTCCGCTGCTACACCTTCGGCGGTACGCAGCACGGTCCCGGCAGCGGTCTGCCAGGCGCAAAAGGAGGCGGACAATTGCCGGCGAACCCCGCCGACTATCGACCTTTCATGCGGGCGCTTGTCCTCGCGCTTGACGCCTGGGTCCGCGAAGGCCGCCAGCCGCCGCCCAGCGTCATCCCGCGGATCGATAATCGGACGCTTCTCGGCTGGCAACAAGACCAAAGCGGTTGGACTGCTATTCCAGGCATCACCTACCCCACCGTGATTCAGCAACCGTCGTTTCTCAACCGCGGCCCCGAGTGGCTCATGCGCCGCATCGCCACGATCGAGCCGCCGCTCGTGAAAGAGTCGTACATCGTCCGAGCGCCCGCCATCGGAAAGGACGGCAACGAGCGCGGCACGCTGAACTTGCCGGCGATCAGCGTCCCCGTGGCGACCTACACCAGCTGGAACTTGCGCGGCGAGTCAATCGGAGCAGTCGGCGAACTGCTCGGCTTGCAAGGCGGCTACATTCCGTTTGCCAAGACCAAAGCCGATCGCGAGCGGGCCGGCGATCCGCGTCTTGCGCTGCTCGAACGCTATCGCGACTTTGCCGACTACCAAGCCCAATCGATGGCCGCAGCCGAGAAACTCGTCCGCGAGCGTTATCTGCTCGAAGAGGACTTGCCGCGACTCAGGGCACTGACCGAGAAGCAGCGCGGCTTGTTCGAGTAATCGACTTTCCACTGCCAGCGCGCAAGCACTTCCGAGCTTCTTGAAGCGTTGATTGACATCTACTGTTTATGCCGTAGAATGCGCCCGCTGAGGGACACTCCATGCAACTGCGCGGCTTGACGATCGTCGTCTTGGTTCTCTGCGGATCGCTTCCCCTCGCTCGCGTCACGTTGGGTGCTGAAGCAGTCACGGGCGAGCTCCCTTGGTCTTTTCGTCCGATCACGAATCCTTCGCCGCCGGCAATCGATGATTCGGCCTGGCCTCGCAACGACATCGACCGCTTCGTTCTGGCCCGGCTGACCGCTGCCAAACTCTCGCCCAGTCCGCCGGCTGAACGCGCCGTGCTCGTTCGCCGCGTGTCGTTCGACCTCACGGGCCTGCCACCGGACCTAGCCGACATTGATCGACTGCAGGCGGCAACCGACTGGAACAAGGCTTACGAGGCGTATGTCGATCAGCTTCTTGCGTCGCCGCAATTTGGGGAGCGGTGGGGGCGACACTGGCTCGATGTCGCCCGCTATGCCGACAATACCGGCCGGGCTTGGAACGCGCCGCTGACCTACGCCTGGCGATATCGCGACTGGGTGATCGACGCGCTCAATGCCGACAAGCCTTACGACCGGTTCGTCACCGAGCAACTGGCTGGTGATCTGCTGCCGGCGAAGTTGATCGCCGAGGCTCGATCGCAGCGCATTGCTACCGGCTTTCTGGCCCTAGGGGCGCACGATCTGCAAAATCTCAGCTACGAGCAGTTCATGCTCGACGGCATTGACGATCAGATCGACGTGACGACGCGGGCCCTGCTCGGGCTGTCCGTGGCGTGTGCCCGCTGCCACGACCACAAGTACGACCCGGTCACGATGCGCGACTACTACGCCCTCGCCGGCGTGTTCACGAGCACCACGTTGATGCCCGGCGTCGCCCATCAGCGCGACAGCGCCGGAGGCGGCTACGTCAACCCGGCGAAATTGCTCGTCCTGCCCACCAGCAGCCGCACGCCGGCCGTTGCCGTGGATGGAGTGCATTCGATGTTCGACTATCAGGACCGTTGGCGCAGCGGCGAACGAAAAATACCATTCACGACCGATCCCAACTACGCGATGGGAGTGCTCGCGCGGACGCCGCGCGACTGCGAAATTCGCCGCAAAGGGGAACCACAAGATCGCGGTGAAGCGCCTCCTCGCGGCGATGTGCGAATCCCTGGCCTGCCGCGCTGGCCCGCCGTTCCCGGCCGAGAAGGCGGCCGGCTGCAAATGGCCCAGTGGATCACTTCGGCAGAGAATCCCTTAACTGCCCGCGTGATGGTAAATCGTGTTTGGCAGCATCTGTTTGGCCGCGGCCTCGTGCGGACCGTCGATGACTTCGGCGTCAATTCCGAGCCCCCCGTGCAGGCCGAGCTGCTCGATCACCTGGCAACTCGCTTTCGTGACGATGGGTGGTCGCTCAAGCGCCTGATCCGCTCGATCGTCCTAAGCAGCACCTATCGTCAAGCGAGCGGCACGCAAGCGGCAGGGCAGGCTCAGGACCCCGACAACACGCTGCTCTGGCGGATGAACCTGCGCCGACTCGAATGGGAGCCGCTCCGCGACTCGCTCTTGCTGGTGTCCGGTCGCCTCACCGAGGAGCGGCCGGTGGGCATTCAGGTTTCCGGCATCGGAGGCAAAAACCGGCAGTCGCAGGTAGCCAGCCTCCTGCCATTGTCGTCACCCTATCGCACGGTGTATCTGCCGGTCCTGCGCGACAAGCTCCCCGACGAGTATGCGTTGTTCGACTTTCCGAATCCGTGCCTGCTTCAGGGAGAACGCGAAGTGACAACGGTCGCTCCGCAGTCGCTCTTATTCATGAATGGCGAGCTGGCAGTCCGCTCGGCACGTGACACGGCGGAACTGCTCGCGGACGAATCGCTGTCATCCGACGGCGAACGCGCGAAATGGGTCTATCGCCGCGTCTTGCGACGCCAGCCGACAAGGGAGGAAGTTGCCGACGCGTTGCAACTTGTGAACAGTCTCGATTCGGAATTGAGCGATGAGTATCGCTGGGCTGTACTCATTCAGGGGCTCCTTGCCAGTGCCGAGTTTCGCTACGTCCGGTAATCAGCAGGAGTTCGCCATGACTACCTTTGCGCAGGTTCAAGAAAGTAGCGGCACCGCTTCACGCCGCCAGCTCCTGCAGCAGACCGCGGCTGGCTTTGGATGGGTCGCCCTTGCGGCGTTGCATGCCAACTGGTCGCGCGCCGCCGAGCCTGCTCCCTTCAAACGCCCTCTTTCCCCCCAGCAGCCGCACTTTGCTGCGAAGGCAAAGCGCGTGATCTTCCTGTTCATGGCTGGCGGTCCGAGCCACCTCGACACGTTCGATTGGAAGCCCGCGCTGGCCAAGGCAGGTCCTGGCGGGCCAGGGGGCAAACCCCTCGCGCCGGTCTTCCCGTTCTCGCCAGCCGGTGAGAGCGGACTCATGATCGCCGACATCTTCCCGCACCTGGCGAAACATGCCGACCGGTTGTGCCTCTTGAACGGGATGCACACAGCCGTGGCCGGTCACCAGCAGGCGACGGTGACGGTTCATACCGGCAATCCGACGTTCGTCCGGCCGTCGCTCGGAGCGTGGGTCGTGTATGGACTCGGCTGTGAAGCCGAAGATTTGCCCGGATTCATCACGATCAATCCACTCGGCGATCAGGGAGGAGCACAGAACTACGGTTCGGCGTTCTTGCCCGCCGTGTTTCAAGGGACTCGGCTGGCGAGCGGGCAGCGTGGCGTGCCAAACATCGAAAACAAGCACTTGGCTCCCGGCGACCAGCGGAAGCAGCTCGATTTCATCGAGCGGACGAACCGCCGTCTGGCCGCCCACGATCCGCACGACCCGGCACTGGCTGGCCTCATCGAGTCGTACGAGATGGCGTTCAAAATGCAGACCTCAGTTCCGCGCGCCCTGGACCTGGCCGACGAGCCGTCGCGCGTCCGCGAGTTGTACGGACTCGATGACTCGGCTACAGAAAGTTTTGGTACGCAGTGCCTGATGGCCCGCCGACTGGCTGAAAAGGGAGTCCGGTTCATTCAGCTCACCAGCCAAGGCTGGGACCAGCACAACAACCTGCGCGAAGCGCACGGCCGGAATGCCCGCTCGATCGACAAGCCAATCGCCGGGCTGATCGCCGATCTGCACGACCGCAGCATGCTGGACGAGACGCTCCTGGTGTGGGGAGGCGAATTCGGCCGCACAGCCCGCGACGACAAAGGGGATGGGAACGGGCGGGGGCATGCCAACCGGGGGTACACGATGTGGTTGTGCGGCGGGGGAGTTCGCAGCGGCGTGCGTTACGGTGCGACCGACGATCTGGGAGAGAACGCGGTTGCCGGTCGCATGGGAACGCACGACCTTCATGCCACGATCTTGCATCTGCTGGGCCTCGATCATGAGGCGCTCACCTTCCGCTATGCCGGTCGAGACTTCCGCCTGACCGACACCAGCGGCGAGGTGCATCGAGGAGTCGTAGCCTAAAGAACCGAGTTACGGCTCGTAGGCCTCGGCAAACGGGTTGCGCCCCTTGGGCATGTATTTGCACATGTAAATGCCCAGCACGTAGAGCAAGCAAAGCGGGCCGGCCATCAGCATCATGCTGATCGGGTCGGCCGGGGTGAGGATCATCGCCACGATGAAGATCGTCAGGATCGCGATTCGCCATTGGTTGATGTACGTCTCGACCGACACGAGGCCAATCCGGTTAATGAACACCATCACCAGCGGCAGCTGAAAGCCGAGGCCGAAACCGATTGGCAGGATGAGTACGAAGCCGAGCCACTCGCCGATACGGGGATCGAAGTCGGCGTTCATCCCGCGGTTGAACGTAAAGAGAAAGTCGAGCACCGGATCGAAGACGAAGGCGAACGCCAGCGACGCCCCGCCAAGGAACAGGAGCAGGCTGATCGGCAGGTAGAGATAGACGTAGTTCTTATCGTGCGGATAAAGGCCGGCCGCGACAAAGACCCAAATCTGGTACAGCAGGTACGGGCTGGCGATGACCAGGCCCGTGACGAGGGCCGCCTTGAGCCAGATCATGAACGCTTCCTGGGCGTTCAAGACTTGGAACCGGACCTTCACTGGCTTCCAGGTATAGAACGTGATCAAGCTGACGCGGGCTTTGCGAAGCTGCTCGGGAAACGCGCGGGCGAGGAGCAGCTTGTTCAGCCGGCGGGTTGTTTCGGGATCGGGCTTGTCGGCGAGTTGCTTACGAAGATCGGCGACGGTGTCTTTCGACGAGATTGAGCCACCGCCGAAGAGCGACGCCAGCCAATTGGCGACCCACTCCATCGAGCTTTGAGCCGCGGCAGCTGCGTCGTTGTCGGGGCCAGTGAAGTGGGCGAATTCCGGCGCGGCATGCAGCACCGGTTTGGCGGCGACGGCATTGAGCATCCCGAGCAACTGACCGGTTTGCTCGGTAGTAAACGGCGTATCGAGCGCGGCCAGCTTCTTAGCTTGCGACTGCTGCTCAGGAGTTAGTTGCTGCCAGACCACCTTGGCGGAAGTCATTGTCTTGGCCTGACTCGCAGCGACGAGTTCCTTAGCAATCGCCGGCCCGCCACCAGCGATCAAGTCCCCTTCGGTGAACCAGTGCGGCGAAAGTTTCGTGCCGCGGAACTGTTCGGGAAAGGCGTGGCTGAGGGCGGATGCAGCCTGCCCCACTTCGATCAGGATCTCTTCGCGAACCAGCCCTTCATCGAGGGCGAGGCGGGCTTCTTCGACGGTCAGGTTCGGGTTGTCACCGATGACCTTCTTCAGGTAGTAGCGGATCATCGCCCGCTCGAGTGGGCTTTGGAAAAAATTGACGACCGAGTTGGCGATGAAGAAGCCGATGAGGCAGCCGGCGGCCATTCCCATCACGCCACGGAAGAGGCAGACGCGAAGCTCTTCCAGGTGCTCGCCGAACGTCATCGTCGAGCCTTCAAACAAATCGTCGCTTGGTTTGCGAGCCATGAGCGGGTTCCTGCGCACGAGGGGAGGCGGGGCGCCGGACCATTCGGACGAAGCCGCCCGAACGCTCTAACCAACGGCGTGCCGCCGGCAGATGCCGGTGGCGAAGTTACGGTAGGAAGCTGCCGTACCAGCATGTTGGCTGCGGAGAGAGCCGCCAGCCGCATGTATGATAGTTGCCGACCGCCCCAGCGGCAACGGCCGAGCGCATCTGATAGCCTGGAAAAAGTGTTGTGGCGTTTACGGAAAGCGGGGTGGCCAAGCACATGACAAGCGATCGATTTGAGCGATATGGGCCCGCGATTGCCGACCTGCTCAGCGGCGATCGGTTGCCGGAGCTTGGTCCCGGCACACCGAAAGAGGCGTCGCGGCCGAAGCTGGAGGCTCAGTCGCTCAATCGCACGCTCGGCCGCGAGAAAATCGTCGATCACGATGCTGCTCGCTGTTGTCTCGCCGCACTTTGGCTCTGGCACGATTTTCTCGATGAATCGCATCGTCTCAGCCAAGCGATCGAAACGGTTGACGGCAGTTACTGGCACGGGATCATGCACCGTCGCGAGCCGGACTACGGCAACGCGAAGTATTGGTTCCGGCGCGTGCCGCGTCACGCGATCTTTGAGCCGCTAGCTGCCGAAGCGAAGTCGCTCGCCGACGACGTGAAGCTCGACGGCCCGGCGGAGTATCTAGCCACGCAGAGCACTTGGGATCCATATCGCTTTGTCGATCTGTGCGAGGCGGTTGCTCGCGGCCGCACGCAATGTGATCGGCTGGCCCGCGAGATCGCCGCGGCCGAATGGCGGCTCCTCTTCGATCACTGCTTCCGCCAGGCGACGGGGGCTCTATGAATGAGGCAGCACTGTGAAGCCGCGGATTGTCGTCGTCGGCTCGCTGAATATGGACCTGGTGGTCCGCACAGCCCGTTTGCCACGGCCGGGCGAGACTGTCGCGGGCCACGACTTTCTACAAGTTCCTGGCGGTAAAGGGGCGAATCAGGCGGTGGCGGCCGCTCGGCTGGAGGCGGAAGTGGCGATGATCGGCCGTGTGGGGGACGATGGATTTGGTCGCCAGTTAGTTGAGTCGCTTGTGCGGGATGGCGTGGAAACGGACGCGGTGGCAGCGACAGCGGGTATTTCCAGCGGTCTTGCCCTGATCGGCGTGGAAGACAGCGGCCAGAACGCGATCGCGATCGTCGGAGGAGCCAACGCTATGCTGTCGTCCGACGACGTCCAGCGGCACGAATCAACGATCGCCGCTGCCGGGGCGCTGCTCGTACAACTTGAAGTGCCACTGGCCACTGTTGTCGCCGCGGTAAAGCTCGCCAAGCGGAACAGCGTACTCACGATTCTCGATCCGGCTCCCGCGCCTCGAGACCGATTGCCTGCGGAACTGCACGCGGTCGATGTCATCAGCCCCAATCAGTCGGAAGCCGAAGTACTCACGGGCATCAACGTCGCGAGCGTCGCCGATGCGATGCGGGCCGCGGCGATCCTCCATGAGCGCGGCGCAAGACAGGTCGTGCTTAAGTTGGGCGAGCAAGGGGCGCTCGCATCCGACGGCATGGGGAACATCGTCCACATCCCCGCACCGCAAGTCGCTGTCGTCGATACGACGGCGGCCGGCGACGCCTTCACTGCGGCACTGGCGGTCGCTCTCGTCGAAGGCAGCTCACTGGCCGAGGCGACTCGCTTCGCCTGCGCGGCCGGATCGCTCGCCACAACACGCCGCGGCGCGCAAGACGCGATGCCAAGACGAGAAGAGATCGAGCGATTGCTTACGCAATCAGTTCGCTGATCGCATCCCCCTTGGGGATAATTCGGTGCGGGCGGTCCTGAGCGTCGTAAAGTTCTCCGGCTGGATCGACGCCGAGGAGGCGATAGAGCGTTGCGATGAAGTCCCCCGGCGTGACGGGGCGATCGGCAGGAAACGCGCCGGTCTTGTCGCTCGCGCCGAAGACGAAGCCGGGCTTCGCGCCGCCACCGGCAAGCATCACGGTGTAGCAATAGTTCCAGTGGTCGCGGCCGCCGTCGTTGTTGTTGATTTTGGGGGTGCGGCCGAAATCGCCGATGACTGCGACGATCGTCCGTTCCAGCATTCCGCGCTGAGCCAGATCCACGAGCAGCGAGCTGCAAGCCGAGTCGAACTGCGGCAAGAGTTCGTTCTTGAGCTTCTTGAAATTGCCGCCGTGCGTGTCCCAAGTGGCGTTGGCGTCGGGAGCCCAGCTCACCGTGACGACGCGAGTTCCCGCCTCCACGAGCCGGCGGGCGAGCAGCACGCTTTGGCCGTAGATGTTGCGCCCGTAGCCGTCGCGCGTGGCGGCAGTTTCCTTCTCCAGCCGAAAAGCGTCGCGGACCGATTCGCCGGTGAGCACGTCGAGTGCTCGCTGCTGGTAGCGGTTGAGCGTGTCGAACTTTGCCGCTGGCGCCGATCGCGTGCCGTCGAGCGACGAGAGCAACTGGCCACGTTTGGCCAACCGTTCGACCGAGACATCGCTCGCCAGGGCAAACTCCGGCACGGCGAAGTCCGCCGCGTTCGGGTCTTTCAGCACCCAGAGTGGATCGAACTGCCGGCCGAGCCACCCGCCGAAGAAGCCCGGCTGCGGCGGGCCCCCCGCTCCTTCCTTGGTCATGTAGGGCAAGGCGACGTGCGGGACCGCATCGCTGTGGCCGGGGCGAATCTTCGCCAGCACCGCGCCCGGAGCAGGCTGATCGCTGATGCCGTTACCGACGATCCGGTTGGCGTCGCCCCGGTCGTCGCCGGTCATCGCCGTATAGACTGCCAGCGCGTGGGCGTTGTTGACGCTGTGGTTCATCGACCGCACGAGGGCACAGCGATGCATCTGCTGGGCGAGCTTCGGCAAGTGCTCGCTGAGCGGCACGCCGGGGAGCGAACTGGCGATCGGCTTGAACTCGCCGCGAATGTTATCGGGGGCCTCGGGCTTCAGATCCCACATGTCGAGATGGCTCGGCCCGCCGTTGAGCATCAGGATAATGCACGCATCGGCCTTGGCCTGTGTTGACGACGAAGCCGCTTCCCCTGCCGCCAGCAGCCTTGCCAGCGAGAGCCCCATCACGCCGCTGCCGCCAATGCGGAGCAGTTCGCGGCGGGAGAGGGGAGTGGGAGTGCGGCTGGACATGCGGTCCTCGTTTGCAGGAAGGCGAAGCGGAGCTTCGCAAACGTGTGTTCCCAAGCAAGAGCTTGGGAACAAGTTTCAATTGCCAGCGCGGTCCCGCCGGGTCGGCAGTACCTACTCCGCCCCCGCTTGCACAGGCTTGGCCCCTTCGGCGATCGCAAAGACCTTGTCGTTGTGGGCGATGTAGAGGACGCCATTGGCAACGATCGGCGTGCAATAGACCGCATTGCCCATGTTCACGACCTCGAAGTCGCCGTCCTCGTTCTTCACCGCGTTGATCGGCAGCAGCTCTCCTTCAACCTCCTGCATCGCGACCTTCGGATTGGCCGAGAGACGGAAGACGGAGATGTCGCCGTCTTCATCGCCGACATAAACGCGGTCCTCGACGATCATCGCCGAGCCCCACGCGGCGGCGAGCATGTCGTGCGTCCAGTGGACCTTGCCGGTTTGGGCATCGACACAGTGGAACAGGCCGCTGAAGTCGGGGACGAAGAGCAGGTCGTTCTTGATTACGACGGTGCTGATCGAGCGGTGGAACTGCTCCTCGAAGTCGATGTTGCCGTCCTTGTTCGCATCGTTGGTGGTGTACTTCCAAATCACACCGGAATTGGGGTTCGGAATCGACATATCGCCGTCGGCTTCGACGACCGCCTGCGACCGCTTCACCGGCAGCGGCGTCTTGGGGTCGGACCGGTTCACGGCCAGCTCCTCGCTGATGTCGCCGCGCTTGGTCGGATCGATGCACCAGAGAATCCCTTCTCCTTCGCCGTGCTCGGGGTCCTGCCCGGTGCAGAAATAGACCTTGTTGTCGTAAACAACCGGCGTGCTGATGATATCGTTCCGGGTGCCGCGACCGCCCAGTTCGAGGATCGAAGTCTTCGGGTTCGCGTCGAACTTCCAGAGCAACTCCGGCTTGCCCTCTTTCCCCTTGTCGGCCCGGAAGGTGTACATCCAGCCGTCGCCGCCGCCGAAGATCACCTGCGGCACGCCGCCGATGACCGCGACGGTCGGGCTCGACCATTGGCCGTGCAGGATGTTCTTGCCGGGCGTATTATCGGTCCAGAAGACCTCGCCCGTGTTCTTGTCCATCGCCATGAAGCTCGGCGCTTGCGGGGCGGGGACGACGAGGTGATCGTCGCTCACGCCGTTGCTCGTGTTGACGAACAGGATGTCCCCCAGAGCCGTCACCGAGCAACTGCACATGTTGTGCTGCGAGATGCCGAGCTGGCCCATCATGTCGAACGACCAGATCACGTCGGCTTCTTCGGTGTCGGCCGGCGTGACAATCTTGAATGCGGAAAGCGGCGCGGTCGGTCCACGGGTTTCGAGATACATCGTCCGCTTGTTGCCATTCACATCGGCCATCAGGTTCCAGCGCTTCGCCGGGGCCTTCGCCTTGTCGTCGGCCGTGACGGCAACGTCGCCATCCGGCAGCGGCATACCGGCGGCGGCGAACTTCTCGCGCAGATCGGCCGGCAATTTGCCGCCGTCGAGCTCTTTGATATATGGGCCGACCTTGTCCTCGGTCCCTTCGTCGGCGCGGCGGACATCGAACAGGCGGGCCGGTTCGTTCTTCACCGGGCCGTCGTCCTCGCCGTCGTAATACCCCTGCACGTCGAGGCACTTCACCTCCCCGCGGCTGGTGACGAACCAGAGCCGGTCCCCTTCGACGAGCGGCGAGCAGCAAATCCCTTGCAGCGGCCAGTCGTGTACTCGGCCGGTCGGGAGCTTCTCGCTGGAATGCTGCCAGAGGAAGCGGCCGTCCTTCTCGTCGAACGCAATGAGGCAGCCCAGATCGACATCGCCGGGATATCGCTTCAGGTAGCCGCCGCTGTTGTTCGTGCCGAGGAAGACGTGGCCGGAACCGACGATTGTGTTGCCGTAAGTCTGACTGCCGAGCGTCGCAACCCACTTGATGTTCTGGGCCTTCGAAGCGTCCCACTTGCCGGTGCGGCGATCGAATTCGCCGGGCTGCCAGAGCGTGGCAATGCCGGTGGCGACCGGGGTGTTGTTCCGCAGGCCGTTGCCCCCCCACTGATTCCAGATGCCGGGTTCGAGCAATGGGTTCCCTTCGCCGGTCTTGCGAGCGGCAGCGACTTGTTCAGGCGTTTCAATGGAGCCGGGTGCGGCGGCAGGAGCAGCAGCGCCGTCGCCAGCCGCTGGCTTCTCCGCGGTCGGCTTTTCGGCCGTGGGGTTATCCGCTGTGGGATTGGCGGCTTCGGCGGGTGGAGTTGACTCGGCAGGAGGCGTCGCTTCGGCGGGGGCTTCCACCGCAGCAGGCGCTTCGACGCTCGCCGCCGGGGCATCGTCGGTCGAGAGGCTGTCGCCCCCCGTCGTTGCTGTCGGAACAGGCGCCGGCGCTGGAGCGGGAGCCGTAGGCTGGCAGCCGGGCAGGAAAGCCGCGGTCATCATGCCGAGGGCCATGGCCGCTGCGATGGCGGCAAGGGCTTTGGTCGATTGCATTGCGAACTTCTCCGTCGAGAGTGATTCGGTCCGTGGGGCAGGCATCCTGTCTGCCGGGATTTGTTGGTTGAGGTTCAGTAGGCAGGTTGGAAGCCTGCCCCACGCCGGCACACGGAGTGTGCCTACTACTTAGTTGGCTGAGTTCGGCGTCACGAGCACGTTGTCGATATACAGCTCCGCATTCGTCGCGTTGCCGAACATGCCGGGCGCACCCTGCGTGTTGGGCACCGGATCGGTCAGCTCGATCGTCCAGCCGGCGGGCTCTTCGGCATCGCGCTTCCAAATCTTCCCCTGGAGCAGAGCTTTGCCGTCGGCGACCGTCGCCCGCAGCTTCAAGGTGTACCACACGTTCGGCTCCGGCTCGAAGTGCAATTCCTTGAAGCTCCGTTTGTCGTGGGCGGCCCAGCTAAACAGCTTGAGCCACTTGTTCTCGCCGGAAACCTCCAACGTGTATCCCTGGCCGATCACGCCAAAGTCGGGGAGTTTGCCGTTGGCCGCGGCTGCGAACTTGATGTCGGATTGGATGGTGTAGTCCGACAGGTCCGATGGCCCCATCGAGAGGCGGCTCTTGGTGCCCAGCGGAATCGTCGTGATCTTGACCATCACGCTCGAGTCATCGACCTTCCGCAGCACGTGGCGGTAGCGTGCGCCGACCCACGAGATCGGAGCGTCGGTTAGCCCTTCAAAGTCAAACTTCCAGGGGAGCGGCGGGACGATGCGAATTCGCGAGCGACCCGTCAGATCGCCCACCTTGGCGGTGACGATCGCGGCGGTGTGCCCGGCATCGGCGGCGGCGGTGAATTCGCCCGAATCGCTTACGGCGCCGAAACCCGACACTTCAAACTTGGCCGGCGATTCCTTCAGGAATTGTCCCTTGCTGTTGAACAGCTTAACGGTCAGTTGCTGCTTCTCGCCCGGCTTGAGCAGCACTTCGCACGGAACAACTTGCACCTGGGCTGGCGTTTGGTCGGCACTGACCGGTGCTTCCACCTCCGGCTCCGGACGAGGCGTGCTGCCATGCTGCTTCTTCGTGTCCTCGAAGCAGTACAATCCGCCAGTCGTGAGCAGATACAGCCGGCCATGCGAAACAACCGGAGAGGCGAGGCATTCGTCGCCGCGGGGGAATTCGCCGTTGGTTTTCTTGGCCGCTTTCCGTTCGTGGCCAACCACGCCATCCTTTTCGTCGGGCGTGAGGATATACCAGCGGGCATTTTGCTCCATGTGATAGATCTTGCCATCGGCATAGAGCGGAGCGGCAAAGTTGATCGTTCCCAGGCGAGCGCCGCGCGTCAGCTCCTTGCCCGACTTCGCGTCGATGACGAACATCTTGCTCGGATCGTTGGCGTAGAGCAGGTCGCCGATCTTCAGCACGGGGCTCTTACCGACGAGCAGCCCTTCGATCTTCCACAGTTCGTTCGTCTTGGTGATGTCGCCGGAACCGTCGGCTTTGATCGCGACGATCGCGCCGCGGGCCGTGCCAGTTTTGTTCTCCTCTTCGTGCCCCATGTACACGACGCCGTTCTCGTACGTCGGGGAGAGATTCAGGCCGCGCCGCGAAAGCTGGTACTCCCAGACGATCTTCCCGGTTCGCGGCTGCAGGGCATAGACCGAGCCGTCCCCCGAACCGGCGAAGAGCAGCTTTTGCCCATTCACGATGCCGATGGTCGGGGCGCTGTAAATCGTGTCCGGCGGACGGAGGCGGGTGCTGACGAACCAGTTGATCTGGCCGGTTCCCTTGTTCATGCCGATGAAGCGGTGCGATGGAACGGCCATGTCTCCCCAGCCAATGACGACCGAGCCGAGGATCACGAGGTCATCGACGATGATCGGATAGTTCGTGCGGCCGCCGTAGGTCGATAGGAGGCCGAGCCGCTCGTGCAGCGGAACCGAGAAGACGATCTTGCCGGTGTCCCCTTCGAAGCACTCGAAGAGGCCGCACGCACCAAGGGCGTAAACGCGGCCGGTCTCTGGATCACCGACCATCGCCGACCAGCCGACGCGCGTATCGGGGACTTCGCTCGACCAGACGTTGTGTCGCGATTCCCAGATCGTTTCACCCGTGGCGGCATTCACGCAGACGACCCGCTCCCCTTCCTTCGGCGTCCCGGGGTCGGCGCGGAGAATCGTGTAGAGTTTGCCTCGAAGGACGATCGGTGTGCTTCGGCCGCCGAGGTCGTTCCGTTTCCAGAGCAGGTTGCTGCCGTCGTCCGAGCCGGGCTTGCCCAGCGGGTTGATGGTGTCGGGCAGACCAGTCTCGCGGCTGATCGAGTTGTATTCCGGCCCGCGCCAGGACGGCCAATCGAGCGGGTCGATGTCGGCAGCCGTCACCACAAGGGCCGACGCGAGAAAGGTTGTCCAAACAAGCATTCCGGCAAAGAGCGCCGGCAGCGGAACCGCGGGGAGGCGTTTCATAGCAGACTCGCGTGCGTGCTTCGGTGGGGCGGATGAGCGCCCGGCTCATCCCAACTATCAATACGCAAGATCGCGGGCATCAGGCAGGCTGAAAGAGATAAGATACGGCCCTGGCAGTCAGCAATCAACTAGCGCAGGGGCGAAAACTGGAAATTCTTGTTCCAACAACTGTTTTCGCAACACATTGTTGGGAAAGGCTTTACAGCAGATATCTAGCCAAAGTTACATTCCCGTCAGTCGAACCACTCGTCGGCCGGGTCGAACTTGGGAAAGACGACAATCAGCACCTTCATCCGGCCAATCGCCCGGTGCCGCGTGCCGGGACGGATCATGATGCACGTCCCCGGGCGGACGTCGAGAACTTCGTTGTTGAGCTGCATTTGCGCCCCCGGCTCGCACTCGAGGAAGTAATACGTCTCGGTCAGCCGCTTGTGGTAGTGAAGGGCGTTGTCCAGGGCGATTTCCGTCACGTGGATCGTGCCAGGGTAATCCTCCACATCAGCCAGTCCCCGCCGCGCCGTCCCGCACGGGCACGGCACGCCGGGGAGCGACGCGAAATCAACGAGTTCATAGGGGGCGGGAGTCATGCTGCGCTACGTCGCCACCTGATACGCCCGGTTCCGGTACAGGAAGTCGATGATGTTCCCTTCGTGCGGCTGGAGCCAGTTGAGCTTCGTCGTCGGAATCGGGCCGATGTTCAGCCGGTCGATGTGAATGTTGTCGCTCAGTTGCTGAATGAGCTTTTGGTTCTTGGTGATCGCCGAGCAAACGAGAGTCGGCCCCATCTTCTGCAGCATTTGCTCCTGCGGGCATTCGACCACCGTCGAGAACGGAAACATATATTCCTTCTTCGCGATGGCCGCTTCGGGCGAAGCGCAATGCACGATCGTCGGGCGGAGATAGTCGCACCGCTCCATCTCGACGAGGCGCGGGCCGTACTTCGCTGTCATGTGGCGAACTCCGGACTCCTTCAGGTCGGCTTCGATCATCCCCCACACGGCCTTCGCCTGGCCGGGAACGGTGAATGCCGCAAGGCCGGCAGTCGGATCGGTCGGCGGCTTCGCTTCGATCGGGCCGATCTTCTCGGCAATCGCCTGGGCGATCTCCTCCGTGTGGCGCGAGGCCCATACACCAGAGCAGTTGATGCAGCCGCGGCCGGAGTTGATATAGATGCTCTCGACCATCATATCGAGATGCTTCTCCCAGTTATCGACCTCGTCGTCGCCGATCATGATCTTGCTGAAACCTGGGCCGTGCGCCTGCACGCGCGGATTCCCCTTGTAGCGTTCGACGGTCGCGGTGCCGCCGAAGATCATCGCCCGCGTACAGTGCTCCAGCACCGCGGCGCCCGCTTCGGGGCCGCCGGGATAAACGCAGAAGACTTCGGCCGGAATGCCCGCCTGAATGTAGGCCGAGATCATCCGATACGGCGTCCAGGGCTCTTGCGGTCCGGGCTTGAGCACGAGGCCCATTTGCAACGGAATCACGGGGAGCCAGAGCGTATGCACGCCGGGCGAGTTCGACGGCAGCACGGCGGAAAGGACCGGCGACTGGGCCTGATAGCTGACCACGACGCCGCGACCTTCTTCGCCATAACCCTTGGTCAGAATGTCGAGCGGCAGGCCGCGGGTGAGGCAGTCGAGGATTTTTCCCATGTTCGCCAGAACGAAGGCGTTCTTCGACATGTTCATCTTGCACATGTGCTCGGGCAGGCCCGTGCTCGCCGACTGCTGGTGGGCGAACTCGTCGGGCGTTTGCGTGCCGTCGCCGATCGGGAGCGTCCCCTTCTCGTACAGTTCGCCCGCCTTCTTCACCATGTCGAGCAGCGTGGCGATCGGAATCTGCCGCAAGATGTCGCGGGCCTTCTGAGCCGTCCGCATGTCGCGGCCGATGATGCCGCCGTTGGCCTGGCTGACCTTGGCGATCGGTTCACCGGTCATGAAGTGCTTGACCTCATCGACTTCGAGCGACTCATACGGCTTGCCCCAGCGAAGGGCAGGGATTTTTAGCGTGGACACAGGGGGTCTCCTGAAAGTAGCGTGCAAATGTTAGTTCAAACGAGTACATCACGGCCTTGATGACAAAGGATAGCCGTGTCCGATCCTCGAATTCTTTGTCTAATTGTCGTTCAGACCAAATGGTTGACGGGTATGCAATCGCTTCTTCCAAGCAGATTCAAGTTGAATAATTGAAGCAGCATCGATGTCAGGTGAAAGCCGTTGCAGAATTGAAAACCGGAGGTTTTTTGGGACGCACTCGCGCAACAAGCGATTGCCGCCGTGACCACGAACAGCGTAATCCAGCCACCTCCCGAGCAGATTCTCCTTTCCATACGCTGCACCGACGTAGCCCTTATTGGAGAGCTCGTCGAATACGTAGTAAATGCCGCGCCACTCAGAGAGCTTGGCTTTCCAGCTTGCAGGAACGAGCTTGAGTTCGTCCCACGTTAGCACCATCTCGTCCCATGATGGCATCTCCTTGTCGAGCGCACTTTCTGGCAAAACAGTAAGTACGGACATTTCGTTGCGGGGTTTGTGGGCCCAGCGGTGCCAGTTCTTGTCGAGCGGCGGCCAGCGGACAATCAGTTTGTCCTTCCATTC
This sequence comes from uncultured Pirellulaceae bacterium, assembly GCA_964384375.1. Taxonomy (GTDB): domain Bacteria; phylum Planctomycetota; class Planctomycetia; order Pirellulales; family Pirellulaceae; genus CAYLLN01. Next base: position 73,471 of record CAYLLN010000028.1, read on the forward strand.
AGCATAGAAATCAGTGCAATTAAGGTCGAACCACAAAACGGATGGTCGTGGCGATGCGTCCGTCAGACCCACAATGCCGAAGTCTCTAAGAGCGATGTTCGCTTGAATTCGCCAGTATTGTTTCGGTCCAATTGCCTTGGTGCCGTTGACGGAATAGAGACCGATGAACAGTGCCTTGCCTGGCCCATGTCCAATAAACGATGCGACGAATTTTGCCCGTGCCATCTCTCCTTCGACCTGCTTCGTCTGAGTCTGTTGGTAGGCGTTGAATACTTCGTGCTTCTCCGCCGCAAACCATGGCAGTACTCTCTTTAGTTTTGGTTCTACCGGACTGTGCCGCAAAACGAGTACCGTTTTCGGATCGATTCCCTTTCGGTGCAAGAGATCGGTCAAGTTCATTATGTGCCTTCAGTTTCAATTTTACACAACTGTCCAATCCTCTATCCGCAAGCCCGGCACGCGCTCGAAATCGATGGTATTGCGCGTGAGCAACGTCATGTCGTTGGCCAGGACAATCGAGGCAATCCGCAGGTCCATCGTGCCGACCCGAATTCGCTGCTTGACAAACGAAGCAAATGCGGCAGCAGCTTGGTCGTCGTAGTCGAGCACCTGAAGCGCTTTGAAGTCGGCAAGCACTTCGCGAAACATGCCGTAGGCGAATACAACGTCGCGCTGTTTCTTGGCCTTCCCGAGGTGGTCATACCAGCCGGCAACTTGCTCATGGAAAGAGACAATTGTGACGAAGAAATCGTTCGTCGCGAAGCGACTCATCTTGTCGCGAATGCGAGACACCTCCGGTTCGCTCTCGCGCTGCAGGATGACCAAGTGATCCGTGTCGAAGACAAACACAAGGGTCACTCCGTCGGTTCGTCTTCGGATTCCTCGAACGCTGGAATCTGATTTTGCCTCTGGCGAAACTCGCGACCCAGTCGCACGATTTCGTCAAACTCAGGGCAGTCCGCAAACGATCCGATGACTCGCTTTGTCCAGTCTGGTTTGCGCGGAAGCTCAAGCTGCTCCGCCAGCGATTCCACTTTCTCTTCCAAGACGGCCAAGCGCTCTTCTACGGACATGGGGCTTCTCCTCTCGTACTAAACCTATTCTACTGCGCCGCTCGCCACCTGCCCAATTGGCCGCTGCTCTAATACACCCCCACCGTCGTCTGCGCCGCGATCCCACGCCAGGGCTTCACGCCGGAGACGCCGTCCCACGGGTATTTCGCGTAGGGCTTCTCGCGCTCCCCTTCGTCGCGCTCCAGGAAGCCGGGGATGAAGAGTTCGTGCGTGAGCGTCGTCAGCTTCACGCGGCCCGATTCGCCGTAGGGGACGACCTTGTGCGGGTCGTCGAAATCGACCACTTCGGCGACCGCTCGCGGCTGCGGGGCGTAGTAGCTGATCTTGTACCCCTCCTCGGCCGTAACCGGCTTGCTGCAGGCTAGACCCATCAGCGTGTTGCCGTAGGTCGGCGTCATGTAGATGCCGCTTTCTTCCGGCGGGCCGCCGAAGTATTCCTCGATGCAGAACCGGGTCCACTGCGGCGTGAATTCGGTGCCACCACTGAAGATGCCGGTGATGCCGGTGTCTTTGAATGTCTTGCCTTGCTTTTCGAGGGCC
>CAYLLN010000029.1:0-74774 GCA_964384375.1 uncultured Pirellulaceae bacterium
GTAACAAGGTAGCCGTAGGGGAACCTGCGGCTGGATCACCTCCTTTCTAAGGAATATCCGCCTCGTTGGTGGCGACACCATCAAGGCACACGTGCACACAGTTCTCAAAATGATGAGAGGTCAGCCGGTTCTTTAGAACGCACTCCGCAAGGAATGCAGTCTGCCGGCAAACTACCAACTTGAATTGATAAGACCCCTGTCAGGCACGCCAAGCCTGCCAGGGGTTTTTTATTTGCGTCTGCGCGCCCACACTAACCCGACGCGCCAGCGAGGACGTTGATGGGAGCCCGAGGCGTCAGCGAGGATCCCGTGGCCTGAAGGGCCGATCCTGCCAAAGCCCAGGGCAAGCGCAGCGTCGCCCTGGGTTACAATCTACGATCGAGGGCGTCTGATTCTTTCTTTGCTCATCGCGTAGCGAGAGACCAATCGCCATGACCCAAGACCAGGCCAAATCCGGATCGAGCGCCGCCGTCGTGGTCGTGGTGGTCCTGCTGCTGCTCATGATCCCTTGCGCCGCGGCAGGGGTGTTCCTGTTGGCAGGGTTCGCAGTTTTCAGCGTGCAGGCGCCACAGCCCATCCCCCTTCCGCCCGTACCCGGCGCGAATGCGCCCCTGCCGAGCATGCCCGCCACTCCCCTCCCCGGAAATCTGACCATTCCCGACGGCGCCACAATCACCGTCAACGAAATGCGCTGGAGCCAGAACCTCTTCGAGGCATCGGGCCAGATCCTCACGCTGGCTAAATACGATCAGATCAAGCCAGGCATGACCTACGACGAGGTCTTGTCGGTTCTGGCGATCCCCGAGGACCGGCGACCTCCCGACATCGAACTCGTCGGCCCCGAAAGCGATGTCGAGCTGAAATGGTTCGGCGGCCCCGAGGATGCTTTATCGATTACGGTCAAATTGAAAGGCAAGACGGTAATCGACAAGGCCCAGACCGGACTGAAGTAGCGAAAGTTGTTAGCGTGAGTCTTGCCCGTGATTGGTAGCCCGACGCGTAAGCGAGGGAGCGCTGCTTTAACCGCACGATCTCCTGCGGCCTGAAAGGCTGACCTACCATAGCCCAGGGCAAACGGCGCAGCCGTGCAGCCCTGGGTTACGGGTTCCCAAGCGATCCCAGCCTGAAAGGGCGACAGATTGAACTGCCTTAACTGCTGCGGGCGTAGTCGCGACCATTGATGTAGCGTTCGCACCGATTTCTTTGAGTTTGATTGAATTCTCACGTCGCCCCCACTTACGATGGCGTGGTAGTGAGGACGAAACATGTCATATGGCACCGGAAATTGCCCGAATTGCGGTGTGAAGTTCAACGTACGTGAGTCGTCAATCGGGACGGTTCGTCGTTGCGAAGCATGCGGTGCGAAATTTATCGTGCAAGAGCGACTCGTTCCTTCTGCCGCACCAGCTCGCGGCTGCGGAACCTGCGCGATGGGCTTGCTCTTGCTTGGCGTTGTTGCAATTGGTGGAGTCGGAGCGCTTGCTTGTGCCGGTTTTGCGTTTGTCGGAGGCGCCGCGCAAAATGCTCAAGCAAATCGACACGTAAAAGATCGCCCTGTCATCGCCGCCGAGCTTCCCAATACCAAGCCTTCAGAGGAGAAGGAACCGCTGCGCGAGGTTGCTCCATTCAATCTGGAAACGCTTTGCGGTCTCTCAATCGACCAGATCAAGATCGAACTTGGCAACCCCGAAGGGACCGAGCGCGAACCAACAGCTCTGAATCAGTCCGCGGGGATTGAAGTTTGGGAGAACTTGTTCGAGCGAGACGGATTCGAACTTCTTGTAACATTCAACGCTCGTACAAGAGAAGTCGAAGACTTTTTCATTTCGGGTGACAACGAAGACGACCTATTTGAGACGTGGGATTTGAAGCGCGATTCGGTGGCCTATCGAGTAGAAGCAGTACCAGCAATTTCTGGATCGGGCATTACGGGCGTCAAAGTCATTCCCACTGCACAGCCGACTGATGTGATCGCGCCAAAGGACAAGCATCTCTCCAATACGCGTACCTGGCACGATCGGTCGGGAAAATTCTCGACCGAAGCCCGATTTGGCGGAATGACAAGCGGCGTTGTAACGCTTCACAAGTCCGACGGCACAACTGTCAAGATTCGAATCGACGAGCTTTCCGAATCGGATCACAAATGGATTGAGTCGCGGCGGTAGATGTTGAGGTCCCGAGTGCGATGACCATCTCACGATGAGATTTGGATGCCAACCACTGCTATGCAAGGAGAAAAGTCCACATGACACGCAGGGTCGCAATTCGCCAGAGCAGGAGGGCCAAGCCGACAGTTGCTAAGAGCAAGGTTGGCGCGGTGGCTGTGTATCAGTTCAAGATTTCGTTGCGCGATTCGAAGCCGCTGATTTGGCGGCGGATTCAGGTGCGGGATTGCACGCTGAACAAGTTGCACGAGCACGTGCAGACCGCAATGGGCTGGGAAAACGGCCACTTGCATCAGTTTCGCATCGGCAAGCAGTTCTACGGCGATCCAGGGCTGATGCAGGAGCTTTTTGAAGACGCGGGCTTCAAGGATTCGATGAAGACGATGATCAGCGAAATTGTGCCAGCGGATAGTAAGCGGTTCTCGTTCTTTTACGAGTACGACTTTGGTGACGGCTGGCTGCATGAAATCCGCTTTGAAAAGATCTGCGAGCCGGAGGCCGGCAGTCGGTATCCGGCGTGCATCGCTGGCGAGCGGGCCTGCCCGCCCGAGGACTGCGGCGGCGTGTGGGGTTATGCCGAACTACTGGCGACGATGAGCAATAAGAAACACCCGAACCACTCCGACATGCTGGAGTGGCTGGGCGGACCGATTGATCCCGAAGCGTTCGATCCATCAGCCGCGACCAGGGCGATGAAGGGCGGCTTGCCGACCTCGTGACTTGCTGGCGATCTCCCCGCCCCTCCGCTATTCTAGACATGTTGTCTTAAACGGGAGGGGTTTTGCATTCGCTCATCTATTCGATGGTGCTTCTGGCGCAGGCCGAGGCGACGCAGGCTGACTCGCCGCAACCCGCGGCCAGTTCCAGCACGGCGATCTAGGCGTTCAAGGGGGAGGCGGCTGAATATGCGGTCCACTTGCAAAGCCGGCCGCGCGAGAAGCTGACGGTGGTGAAGGAGCCGGTGCTCCGGTGGGTCAATCCGGCGAGGATGGGGCGGTCTTCGTTTGGGCCCTCGGCGGATACGTCAACCGCCTCCGTGGTTTACTTCGCCCGGTGCAGACTCTCATCGACTACGTGCACGGCTGAAATCGGCGAGAGCGGCACGGGGATGTTCCGCCCCTGGCCGAGATAGAGCCCGCCCGAAGGCGCGGACCATTGGACGGCATTGGCGATGATTCGCTGCACGTGCGGGTTGTGATAAATCGGAAACGTCTCGTGCCCCGGGCTGAAATAGACGACCTTCCCCTTGCCGCGTCGCCACGTGCAGCCGCTGCGAAAGACTTCGCCCCCTTCAAACCAACTGATGGCGAATAGCTCGTCCGGCGCGGGGATGTCGAAATGTTCGCCGTACATCTCGCTCTGCTCGATCTCGAAGCACTCGTCGGTGAGTCCCGCAGTGATCGGATGCCCCGGATCGACGATCCAGACCCGCTCGCGCTCGGCTGCCTCGCGCCAGCGGAGCATGCACGACGTCCCCATCAGCCGGCGAAAGATCTTCGAGTTGTGAGCCGAGTGCAGCACAACCAGGCCCATCCCTTCCAGTACGCGGCGCTGCACCCGATCGACGATCTCCTCCTCGACTCGCTCGTGTGCCGCGTGTCCCCACCACGTCAGCACGTCGGTCTCGGCGAGCGTCTCGAACGTCAGGCCATGCTCGGGCTGCTCCAGCGTAGCGACCCGCGTCTTCACCTGATTGCCCAATTGCCGCTCCAGTGTTGCCGCAATGACCGCGTGCATCCCGTCGGGATACAGCTTGCGGACAGCATCGCTGGTGAGTTCGTGGACGTATTCGTTCCAAATCGTAACGCGGAGAGGAGTCATTCGCGGAAGAGTGGGAGAGGGGGCGAGAGGGGGACTTTGATTGGCCATTACTGCGACGCTGTTACCAACACAATCTCTTGACCCGGGCACTGCACGACGAGTCGCAGGCGGATCGTGGCCCGCTCGTCGATCGACTTGAGGAACGACCGCGTTTTGGGTACGGCCTCGAGCCGTGCCTTGTGCTGCGGAATTTGTTTTTGCAGCGTTTCCACCCGGCTGGCCGCCCGCTTCGCCTTCGATTCGAGCGAGTTGACCTCTCCCCGCCAGGCCGGCAGGAGGAGCGGATTCCCGGGCTGTTTGCCCGCCAGCGACTGGTAGGCCGACACGGCCGCCTTCAGTTCGCGCTGCCTCACTGGTAAGTCGCGCTCGGCTTCCTTGAGCGTTTTACCGACGCCCTCTTCCATCGCATCCAGTCGTGGGAGCGTCATCTCATACGTCCGCCCGGTCGATTCGCGGAAGCGCGGCTCGATCTGCAGCAAGAGGACGCCGCTCGAAAGTGAACGAAAGCGGAGTTCGATTTCCGCCCCAGGCTGATCGGCGAACGTGATCTTGGCTTCGTCGCCGGCCGCAATGAGCGGCTTGTCGAGAACCGCCCCGGCCGGAAAGCCGTCGATGCCGTCGATCGCCACGCGCAGCAATTCCGCCTTGGGCAATTCGGAGACTTGAAAATCCAGCTTTTGCGAGTCCTGCTTCAGGTCGATCTTCAGCGGCGGAAGCGTCGAGGGGGCACGCAGCTGCACGAGGCGTCGCGTCTCGCCGTGCGTCAATTCCAGTTGGCAATTGGTGAGTTGCCGCCGCAGCGCCACGTGCTCATCGTTCGGCTCCCATTGCCAACTCCACTCCTGATCCGCCAGCCGCAAAGAGGCGAGCTTCACCTTGCCCGCCTCCGCCTCCAGATTCGGTGCGAAGGCAATCGACCACACACTGGGCTCCATCGTGCGTTCGGCAAAGAGGACCGCTTCGGCGGGGAGCGTCGTCGCGTCGTGACGAACGGCCACTTCGATCGACATCTCCGGCTCGCTTTGCAGACGCCCAAGCGGTTCAGTCGCGGTGGAGATCAGCGTCGGCAATTGCCAGTGGCTGGCCAGCGTGCTGAAGATGTCGCTGGGAGGAGCTGGCATCGGTGGCGGCGGCGATGTGGGCAAAGCGACCGGAACGTTCACTGTAGCCGCAGGGTTTGTCGTCGCTGGCTGCGGCAGCGTTGGCAGATTGATCGTCTCGCCCACGTTTGGCGCGCTGGAAGCCGCCGGCAACGCACTAGGGCGTGTGTTTTCCGCGACCTGATTCGTCGTCGTGCCCGCCGCTGGCCGCACGAGAGGAGCATCGACTGCTTTCGCTTGCTGCTTGGCCCTCTTGGCGGATTTGTCGGCTGATAACTTCTCCAGGTGATTGGCCCGCATTCGCCAGAGCAAAAATGCCGGCACGATGATGCAGAGGAGAATGAAGCTCCAGCTCAGCAAGGCGGCAAACGGAAAGCCCTTCTTGCGAGCGGCCGGCTCGCGAGCTGGCGATGGCGAGTTTTGTCCGGCAGGCTGCTGCTGGACAAATACCGGCTGATGCGTCGCCGTCGATGGCGACGCTGCCGCCTGAATCGGAATGGGCCGAGCTTTGGGGAGGGGCCTCGATGCACTGACCAACGCCGGGCTGGCGACTTGCGACTGAGCGATGGGCGCTGGAGTGGCCTGCACAGGCGACTGCTGAATCACTGGTTGCTGCACAAGCGGCTGCTGCGCGACCAGCTGAATCGCCTGCCGGCAGGTTGGGCACGCAACGACCTGTCCCGCCAGTTCCGGCGGGGCCAGCAACTGCGTTTGACAGGTCGGACAAGTGATCTGTGCCGACATTCGTCCCCTCCGGCTCACAAGTGCTCCGAACGTATCACCCCCACCCGCGCGATGCAAGCGAATCCTCCCTGCCGGGAAATCCCCCCGCGAACTATAATCCGGTCTAGGAACCAACTCCTCGTACGCGGCACAGTCGCCTCAAGCCAAGCGCCGCCGGAAACCGAGCATGGAAACCGACTGGTACAACCGGGCCGAAGCCATCCAGCAGAGGATCACGCAACTGCGAGACTCTCTTTGACCTGGGCGACAAGCAGGCTCAAATCGCAGCGATCGAAGCTCGCATGGGCCAGCCCGACTTCTGGACCAACCAGGAAAAGGCTCGCGAGGTCGTCGGCCAGCTCAAGGCGCTCAAAGCCCTGACCAAGCCGCTGGAGGAAATGGTCCGCGCCGGCGGCGATCTGCCCGGCATGCTTGAACTGGCCGAAGCCGACGAGGCCTTTGCTGGCGAGGTCCGCAGCGAGATCGAGCGTCTGGAGCAGAAGCTCGCCGAACTCGAACTCGCGGCCCTGCTCGACGGTCCCCACGATTCGCTCGGAGCGATGGTCACGCTGTTTGCACGTGACGGCGGCACCGACGCCCACGACTGGGCCGAGATGCTCCTCCGCATGTACACGCAGTGGGCCCAGAAGAACGGCTACGATGTGTCGCTCATCGACCGGCAGGACAACGAAGTGGCCGGCATCAACAGCGCCACGATCGCCATTCGCGGACCGATGGCTTACGGCTACCTGAAAGGCGAGACCGGCATTCATCGGCTCGTTCGCATCAGCCCGTTCAACTCGGAAGGGAAGCGGCAGACGAGCTTCGCTGCCGTCGATGTCTCGCCCGAAGTCTCCGACGACATCGACATTCAGGTCGATTGGGCCAAGGATGTGCGCGAGGAGACGATGCGAGCGGGCGGTGCGGGGGGCCAGCACGTCAACAAAACGGAGAGTGCGATTCGCCTCGTTCATTATGCGACCGGCATCGAAGTGAAGTGCCAGAACGAACGGAGCCAACACCAGAACCGGGCGATGGCCCGCAAGATGATGCTCTCGCGGCTGGCTCGCCTGGAAGAAGAAAAACGGGAAGCTGAGTCGGCCAAGAAGTACAAGTCGCAGGCCAAGGTCGGCTTCGGTTCGCAGATTCGGAACTACTTCCTGCATCCCTCGCAGCGCGTGAAGGACAGCCGCACGGGATACCTGGAACACAATTTCAACCACGTGCTCGACGGGAACATTCAGGGGTTCATCGACTCGTATTTGAAGTGGCGTGTGAAGGGGGAAATGGCGGGCGCGGTGGGAGACGAGGAGTAGGAAACAGGAGACAGGGGACAGGGAACAGGAGACAGACAGAGTTTTCATTCCGCATTCCGAAATCCGCACTCCGCACTTGCAGCACACCATGGCCAACCAGCGCTACACACTCTCGGCAGCCGGCCCCAAGGGGATCACGCTTCGCGCCGCGTTCAACTGGTGGGTCGATCGCTACGGCCACGCCATCTCGGTCGTTCACGCGAGCGGCAAGATCTCGACGGTTTTGACGTCGATCGAAGGGGACGCCAGCGAAGCCTGGCCTGCCAGCCCGCCGCTGCAGAGCATCAGCGTCGAAGAGGTCGCCAGCGGCCGCAACGCCGCGCTGCTCGTCGGCATGGCGGGCCGCAGCCATTGGTCGGCCAGCGTGGAGGCGATCCCCGGCCAGGCCGCACTCGTGTTCGACGTTGCCTGCCGCATCGGCACGCTCCCTGCCAAGCTCGGCAGCCGCTACACCGTCGCCGAAGGTCAACTCGTCAGCGGCCCCGGCGACAAAAAACGGGAGTTCGTCGCCGTTCAACTCGGAACGCTCGGCGTGCGCGTTTGTCGAGAGCAAGTCCCCGGCTGCGAAGCGAAGCTCCGCCTGCCGGATTCAGGCGAGCTCGTCATCCGCCCCGATGTGGGCGAAACCGCGACTTCGACCGTGCGGTGGAGGTATCGCGTAGAGGTTACTGGTCATTAGTCATTCGTCACTTGCAGGAATTCGCAAGGGACAAGTGACAAATGACACCGCAGGCTACCGCATTCGACCGCCCGCGTCCCGCGCCGCCGCCCGCTCATGCACCGCTGTCGAGACGCGGGCGAACTCCTCTCGCACTTCTGGCTGCACCGCGGTCAGCTTGTCGGCCAGGCGCTGCATCCCGGGACCATTCGTCTCGGCGGTTTGCGAAACCTTTGCGGCGAACTTACACGACTCGGCGAAGTTCGTGTCGGCCACCTTGCCCACCCACGGGGCAAACGTCCGGGCCATGATGTCGGCCCCGACGTTGTCGAGCTGTAGAAACAGATCGAGCCGGTTCCCCACGAGCGCTCGCCGGCTTGTATCCACGCCAAATCCCGAATGCAGAATCAGCACGCAGCGTCCGGTGATCTTTTTACGCAGCAGCGACCCTTCGTACAGGCCGTCGCCGTACATCACGTGCATCTCGTCGGTCCCGTAAACTAGCTCGACGTCGCCGGTCGTTCCCGTGCCGTCGTCGCCGCGCCACATGTACGCCCCGGTCCGCTCGGCCGAGTAGTTCGAGAATCCCATCAGCTGCCAGATGTTGACCACCACCTCGGGATTCCGCACCAGAAACCGATACAGTTCCGGATCGCAATTGACCGTCTGTTGCGGCATCCGGCGGAAGAGGCTGGGATTCTCGCACACCGCCATCAGCTTGCGGCGGCTTTCGGCCTTAAGCTTCGTAAGCGGGAGCGCGGCGATCGCGTCGTCGCGGGCGCGGGCCGACGTGTCTGCCTCGTCGGATGTCGCCGCGGGCAAGCTGCCTGGCGCGAGCCAGCCGCCGAAGGCCGCGGCACAAACCGCGAGCCAACCGCGCCGGCTCACCCTTCCGCCTGGCTCGTGGCCAGAGCCTTTGCGCCTCCGCATCATCCCCCCCATGCTCCAGCGGCACTCATTGCGCTCCGGAAACGTCGCGCTCCGGCAAGATGTGCCGGTCCTAGGGGTTATTCGGCCGCGATCGCTACCGTCCGCGAGAAAAACCGGCGGGAACCTTCGCCGCGAACGCTAGCCCGCTCGATCGGGCAGGGAAACGTCAGCCGCGTGCTGGCATAGCGATTGTCTGCTGGCATCCGCTGAGGAATAATTCTGCCTGGTTCTTCAAGGGCAGAGAGGCGTTCATCATCCGCAAGTCATTCTTCAGAAAAGACTTGAGCCAATCATGATTTGACTGCGAGTATGAATTTAATGAATGACCGCGCCGTTTCCGCGATTGGCTGAACATGCCACAGCAAGGTGGTCAATCGCCGTGGTGCTGGTCGCTGCGAGCACATGCGACGCCGGCATGAATGCGACGGTTCAACCGGTCCTCTTTACCAGGTTGCCAAAGAGCAATCGTCCCTGCTGCGAAATCGACCACAGCGATGTGCGCGGGCGCACCGCCAACGTGCCATTTTGACAGTCGCTTGGCTTAGTGTACAAATGGAGCAAATCGCGTGCCAGGTCGCTACTCGCTTCCGCCGTATAGCCGGGCCAGTTCCACCAGGATCGGCTCGACGAGCGCCAGGTACTCATCTTCGGTAAGCGAAGTCTTGCGGTCACGCAGAGCGGCCAAGTCGCGCTCCAGTTCATCGCGGCGGGTGCGTGCCTCGGCAGTGAGCTGCTCTTCCTGACCGCTCCGGACGAGCACCCACTGCGCGGCGCGCACACCATCGGGCGCCGCACCGTCCTTGGCTGTCTTCACGGCCCGCACGCCGCGGAACCAATCGGGGGGCGTTCCGAGTTTGTCCCCCGTGTCGTCGAGCAGGGCGTGCTCGGTCGCCAACCGCGCTTCCTGCTTGTAAAACTCAGCCAGCTTGCCCGACGCAAGCAGATACGCCTCGAGGAGCGACGTTTGATCGTCTTTGTCCAGATCGGCAGCCGGGTCGGCAATGGCGGCAGAAAGATAATCGCCGAGCCGCGCGAAGTTCACTTCGTGGCCGCTCCGCGTTGCGGCGATGACAATGTGGTTCGGCGCGGAAAGCTCGGCGAGGAACGGCCCGCTGGCCGAGGTGCAGTTGACGATGGCCAGCGGCCGCTCGATCGGTTTGATCATCGCGGCCAGTTCCGCCGACGACACATCCGGACCACGGAGATTGAAACGGGCTGTCTTGCCGTCGAATGTGCCGTGGCCGATCAGTACGAGCCAGAGCGGCTGATCGGAGACTTTCGCGGCTTCGGCCAGCTTCGCTGCCAACTGTTCGCGGTCCGCTTTCTCTCCCTCTTTTTCCAGTCCGATCGCGGCAAACTCCGCATTGCCACGCTGGGCCGCCGACTTCCACCGCTCGGCCCACGTGCGGAACTGCTCGCCGAATTCGTCCGTGCCTGCCGCACCGACCACGACCAGAACCGATGGCTTTGGCTCGTCGGCGATGACCGCGGTGCAAAGCAACGTAACCAAACACCAGGCGAGCGGGGTGTGTAAGCACCCCGATGAATTCGCAACTCGACCGGCGCGGAACCATCGGGAGGCTGACGCCTCCCGCTCGCCGTTAGTTTTCATCCAATCACTCACGGCAGCCCCTTCCATCTCCGCAGCCCCCATTCCCCCATGAGGCACGCGATCGCAAACGCGAACACGCTCCACTGGTGCCAGAGCGGATACGTCCATGCTTCGGTGACCGGCACCTTGCGATTGGGCAGACTCGCGACGAATGATTCCAAATCGCCCGGTTCGAGCACTTCGCCTCCCGTTTCCTGCGCAATGCGAGCGAGCAGCGCCCGATTCGCCGGCAGCGTGCGGAACTCCTCCGTGTCGGGCTCCACGGCCCAGCCATTCTCGCGGCGGCCCACCTCGCTCCCGTCCGGCGCGGTGACGACGACGCTCGCCCGGTAGGCGCCCGCTTCGCGCGGCACGAACGTCGCCAGGTACTCGCCCGCCCGCTGGCTGCTCGCGTCGGCGGTCAGCTCCACCTCGCGTCCCTCCGGCGTCTTTACCTTCACGGTGGCCGTCGCGTTGTCGAGCGGCTGGAAGAGCTTGTCACGGGCCCGCACGACGATCTCGACCGCCTGGTTTCCCGCGGCTGGCGAGGCACGCACCTCGGCCTCCACGGGCTGTGGCACATCGGACACAAGCCAGCGGACCGTCTGCCGCCATGCCTTTTCGAGGTCGCTCTGCTTCGGGTCTTTGCGGCGCATGTCCCACCGCCAGAGATCGCCGACAAGTAGAGCGCCGACCCGCCCGCGACCGAGCGGCTGTACGACGAGCGCCGGGCGGATCGTTTCGCTGCCGGCCGCTTGCACCTGCGCCAGGACGCTCGCCCCCGGCTTAATCGAACTGAGCGGATTTACGGCGAGGAGCGGCGGCATCTCGGCCAGCCGGCGCTCTTCGTCGGGTTCCGTTGTGCGGACGCGGACCCACGGTTGCAGCCACCCTTCGCGCGTGAGCGAGAGCCGCCAGCCACCCTCCGGCGGTGCGACCTGCCCCCGGTCGAGATAGACCGGCAGCATGTCGCCGATCGGCGTCCGCTGGTAATTGCCCCCCTCGAACGAATCCTTGCCGCCGAGCATCAAGAGTCCGCCGCCGCGCTGACTCACGAACTGCTGCACGAGCGACTGTTGATCCTGCGTGAAGAACGCTGCCTCCACGTCGTCAAAGATGATCGCGTGGTAGCGGTAAAGATCCTCCGCGTCCTTCGGAAAGCCGCCGCGCAGTTCCTCGTCGTCGTCTGTCAACCTGAGCAACACCGGCTGATCGTACTGCTCGGCCGTGTCGTCCCCCTGATTGCTGAAGCCGCGAAAGAGCGGGTTGTTCTGTTCGCCGCTCCGGCCGAGAAACGCAAACCGCGGCTCCTTCTTCGCAATCCGCACGAGGCCGACCAGCTTCAGCTCGTCGTCACCGTCGAGCGCCCGCGCGAGAAACTTGTATTCCCAATTGGGCCGCCCGCCGACATAGAGCACGCGATACGGTCCGCCGCCCCGATCGACGGTCGCCAGGCGTCGGTTGTTCGCGAGCGTCGCTTCGGCCGAACGGGGCAGAGGGGCGCCGCTCGCCGCCTTCCGAGCGCCATCGAGCGATCGCTCCTCGCCCGCCAGGCATGCCTCGACGTGGTAGAAGCTGATTCCCGCCTGCTCCGGCTTGATGAGGAACCGCTGGGCAAGCGGCCGGCCGGCCGGCATTGCCGCCACTTCGCGCCGCTCAACCTCTTTGCCACTTTCGTCGAGCACGCGGACGACGATGCTCTTGCCGGCGACTCCCTGACCGTCGATCTCCGCCGCGATCGTCACCGGGGCGGCATCGAAGTTCGTCTGGCTCACGCTCACGCGAGACACCGACAGATCGACGAGCGAATCCTCGCCTCCGAGCACCACCGGATACACCGGCGGCAGTCCCTGCCAGCTCGCATGCTCGGTGAGGTCCGTCGCGTTGCCGTCGGTAAAGACGAGAATGCCCGCCACCGGCTGACCGCGGAACCGATCGGCCAGCGAGCGGAGCGAACCGGCCAGGGCCGAGCCTTGCCCGTCGAAAGCGAATGTCTGATATTCCTTCACCGGCCGCAGGGCCGTGTCGAACGTGTACCGCCGCACATCGAAATCCTGACCCAGCCGCGTCAGCCACGGCGACGTTTCGGCCAGGCGAGCTTGCAGCGTTTGCCCGCGAGTCTGCCGGCTGCCGTCGGAAAGCTGCAAGCTGCGGCTCGTATCGGCGGCGACGAGGAAGCGATTCACTCCCGGCTGCGGGCGCGTGCCGCGAAACATCGGCTCAACAAGACACACCGCGAGAGCAAGGATGCCGACGGTCTTGAGCGCCGCGGCGAGTCCGCGTACCCACGATGCCGACCGCACGCCGGCATAGGCCCAGACGAGCATCGCCAGCGCGCAGACCGCGAGCACGACCGCCAGCGGCAGCCACGCCCGACCCGCGAAGGTGATTTCAGCCAACGTCACTTGCCAGTGCTCACTTTCCGGTACCTAGCCTTTCGTAGTACAGCCGCGTCTTCTCGCCGTATTGCGGCGGGACCGGATCGCGATCGAGCGGAACGGCCGCCTGTCGCGAGCCGCGCCGCACCAGCTCGTCGTTCACGCGATCGCGCAACTCGAAGAGCGGCCCCAAAACGTGCTGCTGCACGAGATCCCACTGCGGTTCGGCCGAATGCCGCTTGAACTCGGCCCGGATGCTGCGGGCCCGCTCGCGAATGCGGGCGGCCTCGGCCCGGAGCTCCGGATCATCGACCATCTCCTCCACGTCGCGAAGCCGGTCGGACCACTCGCGGAACTCCTCGCCGGTAAGCGGCGCGAACTCGCGGACCGCAGGATCGTCTGGATTGCCGTCGCGCTCGGCGCCGTCGGTTAAACGACGCCCGCCGCGCTGGCCGGTTTGGCCTGGCTGTCGCTCGCCTGTTTGTTGTTGTCCCGGCGAGCGGGAGGCGTCAGCCTCCCGATTGTTCGGCGCGCCGCGCTGACCTTCGCCTGGTTGGCGTCCACCCTGTTGGCCCGGCTGCTGTTCGCCCGGTTGCTGTTGCCCGCGTTGGCCCTGTTGTCCTTCTTGGCCCTGCTGACCGCGTTGCCCTTCTTGACCCGGTTGCTGCTGTCCGGGTTGACGTTGCCCCGGCTGTTGCTGGCCACGTTGGCCTTGTTGACCTCGTTGTCCTTCCTGGCCGCGTTGTCCTTCCTGGCCACGCTCTCCTTCTTGATTGGGCTGGCCTTCCTGGCCCGGCTGCTGCTCGCCTTGTTGGCCACGCTGACCTTCTTGTCCGGGCTGTTGCTCGCCAGGTTGGCGCTCACCTTGCTGCTGACCTGGACGCTGGCTCGGCTGTCGTTCCCCTTGTTGCTGACCCGGTTGTTGCTGTTCTCCAGGCTGACGCTGACCCGGTTGTTGCTGACCAGGCTGCTGCCCCTGCGGGTTGTTCCGCGCGACTTCTTCGTTCAACTCGCGAGACAGATTTTCCAGTTCTTCGCGGGCCCGCCGTAACGCTTCCGTCTCGTCGCCGAGCACCGCTTCGGCCGCCTGCTCGATCCCCTCGCGTAACTGGCGAATGCCGCGGCCGGCGGCTTCCTCTTGTTGGCGGGCGATGTCCGGCAGGCCCCGGCGAAGCGAACTCTCGGCCGCCTGCAGCGCTCGATCCAGATTCTGCTCCTGCGCCCCGCGGGCCGTTTCGTACAGTCGCTCCGACAACAGCGGCTCCGTATCGTTCGCTTCGTCGATCGTCTGCTGCATTTGCTGTTGCAGGTTCGTCAGCCGCTCGCGCTGCTGGGCCAGCTCCTCCGCCGTCCGCTCACGATCGTTCCCATCGGCCAGCGATCGTGGCGCTCCATTGCTCTTGCCTTTGCCGTTCTTGCTCTTGCTGCTGTCGCTCTTTCCTTGCGACTTCGCCTTTCCGGATTCTTCCTCACGCGGATCGTCGCCCGCTTCCTGAGCCGCCCGCTCCTGTGCTTCTCGCTCGGCCGGATCGGCCAGTTCCTGCGCAACTTGCTGCTGGCGCTCGTCGAGCTCGCGGGCCGCCTCACGCATCTCCCGCATCTGCTCGGAAAACTGGTTCGCGTTCCGGCGGCGGAATTCGTTCCGCAACTCCTCGAACTGTCGTTCGGCCCGCGTGCCCGTGGCGGCGGCCTGCGTGACGTTCTCCTGCTCGAGCGCTTCGGAGGCCCGTCGCGCATCCTCGCGGGCCTGCTCCAGCTCCTGACGTTCCTGGGTCATTCGTTCCTGGTTTTCCGGCTGCTCCATCCGCGATTGCAGCTCGTCCGTATCGGCCAGCACCTGCCGCTGCTCATCCTGCAGCCGTTTGAGCTGCCGGCGGATTTCCTCCTTTTGCTCCTCCGTCCGGGCTTCCTCCAGGGCCGCCTGCAACTCCTTCAGCCGCTCGTTCAGGTCGTGCTGCCGGCGGGCCAGTTCCCGCAGGCGGTTCAAGACCTGCCGGTCCTCGCGAGCCTCCGGCGTTTCTGGCTGCTGCTCTTGCGCGAGCCGCTGCGCCTCATACGGATTCTGCTCGCGATTGAGATCGAGCTGGTCGAGCTGCCGCTGCTGTTGTTGCGAGCGAGCCTGGCTTTGGCCGCGCTGCTGCTGTTGCTGCTGCTGGCGGACGACGCGATGCTCGCGGGCCCGCAGCTTGAGTAGTGCCTGATACGACGCCTGTTCGGCTGCCAATGCCGGCTGCAGCGGCTCGCGAGCGGGACCGTCGTGGGCGGCCTTGAGGTGCGTCACCGCCTGCTGCATCGCCTCTAGAACCGCGGCTACGTGTTCCTGCGACTCTGCATCTTGCACTTGGCCGGCCAGCTGCGCCGCTTGTTCGAGCGCCGTCTCCTGCGATTGCACGAGCTGCTCGGTGTCCGGCGCGAACTTGTCGGTCAGCGTCTTGCCGATCTCGCGGCGGATCACCTTCCAGGTCGCATTGATGATCTCCTTCTGAAGCTGTGCGAGCTGCTGCGCCTGCTGGGCGTTTTGTCCTTGCCCCTGCTGTTGTTGCTGTTGCTGCTGTTGTTGCCCGCCCGGCGGCTGCTCCCCTTGGCGGAAAATCTCCTCAAAGTGCCGCACCTCGGCAAAGTACATGTCGCTCTCGACCCGCCGCGTCTGTCCGTCGGGGCCGATGTCCTCGGCCCACCAGTGATATGACAGCAGCTCGTCCGGCTCAGCTTTCAGCTCTTCCAGCCGCATGACGTGGGTCAGTTCGTGCTTCACCTTGCCGGCGGCCTTCTCACCCAGAACCACGTCCACCGGCGGCTCACCCGCGAGCGAGTACGACACGCCGTACCGCGAGACACCGAAATCGTCCCACGCGGTCGCCTTCGCTTCGATCTCTTCGAGCGGCGACGCCTCCAAGTCGCGGGCGGGAAACACCGGCTTCAAAGCCACCGGCTGGTTCGGCGTGACGTTGATCGTGAAGCTGGCCGGCTGCGTGTTCTTTCGCCCCGCGTCATCGACTAGTTCCAGCGTCAGCTTGCGCGAGCGGTCGCAAGCGATTTTCGCTTCGTAAGTCGGTGCATCGCTCGCGGGGGTTACGGCAAGCTGAATCGGCTGGTTGCCTTTTTCCAGCAGCGTTGCCCGCGCGACCGGCTTGTTCAGCCGGCAGATGAGCGTCAGCTCGGTTCCTTCGACGACGCTCACCGTCCGCACGTCCTGCACCAGCCGCTCGGCCAGGCCCGTGTACTGCGGATAGACGAGCTTCGCATCGGCCCGCTCCAGACGCGGATACTCGAACACGGTGACGCGATACTCGGGCGAGATTTTCCCGGCCATTTCGACGCGGTAGGTCAGTGGCTCGCTGACCGCAGGAATGCTCTTGCCGAACAGCGGATCGTCGAGGGACCGCGACATGCCGAGGCGCGTTTCTTCCACGCCACTCGTCTCTGCCGCGGAACTCGTATAAACGAGTGTCGCTTCGCTTGGCACTTCGCCGGCCACGCGGGCCAAAACGAGCAGGCTCGTCCCTTTCTCGATCTCGGTATCCCCCGGTTCGACGGTCATGCTGAAGCCGCCGCTGCCGCCGACGGAGGGAAGCACGTTGGCAAGCGCCTCGACATTCGGCGCGCTGCCGGCCGCAAAGCCGATGGCGAAGAGCACGGCCACGAGGAGTGCAAAAGTCGCCGCGTTGGCGGCCATCGCCCACACAATGCGCCGCGTCGGCACGATCTCTTCCCAGTGCCGCCGCTGGGCGTGCGTGAGGGCTTGGTGAATCACATTTGCCTGCAAGTAGCCAAAGCGACCGTCGGGCAGGTCCGGCCGCTGCTCGACCGCGGCCAGGAGGCACGTCCGCAGCTCGGGAAACGCCGCCTCGATCTGCCGGGCGGTCCAAAGCGGATTCTGTCCCGCACGCACCACCAGCCACACACCGGCAATCGCCAGACCGAGCGCGCCGAGAGCGAGGAGCGGAATGATCGCCAGCGAGCCGATGCTGATGCTCGATCGGAGCGCCAGCACCGCCAGGCCGACTGCCGCGGCCACGAGCCACGCCGCCGCCAGCGCCTGCCAGAACCAGAGGTGCCGATAGCGGGCCGTCACCTTGTCGAGTTCGTCGAGCAACCGATGCTGAATCATGTCTGGCTCTCCACGGACATGGACTTTGTCGCTTCACTCTGGGCTGCCGTCGCCTGTCTGGCCGTTCGCCCCGCCCACCAGGTTTCGCCGATGAGCGCGCCGAGCACTGCAACGATCAACCACCGCCACACTTTCTGCTGGTCTTCCAGTTCCGTATCGCGCTTCTGCCGCTCGCGGGCGAGCTTCTCGTCGCGCGTCAGATCCTCCCCCATCCGCACGCCGAGCTGTTCGAGCTGCGTCAGATCGAGCGGTGTCGTATCGCTTTCCGTCGGACTCACGTTCACGGCGAACTGCACCTCGTCCGTTCCCGCTTGCAGGCGATACACGCCGGGCTGATCCGTTTGCGTGAACTGCCGCGTGCCGGCGGAGAGCTTTACGTCGCGGCCATCCGGTTTGCGGACGACAACTTTGGCCGCTTCGCTCGCGGGAATGGCGACCGCTTCGTTCACCAGGACGCTTTTGAGCGTGACCGAGCCGCCGGCTGCCAGATCCAACAGGCCGCCGACGAGCGGGACGAACTTGCTCGACAGGGCAAGCTGGCTATCGTCCGGCCGCCAGTTGGTTGCCAGGGCGATGATCCGCCCCTTGCCCAGCGGCTGCTCCAGAATCGCCGGATCGCCGTTGTCGAAGCGGGCGATGACGCCCGGGCCGTCGGTTGCGCCGGTCAACGTGAAATGCCGCCAAAAGAGAATCTTCGTGAAGTCGCTATACTTTGGATTCGCGAACGGCACGAAGAGGGGATGCGTGAAGTCGATCTCGCCGAGGAGGAGATACTCGTCGCTCTCGGCATCGGACGCTTTTTTCTCTGGCGCGAGCGTCAGGCCGTCGATCAGTGCGGGAATCGCCCCCGCTGCGGCATGCGATTCGGGAGCGATGACGACCGTGCCCCCTTTCTCAGCCAGCGTCTTCAATTCGCTCGCCAGCGCCGCAGAAACCGGCCGCGTGACGACGGCAATCTCCGGCAATTTTTCGCCGAGCGTGTCACCCTCGGGCAGCGGCGTCACCTCGACCTGCCGCAAGGGATCGCCGTCCACCGCCAGACGCAGGTAATACTGCATCCCACCGGCATCGCCCTCCTTGTCGGTGCCGATGTACGCCAACCGCACGGTTTGCTTTCGCGGCGGCACGACATAGTGGGCGTTGTCGAAATCGTGATCGTCCCCGGTGAGGCTCAACCGATCGGCCAACAGCGCCCCAGCCGGTCGCGGCAGCTTCACGACGCGGCTTTGGCCCGGCGGAACATAGACGGCAGCGGGAGTTGCGTCGCCGGAGGCTTTCTCGATTGCCTTCCACGCCACAAAAAACTGATCGCCCGACGAACCGGCGGCATTCACGACACGGACCCGCGGAGCGGCATCCGGCGCGTCTTCATCGCTCGTGAGCAAGTGGGCGAAGGCGTTCGTCGGCTGCTTGATCGCCGCCTGCCGGGTAACGACGTGAACCTCTTGCGGCCACTCCAGCGATTGCAGCGCCTGCAGCTTGCTCCCCTTGGCGAAGTCGCTGACGACGACGATTTGCGGCTGGCCGAGCGAATGCCCGCCGTCAGCTGCGGCAGCGTCGGTGGATGCATCAAGCTCACTCGCCACGGCCGCCAGCGCCGCTCCCAAGTCGCCCGTCGCCCACGTCGGCGAAAGCGTCTTCAGTTGTGTCCGCACGAGGTCCGGCTTCGTCGCTGCAGCCGGCTCGCCGTCCTTCTCGAAGGGAACGAGCAACTCCAACCGGTCGCTGAAGACATAGAGCGCCACATCATCCTGCGGATTGAGTTGGCCTAGCTCCTTCTCCACGAGTGCCACCGACTGCTGCCAGAGGTCGGCCCTGCGGAGGCTCGCGCTATTGTCGATCAGGATTGCCACGCGGCGGCTGGGGAGGCTGCTCATCGACAGCGTGTCCGCCTCGCGCAAGAACGGCCGGGCGAACGCAAACGCCAAGAGCGCGAGCGCCCCGAGCCGCAACAACAGCAGCAGAATCTGATCGAGCCGGCTGCGGCGCGTGAGCCGCGGCGGCGTGGGAGCCAGGAACATGAGCGAACTGAAGACCTGCCGCCCCTTCGGCGTTCGCCGCACGAGGTGCAGAATCAGCGGCACCGACAGCGCCGCCAGGCCGGCCAGATAGAGCGGAGCGAGGATCCCCATCAGCGGGCTCCTCCCGCGCCCATCGGCCGCATCGCCTGTTTCCGCGCGACCTGCCGGCCGCGCCGCATCCGGGCGCTCACCAGGTCGAACAGGGCCATCTCCAGCGGCTGGTTCGTCGCCAGGTCGTACAGATCGATCCCCAGCCGGCTGCACGTTTGCCCGAGGGCGGCACGGTGCTCGGCGAAACGCCGCTGATACTGCGAGCGGACGATTTCCGGATCGACGTACAGTTCGCGGCCGCTCTCCACGTCGTAGAACATGGCCGCCTTCTCGAACGGAAACTCCACCTCGGCCGGATCGAGGACGCGGATGACCACGACCTCGTGCCCGCGCGACCGCAGGTATCCCAGCCGCAGTTCGAGCGTTTCCACGGGCGCGAGCAGGTCGGAAATGAGCACGACGACTCCCCGCTTGCGGGCCGTCTTGGCGATTTGTTCGAGCGGAGCGGCCAGGTCGGTTGCCTCGCCGGCCGGCGCGCGTTCGAGACACATCATCAGCCGGTGCAAGTGGCCCGGACGAAAGCGGGCCGGCAGAAAATCACCGATCCCAGCGTCAAACGTCACGAGGCCCACCGCATCGCGCTGCAGCGAAAGGAAATAGGCGATCGTCGCGGCGGCGGTTTTGGCGTACTCCGCCTTGTCATATGCAAGCGATGTGTACCCCATCGACTTGGAAAGATCGACGAGCAGCCAGCACCGCAGGTTCGTCTCGTCCTCGAACCGCTTGATGTAGTAGCGGTCGGACCGGGCGAAGAGCCGCCAATCGAGATAGCGCAAGTCGTCGCCGGGGGAATACTGCCGGTACTCGGTGAACTCGACCGAAAAGCCGTGATAGGGGCTGCGATGCAGGCCGCTCAGGAATCCTTCGACGACGACCTTGGCCCGCAGTTCCAGGTTCTTGATCCGCATGAGGGCGGCTGGGTCAATGAGCGAAGCAGATCCCGCCCGCTGGGCAGAACCTTGCTGCGTCGTTCCGGCTCGTGATGGAAACCTGCCTGGCACGATCGACATTCCTCAGTTGGCCCATTTCTCCCCAGACCGCGGTCCCTTCCGGCAGAAGGGACCTACTTCGGCACCGGCAACGGCACCGTCTCCATGAGACGGCTGATCACGTTATCCACGGTCACTCCCTCGGCCTCCGCCCGGTAGCCGACAAGGATGCGATGCCGGAGCGTCGGATGCACCAGGGCCCGAATGTCCTCGGCGGTCGCGTGATTGCGGCCGGAAATGAGCGCCCGAGCCTTCGCTCCCAGCACCATGTATTGCGCGGCCCGCGTGCCGGCTCCCCAGCTCACCCAGTCGTTCACGAACGCCGGCGTGCCGGTTTGCCCCGGCCGGCTGGCGGCGGCGAGTCGCACGGCATAGCGAATCACATCTTCAGCGATGGGGACTTTCTGCACGACTTCGTGAAACCGCCGCACGTCGTCGCCGGTGAACAGTGCCTCAATCGGCGCCGGCCGCCGCGAGGTCGTCTGCTTCACGACGGCGACTTCGTCGTTTTCGGGCAAGTAGTCGATCAGCACGTTGAACATGAACCGGTCGAGCTGCGCCTCGGGAAGCGGATACGTCCCTTCCATCTCGATCGGGTTCTGTGTGGCGAGCACGAAGAACGGTTCTTCGAGCGGGTAGCGGGTTCCGGCGACCGTGACCTGGTGCTCCTGCATCGCTTCGAGCAGTGCCGCCTGCGTCTTGGGCGGCGTGCGGTTAATTTCGTCGGCCAGAATCACGTTCCCGAAGATCGGCCCTTTGACGAACTGCATCCGGCGATGCCCGTCGGCCTCTTGCTCTAGAATCTCCGTCCCGGTGATGTCCGCCGGCATCAGGTCGGGCGTGAACTGAATGCGCTGGAACTTGAGGTGAAAAATCTGGGCGATCGACCGGACGAGCAGCGTCTTGGCGAGCCCCGGCGCGCCGGTAATCAGGCAGTGCCCGCCGGCGAACAGGCTGATGAGGAGCTGCTCGATCACGTCGGCTTGCCCGACGATCACCTTCGACAGCTCCGCATCGATCCGCCCGCGGCTGGCGCGGAGTGATTCCACGGTTTGTTGTTCTAACGCGAATGCATCAACTTCGGTTGTCATTGGTCTCCTAATGCGTCATCGCATACGTCACCACGTTGATTCCCAGCGGGTACGACCACTTCTCGGAGTACTGCTTGAAATAATCGACCGCCCACCCCTCGCGCTCCCAGCCGTCGCCGACGTCGGTGTTGTGGCCAATGAAGGCCATCATCCGCCCCTTGTCGTCATAAACCCCGTAGTAATGAACATCGACCGCCGATGGATCCCACGGGCGATCGGTCGAAAAGCCGCTTTGCCAATCGGAATGGATGCTCGGAATCTGCGGCCGCTTCTTCAGGTCATAGACGGTGTGAAAGATCGGGTGCTCGAGCGGCACTTCTTTGGGTTCGCGGTCGGGGAAGACCCGCTTCAGGTTCTCGTAGAAATTCAGCCACTCCTCCTCGCCCCAGAAGTCATCGACCCAGAGGAAGCCGCCGTTCTGGCAATAGCGCCGCAGAGCGAGCACCTCTTCCTCTTCCAGAAACATGCCGCCGGGCTCGATCATATAAACGAGCGGATAGTCGAAGAGCTTCTCGTCGGTCAGCTCGACGATCTTGCCGTGCGGGTCGGCGGGAATCGCCGTGAGCTGGTGCAGGCGATACGAGAAATTCAAATCGGCATCGGGATAGTCGGTGTCCCAGCCGCCGCCGCGCCTCCGACCGTAAGAGTTGTAACGGACGCGGGCAAACGTGAAGACGTCCTCTTTGAACCGCTCGTCGTTCGACCATTCTGGCACTCCACCGCGATCGACATCCTCCGGGCGGAACTCCCGCTCCCACCACGGCCGGCTCCGGTAGCGGCCGCGCTGTGCGACTGCGAACGTGGCAGTCACCGCGACGAGCGCAGCAACCGACAGGGCGATCAGCCATCGTTTTGAGCTCATGGGGAAGCTGCTGGGGGTGTGGCGGGTGGAGTGTCGGCAGGAGGTTTTTCGGCGGGTTTCGAGTCAGCAGGGGGAGCAGCCGGCGGCTTGGCATTGCCTGAATTCTGGTCCATCGCCCGCACGATTTCGAGCAGCCGGGCATGAGCGGCGCGGTATCGCGGTGTTTCGTCGAGGGCCAGCAGGGCGTGCCGTTTCGCTGCTGGCAAATCCCCAGCCGATTGGAGCGCGGTCGCAAGCTGCAAATGGAGGGCCGCCGGGTCAATCGGATCGAGCAGCAAGAGCGCCTGGTAGCTGCCAATTGCCAGCGGCTGCTCGCCCAGCTTCTCGGCCGCAGCAGCTTGGGCCCGATGCGGACGCGGCTCCAGCGGATTCACCGCGAGCCACCGCTCGGCGACCTTTTTTTCCGCTTCCCACTCGCCCGCCGCTGCGTAGATTTCCGCCAGTCGGGCAAACGCTTCGACATCGTCAGCCGACAGGGTTGTCAGTTTTTCGAGCGCCGCGCGCTCCTCGGCCGACTCGCTGAGCTTTCGATGCACCTGGGCCAGCATCCGATACGGGCTGTCCGCACCAGCCGCTTCGGGATACAGCTCTCGCATCTTCGCCAGCGGCTCCTTCGCTTCGGCCCATTTCTCCGCGGTGATCAGCCCCTGCGCCAACCGCGCGAGGGCGGCATAGTTGTTTGGATGGTCCTTGAGCCACGTCGCGATCACTTCCGGCGTGGCCCGCCGCGGCAGTTCGGGCTCGGCCCAATCGGCCTTCGGTGCGAGGGCATTCGCCTTCTCGCGAGCGAACTTGGCGAAGTCGTCGTCGAGCTGCTTGACCGAGCCAGTGTAGCGGCCCAGCGATTCGTTGATCGGCATGCCGACGCCCAGATCGACGAGCACCCGCTTCAGCGTGTCGATGCCGTGCTTCTGCACCAAGTATTCAACGACGAGCGACGACTCGAAATAGGCGAACTGCAAATGTAGCGGCGATTCGGGGCTAAGAAACGCACCGCTCAGCTCACTCACCGGCGTCAACTCGTCGCCGAGCAGCATCTGCCGGTACTGCGGATTCATCGCCTGGCCCCAGGTCGGGTCGGCCAACCGCTCTTCATAGACCGAGATTCCCTCGGAGAGCCACCGCGGCATCTTGTTATTCGTTTTGCTGAGCGTGACGACGTGGCAGAACTCGTGCCAGAGCGTTGCCTCCCAGCACGACGGACTTTCCCCTTGCGAGGCCGGGCTATTGGCCGTGATGACCGTGCCGAAGCAGACGCCGAGGAAACCCGAGCCCCCCGGCAGGCCAAACGTGCGGATCGCAAAGTCCTGCTGCCGCGGGAACATCTCGACAATGACGGGGCCGGTGAGCGTTACGTCGTACTTGGCACAAAGCGTTTGACGGGCTCGCTTTAGAAGATCGAGAACACGGTGGCCATAAATCTCCGATTCACGGGCATCCATGCGGACGATGATGCCGTCCTCTTCAAGCGTCCGGAACTTCGCCAGGTTTTCTTGCAACGTGACGAGGTTGTGGGCCACGACGTTGTAACCGTCGAGATCGTTCACCGTACCGGCGAGCTTCCACCCTTCCTCTTCCTTTCCCAGCCGCAACAGATCCTGCGAAAGCTGCAGTTTCGCCGGGAGGTAATTTGGATCGAAGGCGAGCGCCTGCCGCTGGTATTTTTCTCCTTCGGCAAAGCGGTACTTCTGCGAGAGTTTTTGTCCGATCAGGAAATCGACCTCCGGATTGGCCGGCCAATGTCGCAAGGCAGCGGCCCGGTGCTTCGCTTCCTCGTCGGGCTTGTTCCGCAGGTGCGCGAGCACGGCCCGATACGCCGCGGCTTTCGGCTGATGCGGATTGACCAAAACGACCTGCTGCAAGACCTTGTCCGCCTCGTCGTACCGCTCCGCATCGACGTGTTCATCGACGAGCATCAGCAGCGACGGTACATGGCTCGGATTGATCTTCAGAGCCGCTTGCAAACTCTCGGTCGCCTTCTCGCCGTCGCTCGGCGCGAACGCGCGAGCCAGGCCAAAGTGCGCTTCGGGGTCGCCCGCGTCGAGCTTGATTGCCTGGGCATAGGCCTGCGACGCGAGGGCATAGTCGTGCTTCGAAAGCGCGAGCTCGCCGCTGGCCAGAAACGTCTCGGCGTAGTTCGGCTGGCGGCGTTTGACGACGTTATAGTACTTGTCGAGCACCTCCTTCGGGTCCAACCCCTGGCTCAGAAAGAAGCGGCCAAGCGTGATCTGGCTCACCGCATCGCCGTAACGCCAGGCCTGGGCCTCCACGAGGGTGGCGATCTCTGTCTCCAGCAGCTTGGCCCGTTCTAGTTCCTGGTTGTGCCGGCCAACCTCGCGGCCAACCCAGCGGACCTGAATGCTCTGTGGAAACTGCTTGAGCGCCTCGTCCAGCGTCTTCAATGCGTCGCCATAACGCCCCAGTTCCATCTCGGCCCGCATCTTCACCAGCCGGAGGTTTTCGTTGAACTCGCTGGCCGCGATTCCCTCGGTCGCGCCGGCGATGCACTCGGCATACTTACCGGCGCGGAAAAGCTGCTGGCATTCGGCCAATTCCGCGGCAGGAGCAAGCTCCGGCAGAAGAATTAGTGCCGCAAGGACGAGTCCCGCCAAGGCCGCCGCCCATCCGCGAATCGCGGCGCAAAAGGGCAGACTCCGGACACGTAACCGGTCCATGGGCGGGAAACTCGGGTTCGGGCGGACATCCCGGTGCGGCTCCCCTACAAGTCCGGCCCCCAAGCCAGGCCCGACCCTCCAGCCGCACTGACGCCCCGATTCTAACACGATGGCGAGCGGAGTTCCAAGCTGACGCGTCATTGTCGCCTTTCTGCGCGAAAGGACGTTCGTTCGCGGAGCGAACGACGACATTCTTCATGGTACAATTTTCTAGCCAACGAATCGGAGGCGGGACGACGAGGCAAAAGGCGGTGTGAGGGGAACCATGCGTAAGGCGCTAGGGCGATCGTGCTTGCTCGGTGCATGCTTCGCACTAGTCCTCGCTGGTGCGCCACTGCTCGCTCAAGAGGACGTTGCCGAAACCACGAACAAGCCGGCCGTTGATACCAGGCCAATCGTCGAAACGCCGATCACCGATGCGGATCGGGAACATTGGGCGTTCCAGCCAGTCGTTCGGCCCAAGCTGCCGGCGGTAAACGCTGCCTCGTGGCCGCGGAACGCCATCGACACGTTCGTGCTGGCCAAACTGGAAAAAGAAATCCTCACTCCAGCACGCGAAGCCGGCAGGACGACGCTCCTCCGGCGATTGTCGTTCGATCTCCGCGGACTTCCCCCTTCGCCTGATGAGTTGACGGCGTTTGACAGTGACGAGCGGCCCGACGCTTACGAGCGGCTAGTCGATCGTTTGCTCACCAGTCCGCAGTATGGCGAGCGGTGGGCGCAGCACTGGCTCGACCTGGCCCGCTTTGCCGAAACCGACGGCTTTGAGCACGATAAGGTCCGCCCGCAGGCATGGAAATATCGCGACTGGGTCATCGCGGCACTCAATGCCGACGTGCCGTACGACGAGTTTGTGACGCGGCAAGTGGCGGGGGAGAAGGGTTCAGGGTTCGGGGTTCAGGGTTCAGGAAGTTCCCCATCTGAGATTGCTACGGCGTTTTGCCTGGCCGGGCCTGATATGCCCGACATCAACGATCAGGTCGAACGGCGGCACATTTTGCTCAACGAACTGACGGCGACGGTCGGTTCCGCACTGCTCGGTCTGCAAATGGGATGTGCCCAGTGCCACGACCACAAGTACGATCCGATCAGCCAGGCCGATTTTTATCGCCTGCGGGCCGTGTTCGAATCGGCGGTGCCGACGCTCAAGCGCGACGTCCCTTACAACCTGCTCGCCGAGCAGAAACAAACCGAACCGGCTCGCTTCTGGATACGCGGCGACCATCGCCGGCCTGGAGTCGAGGTGCTGCCCGGATTCCCGCGAATTGCTGTGCGTGTGGAACCTGGAGTTCGGAATGCAGATTTGCAACCGCGAGTTGGATTGGCGACATGGCTATTTGCGAGTGAGAATCCGCTCACGGCGCGCGTGATGGTCAATCGACTCTGGCAGCAGCACTTCGGCCGGGGCATCTTCGACACGCCCAGCGACGTGGGTCTGATCAATGCCGGACCCACTCATCCCGAACTTCTCGACTGGTTGGCCGTCGAGTTTTGTGAGGGTGGCTGGGGGGTGAAGCGGATGCAGCGGCGGATGGTGAATTCTGCCGCATATCGGCAGACGTCAGCATCACGTCGTCTCGATGGCGAATCCATTCGCGAAGCGATGCTGGCCGCGGCGGGACTTCTGGTGACCGATCAGGGCGGCCCCGGCGTGATGCCGCCGCTGCCGCCGGAACTGACGGGGACGCTCCTAAAGGGGCAGTGGCAGGAAAGTCCCGACGAGGCGGATCACTACCGCCGCAGCATTTATATCTTCGCCCGCCGCAATCTTCGCTATCCGATCTTCGAAGCCTTCGATCGCCCCGACGGCAACGCGAGTTGTCCGATTCGTGGCCGTTCGACGACGGCCCCGCAGTCGCTGCTCCTGTTCAATAGCGAGTTTTCGCTGCTGGCGGCCAGGCATTTGGCGGGAAGGATTGTTAGGGGGCAGGAGACAGGGGACAGGGGACAGGAGTCAGGAGACAGGGGGCAGGGGACAGAGGCGCAGGTCCAGCAGTTGTATTCTTTGGCACTGTCGCGAAACGCCACAAAGCACGAAGTGCAGACGCTCACGAGATTCCTGAAGGAGCAGCGCGAGCGGCTGGCACGCGAGGCTCGCCCGCGCGATGAGCTGGCCCTGCCAGTCGATTGCCCCGCTGGCGTCGATCCGTACGCAGCTGCCGCACTCGTCGATGCGTGCTTGGCGATCTTCAATACGAATGAGTTTCTGTATGTGGATTGATGGCTCGGCGACGAGTCGATTAGCGGACGCAGAGGCGAAGCGATCTTTTCCTCGCTGGCGCGTCGGGTTAGTGTGTTGGGCATGGCAAGTGATGTGACGAGCGTGAAAGCGAAGCTCGGTTGGGGGCCGCTGGTCGCTGGCGGTCTCTTGCTTGCCAATATCGTCGTGCCGCTCGTGTGGGGCGACGTTTATCCGTTCACGTCGGCGCCGATGTTTCGCGACAATCCGCGGCAGTGCTGCAACTACCGCGTGATTGGCCCGGACGGTGAAGAGTTGCCGGCCGAAGACTGGCTGTGCCACCGCATCTACGACGGCAATCCAGTGGGTTACGGCGTGGGCATCAGACCGCCGCCGATTCTGGAACGGGAGTTCGGCCACGTCTGCACCGAAGACGACATCCGCGCGCATGCCACGGCGATGATGCGCCGAGCCGACAATCTCGGCATCGACCGCGTGGAGATCGTGCAGGAGATCATTGGGCCGCTGCCGGATGAGCCACAGCGCGTGGGAGTTATCGAAACGAAGCGGATCGTTGTTCGTCGGCACACGAGTTCACCACCGACTTTTCCCGCGGGTGACTGAATACCGAGGAGACTTCCCATGAAATCCCCGTGGCGGACGCAACCATTTTCCATCGCCGCGTTCGCACTGTTCGCGGTGGGCAGCGCAACATCCGTCCAAGCCGCCGAAGTGACGCTGGACGACGTGCTCCGCGTCTGGAAAAAACGGGAAGAGGCGACCCGGACGTTCCGGTTCGAAACGACCGACGACCATCTGGAAGTGAAAGGGATGCCCAGACCGGTGCGCACGAGCGGACGCCGCATCTTGACCGTGGACGGCGTCAAAATGAAGCACGAAATGATCGGGGATGCTTGGAACGGGATCGACGCTGCCATTCCCATGAATCAAATCTCTGCTTTCGATGGTGAGCATGAGAGAGACTTACGCGGACTTGAGAGAAACGACGATTTATTACACTCCACGGGTTGGATTCGGAAACCGGATCGACACAGCGATGTCGGAAACATTTTCATTTCGCCGATTTTGCGGCACTATCGTCCCATCGCTGCCACATTTGCGGACATCAAGCTGGACAAGCTCCGCGTCGCAGGGACAGACACTGTGGATGGCGTCCCCTGCGTCATTCTGGAAGAGACCGGGAAACCGGGCCGGATTGCGAAGTACTTTGTCGCCCCCGGCCGGGAGATGGCAATTCTCCGCTACGAACGCACTTTTCAAGGACGCAGAGCATCGCAAGCGGAGATCGCTTACATGCGCGATCCGAAGCACGGCTGGGTTCCCGACCGGTGGAGCGCCGCGATCTTTGAAAGGGGGGATACGCTGATGAGCTCGGGGAGCCACACGGTGACCCACTTCGAGATCAACGTGACCTACTCCAAGGAGATGTTCGACGTCGAGTTTCCGCCGGGCACCGAGGTTTTCGACCGGGTGGCGAACAAGAACTTCGTCATCAAGGCCGATGCCAGTTGGCGGGAAGTCCTGCCGGCCGAGCAAAAGGCCAAATACACGGAGCTGATGAACTCGAACACCGGCGAGCTAATCGGCCGTAAATGACTCCCGCATGATGGTCGTGGGAGAGCCTACTCTGGCCAGTTGTAAGCCTGGCGCAGGGCACTCGTCACCGCCGATGTGAGTTGCGGCAGGCGAAGCGGTTTGGGGAGAACCGAGAACGCCGCGGCGGCGCGGGCCTCGGCCACGATCGCGTCGTCGAGGGCCGCCGAAATCAGTATCCACGGCACGGCGACTTCGATTTCCTCCTGTCGCAGGCGGCGGATCGTCTCCAGGCCGGAGAGCCGCGGCATGTGCATATCGAGCAGCAGCAAATGCACCTCGCGGCGATGCAGCACGTCGAGAGCCTCCTCGCCGTCGCCCGCTTCCAGCGTGTCGAACCCCCGACTGCGCAGCACATCGACCAGTGTCGCGCGGAAGTCGCGATCGTCGTCGGCAATCAGGAGTGAGGGGGTTTCGAATTTCATGGCAGCCCAGCTTTCGTGGCAGCCTGGTTTTTCATGGCAGCCCAGTCTCGATATCGACTGGTCATCGCAAACGGAGTGCCACGGCTCTTTGCGGCTTGCCGGAGCAAGTTGCCGGCCGCCGCTCAATCACCAACCCATTGCCCCGTCCGTACTTATATCAATACAATCGAGCCGGGCAATGTCAACCAATGTGCTGGGAATTCTGGCGCGACTGCCAAAGCCAGCGGCCAAATGCTTCATAGCCGGGCGGAAGAGTGCAATGAATGCCACGCTGCCGGCTGGGACTGGGCCGGCTGGAACGACGCGGGCAATGCTCGCGCTGGCCTTGCCCGTGCTGGCCGAGGAATCGCTCAATCTGCTGGTCGGCTATACGGACTTTATGCTGGCCGGCCGGTTCCTCGCGGGGGACGAACCGCTGGCGGCGATGGGCCTGATGGCCTATTTCCTCTGGATTCTGCCAAGCCTGTTTGCGTTCCTCAGCATCGGCTCGCTGGCGGTGGTGGCCCGCTCCGTCGGCGCCGGTCGCCGTGACGAAGCGGCCCATGCCACGCGGCAGGCGCTTCTGGTGGGCTTACTCGCCGCGGCAGTTGGGATCGCAGCCGCACTCTTGCTCGGCGGCCTATGGGTCCGAGCGATGAACGTGCGCGGTGAAGCGGCTGTGCTGGCTCTCCGTTACATCTGGATCGTCACGCCGGTCATCCCTTGTATCATGCTCGAGCAAGTCGGCAGCGCCTGCCTCCGTGGATCGGGCGACACGGTGAGCGGCATGATCGCCCGCGTTGCCGTGAACATCGTCAACGTGACACTCAGCACGGCCCTCGTCACCGGCTATGGTCCCTTCCCGACTCTCGGCTGGGATGGCCTGGCCATCGGCACGGCATGCGGACACTTGGTCGGCGGCGCGATCATCCTGTGGCGGCTCTTGGCGGGGAGCGGCGGAGTTTCGTTGCGGGATCTCGGTGCAGATCACCCCGACCACTGGTCGGGGCTTTGGCGAACTCGGCTTTGGCGATGGGACCAGGCGATGATCGGCCGCATCCTGCGAGTCGGCCTTCCCGGCGGCGGCGATGTGGCGGCAGTGCTCATCTGCCACCTCATCTATGTCGCGATTATCAATCGCCTCGGCACGCTGGCTCAAGCAGCACACGGTCTCGGCGTGCAGATCGAGGCGATGTCGTATCTTCCAGGCTCAGCATTTCAAGTGGCCGCGGCTACGCTCGCCGGCCAATCGCTCGGCGCGGCCGACTCTCGCCGGGCCGTGCGTGGCGTACTTCTGTGCGTTGCTTCCGCGGTCACGATCATGACCGTGGCCGGCTTCGTGCTTTATTTCGGCGGCGAGCACGTTGCGGAACTGTTCGTCGGCAAGTCGAGCGACGTGTCGGAGCTAGTCGGAAAACTGCTGAAGATCGTCGCGCTCTCCTGTCCGCCGCTCGCCGTGCTGATGGTCCTCTCCGGCGCGCTCCGCGGCTCGGGGGACACGGCCTGGCCGCTGGCAATTACGCTCGTCGGCCTCGCCGGCGTGCGCATACCCGGCGCGTGCCTGCTGGCGTGGGATTCCGTCCCGCTGCCACTCGTCGATCTTTCGCTGCCGGGCTTCGATTTCGGCGTAGCCGGCGCGTGGTGGGCAATGGTCGCTGACGTAACCCTCCGCAGCGGGCTCGCCACCTGGCGCTTCGCCCACGGCGGATGGAAGGGCGTGCGCGTGTGAATTCAACCGAGTTCGCTAAAACACCCCCGCCCCAAAATCCCCCCGCGGCTTTCCTTTCGCGCTGACGCCGGGTGATTCCTTCACCGCCTCGCTCTTGGGCATGGGGTTGGTGAAGTGCGGACCCCCTTGCGACGGCGTTGCTGTTGCGCCGGGTGCGCTGCCGGCTGCTGGCTGCTCCTTGGGCAAGATGTGCGGCGGCGGCGGCTGGGATTGCGCCGGTTCAATCTGCGTGGAAGTCGGCGGCGTTGCTGCTGGCGGTGCTGAAGCTTGTGCCGCGCGCCGGTCGTTCTGCTGCGAGAGCGCCTGTGGATCGACGTCATCGTCATAGTCGTCGTCGTAGCGCGAGACATAGCCCGGCTGCTTGGCCCGTTCCTGTTCGACCCGGAACTCCGCGATCACCCGGTTCTGGATCATCTCGCGGCACGCCGAATTGATCGGATGGGCGATGTCGGCATAGAGCTTCGCCCGCCCCTCCGAATCGCGGAGCGTCCGGTCGTCGCGCTGCCGAGCGCCGCACTGGTTGCAATATGCCGCCTTCATGTGGTTCTTCGAGCCGCACTGGTGGCAATGGTTCGTCAGCTTGCGGCTGGGCATGGCGACGAACGGGCCGTTGGTGCCGTCGATGATCTTTAGATCGCGGACGACGAACGCATCGTCGAACGTGATCGAGCAGAAGGCCTGGAGCCGGTCGTCGGAATCCTCCATCAGCTTGATGCGGACTTCGGTGATTTCCATGGCGTGATTCCCTCCAGGTTGGCGCCTCGTGGTTCCTCGTAACGGTTCCGATGCTCAAGTCGCTGCCGTCATGGTTGTGGCGGCAAACACCGTCCCTACCCCTCGGGCTCGCAGGCGGGCCGCCACCCGCCGTGCCTGCCGGCTGCTCATGCACAGGCCGAAATAACTTGATCCGCTGCCGCTCATCTGGTGTCCCAGCACGTCCAGCCGCGAGAACTCGTCGGCCAGCCGGTCGATCCACGGCGTGAGCCGCGCGGCCGGCCCCTCTAGTCGATTATTAAGCATTCGCGCGGCCGGGGCCACCTGCCCTGCGGCAAGACGCCGGGCGAGTAGCTCGCTGGGCACCGGCGTGTCAGTACGTTGACCGACTTGGTAGCCCAGCGTTTGATAGACGAGCGGCGTGCTGAGTCCCACTGGCGGCCGCACGATGACCACGTGCAATGGCGGCAGCTTGACGGGCTCGATCAACTCGCCGCGGCCACGACAGATCGCCGCGCCACCACTTAAAAAGAACGGCACATCGCTTCCCAGTTCCGCAGCGAGACTTTGTAACTTCTCGCGAGATAGACCCAGATGCCAGCCGATGTTCGCCGCGACGAGCGCTGCGGCCGCATCGCTGGATGCACCACCCAGGCCCGCTGCGGCAGGAATGCGCTTCGTCAATCGAATCGCCGCTCCAGTCTTCGTGCCCGTGCGCTCGCGGACGAGCTGCACCGCCCGCCAGACAATGTTCTTTTCCACCGGCGGCAGTTCGCCAGCAAGCTGCCGATCGCGCGCCGCAAGGCCCGCGGCCCACTGGCAATCGAGCGTGATCGCCTCATCTGCTGACGGCGTAAACTGCAGCGTGTCGCACACGTTCACGGCCACCATGAGCGTTTCGATCTCGTGAAAGCCGTCTGCCCGCCTGCCGAGAATCTCCAGCGACAAGTTGACCTTGGCTGGGGTGTCGATCAGCGTGCGTGGGCCGAGCTTGCGGACGATCATCCGTGTCGCCGCGAGCAGGTTCGGGTCGGACCCTCTTGCCGCAGCGCCATGCGCGAAAAGAACCACCGCGGCAGACCGCCAAGAGAAGCGGTACGAGTTGCAAGTGCGGGCGGAAAGCCTGCCGGGCAGCCGCTGATTGTACTGCTCTGGCCACGCGGGTCAATCTTGATGCGGCTTCGCGCGATACTGACTGATCCAATCGATGTCGCTGGCGGTTAGCCGCCTGTCGTGCAGTGCCGATGCAACGAGCGCTGAGTCGCAACCGGCATCGGCAAGATGCGCGAGATCGTCGCGCCCACGCACGCCGCCGCCGGCGACGAGCTGGATCGCGCCGCCGAATTCACGCCGCAGTCGCCGACATAGATCCAGCGTGTTCGTCCCCGCCTGCATCCCCACGTCGGCCAGATCGAGCACAATGATCCGCGAAATGCCCGCCGCCAGCACGTTCATCACGACGCTCGCGGGATCGGCGTCGGCCCAGCGCGGCACGTGCGTCAGCAAAGCCCCCTGTTTCATGTCGAGGCTGAAGATCATCCGCTCGCGCCCCAGTTCCGCCGCGATGCCGGCCAAGTCCCGCTCGGCAGCGAGCGTCTCCAGGCCGATGACATAGTCGATGGAAATGTTGCGCGGGGCAAGCTCATCGCGCACTTGCCGCGCCCCCTCGGGAGTGCCGATCCCCGCATCGAGCCAGAAAGACAAGCCGGCTGCGGCGATTTGCTGATATGCCTCCGTGTTGAGCGGCTGATGGCCTGCCGGACTCATGATCGCGTCGAGATCGGCCACGTATGCCGTCTTCAGTCCGAAGTGCTCCACAAAAGCCCGTGCGATGCTTGCCGGTTGGGCATCGGCCGCGATCGTGCTCTGAATCGGCCGATACAACTCTCGCTGCCCACCCAGGCCGCGAACGACTTGGCCGCCGAGAAGGTCGATGACGGGAAGGATACGCATAGGAGACAGGGGACAGGAGACAGACAAGACAGAGAACAGAGGACAGAAATGACGAACGTTTTACCCCTCACCAACGAACACTCCGCATTCCGAATTCCGCATTCTGCACTCGATCACATCACCCGCATGAGCACGGCCTGCAAGTACTCCGTCTCGGGGCAATTGGCTGCCACCGGATGATCGGCTGCGGCGCCCGTCTTCGAGAGAATCTGCACGTGCCGCGCGGCATGGCGGGCGTAGCGATCTTCGGTGGCAGGTGACACCTCGTCTCCCGCCTGTCGAGCCGAGGCATAAATGATCCGCAGGAATTCGTCGTGCGACAAAAGCCCCGCACACGTGCAAGTGAGCATGATCCCGCCCGGCGCGACGAGTCGCATCGCAAGGCGATTGAGGTCGAAATGCTTGCGAGTCCCTTCTTCGAGTTCGGCGCGCGTCCGAATGAGCTTGGGCGGATCGAGCACGACGACGTCAAACTTGCGACCGCCGGCCAGCATGTCGCGCATGTAGGCGAAGGCGTCGGCCTGCGCGAACTTGATCCGGACCTGATTCAGATTGGCGTTTTCGCGGGCCAGGGCGAGCGGCGATTCGTCCAGATCGACGCCGATTACTTCGCCCGCGCCCCCCAGCTTCTTCGCCTGCACCGCGAAGCCGCCGGTATAGCAGCACAAGTCGAGCACGGTTTTATCCTTGCAGAAGCCGGCCACCAAGCGGCGATTGTCGCGCTGGTCGCAAAAGAAGCCGGTTTTGTGCCCTTCGGCGAAATCGACGCGGAACCGCGTCCCGAACTCCTGAATCGTCACCCGCGCCGGCCGCTCGGAGGACGACAGCTCCGTCCCGTCAAACCCTTCCTGAGCAAGCGACGCGGGCCCAGGCCGAATCGTCCAGTGCTTCGTACCGACGATCGCGGCGAGTTCTTCGACAATCGCCTGCGCCCGCTGGTACATGCCGGCAGCAAAACACTCGGCCGAGAGGACGTCCCCCAGCTTATCGATCACCAAGCCCGACAAGCCGTCGGCTTCGGCGTGGATCAGGCGATACGCATCGGTCACGTCGTCCAGCCGCAGCAACTCGCGCCGCAAGCTGGCGGCAGCCGCCAGCTTCTTCTGCCACCAGTCCAAATCAGGCAGTTCGTCCGGCCCGCTGAGCATCCGCAAGGTTAACTCGGCCTTGGGATTATAGAGACCGTAGCCGGCCGGCGAGCCGTCGCTGTTCTCGACCTCCACCAGATCCCCCGGCTGCACATCGCGCGGCGCGCGCTCGATCCGCTTGCGATACAGGAGCGGATGCAAGCCGACGGATTTGACGCGAACGGTGGGGAGGCTCTTGGGAACGTCGAGCGGACGCTGGCTTGCTGGCGATGTTGGGGGCACGATGCTACCGTGGCGAGTGATTTGGCGGGCCGCCTCATTCTAGCGAAGAATCATGCAGACCTACGACGTCATCGTTCTCGGCACCGGCGGCGTCGGGAGTGCGGCCGCTTACCACCTGGCTCGCCGCGGGGCGAAGGTGCTGGGGATCGACCGCTTTCCTGGCGGGCACGACCGCGGCAGCTCGCACGGCGAAACGCGGATCATCCGCCAGGCCTACTTCGAGCATCCCGACTATGTGCCGCTGCTACTGCGGGCGTACGAGCTGTGGCGGGAACTGGAAGCAGTCGCGGGCGAGCAGCTATTACACCAGGTCGGCCTGCTGCAAATTGGTCCACTGGACGGCGCTGTCGTCCAGGGTGTCCTCGCGAGTGCGAAGCAGCACCAATTAAATGTCGAGCAACATTCCGCCGCGGAAGTCCACGCCCGCTGGCCCGGCTTTCGCGTACCAGAGGGTTACGTCGGCGTGTATGAAGCTGCGGCCGGGTATTTGCGCGTCGAGCGATGCGTGCT
Organism: uncultured Pirellulaceae bacterium; assembly: GCA_964384375.1. GTDB lineage: Bacteria > Planctomycetota > Planctomycetia > Pirellulales > Pirellulaceae > CAYLLN01. The sequence continues at coordinate 35,016 of CAYLLN010000029.1, forward strand.
CGCCCACTTGGCGGCCGCAATGTCGCACGGAGCGGAGTTCCGGTTTGGAACGGCTTTTTATCCGCGAGGTGGCCCTGGTGGTGGCGTGAGCGTCGTGGCCGAAAGCGGCGAAACGCTCCACGCCAAATCGCTTGTCGTCGCTGCCGGCGCTTGGTCACCAGGGCTCTATGCCAATCTGAAAATCTCGCTCCGCCCCGTACGCAAGCATGTCTATTGGTTTCCAACGCGGAGCGAAACTTACGATCAGGATCGCTGCCCAACATTCCTTTACGAACTGCCGCACGGCGTCTTCTACGGCTTTCCTCGGATCGACGATCTCGGCCTCAAGGCAGCCGAACACAGCGGCGGGCTGGCGGTGCGCGATCCGCTCGGCGATCCACGGGAGTTCGATCCCGTGGATCTGGCCCGCGTCGAGGGCTTTCTCACGGCGCAATTGCCCGGCGTCGGAACCCCGTTCACGCGCCGCAGCGTTTGCTACTACACGATGTCTGCCGACGAGCACTTCATCGTCGATCGGCATCCGCTCGAACCCAACCAATGGATCGCTGCCGGCCTCTCCGGTCACGGTTTCAAGTTCACCAGCGTCCTCGGTGAGGCACTCGCGGATTTGGCACTTGAAGGATCGACTAGGCTGCCCGTCAGCTTCCTCGGCCTCGGCCGCTTTAAGCACTGACGTGGCAAACTGATCTAGCGCACTGAACCGCGCCGCATCAACTATCCCCCTTCTTCCTCCACCGGCAGCGGCGGCTCGGGTGTTTGGGCGTAGATGCCGACCCACTCGTGGGCCAGCTCGTCGTCGAAGAATAACAGCCACGAACGTAAAGGGACGCGGCGGGCGGCCAGCACCTGACGAATGATCGGAATCGCCTGGTTCAGGTCGGTCAGGGCCAGATCGAGATACGAATAGCGAATGCCGCTGCCGCCGCCGATGCAGCAGCCGACGCCCGCCTGGACGAGCAATGGATTGAGCGCGTCCTCGATGTTCGAGCGGAACTCGACAAAGTGCTCACGCGGCACGTCGATACCGTCGATCTTGAGATAGCAGAACAGCTCGCCGAACCGGGAGTGGCACGACGAGGTGAAGATCATCGAGCTATGGGCAGCTCGAAACAGATCGACCGATTGCGTGGACGCGACGATCAAATCCTGGCGGCCCACGTAGTCTTCCGCCTGCTCCGGTTCAAGCTGGCAGTTGGCCCAGTCCTCTCCCACCCCAATGTCGTGCAACTTCTTCGGAGGCAACTGCTCCTGAATCGACTGGATGAGCGCCCCCACCGTCGCCTGAGCCCGATCCATCGGCAGCGGGCGGTTGGCGGGTTTCCCTTCGATCAGCCCGATGCCGCCGATCCACGTATCGAGCACGTGCTCCCCCATCAGCGTTTCGGTCGCCACGAAGGCCGCTTGATGGGCCGTCTCTTCGTCGAGATGCGGCTGCTGCGGAAAGGCAAACGCGAGGTCGATCTTCCGGCCAGGGGCGACATTCGCCGCGACGACCGCCCCGGTGATGTTCACGCCGACGCGGGCCTCGACCATCTGAATCGTCATCGGCACATCTTCCGGCAGCCGATGCGGATAGAACTCCCAGCCGGTGATCTTCGGCGCCCGTTCGAGCACCGTTCGCAACAGCGGCCGGAGCCACTTCCGCTGCTCGGGCGTGATGACGAGGCGATGCCCCGACTGGCGAACCGCCTGGCCATATTCCCACATCAGCCGTGGATCGACTTTGCCCAGAACGTCGTGCATCCACCGCGGCAGATCCCATTCCGACTTGCGATGAAAGAGTGCGTCGAGGTCGGTCGTCTTTCCCTGAAATGCCCGCCACCAGGCGTCGATGGCCGCCAGCGTCCGATTGCGATAGGCCATTTCGGCGGCATTGGCCGGATCGGCAAAAATCCAACGCATGGCGGGCACTGCTCCGATGGTTCGATGGCTCGCCCGCCAGTGTAATGGCCGCGGGACGCACGGCGAAAGTTGCCGGACACAATTCCCGGCACCATCGTAATACCGGCAGCATCGTGGTGATGCAGTTCCCGCCCAGCCGCGGGTCTCAGGCAGCTTGCTACAATCGGCTCAACCCGCCGCTGCCATGGATGACCCTCCAATTAACCCGGAAACTCCGCTCACGCCCGAGCAGGTCAATCGCCTCTGGCAACACGGGATGCACGAAGAGCGGCTGTTTCACGACCGGCTCAATTTCTTTTCCGCCATTCAGGTCGGCCTCCTGGGGGGCTTCGCCATCCTCTATCACAAAGAGCCGTCGCCGGGCGTGTTCGCCCCGCTCACGGCCGTCGCCATCGCCTTCACGCTCCTCTGGCTCCGCGTCCAGGTCCGGCATTGGCGGTATTGCCTACACGTGAACCATCGCCTGAAGCGGGAAGTGGCGGAGTACGCGAAAACCGTCGCCACCTATGCCGCCCCGGGCCGGAGCGACGGCCTGTCGATCTCCCGCCCGCTGGCCATTGCCGTCCCGCTCCTCTTCGCCGCCACCTGGCTCGCTCTCTTCGGCTGGGTGATTTACCGGGCTATGGCGTGAAGGGGGTATTTAGTTTGGCGCTTATTGGACGCGGATTGCAATCCAACATGATTCCGTGATATCGGATGATCGATCACAGGCTGCTCTCGGAGAACTCTGTTAATTTCGCCAACGCCCTTGAGCACTGAAGTTCAGCGGAGAAGTGACGACAGATGTTGAATGAAAACCCTTGGGAGCAACTGCTCCGTGACACCCTAGCAGTCCTTGCGCTTACTCCTGCTGAGCAGGTCCGAAGCAACGGCCCGGGTTGTGTTTCGTGTGACCTGCTCAACGACTTCGATCATGCCCGCTCCGTTGCTCTTGCGAATGCGACGGAATTGTCCGACGAAAAGCGGATTCTACTCGACCAGATTGACGCGGCAATGCAAGCGATGGAGAAACCGGACTTTGAGTGCTTCAACAACGACGTGCTTTTTCGCCCTGCGTGGCAGCGGCTACGAGAGCTGGCTACTGAGACTCTGCGAGCGTTTGAGTGGGAGCAAGTAATTGTGCCGCCGTTCGAGGAGACGCAGCCGGGCATTTGGCACCGGCCGTTGTCGGACTGCAACTCGCAAACTGCAACCGACGTGTCGGACGGGGGGCAGGGCCAAGAGTCAGGTTAATTTGTTTCCGATGCCGGCCTGTAGCGAGTCGTCCATGCGAATCCAGATCGTCCCGCACAATCCCGCATGGCGCCGCCAATTCGAGGACGAGGCCGGGCGGATCGTCGCGGCGCTCGGCGAAATGGTCGTGCGTCTGCATCACATCGGCAGCACCGCCATTCCCGAGATCTGGGCCAAGCCGATCATCGACATCCTGCTGGAAGTCGAGAATGTCGCGCAGCTCGATGAGCGGCGACCCAGTCTCGAAGCGCTCGGGTACGAGTCGCTCGGCGAGTTTGGCATTCCCGGACGCCGGTATTTTCGCAAGAACGACGCTGCCGGCATCCGGACTCACCAGGTGCATGCCTTCGCGGCAGGCAGTCCTCAGATCGAGCGCCACCTTGCATTCCGCGATTACATGCGCGAACACCACGCCGCAGCGCAGGCCTACAGCGCGCTCAAGCAAGAGCTGGCCCAGGCCCACCCCGACGACCTGGAAGCCTACATGGACGGCAAGGATGGGTTCATCAAGGAGCACGAAGCGAAAGCCCTCGCCTGGCGGTCATCAAGTCCATCCACGTAGGGACGCAACGAAATGGTCCCGCCGGACCGACGGGACCATGTCATTCGCCAGCCAATCGCTCCCGCGCGATTAGCTCGCCTTCACCGAAATCTTCCGCGGCTGCGATTCAGGACGCTTGGCGAGCTTCAGGTAGAGAACCCCTTCGCGGAGTTCGGCTTCGATGCTGTCTGGGTTAACAGTTTCAGGCAGAGTGAAGAGCCGCTCGAACCGACCGTAGGCCCGTTCCTGGTGCCAGTACTTCCGGTCTTCCAGGCCCTTCCGTTCGGCCGCGATACGGAGCGTGTTCTTCTCGAGCGTGATGTCGATGTCTTCCTGCTTCACGCCGGGGAGATCGACCTCGACGCACCAGCGATCTTCCTCTTCCCACAGCGACGCGGGGGCCGAGTAGCCGGCCGTGTGGCCGTTACCGTTCCCGTGGCCATTGCCGAAAAACGTGTCGAAGACCTGGTCCATCTCCCGCTGGACCGACGGGGGAAGCATGACGGTGAAACGGGGCTTCAGAGTACCAACCATTGCTGATCCTCCAAAAGGATGGTGAGTGAATCGTTCCTGACGAAGTGTTGAACAAGTCCGCTCCAGTTTGGCAGGCGAGCGGTGTGTATTTCCTGAATTGCAAGGAGCGTGCCAATCGACAAAGCGACGTGGCTCGGCAAGATTGCCGCGTCGGCGCTTGTCCTAAATCCAAATGCGAAAATCACTTGCGATTTGCCCGAACGAGACCGCAGGATACAGCGGGATTTGCAGGCGAAAACTGCATTTTTCAGCCAACTAGATTGCTCGCCCAAGCGACTGTCAATTTGACAGTCGGACGACTACTCCCGCTCCGCCCACACCCGTGCCGTGCCGTCTTCATCCACTTCGACATGAATCACATTCGGCCGGCAGCAGACGGGGCAATCCTCGACGTACTCCTGGCTCGCTCCGGCTGAAACGTCCAGCGGCACGACAATCTGCTCGCCGCATGCATCGCAGAAGTACGCACCCTGCTCGCGCAAGCGGCGGGAACGGTCGCGGGTTTTCCGCTTCTTCTTCATCGCAACTTCTTCATCGTGGGAGATTGTTGATCGCGGCGTCGGTCCCGACAATCACCAGGATGTCGTCGGGGTGCAGCACATAGCTCGGCTGCGGCACATAGCTCGTAACCCGTCGGGCTGTCGCATCTTCCGCGGTGGCGCTTAGCCGCTTGATCGCAACGAGGTTGACGTTGTACTTCACCCGCAAGCCAATTTGTTCGAGCGTCCTGCCGTGAAAAACTGCCGGGGCCTTCACCTCAATCAGCGTGAAGCCGTCGGACAGCTCGATCAGATCCTCCATCTCCGGATGCGCCAGCCGCCGGGCCAATTGCCGGCCCGCTTCGGTTTCGGGCTGAATGACTTCGTCGGCACCCAGGCGGCGGAAGATTTCGGCATGGTTGGCGCTCTGAGCCCGGACGATGACATACTTTGTCCCCAGCTTTTTCAGGGCCGTTGCCGTGAGCAGCGACGCCTCAAAATTCTCGCCGATCGCCACCACGCAAACGTCGCAGCCGGGAATCTCCTGGCTCTTCAAGGCGTCCTCATCGGTCGAATCGAACGACACCGCGAGCGACACGTCGTCCTTCACCTCCTCGACGAGGCGATGATTCCGATCGACGGCGATCACCTCCACCCGATTCGCGGCCAGCGCGCGGGCGAGGTTCATACCAAAGCGGCCCAGACCGAGGACGGCGACACGTTGCACGATTCGTTGCTCCCGATAGATGGCTCGCGGCTAACCGAGCGCCACTCGCTCCGTTGGATACTCGTATTTTGGCGCCGCACCTGGCCGTGCCAGGGCGAGCAGCATCGTCAGCGGACCGACGCGGCCAATGAACATCGTCGCGACCAACACCAGCTTCGACGGCGTTGTGAGCCCCGCCGTGATGCCGGTCGAAAGTCCGACCGTCGCGAACGCACTCGTCGCCTCGAAGGCGTGGTCGAGGAACTTTGCCGGCTCGTTCTCCAACATCACGAGGAGCAGCGTCGCTGTCAACACAACGCTCAGGGCCAAGGCCAGGACCGCGGTAGCACGTTGGATGTAGCCCAAAGGCACCGTGCGGCCCGCCACGTCGAGCCGCTCGCGGCCGCGCACCAGGCTGATCGTCGCCAGGACCGTGAGGGCGAACACCACTGTCTTGATCCCGCCGCCGGTAGAGCCGGGGGATGCGCCAATGAACATGAGCACGATTGCGACCAGCTTCGTTCCCGGCCGCATCGCCCCGAAATCGACCGTGTTGAAGCCGGCCGTCCGGCAAGTCACTGACTGAAACCACGCGTCGCCCGCTCGCTCGGCCAGCGGCTGGTCGGCAGTGACATTCCCCGTTTCCAAGAGCCAGAAAGCCACGGTGCCGGCCACAAGCAGCGCAGCGGTCGTGGACAGGACGAGCCGGGAAGTGAGCGTCAGGCGAGAAGTCGCCCCGGCTTCACGGTGAATCGTCCGCGGCAGGCGATTCAAGAGCCAGCCGCTGGTCGCCGCTGCCGTATTACGTAAAACATCGAACCCCAAGCCACCGATGATGATCAGTCCTGCCACGCCCAGGAACACTTGCCAGCGTCCGCCAAGTCCCTCCAGGTTCTTTGGCAACAGACCAAACCCCGCGTTGCAGAAGGCGCTGACCGAATGAAACAGGCCGAACCATGCCCTCTCGCCGAGATCGCCAGAAGGGGAGAGCGTGGCTAGGATCACTGCCCCAATCAATTCGCTGGCGAACGTGAAGATGAGGATCGATCGCACCAAGCCCCGCACCGCGACCACGTCGTCAGCTTCGAGGAGTTTTCCCAGGAAGACGGTTTCGCGAACGAGAAAGCCGCGGCGCTGCCCGAGTGCAAAGAACGCTCCGAACGTCATGACCCCGAGGCCGCCAATCTGAATGAGCAGCAAAATGACTGCTTGACCGGTGCGCGACCAGTACGTTCCCGTATCGACAACAGCGAGCCCGGTCACGCAGCTGGCGCTCGTCGAGGTGAACAGGGCCACGACCAGCGGGGCTCGCACTTCCGTCGCGGCATTGGCCGGCTGCGTGCGGCAGACGGGGAGCATGAGGAGCAGCGTGCCTACCAGAATGAGCAGGGCGAACGACCCGACAAAGACGAACGCCGGATTGCCCCGATTACGGGCGATCTTGCGGACAACCCACAGGAGGCTGGCAACGACGCGAGCCAGAAACATCCACTCCGACCAAGCCAAGAGCGCGGCCAGCGGTGCATCGCTGCCGAGGGCAACCGGCAACCCCAACAGCCAAGCGACCTGCACGGCGATCTGGAACCACCGCTCGCGCAGAAACTCGCGACGATCCACCGCCAGGTAAAATCGCGCTGAAAAGCCGGCAACGAGCAGTACCAGCGATGCCGTCACCAGCCAGCGGACTTCGTCGCCAACGGCCGCCTCGAATCGTTTGACGCCGTGCCCGAGGAGCAGTGCAGCCAAAGCCAATGTCATCAGCACCCACTCTGCCGTGCGGATGCGGCGGGCCAGGCGGGCGGCGGCTCGGTTGTCAATCGGCGTGGGGAGCATCAAATCCTGCGGCAGAAGATTGGACCGAAGTGTCGGTCATCCCCTGGCAATGTGCAACGGCGGGCCTGCTGTGACGCTGGCCTGCTGCGACGGAGCGTCCCCCTTGCTACGATGTTCGCAATCAATTTCACATTCTTGTTTCAGGGGTTTTTGCGATGAACGTCCGATCGTTGTTCCTGGTGGCCGCCAGCCTGGTGGCAGTGGGCCTGGTCAGTTTTGCTGCCGGTTTTTCCGTGGGAGAGGACAAAGTGAGCGAGCGCGTCTATGAGCTGCGGACCTATACCACGCATCCCGGCCGGCTGCCCGCCCTGCACAAGCGGTTTGCCGAGCACACACTCGCCCTGTTCGAAAAGCACGGCATGAAGAACGAAATGTACTGGACGCCGGTCGATGAGAAGCTGAAGGAGAACACGCTGATTTACGTCGTCTCGCACGACAGCATGGAAGCAGCCGAGAAGAGCTGGAAGGCGTTTCAGGCCGACCCCGAATGGCATAAGGCCCGCGATGCCAGCGAAGCCGACGGCAAGATCGTCGCCAAGGTCGATCGGGTCTATATGACGCAGGTTCCGTGGCAGAAGGGGAAGTAGCTCGAACTACTCGAAATGACAAGTCCCGCCGGGCCGGCGGGACGTACTGGACCGCACTTGCAAGAAAACCGTGCTACGGGAGAATACTAGTTTGAGCCTGATGCTCTGAGCATGCCTCCCCCGCGGGCGGGGCTTGCGGGTTGCCGGCCAAGGCTTCCGCCAATTCTCCGTGGAGAGGTTGCACGTCCAGTGGATCGCCGCTTTGTCCTGTTTCTTGCTGTGTCGCTCCTGATTTGGACGACTTATCTCGGCGTGCGGTTTCTCATGCCGCCGCCCGAGCCCCCCGTTGCCGCCCAGAACGATGAGGCCGCGGGGGACGATCCCGCAGCCGAACAACCGGTTGCCGAGAAGCCAGCCGAAGAGCCCGGCGAACCGGCGAAACCCGCAGAGCCGCCCGTCGTTAACACGGCCCGCAAGCGGATCAGCCTCGGCAGTCTCGACCTGAAGAAGTCCGGCCAGATGCTGGTCACGTTCGACAGCCTCGGTGCGGCTGTCGAGCGAGTTGAGCTGAAACGGTATCGCGACGTCGAAGACCTGAGCGGCTATCTGGGACATCTTGACCTGACCGAAGCGGCCAATGGCGCGGTGGTGAACGTCGTCGGCAGGGGAACTCCCGCTGCCGAAGCGACGCCGAGCGACAACTCGGCGGGCATCGGCCTCAAGCCGGGCGACATCATCACGAAAGTCGCTGGCGAGCCGGTCGAGTTCAATACGTTCGAGAACTGGCTCAAGAAGAACACCCGGCCCGAACAGCGAATCGTCCTGACGGTCGAGCGGTCAGGCGTGGCTAATCCGATCGAGTACACGGCCACCCTCCGTCGCAAGCCGCTCGAGGTCGTGAAGCCCGAGAGTCACACGTATGACAATCCCGAAGGGGGCGTGACGATCCTGCCGTACGATCCCCTCTCGCTCCTGGTCACTTTCGACACGATCGGCCCACGGTCGGTTCGTGCGGGGGCGAGCGAGATCGCCGGCCTCCCGTCGTTGCTGAAGAGCAATTGGGAGATCGACGAACAAGGGGAGAACTTCGTGCAGTTCAGCTTCACGCTCGACGACGCGGCGCTTAAGGCGATCAATCGGAGCGGCGGTCTGAAGATCGTGAAGCGATACGAGCTGGCGACGAGCGACAAGGAGAACGATCCGGCCAACTATCACGTGAACATGCGGATCGAGATCCAGAACCTGGGGAAGGAAGAGGAGACCGTCGCGTATCGCCTGCAAGGTCCGACGGGCCTTCCGCTCGAAGGGTGGTGGTACTCGACGAAACTGCATCCTGAGTGGTTCAAGGGGGCCGGCGCCCGCGACGTCGTCTGGTCAGTCGGCGGCCGGCATCGGCTGGTGGGCTGCCCGATGATCGTCAGCAACGCGAAGGAGAAGATTGAAGAGAACGAGCCACCGCTGTTCAACCTGCTACTCGGCGACGAGGCCGTGGCGATTGACTATGCCGGCGTCGATACGCAGTTTTTCGCGAGCGCGATCCTGCCGCAGCCGCTGGGAAAAGACCAGCCGCTGAAGTTCCGCCATGCCGACGCACTCCCCGTGCAGGACGTGCTGCCGGTTCCGAAGAACCGCATCCGCACGGTGAATACCTCGGCGCTCTTGGTCAGCGACGTGTCGCGCATTGCGCCGGGCGGGTCGATCAAACACGATTACCACGTCTTCTTCGGTCCCAAGGACCCCACAGTTCTGGCCGCGTACAAGCTCGATTATTTGATCGAATACGGCTGGCCGATCTTCAAATACGCAGCACTGCTTCTCGGCTGGGTCCTTCACGCGCTCTTCAGCGTCGTGCGGAACTACGGCATCGCCATCATCCTCCTCACGGTGATCGTCCGCTCCTGCATGGTGCCAGTCTCGCTGCGGCAGGCGAAGAGTGCCGCGATGATGCAGCAGCTCGCCCCCGAAGTGCAGAAGGTCAAGGACAAGTTCCCCGATGACCCGGTGAAGCAGCACGCCGCCGTACAGGAGCTGTACAAGAAGCACAACTTCAACCCGTTCGGCGGTTGCTTGCTCGTGTTCATTCAGTTGCCGATCTTTATCGGCCTGTACCGCTGCCTGTCGGTCGATATCAACCTCCGCGACGCGGCCCTGTTCCCCGGCATCAGCTGGATCACGTGGTGTGCGAACCTCGCCGGCCCGGACAAGCTCTTCCGCTGGCCGGAGTGGATGCCTGCGTTCATCGCCGACGAAGCGGGGGGCTGGCTGGGGCCGTTCTTCAACGTGCTGCCGCTCTTCACCGTGGCCCTGTTCCTGGTGCAGCAAAAGCTGTTCTCGCCCCCCGCGACCGACGAACAGACGAAGATGCAGCAGCAGATGATGACCTACATGACGGTCTTCATGGGGGTCATGTTCTACAAGGTGCCGGCGGGCCTCTGCCTCTATTTCATCACGTCGAGCCTGTGGGGCATCTGCGAGCGGAAGCTCCTTCCCAAGCCGAAGAAGGCGGATGGCGACGAAGGGTCGGTCGCCGCGGTGAAGCCGAAGACGACGAGTCCCAACGGTTCGGCCAAGAAGGATGGGAAGCCGAGCAAGCCGAAGCGGTAGCCAACACTTGTTGGGCGCCCGATGCCCCTCGCCTCTCACGCACTCGATCTCGACGACACGATAGCCGCAATCGCGTCCGCACCCGGCGGGGCGTTGCGGGGGATCGTGCGAATCAGCGGGCCGGAGGCGATTGTCGTCGCCGGGCGAGTTTTCACCGTCGGTGATGGTAATGACTTAGCGGCTTTGAAAAAGGCAACCTTGGTCAGCGGCCAACTCCGCCTCCCGCGGCTGCTGGGCGAAGTCTCTGCGCGAGCCTATGCCTGGCCGGGCCGGCGAAGCTACACGCGTCAGCCGTCGGTCGAACTGCACACGCTAGGTTCGCCCCCGCTGCTCGATGCGGCCCTGGAAGCGGTTTGTGCGGCCGGCGCTCGGCTGGCGCGACCAGGCGAGTTCACACTGCGGGCCTTCCTCGCCGGGCGAATGGATCTGACGCAGGCCGAAGCGGTGCTGGGAGTGATCGACGCCCGCGGCGAAAGCGAGCTGAAGACCGCCCTCTCGCAACTGGCCGGTGGCCTGGCCGGGCCGCTCGCGGCGCTCCGGTCGAGGCTCCTCGATTTGCTCGCCCACTTGGAAGCGGGCCTCGATTTCGCGGATGAGGAGATCGAATTCATCAGCCCACAGGAACTTCGCGAGCAGCTAACTTCGGCAACAGAGGAAGTGGCAAACATCACTCGCCGCATGGAACTCCGCGGACAGGCGGGCGAACTGCCGCGGGTCGTCCTCGTCGGCGAGCCGAATGCGGGCAAAAGCAGCCTCTTCAACGCACTCGTCGGCCGGTCGGCAGCCATCGTTTCGCCGCAGGCCGGCACGACGCGCGACTTCGTCACTTGTCCGATCCGGTTGCCAGACAGCGAATGTCTGCTCGTCGATACGGCAGGCATGCAAATGGAAACCGGTGCTGCGCTACCAGAAACAGCGGCCCAGGCGATGGCCGCCCAGCAATCGGAGCAGGCGGCGGTTGTGATCCTCTGCCTCGACGCGTCGCGGCCACTCACTGAGTGGGAACAAGTGCAACTGCAAAGCGCGCTGACAGTGCCGCGGCTGATCGTCTGGACGAAGTGCGATCTTGCTGCGCGCCGGCCGCTGACGCACTTGCTCTGCGAGTCGATCGAAACAAGCAGCCGGACGGGAGTGGGACTGACTGAACTATCGCGAGCCATCGCGTTTGCGCTGGATCGCAATCGCGGCGAAGGTGGAGCCGTCGCCAGTACGGCTGCGCGCTCGCGTGAAAGCCTGGAACTTGCCGCTGCCTCGCTCACCCGCTCCCGCGAACTGGCAGCGAGTCGTGCGAGCGAGGAGCTCGTCGCCGCGGAACTTCGTATCGCCCTCGATGCTCTGGGACAGGTCGTCGGCGCGGTCTATACCGACGATGTGCTCGACCGCGTCTTCAGCCGGTTTTGCATCGGAAAGTAAGCCGGGCTCCGCTGGGAGGGCGAGGCTCCCGCCGAGCCGCGTGCAACTGGTTTAACGCAAAGGTGCAAAGAGTGCAAAGGGCGCAGAGAATACAGCTGCCGACCTTTGCGTCTTTGAATTCTTAGCGTCTTTGCGTTGAAATGAATCACTGCTCGACTGGCGACCGACCAAGTGTGTCAATCAAGTGTCTTTTATCCGCGACATCTGCGTCATCCGCGGTTTCTCTTGTTTGTCCGCTCTCAACTACCGATTAAACGACCGCAACAGCTTCCGCCCTTTGTAGATCGAGAAGCATTCGATCACTCCTAGCGGGCGCTGCGAATGGCGCTCGGGGAAGAACGCGATCTCCTGAAAATCGACGACGGCCACCCCGGCGAGGCCGCCGTGCCGGGCGAGTGCCACGAGGGCCTTTTCGCCGAAGAAGTATCCCATCCGCTGCGGTTCGATCGCCGTGTAGCCAGCGTCGTGCAGCCGCCGGACGAGTCGGTCCGCTTCGAGCCGCTCGCTCTTGCTCAGCCGGGCCACATCGTACTCGCGAATCTCCTCGTGCTCGGCCTGCCACCCGGCGAAGGCGGCATAGATGTCGTCGGGCGAGAGGTCCGTCAGATCGGCGAGGAACGCGTGCGTGAGCGGCCCGGCAATGCCGATGTTGCTGAACGACCGCTCTCCTTCCCCTTCGATCGTCACCGCGTAGGTGAAGCGAAAGAGGAAGCAGTCGATCGGCTCCGTGTAGCCAGGCCAGAACTGCTCGCGCTCGTCGAACAGCTCGATGGCGGCGGGAGGAATGCCGAACTGCGTCGGCTCTGCGAGCCACACGGCCAGCTCCGCCGCGGCGCGAGCGACCGGCGTTTGCCACTCGGGGCCGATTTTGTCCAAGAGGCCGAGTTCCTTGGCATAAGCCAGCACACGCAGGCGGGCGACCGGCTCTTCGGCGAGGTTCACGAGTTCGGTCACACCCGCGTCATCGCCGAGCCGGGCCAGGGCCGCGGCCGCTTCGGTGCGGACGCGGCGATGCGACAGAGCCAGCGCCTGATGCAGCTTGCCGATGGCGGCTTTGTCGCCAAGCAGTGCGAGCGCGTCGCAGAGCGAAACCGCCAAGGCCACGCTGCCGGCCACGCGTCGGCTGATTTCGACGGCGGAAAGTCCAGTGCTGCGCGGATCTTCGGCCAGCCGAGCGAGCGACTGCACGACTTCCCCAAGCAGCGACGCCAGCTGCGTCGAGCGGTCGGCTGCCGGGTGCTGGTGCACCAGCTTCTGACGCGCGAGGTAGTTGGCCAGGTCGATCACCGGAGCCGCAAGTTGCGGATGGGCCAGGGCATCGAACAGTGAAGGGAAGATCGCGCCCACCGGCAAGTCGCGGCGCTGAAAGAGAGGCGCCAACGCCCGGACAACGTCGCTGTCGCTCTGCGGCGGATCGGCGACGAGCAACTGGGCGAGCAGCGCAAGCTCTTCGTCTCCGCCCCGTTTGGCCAGCCACCCAAGGAGCGCTGCCCGTGCCGGTGAGTGCGCTTCGAGTGCGGCATAGAGGAACTCCAGGCTCCGGCTCCACGCCGCACGCGCTGCTGGCTCGACGAAAACCGACGTTTCCGATCGCGTCGCACTGGCAATCGTTGCCGCCAGCAGTTCGCCCCCTTGTTGCGTCAGATTGGGAGCGGCGAGCACCCCGGCATTCAGGAAGTCAACGACTTGCTCGCCGCTTGCCTCCGCCAACCACACCGTTCGCCGCTGCGCACGCGCAAGGTCCGGTCCGGCGAGCTCGTCGGCTCGCTCGATGTCGGCCAGGAGAGCGGAAAGGCGGTCGTCCATGAGTAAGGTCGTGAATCCGAAAAAGGCGATATCGCTCTGAAACGTCAATTCTCGTTCTCAACAATGTGTTACGTCGAGTACACCCAGCGCCCCAGCAGCAAGGCTGGAATCAATAACGCGACAACACCAAACGCATAGGGGAGCGATGCAATAGCCGCAACCACGGCCGCGTCGATCCAGATCAGTGAGAGGATGCTGTGCTTCACGGCGGCTTGCACGCGCTCGGGGGACGGGTCGAGCACCGCGGCCAGGCAGCGGCGCAGCACCGTGACCATCAAGAGGACGAGCAGCACTGTCACTACCCACGGCTCTTGTTCGAGCCGCGCTTCCCAGGCCGTGAACGACGCCAGCAGCACGATGCCGCCGATCATGACGAGCATGGCGGCCAGGAGTTGGCCAATGGGGCTTTCGCCGGCTTCGTTTTTGGCGAACCAGGTGACGCCGACGATATAGACGCCAATGCCACCGGCCACGAGCAAATGCGCGGGAGCATAACCGAGCACAACCGCGTCTGGCAGAGCGCCGACGAGGCTCATTCCCAGGAGCACATTCAGGAAGCGACAGGCGCCCATGCCGAGCGGGCCCAGCGGCGTCCGTTTGAGCCACGCGTTGTAAAAGATCACGCAGACTGCGAGCAGCGTTGCGACGAGTCCGCTGCGCCAGGCGATTCCGTCGGCCGGCGAATAGAGCAGTCCGGCGAGCCAACCAAAGAGGATGCCGAGGATCAGCATCGCGAAACCAAGTGCGCGCGCTAGGGGCAACGGAATGCGGCCTGAAGGGAGCGGTCGCTGGGGGCGTTCCCGGCGGTCGATGTCGATGTCGAAAACGTCGTTCAGCACCATGCCGGCCGTGTAGAGCAACGCCGATGCGGCGGCCAGGCACAGGTAGGCTGCCAGCGGATCAAGCAAGTGGCGGACAAACAGGAAACCCATCGTCACGTCGGACAGCGCGGTAAAGACGTTGGGCAAGCGGAGCAGGCGAAGCCAGGTGAGCAGCTGGGACGGACGAGCGGCCGAGGGACGGGCTGGGTTGGGTTCTCCCGGCGTGAGGGGTTCAAAGGTGGGTGGGGGAGAGGACAATGTGGCGGGGACTTCGCGTGGAACGATTCGGCCGATGGCCCCTGGAATCTAGGGCGTTCACGGAGAGCTTACAAGGGAACGCGACGATCCGGCACGCGGGAAACGGCCCAATTTGAGCGGCGCACGCGCGGCGGCATTTCCGACTAGAATGGATGGCATGTCCGCCCTGTCGCCTTCCGCCCGTGATGCCTTGGCCGAGCTTGCGCCTGCGCTGCGTGATTTGACTCCCGGCGAGCGGTGGGAGGTCTTGCGCGAACTCTTGGGCGAGCCCGCTTGCCGGCAACTGGGGATCTATCCGATTCCGCCGGGGTTCAAGCTCTCGGTCGTGATGCCGGTCTATAACGAAGAGCGATGGATTCGCGAAGTGCTCCGCCGCGTGCAGGCGACGCCGATTCCCAAGGAGATCATTATCGTCGATGACGGCAGCCGGGATGGGACGCGGGAGATTCTGCGGGAGATCGCGGATGAAAACGTGCGGGTGATCCTGCAGGAGCGGAATCAAGGGAAAGGGGCGGCATTGCGGCGCGGGATTGCTGAGGCGACCGGCGATGTGATCCTCATTCAGGATGCCGATCTCGAATACGACCCCGCCGAATACCCGCGGCTGTTGCAGCCGATCATCGAAGACAAGGCGGACGTGGTGTATGGCTCGCGGTTTACGGGGGAGAGCCACCGCGTGCTCTATTTCTGGCACTCGGTCGCCAACGGCATGCTCACGCTGCTCTCGAATCTGATGACGGACCTGAACCTGACCGACATGGAGACGTGTTACAAGGTCTTTCGCCGCGAGGTATTCACGGGCATGAAGCTGCGGAGCAATCGCTTCGGCTTCGAGCCGGAAGTGACGTGCAAGGTCGCGCGTCGGCGGCCGCGGTGGCGCGTATTTGAAGTGCCGATCAGTTACAGCGGCCGGACCTACGAAGAGGGGAAGAAAATCGGCCTGCGAGATGCTTTCAGCGCTCTCTACTGCATTGTGCGGTTCGCTTGGTTTGATTGAGGCCGCGTTCGACTGAGGCCGCATTCGACTGAGGCCGCATGAGTTCTTCACCACCATCATCGCCAAGCGCCGACGTACGGATGCGTGGCTTTGCGCGGCGGACAACGGTGGCCGACGCCCTGGCCTGGATCGACGCGCGGACGAAGCCGCTTCCCGCGGAGTCGGTCGGCATCTGGGAAGCTGCCGGAAGAGTGCTGGCAGCCGATGTGACCAGCCTAGTGAGCGTACCGCAGTTTGTACGCTCGATGATGGACGGGTATGCGGTGAGGGCGAGCGACACACAAGGAGCCAGTGGCTACAGTCCGCTGTTACTGGCCATTGTCGGTCAGTCGCTTCCCGGCCGGCCGTTCGCAGGAGAAGTGCAGCCAGGGCAAGCCGCGCGGATTATGACCGGCGCGCCGCTGCCGGCAGGAACCGACGCGGTGTTGCCAGCTGAACAGGCGGAGGAAGCTGGCAGCACGCTTCGCGCGCTAGGTGATGTGCCACCGGGAAAGAATATCAGTCGTGCGGGCGAAGACGTGGCAGCAGGAGCGATGGTGCTCGCAGCGGGGCGTGTGCTCAGGCCGCAGGATGTGGGCGTGCTGTCGTCGATCGGTTGCTCGGCAGTCGAAGTTGTCCGCCAACCGCGTGTGCGACTCGTGATTACTGGAAACGAACTGTTACCTGCTGGATCGGAAGCAGACGATTGCCGGATCGCCGACGCCAACGGGCCGATGCTGGCGGCGTTGGTGGCCCGCGATGGAGGAATGCAGGCGAGCGGGATGCGTGAGCTTGCCGATGACTTGGAATTAAGCCAGGCGCGGAATCATCGGGAGGCTGACACCTCCCGCTCGCCAGGCGACTATCTCATTCCCGACGATCCCGCCGCTATCCTTACCGCAATGCAGGGCGATGCCGATGTGGTCATCGTCTCGGGTGGATCGAGCGTCGGTCAGGAAGATCACGCGCCGCTGCTGTTGGCCCAGCACGGCCAACTCGCCATTCACGGCATTGCGATGCGGCCGAGCAGCCCCACCGGCATGGGTGTTTTGGGCGCCCGCCTCGTCTTACTCTTGCCGGGCAATCCGGTCTCGTGCCTGTGCGCGTATGACTTTTTTGCCGGCCGCGCGATCCGGCGACTTGGCGGACGCAGCCATGACTGGCCGCATCGACAAGTGACGCTGCCACTGGCCCGCAAACTCGTTTCACAGGTCGGCCGCGTCGATTACGCCCGTGTGCGGATTGTCGGCGACGAAGTCGAACCGATCGCGATCAGCGGCGCGTCGATCCTGACTTCGACGACGGTCGCTAATGGCTTTGTCGTTGTGCCAGCGGACAGTGAGGGGTTTCCAGCCGGCGCCAGCGTGGACGTGCGTTTGTACGATTGAGTACGCGAAATGGCCGAACAAGACCAATTCCTGAACGTTATCGACCGCGACGAGGCGGAGCGGCGGTTCCAGGAAGCAGTCCGTCTTGATCCTCTGCCGGAGGAGAAGCTGCCGCTGGCTAGGGCGCTGGGCCGCGTACTGGCCGAAGAGGTCCGTTCGCCGGTCGATGTCCCGTCGTTTGACCGCTCGAACGTGGATGGCTATGCAGTACGGGCGGTAGATACGTATGGCGCAAGCGAGCAAGTTCCGCGGGCGCTCGCGCTACTTGCCGAGAATATTGCGACGGCCGTTGTGCCGCAGACGCACGTACAGCCCGGTCAGGCTGTGGCGATTGCCACCGGAGCGATGCAACCCCGCGGCGCTGATGCGGTGGTGATGGTCGAACATACCGATGTGGCTGGCGGAAAGTTGCTCGTTCGCCGCGCGGTCTCGGCAGGGTCCAACATCGCTTACGCCGGGACTGACATTGCCGCGGGTGAACTAGTCCTACATGGCGGCACGGTGCTGACCAGCCGCGAGACCGGCGCACTGGCGGCCATCGGCGTCTCAGCCGTCAGGGTTGTTCGTCAGCCGCGAGTGGCGATCCTCTCGACAGGTAACGAGATCATCGCCCCCGGCCAGTCGATGCAGCCTGGCTTCGTTTATGACTCGAACGCCCGCATCCTGTCCGATGCCGTCCGGGAACTCGGAGGCATTCCGGTCGAGCTCGGCATCTTTCGCGACGATCTATCGGCCTTGCGCGAGTGCGTGAGCCATGCGATTGCGGACTATGACCTAGTGCTCTTGTCCGGTGGCACGAGCAAAGGGGCCGGCGATCTGTCTTATCGCGTCGTCGGCGAACTGACCGATCCGGGGATCGTGGCTCACGGCGTGGCGCTCAAGCCAGGCAAGCCGATCTGCCTCGCCGCCACGCGTGGGAAGGGGGTGGTTGTGCTGCCGGGATTTCCCACTTCTGCCATCTTTACGTTTCACGAGTTCGTCGCGCCGGTGATTCGTCGATTGGCGGGACTTCCGGCAGTGGCGCGAAACACCGTTCCGGCTGAGCTGGCGATCAAGGTGAACAGCGAGATCGGGCGGACCGAGTATCTGCTCGTGAGCCTGGTCGAAAAAATGGGAGCTACCGCCGAGCCCCGATTCGTCGCCTGGCCGATGGGGAAAGGCTCCGGCAGCGTCACCACGTTCAGCCAAGCCGACGGCTTTCTCACGATTGGCCGGCACGAGGAGATCGTTGAGGCGGGAGCACGCGCGAACGTCACGTTCCTCGGTCGCGACCTTGCGCCGGCCGACTTCGCCGCCATCGGCAGCCACTGCATCGGGCTCGATCTGCTCCTGGGGGAACTGCATCGCCGCGGCTACCAAACGCGGCTGCTCGCTGTCGGGTCCTCGGCGGGTTTGGAAGCGGCCAAGCGCGGCCAATGCGACGTCGCGGGCATTCACCTGCTCGACCCGACGACCGGTATCTACAACGAGCCATTCTGCACGCCAGAGTTGGAACTCGTTCGCGGTTACGGCCGAATGCAGGGAGTTGTCTATCGTCACGGTGATTCGCGATTTGAGGGTCGCACGGCAAGCGAAGCCATCGTTCAAATCCGCGATGATCGCGACTCCCTGATGATCAATCGGAATGCCGGCAGTGGGACGCGGATCCTGATCGACCGCGAGCTTGCCGGCCGTAAGCCACCGGGTTACCAGGTGCAGCCCAAGAGCCACCCCGCGGTGGCGGTCGCCGTCGCTCAGGGGCGAGCTGATTGGGGCGTGTGCATCGAGTCGGTCGCCCGGCAGGCGGGCCTCGGCTTTCTGCCGCTGCAAGAAGAGCGGTACGACTTCGTCATCCCCCGCTCGCGCCGCCAGCGTCCGGCGGTTGTCGAGTTCGTGCAACTACTTGCCGATCAAGGGATCGAAGTACGACTCCGATCGCTTGGACTTCGGCGAGACTAGACAGGAACATCCTCCATGCAGCCAACATGCAATATTGCGCTCAAGGAATGGGCCGCGGTCTGCGCGGCTCTTGCCAGCGGTCGCCAGACGCTCATTCTTCGCAAAGGGGGCATTGCCGACGACCTTGCGGACGTGCGGCGCGCGCCCCATCGGGGCTTTTGGCTCTATCCCACGCGATTTCATGAACGGGCAGAGTCGATGACCGACGACGCCGCGGAGTTCATCGCCCGTGCGGCACAAGACATGCCGCCGCCGGGCCAAATCGCCATCCGCCTCTATGCTGAGTTGCATGCCATTACCGAATTGACCACGCTCGAATCGGCCCAGCGTCTGAGCCCCTTTCACATTTATTCCGCCGGTACGGTCCAAACCAAGTACGACTATCGTGAGCCCGGGCTAACCCTCTTCATGATCCGCATGTTCGCGCTGCCAAAGGCGATCTTGATTCCGGAATCTCCGGATATGTCCGGCTGCAAGAGCTGGGTCACGTTGCCCGAGGGGATTTCCACCGATGGTTTGACTCCCGTTCTGGGCGACGATGCGTTTTTGGCCAAGTGTGGCGACGAAATGGCCGCGCTGGCCTGAGACGCCAGGGGCATCTATATTCGACCCTGGGAATGGTGTCGGGTCGTGCTTTTTGGGCGGAGAAGATCATGTCTTGGATTGCGGTATGGTCCGCCAATGCAACGCGTCTGCGTCATGTCGTACTGGCCTGCGTCACCCTAGTATTGGCGATGGCTCGATCCGGCGGAGCGGCTGAGCTCGATTTCGATCGCCAGGTCGCTCCGATTCTGGCGAGCCGCTGCCTCGATTGCCATAGCGGGACCGAGCCGAAGGGAGCCCTCGACCTGTCGTCGGCGAAGGGGGCCGCCAAAGGGGGGGAGAGCGGCGAGGCGGCCTTTGTGACTGGCAAGCCCGAGGCGAGTCCGCTCTGGCAGCGAATCGAAGCGAATGAAATGCCGCCGAAGCACCCGCTTCCGGAGGCGGAGCGGAAGGTGCTGACGGAGTGGATCGCCGCGGGAGCCAAATGGGGCACGGACCCTATCGATCCCTATCGCTTCTCGACGACGGCCCGCGCGGGCTACGACTGGTGGTCGCTCCAGCCGCTGAAACGCCCGAAGGTTCCCGAACTACGCGATACGAAAGCCGTAATCCGCAACCCAATCGACGCATTCGTCCTCGCCAAGCTCGAAGAAGAAGATCTGACTCCCTCGCCACCGGCTGATGCACGCACGCTCGCCCGGCGATTGTCGTTCGATCTGACCGGTCTGCCGCCAAGTGGCGAGATTTTGAGCGAAGCGTCCTACGAGTCGATTGTGAACAGGCTCCTCGACTCGCCCCACTACGGCGAGCGCTGGGCCCGCCACTGGCTCGACATCGCCCGCTTCGGCGAGAGCGACGGTTACGAGTACGACCGGATGCGGCCGCACGCCTGGCGGTATCGCGACTGGGTGATCGATGCCCTGAATCGGGATCTGCCTTACGACGAGTTCGCCCGCCTGCAACTGGCCGGCGACGTCCTCCGCCCCGGCGACGAGCAGGGGATCATCGCCACCGGCTTTCTCGTGGCCGGCGCCTTCGACGGCTTGCAGCCGAAGGGGGACGTGATGAAGCAGATCATGCGGCAGGACGAGTTGGAGGATCTCGTCGCGGCGACGAGTCAGACGTTTCTCGGCCTGACAGTGAATTGTGCCCGTTGCCACGACCACAAGTTCGATCCCGTGCGGCAGACCGATTACTACCGGATTGCCGCGGCGCTCGCGGGGGTGAAGCGCGGGGATCGTGAACTCGCGCCGCAGAAGCCGCCGGTGGAGCTTGCCAAACGGCGCGAGCAAGCAGCGGCGGAACTGGCAGCGATTGAGACGAAGGCTCGTGAAGCGGCCCTTGCGGCTCGCGCTGAGGGCAAGTCCAAGAAACCCGATGCGCCGCAGCCGATTGCCCGTTGGGAGTTCGACAGCGACCTTTCCGACAGCGTCGGGCAATTGCATGCGCGGGCCGAAGGGGGAGCGAAGCTCGAAGCCGGGGGGCTCATTCTCGACGGCAAGAATGGCTATGCCATCACGCCGCCACTCGACCGGGAGCTGACGGCCAAAACGCTCGAAGCGTGGGTGCAGCTTTCGAGTCTCGACCAGCGCGGCGGCGGAGCGATCAGCGTGCAGACGCAGAGCGGCGACACCTTCGACGCGATCGTTTTCGGCGAGCAGCAGCCGCGGCGCTGGATGGCTGGGAGCGAGTTCTTTCGCCGCACCCAGGGTTTCGACAAAGGCGCCGATGAATCGGAAGCTCGCCAGCGCCCCGTCCATGTCGCGCTGGTCTATACAGCGGATGGCACGATCGCCGCCTATCGCGACGGCGTCCCTTATGGCGAGCCGTACAAGTCCCCCGGACCGATGAAGTTTGAGGTCGGCAAGAGCCAGATCGTAATCGGCCTCCGGCATAACCCGCCCGGTGGCAACAAGATGCTTGCCGGCCGGATCGAACGAGCAAGCCTGTATGACCGGGCGCTCACGGCTGAGGAAGTCGCCGCATCGGCCGCGGCATTTCAGCAAGCGATCACCGAAGCGGAGATCCTTGCCCAACTGGACGAAGCGACCAAGGCGATACGCAGTTCGCTCACTGCAGAGATCAAACAGCTGGATGCGCAAGTTCAGTCGCATCAAAGCCGCAAGACGTTTGCCATCACGCCGCAAACTGCGCCGGTCGTGCATTTGCTTGTGCGCGGCAACGTCGGCCAGCCGGGCGAGAAGGTCGCAGCTGGTGGCGTCATATCGCTGGCGGCCAGTCATCCCGACTTTGCCCTGACGGCGGACGCCCCCGATGCCGAGCGGCGGAAGAAGCTTGCCGAGTGGATCGCGAGCAAGGAGAACCCGCTCTTTGCCCGGACGATCGTCAACCGCGTCTGGCACTATCACTTCGGCCGCGGCCTCGTCGAAACCACGAGCGACCTCGGCTTCAGCGGCGGCCAACCGTCGCATCCCGAACTGCTCGATTGGCTCGCCGCCGAGCTGATCGATCGGAACTGGAGCCTCAAGGAACTGCACCGGCTGATCGTCACGTCGGCGACCTATCGGCAGGCATCGCGCCCACGGGCTGATTGCCAGGGAGTCGATGCCGACAATCGCCTCCTGTGGCGGTTTTCCCCACGGCGGCTGGAAGCGGAAGCGGTACGCGACGCGACGCTCGTCGTCGCGGGGCAGTTCAATCCGCAGGTCGGCGGGCCGAGCGTGATGGACTTCCGCCCGTTCGAGTACAAAACGACGCAGTACTACGAGCCGCTCGATCCGATCGGGCACGAATTCAACCGCCGGAGCATCTATCGGATGTGGGCCCGCGGCGGCAAGAGCCCGCTCCTGGACACGTTCGATTGCCCCGATCCTTCAACGGCAACGCCCCGCCGCGGCACGACGACGACGCCACTGCAGGCGCTGGCGCTCCTCAACAATTCGTTCACTCTCCGAATGGCGGATCACTTCGCCGAGCGCGTGACCAAAGAGCGACCCGAAGGGATCGAGCTGCAAACAGCCCGCGCACTGGAACTCGCCTATGGCAGGCCGTCGACCGAGCGCGAAGCGGCTGCCGCGGCAGAGTTTGCCAACAAGCACGGACTGCCTGCCTTCTGCCGCGTGCTACTGAATACCAACGGTTTCTTGTACGTCGATTGACTATGCATCCCACTACGCACTCCACACTCCGCAATCTGCACTCGCTCCCCATCAGCCGCCGGGAGCTGTTCTCGTGGTCGGCCTATGGCCTCGGAGCTGCCGCGCTCGCAGGGATGCTGTCGCGCGACGGAATCGTTCGCGCGGCCGGGATTCCGGGCGAGGCGAAGGACCTGCCGCCGCACCTGCCGGCCAAGGCGCGGCGGGTGATTCACATTTGCCTCTGTGGCGCATTCAGCCATCTCGACACGTTCGACTACAAGCCCGAACTAGCCAAGCGCCACGGCCAGTCGCTCGGCGGCGATGAAAAGCCGGACGTTTTCTTCGGTCAGGTTGGCCTCTTGCGCAAAAACGATTTTGCATTCCAGCAGCGCGGGCAGAGCGGCCTGTGGGTCAGCGATCTCTTTCCGCACATCGCCGGCGTCGCCGACGAGCTGACCGTCGTTCGCTCGATGGTTGCCGAATCGTCGAGCCACACGCCCGCCACGATGCACGAGAATTCGGGCTTTCGCCTGAACGGCTTTCCGACTCTTGGTTCGTGGCTGTCGTATGGACTGGGGTGCGAGACCGACGAACTGCCGGCATTCGTCGTGCTCCCCGACCCGCGCGGTCTTCCGGCCAGCGGCACGAATAACTGGACGAACGGCTTTTTGCCCGCGCAGCATCAGGGGGTGATGTTCAACACCGGGGGCGCTGGTCCGCTCCCCAACAAGCGGCAGCAGGTGATTCAGGACCTGGAGCCGGCCCGCCCGATTGCGGCCGACGTCGAAGCCGCCAGCCGCGAATTGCATCGCCAACTCAACGAGCTGCACCAGGAAGTAGCCGGCGAGAGCAGCGAGCTGGCCGCGCGGATGAAGGCTTACGAGCTGGCGGCCAAGATGCAGCTTGCGGTGCCGCGTGTGACCGACCTGTCGGGCGAGACGGCGGCGACGCTCGCCCAGTACGGCCTGGACGAGGATCGGACCGCTCCCTTCGGCCGCAACTGCCTGCTCGCCCGGCGACTGATCGAACAAGGGGTGCGGTTCGTGCAAGTCTATTCTGGCGGCGCGTTCGGCAGCCCGCGGATCAACTGGGACGGCCACGAGGACGTGAAGGCGAACCACACCCAGGAAGCCGCTCTCATCGACAAGCCGGTGGCGGGGCTGCTCAAGGATTTGCGGCAGCGGGGAATGCTCGACGACACGCTGGTCCTCTTCACGACCGAGTTTGGCCGCACGCCGTTCACGCAGTCGGCCGCCGACCAGGTGGGGACCGGTCGCGATCACAATCAGTACGGCTTCAGCGTGTGGCTTGCCGGCGCGGGCCTAAAGCACGGCATCGCCTACGGAGCGACCGACGACATCGGCTGGAAGGCGGTCGAAAACCGCGTCGCCTGGCACGATTTCCACGCAACCGTGCTGCACCTCCTCGGCATCGACCACGAGCGGCTGACGTTCTATCACAACGGCATTCAGCGCCGCCTGACGAACGTGCATGGGGAGGTGGTGCGGGGGATTCTGGCGTAGTTACTTCCGGCACATGATCAGCATCTCGGCCGAGCCGATGCGGCCGTGGCCGATCGCGTCGATCAGGATGCGATAGTCGGCCTCGGCATCGGGCATTTGCAGCTCGATCGTCGCGTAGCCGTCGGCATCGGTTTCGAGTCGCGGATTGAAGTAGAGCGTCACCGGGGCAGCGTTCTCTTCCCCCTCGGTGTGCTGACGCTCCTGGACCGCAACCGCGGGAGCGGGCGTTGGCCCGGGAGCAAAGCCATCAGCCGGGACTGCCGCGGGACGGCCGCCGGCGCCGGTAGCGTTTGCGGCTTTCATCGTCACCGCAGAACGCATCGGAGTGGGGGGGCTGTCGGCTTGTCCACGTTGATTTTGTCCGCCACGATTTCCCGCGGTATCGGCCGGCCGAGCGCCTTCGCCGGCAGGTTGCTGGGGGGCGGGCTTTTCCGCGGCAGACGATTCTGTCTTGTCGGCTGCCCCCTTATCGCCGGTGGAATTCTCGGCAATTGCATCGGCGGGGGACGGCTGTTTCGTGCGGAGCGAACCGCGTGCAGCGCCGGCCGTACCGCCAGGCTGCGCCGATTCAATTCCGCCAGGACCAGTGCCGCCCAAGCCACCACCTCCGAATCCACTGCCACCCATGCCACCACCGCGCAACTTGCGGCCGCCGCCGAATCCGCCGAAACCTTCGCCGGTCTTGCTCGCGGCTTCCGATTCCTTGTTGGCCTCTTTGCTGAAGCTGTCGGGACCGCCTTGACCACCCTGACTCTCCTGACCACTTGGGGCCACGGCAAAACGGGGGCCGGCCGGAGCCGATTCGGGCGCACTGGCGGCCGCCAGTGGCTGGAGCGGTTCGTCGCTCGTTGCGGGAGCGGGCATTCCACCCAATCCCTGGCCGAAGGCCTCGACCTCGTCCTTCTCGCGCGTATCGCTGGCCGCGGCGCGGGACATTGGCCGCGGCGCGGCAGACGCCGACTCAGTGGGTGCCACCGCGGCGAGTTGCAGCGCCTGTCGGCCGTCGGCGATCCAGAACGCGCCGACGAGGAGGCTCGCTACGCCGCCGACGAGGGCGAGCGTGCCACTGCCGGCGCGAACGGGCGTCCGCAGCAGGAACAGGACAAACAAACCGGCCAGTGCCGCCAGACCTCCAACCACCAGGACGCGGCCGACGACCGCTCGCCATGCTTCCCAAGCTGCTGCCGACTCGCGGGCGGCAAGCTCGTGCTGACGCTGGATCTCATGGAAATTGCTGACAACTTGCGGCTGCTGCGGGAGTTCGACGGTCACTTCGGCAAACGTATCGGGGATCATCGCGTACAACTGGGCCGATTCCGCTGGCGTGCTTGCGGTTTCCACCGGAAGGGACGCCGCGGGGACTGCGCCATAGGCCAAGTTACCGGCCGCCGCTGCTTCCACGGCAGGAGCGGGAGGCACAACCTCAGGCGCTGCGGGGGTAGGCGCTGCCGGAGCGGGAGGCTGAGCATCGCTGCGGACCAACGCCGGCGCTTCTGCAGGCGCGGGGGCTGGAGCAGCGGGAGCCGGGGGACTGGCCGTCGTTGCTTCGGGCGACGCACCCGGCAACGCAGCAGCCAGCGGCGGCGCGGGGGCTGGTGGCTGGGCCGCTTTCGGCGCGACGGACATCACCTTGGGAAAAGCGCCGTCCGCCTTCTTCAGGTCCATCGACTGCCGCTGTTCCTGCATTGCCAGCGCCCGGTTCAGCGTGTCGAATTGGCGGAGGCGTTCCAGGCCGCGCACCGTCGCGTTGGCATAGCCGCTCGTCTCGTACAGGGCCGCTTGCGAGCGGACGACGTCGGCCAGCATTTCAGGCTCCTGGCCGCTCGCCTCGATCGCGTCCTCACGCCACACGCGAACAGGAAGCAAGGCCGCCTCCGGCTGATCGTGCTCGGAGAGGACGCGGAAGCGGAGGGAGACCTTCTCGCCCGGCTTGAATTCGTTCTTCGCTTCCGCCAATCCGTTCACGGCAACCAGGGCCAGCTTCAGCTCCTTGGCCGGCTGGCGATAGAACCATTGCTGGCCGACGAGTTGCGGCGGCGAGACGGACGTATCGATTAAGCGCACCTGCACGTCCCCATCGACCTCTGGCGGCAACTGCAGGGCGAACTCCCACGTCGTCACCGGAGTATCACGAGTGTGAGCCTCCACCTCGTTCTTGGCGAGTTGCGACTCTCCCCCCGGCTTTCCTTCCAAGGCAAGCAGCGACTGCTCTGCTAATTCCTTCTTTGTCGGAGTCTTCACTGCCGGATTCATTGCTGCCCTCGCCACCGTTACTTCGCGGCAACGGGCTTCGAGCAGCAGCTTCTTCTCGGCCAGTTCGCTCGGAACGGCGATCGTCACCGGCGCACCGGCGGCAATCGTTGTCGGCTCGCCTCGCGTCGCATCGAAGAACGCGAAGTCAGACTGTGTTTTCCCTGCGGACGCTGTTTTCTCTGCAGGTACTGACGCTGGCGAATCGACCTGGGCCAGCGCGCCGGCGAATCCCTTGTCTTCTTCTTTCGTTTCCTTGGTCTTGGTCGCTTCTGACGCCTCGGCAAACCGTTGCATATCCAAGGCCTTCTTCGACTCAAAATCGTCCGCACCTTGCTTGGCGGCAATCTCGGCTCCCTTGGCCGCTTCCAGTTCCGAGAGCGCTTCACGCTCGCCGGCATCTTTCATCGGCAGGGCTTTGCTACTCGGCGAGGATCCGCTGGAGGAGGCAAGCGAATCGAGTTGTTGCACGTTCCGCCGCGCGCTGTAATTCCGGCGAGTGCCTTCGCGATAGAAGTTCTGGGCCAGCTTCGACGCGTCGATTTGCTTCTCAATCCCCTCGGCATAGGTCCGATCGAATCCCGCTCCCGCACCGGCAGCCGGGTTCAGGTCCGGCCGGTCAGCGTTCGGTTTGCCCGGATCGATCTGATCGGCGAGCGTGGTGGTCCGCTCTTGGGAAAGGCCGAGCGCATCCGGCAGACGCGCGTCGCGCGTTTCAAGCACAAGCTTGGCATCGGCTGCGCCAGAAGCCGGTCCTTCGGCTGTCCACTCCACAACGCCATCGGCCAGGCGCCGCTTCGTCCGTGCTAGGTGACCGCTCGCAGGCTTCGCACCAGCAGCCAATTCACCGGCGACTGCATCCTGCTCGCCGAGTTGCTTGACGCTCCGCTCCTGCTCCCGGCCATCGGCCGGCTCCATTTGGAACCCGAACCGCGACAGCGAGTACTTCGCATAGCGCGTCGGCTGGCCGGGCTGCGGATTGGGGCTTTCCTGAAGGAAGTAGGTCAGCGGCGGCTCGGTCGCCACGGGCAGCGGCGCGGAAACGACGCTTGACGTATCGCTTGTGGCGTCGCTGATTCGGTCGTAGTGGTCGCGAGCTAGGCTCTCCTTGCGAGCAGCCGCTTCAATTCGCACGCCGCGGGCCACGGCCTGACCGGGAAGGTCCACCATCGCCAGCCCGTCTTCGTTCGCCTGCACAACCTGATGATGCCGCACTTCGCCGTCCGGGGCGATCAGCTTCACGTCGAGTTCAGCCGACGTGGGATCGCCGTTGGAACGGAGGGTGCGCACCCAAACCTGCTGCGTCACGCCCGAAGGCAACATTGCTGGCACTTCGACCTCGGTAACCAGCGCCTCGGCCGTCTGATGTGGGCCGACGTTCGGCCGGAGCGTGCCGTAACCGATGAGCGCCATCAGGCAGAGTGCCGCCACTGCCGGCAGCCAGGCGACCCACGATGTTTTGCCAGCATCGGACGGCGCGGACTTGGCATGTGTCTTCGCCGCCACGGGCATCGGCTGCAGCACCTCTTTGCTGCGGCCGGCCGCAGGGGCGAGCTGGATTTCTGGCGAATTCTTGCCTTCCGGCGACAGAATCAGCGACGAATCTTCGACGATCGAGGCATATCCCACGAGGTCGGCCTGCAAGCGCACCTCGGCATAGAGCCGGGCGACCTGCGGGTCGGACTTGATCGTGGCGACCAGCGCGCGGCGCTCATCGTCCGGGAGCAGGTCGTAACACAGCTCCCACATTTTTTCGCGGAGTTCTTCGCTGGCTTTCATCGGACGCACGTTCCTGTGCAAAATCGGTCCCCGGTCATTCGTCATCTGTCACTGGTCACTTGTTGTGAACCAATGCCGCCCGACGAGCGACATACGACCGGCAAATCAAATTTTGTTTGGTGAGCTCGAAACTCTCCTGTAACGAATCGACCCTGCCCCCGTTATTCATTCGGTCAAATCGGCATCCTTCGCTTGCCTGCTAAGGACAAGTGACGGATGACAAGTGACAATCTCTCCGGTCAGGCAGGTTAAAAACCTGCCCCACTACTCTCCCAGCACCTCGCGCAGCCGCGACAGTGCCAGCCGCATACGTGTCTTTACGGTTCCCGTCGGCACGCCGATCGTCTCGGCGATCTCTTCGTAAGTCAGTTCTCCGTTTTGGCGAAGCAGGAATACTTCCTGCTCCTCCGGGCGAAGTTGTTTCACGGCGACCCGCAAGCGGTACAGCCGTTCGTCGTGCTCCACAATGTCGAGCGGCCCCTGGGACTCGCTCGCAATCGTTCCCTCATCCTCCGGCAGGGCTTGTCGTTTTCGCCGCCAGGCCGTCTCGCGGATGTCGCGGCCGGTGTTCAGGGCAATGCGAAAGATCCAAGCCTTCAGGTTTTCGACGCCATCGACCTTATCCTGGTTTCGCCAGCACTTCACAAACGCCTCTTGCAAGGCGTCGCGGGCGTCCTCCAGGTTGCCGACCAAGTAATACAGCGTGCCCAACAGCTCCGCCTGGTGGCGCGCGAACGCCTCCTCCAGCAGGGCCTGCCCGCGCGCAGCGGGCTTGCCCGCCGAAGGGGTCTCCGCGGCCTTGCGGGTGTGTTGGGTCACACTCATGCCTTGTGAAGAATTAGACGGGACAGATTGGCCCACCGATTGCCGGGCCTGGATGCATTTTTACCCGAAAAATGCGTAAAGTGGCCAGGGGAAACGGTTTGGGGTGGAATTGCGGGTTTGAGCATGGGCGTGTCGATCGAGGATCGTCCAACGTGATAACACGAAATCGTCCCCCAGCGGGCCATTCTGCTTTACGCTTCTGTTGATGGCTATGTTGCCAAGCGATCCGCTTTCGGCCTCGCGTGGTTGGACTGGAAAGAACGCTCACCCAATGTGGGCCTCGCGACCACGGCTTTACTCGACCGCCGCTGCGCGGCTGGGACGCGGTTTCATTGAGCCTGCTTTAGCGGGCTTGTCACGTCAGGCCTCCGGCTTCAGCCGGGGTAGTGCAGTACCAACCTGCATTTTATGAACTGAATGAGCCGCGCAGCGGCGGAGGAATTGAGCCGGGGACGAAAGCCCCCCGGAACGCTTCGTCATCCAAAAAAGCCGCTGGCATGAAGAACGTGCTGTCCTGGTGGGTGTGATGAAAGCGTCTGGTTGCTCACAACACGTCGTGTCGCCGAGTCGTATTTCAAGTGATTCCACGTTTTCAGATGCCGAACCTCGCGATTCCAGTCGAATGCAAACGTACCCATCAAGTTGAAGCGGTAGACGGTTTGCGAATTATTCGACGTAACCTCAGCCTGAGTCGGTTTTCCTGGTTCCTCAGTGGAAACTAACGTGAGACCTACGCGCTCAAGCGCTGGCAGATTCCAAATGTCGATCAGCATCACGTTGAGCTGTCTCATTCTCCTTGGCTCTGTTGGATCACCGCCAGTTAAGTTTCAAGCGGCAGGCCGGCCGACTTCTTGATCCGCGTCAACCGGCAACCCTCGGCCGCCGACCAGGTTCTTCAGGAGGGTGACCGGGTCTCGGTCACGCCGACGAAGATTGAAGGGGCGCTGGGTGACCTGTCGGTTCACGCTGTCGTGCAACGTTAAACCGCGCATTTCAAGAACGCGCTCAATTGAGGAGGCCTATCGATGCCCACTCCCACGGGCCTGCCGCGGCAAGCCATCCGCGCGGCCATCAAGATTCACGAACGGCTGATGGCGCCCGCCTGGAATCCGGGACTGGAAAACCTGCCGCGCGGCGAGTGGGAAACTCTCCGCAAGTCACTCTGGCGATTGCGGAAGGTCGAGTCCCGTGGTTGGCGTGCAGCCGGCCAGGAACTGCTGTCCGACATCGACTACCAGTCGACTTTATTGATCAGTCAGCTGCAGACCTTCCGGACGCAGTTGGCCTTGCCTGCGCGGAACAGCCAGGTCGCCACGGCCAGTCAGATCGCCGCCGACCTCGTCGCCCTTGAAAGCGAGTTCGAGAGTGTCCAGATCGACCCCCGTGGGAAGACCGTGACGGTGCAGACCGAGCCGATCGTGCTGGAGGAGCTGTGGCTGGGCCCCTTTGACATCTGCCTCACGTGGGAACGGATCGGCGTTCGGCGAGCGTACGAGGTCATTGCCAAGGAGCCGCAGACTCCCGGCAACAACGAAGACGTTACGCATCCCCATGTCCGCGGGAATCTGCTCTGCGAAGGGGATGCCGCGCGGCCGCTCCAGGCCGCGCTTGCAGGTGGCCTGCTCTTCGACTTCTTCCTGCTCGTCCGCCAGACCCTCGAAACCTACAACAGCGCTAGCCCCTACGTGGCGATTAAGAACTGGAGTGGATCACGCTGCCGGGACTGCGGCTGGGCGCTGGACGATGACGATGTCTCCACGTGCAACGCCTGCGACGGACAGTTGTGCGGCGAGTGCTCGACCTACTGCGAAGGATGCGGAGATTATTTCTGTCACGAGTGCAGCGGCTCCTGCAATGCGTGCCAGCGTACGTTTTGTTTCACCTGCTTGGCGGACTCGCCCGAGGCCTTCAGGCGTCTGTGCGCCCGCTGCCACAAGAAAGAAGAGGAATCTCATGATGCCGAGCCATCGGACGACGCGGCCGCTGCGGTTCACGCCCTATGCCTGGGCCAAGCTGCTGCGGCTGCGTGACCTGGGGGATACGGAGGTTGGCGGCTTCGGAGTTTCTGCCCTCGCGGACTTGCTGCTCATTGAGGATGTGTGCCTGGTTCGCCAGCGATGCAGTTCCGTCACGGTGAAGTTCGAAGATGAGGCAGTTGCGGACTACATTGACCGGCAAGTGGACTTGGGGTTACGGATCGAGCAGTTTGCTCGGATCTGGATTCACACCCATCCAGGTCACAGCGCCAGCCCCAGCAATACCGATGAAGAGACCTTCGAACGGTGCTTTGGCTCGCCTGACTGGGCCGTCATGTTCATTCTGGCCCGCGGCGGCCAAACCTACGCCCGGCTGAGATTCAGTTCTGGGCCCGGTGGCGCGGTGATCCTGCCGGTAGAAATCGACTTTGGCCAGCCGTTCGCTCCGTCCGACTGGGCCAGCTGGGATGCTGAGTTCGCTCGGTCGGTTACTCCCGAGGTAATCGAAGTTTCACGCGGACAGCCTACCCTTCGATCCCTCGCTCCTTCGGGTGTCGCGCGCGAGTTGGCACTGGACAGGTCCGTGCTCGACGGAGCGATGCTGCTCGATGAACGTGCGTTTGGCGAGTGGTGGGATGAAGACCTCTTTCGTAAGGACCCCCGTTTACGGACGACCAGCGGCTCGATCCCTTCTTGGAGATGGACGATGCATATTACGGTGCCACGCTTCGAGCGGCAGGCGGACCTCGTGCCGCGTGAACGATTGGAATCGCGGACTGTTTCGGTGATTGGCGTGGGGGCGATCGGGCGGCAAGTCGCTATGCAACTGGCTGCTTTGGGTGCGCGCCGGCTGCAGCTGATTGATTTCGATCGAATCGAACCGACCAACATCACGACCCAAGGTTATCGCCAGGAAGATCTGGGGTTGGCGAAGGTCACGGCGACCGGCAGCGCTGTGACGCAGCTCGATCCCCAGATCGCCCTGGAGCTGGTCGAGGATCGTTACCGACCACAGCATGTCCTCGGCGACGCAATCTTCTGCTGCGTCGATTCGATTGATGCACGGGCCGCCATCTGGCGATCCGCCGGCAGGCGCTGCTCGTTCTGGTGCGATGGCCGGGTGCTGGGTGAGGTGATGCGAATTTTGTGCGTCGCCGGGGAGCAGGGACGCTCTCACTATCCGACGGCGCTCTTCCAGGCGGCTGAGGCCCAGGTGGGCGCCTGCACCACACGGGGCGTGATCTACACGGCCAGCATCGCGGCCGGCCTGATGACCCACCAATTCATCCGATGGCTACGTGGTCAGCCGGTGGACTCGGATCTATCGCTCAACTTGCTGGCCAGCGAGCTGACGGCTGGCTGACCAAGAGGGAGACCATCGTTTCATGTCGGAACCAATTCCCGCCTGTCTGGCAATCGGCGGCCGTCTGCCTGCGAGACTCGTCGCACCGCTGTGCGAAGCCATCATCGCGGATGGCGTGGCGCTGGAATGGGGCGAGGCCCCGTTCCGGCAGCGAACTGCGCAGGAATTGCTGGAAACATGCCGTGAGGAGCACGGCGTGAATGTGCTCTGGCTGTGCGACGACCAGGCCAACTGGGGAAGGCTGCCGGGACTGGAAGCGTTTCTCCTCAAGCGGGCCAAGCTTCCTTTCGACCTGCGGGCCGCAGGGAAGGCCGAGTTCGATCCGGACCTGGTGGCCTTTCGACCGGGTCGAAAGCCGGTGCGCCTCCTCACCACGGCCAGGGGGGAGCCCGTCGTTGAGGCTCAACGGTTGAAGCCTATTGTCAGTGCGCTCACCAGCGCCGTGCAAACGAGTCAAGCCAGTTCTC
Organism: uncultured Pirellulaceae bacterium; assembly: GCA_964384375.1. Classification (GTDB taxonomy): domain Bacteria; phylum Planctomycetota; class Planctomycetia; order Pirellulales; family Pirellulaceae; genus CAYLLN01. Next base: position 67,799 of record CAYLLN010000029.1, read on the forward strand.
CTCGCGCATTCCAGCAGCGAGTGGCGCGCGCGAGCCCGTCTTCAGGCAATCGTTCCACCTTCCATCGCGCCACTGCCGCCGTTTGAAATCGTCTGAAGCAGCTTCTCACTGTTTCATCTAGCGCTGCCACATTCCGCCAGTGCGCACCGGTCGGCATTCTTCCGGCTGTCTCTACCCCCGTTCACCTCGTTCATTCTATTGGAGGCCTGCATGCCCACACTCCTTGATCCGCCGACGGTCCCGACTGCCCATGCATCTTCCGCTTGCCAAGTTGCCGCGGAACGACTGCGCTCGCTGATGGCCGCCGTGCGACTGTCGTTTGTCTGGTTCGGTGCCAGAAAAAAACTCAGCCAAGAACAGAAATCCCAGGCCGCCGATGCCTTTGGGGCGGAAGGAGACTACCTGTCCGCCGCCAAGAAACTGCTCGATACGTCGCACCCGGCATTCAAGGCCGTATCGAGTGCCAAGAGCCGGATCGTCGCCTATTGGCGTGGCAGCTCGCTCCCGTATCCCGAGCCGGGCATTCGGCTCATTCGCCAGGACGACATCTCGGCTTTTACCGTCCAGCTCACCACCCTGCAAGCTGAGCTGGCCGAGGCGGTGGAAAGGCTGAGCGACCAGTTTCAAGAGCTGAAAGCTGGCGCCCGCCAGCGATTGGGCCGGCTATTTAGTGCCAATGACTACCCAGCCTCGCTCGTGGGACTGTTGGTACGTCACTGTGATTGGCGACGACCGGAGACATGGCATCGATGACTCGCTGCCATGAACCGACCTGGGCGTTCCAGGCTAGGCTCGAAGCCGGAATCACACCCGATTCGATGAGTGATCTGATTTCCGACTCACTGAGCGGTCCGTGTTGCTGGCCATTACGGAGCCACGGTGACGAGCAACCAAGAATCGCAGAGATGGTCGCGGACAGGCACGAGCGAGGGGATCGCGCCGACCCTCGCCTTCGATTCAGGCTGCTAGGCGATGCCACGCGTCGTGGCCAATTTGGTCGATTGCGCCCAAGTGCCTGCTGCGCCCAGGTTTACGAGAGTTCGCGGCAGAGTTTGGAATCTGCTTAGTCATATCCTCAACTAGGCAACACCTAAACTGTGGCGCACCGTTCGATTCCTTCGGTTTCGAAGAGTTGGTAAAATCTAAGAAACGCCACGGTGCACTCTGGGCTGTTTTTCCCCGCCTCGCCGTTAGTTGCAGCCTGTTACACTGATGTGCGTTGCCAATCAAGTGCGGGATTAGAAAGGATGCAATTAGGATGCCGCAATCGCGAGTTGCTTCAGGACGCTCGCGGTGAGCCAGGCAACGATGAGAATTGCGACAGCAGGTTAGGCCGCAGGCGTGCAACCGCAGGTGGCAGTATCTGTCGCCGACTGCTCCCGTGTCAAATCGTCGCTAGCAACACGGTCTAAAGTGTCTGTCGTCTTGCGGCCGGCCTTGGGAATGCGGACGCTAAACTCGCAGCCCTGGTTGGGACCGGCGCTGGCCACTTCGACTCGGCCGCCGTGCAGCTCGACTAGCTCGCGAACGAGCGTGAGGCCGATGCCCAGGCCACCCTGCGAGCGGTCGATCGAGTTGTCGAGTTGCGTAAACAAATCGAATACACGGGCCAGCATTGGCGCGGGAATACCGATGCCCGAGTCGCGGATGCGAAATACGGCTTCGCCGGCTTCTTCGGTGAGGGAGAGCCCGATCGAGCCGCCCGGCGGCGTGTACTTTGCCGCGTTGTTCAGCAAATTCGAAAGCACCTGCGTTAGGCGGGCGCGATCGGCCATGATGGGCAACGGATTCTGTGGCGCGGCAATCGCCAGCCTATGGCCCCCCTCCTCAATTAGCGGCCGGCTGATTTCCAGTGCAGCCGGGACGATCTGCGTCGCATCAAAGTTCTCCAGCTCCAGGCGGATCTTGCCGAGCGTGATCCGCGAAACATCGAGCAGGTCGTCCACCAGGCGGACCAGGTGCGTGACCTGCCGGCCGATTACGTCGCGGGCCCACACCAGATCGGGGTCTTGCAAATCGCTGAGCCGCATCAGATCGACTGCGCTCTGTATCGGGGCCAGCGGATTGCGCAACTCGTGGGCCAGCATCGACAGGAAGCGATTCTTCTGCTGGTTGGCGAACTCGATTTCTTCGTACAGCCGGGCCTTGACCAGGGCGATCGCCGAACGGGACGCGATCGACTCCAGGACGCGGACGTCCGCAGGCGTGAAGGGGAGCGAATCGGGATGCCGGCCGGCGAGCAGGACGCCGTAAGTCCGCTGCTGGTCCCGAAGGGGCAGCGCAGCAAACCGCGATTCCAGGAACTTCGTCGAATGTTCGTCTCCCGGTTGGGCCGGCTCGTTGGCCTGGATGAACTGCTCGCACGCAATTCGCCATTGCTCGGGCAACGCGTCCAGACCTTCCGCCGTAATCAATTCAGTCTGCGGAGCTGCGGCCTGACCGATAGTGACCGTCCAGGCACCCCGTTCAAACAACGCCAAAGCAGCGCGGTCGGTCTGTTCCGGCACCAAGACGCGCAGGATGTTGTCGATAATGACCCGCTTTTCGAGCGAGCGGGCGATGATGCCGCCGGCCCGCACTAAAAAGCTGAGCCGCCGGTTCGCCTCCTCGGCGGCAGCCCGCTGCGACCGCTCGGCGGCCAGCGCAATCTCCTGCTCGGCCTGCTCGCGGACCTGCTGGGTCATGCGAAACAGATCGACAAACACGCGGATTTTTGCCCGCAAGATCGTCGGCACGACGGGCGTCGAAATGAAATCGACGGCTCCGTGGGCGTAGCCCTCGGCCATCCGCACTTCGTCATTGAAGGCGGTAACGAAAATGATCGGCGTATGGGCCGACTTCTTGCGGCGGCGAATCAAATGGGCCGTCTCAAAGCCGTCCAGCCCGGGCATGTTTACGTCGAGCAGAATCACCGCGAATTCATGTTGCAGCACTTCCTTGAGAGCTTCCTCGCCCGATCGGGCCAGCACCAACTCCTGGCCCAGCTCTTCCAGAATCGCCTGATAGACAAGCTGCTTTTCCGGCAGATCGTCCACGACGAGTATTTTTACGCGATCGCCCTGGGGCATGGCGGAATCCCTCCGGCGGCTCGGTTACTTGGGAAGCCAGTTGCGCAGCACGGCCAACAGCTGCTCGGTATCCACCGGCTTGGCAAGGTAGTCCCATGCGCCAGCCTCAATGCACTTCTCGCGGTCTCCCTTCATCGCTTTGGCGGTCACGGCGACGATCGGCATTTCCCGCAAGCGGTCGTCGCTGCGAATGAGGCGGATCGATTCCAGGCCGTCCAAATCCGGCATCATGATGTCCATCAGCACGATATCGATCGAGGTATCGGCCTGGAGCAGGCGGATCGCGTCGCGGCCGTTGTCAGCCGAGATCGTGTTCATCGCATGCTCTTCCAGTACCGTGGCCAGCGCGAAAATATTTCGCATGTCGTCATCGACGATCAGCACCTTCTTGCCGGCCAATACTTGGTCCGACTCGTGCAGCTTCTGGAGCATTTGGCGCTTGCCTTCGTCGAGCTGGGCGACGTTACGGTGCGTGAAGAGCATCGCCAGGTCGAGTAATCGCTCTGGGGATTCGACATGCCGCAGGGTGCAGGCATCACCCAGGTGGTTCCACGCGCCGTTGCCCGCGGGTGAGCCATACAGAATCAACGGCAAGGGGGCCAATTGCTCGTCGCGAGCGCTGGCCGCTGAGGCCAAATCGTCAGCCAGCTCGGTGAGGGCCGGATTGACGACAAGGCAATCTGGTATGCGATCGCTGAGATGCGTGATCGCTGCCGCGGGTTCAGCGACCACCGTCACATCGACGTCTTCGGCAGCCAGCACGCCCTGAATGTGCCGCTGCTGCTCGGCGCTGGGCTCGACGACGAGCACGCTCCGCTTGCGGCGGGAAACGAAGTTGCACAACTGGTCGAGAACACTATCGAGCACGTCTCGACTCTGGATCGGCTTGGCCAGGAAGGCGATCGCCCCCGAAGCGAGCGCCCGGCGGCGGGCCTCCTCGGTCGAAATCACGCAGACAGGCAAATGCCGCGTGACCAGGTCGTTCTTCAGTCGTTCCAGGACCCGCCAGCCCTGAATATCCGGCAGGTAGATATCGAGCGTGATCAAATCGGGCTTGTATTCGCGGGCCAAAGCGACCGCGGCCGCGCCGAGCGAAGCCACCAGACCCTTCATGCCCCGCTCTCGAACCGTCTCGAGGAGCAGCCGGGCAAAGCCGACGTCGTTTTCCACAATCAGGAAGACGCGATCGCCGGGGCGGATGTTGCCGCGGTCGTCGTCCACTTCGTTGATCAGCTCCGGTGCTTCGATCGGCAGGGGCGATTCTGCTCCAGGCCGTCCCGTCAATGCTCGCGGTTTGCGGGCAGCCTGAGCCAGGCGGGGCCGCGCGGCAATCAACTCCGGGCTGCGGCCGCCGCGCCCGGTGCGCTCCGCCAGGGCGACCATCGGCTCCTGCGGTTGGGTTTTCCGCAGCGTGCGCGGCGGATTGTAAGTCTGTGGAATGTAGAGCGAGAACGTGCTCCCCGCGCCCGGATGCGAAGCCAGCCGGATTTCGCCGCCGAGCAGCCGCGACAGCTCGCGGCTGATCGCCAGGCCGAGGCCTGTGCCGCCATACTTGCGGCTGGTGGAGCCGTCGGCCTGCTGGAAGGCTTCGAAGATGATCTGCTGCTTGTCGGGGGAGATGCCGATGCCCGTGTCGGAGACCTCGAAGACAATCACCTGCGGGGCGCGATTCAGCTCATCGTTCTCAGGATTCCAGCCACTGGTCACGGGCTGCACGGTCAACGTCACGTGGCCGTGATGCGTGAACTTGAACGCGTTGGAGAGCAGATTTTTGATGATCTGCTGCAATCGCTTGGCGTCGGTGAGCATCGTCTGCGGCGCGGATTCGTCCACCTCGACATAGAACTCGACGTTCTTGGACTCGGCGACGTGCCGGAAGGTGCGCTCGACAAAACGGCTCAGTTCCTCCAGCCGCAGCTCGCTGACATCGACGGCGACCGTGCCCGATTCGATCTTGGAGAGGTCGAGAATGTCGTTGATCAGGTTGAGCAGATCGTTGCCGGACGAGTGAATCGTCTTGGCAAACTCCGTTTGCTTGCCGGTGAGATTGCCATCGGTGTTTTTGGAAAGCTGATCGGAAAGAATGAGTAGGCTGTTGAGGGGGGTCCGCAGTTCGTGCGACATGTTGGCGAGGAACTCGGACTTGTACTTGGAGGTCAAAGCCAACTGGCGGGCTTTCTCTTCCAATTCCTGGCGGGCCTGCTCCACTTCCTGGTTCTTCAGCTCGACCTCTTCGTTTTGCTTGGCCAGCAGGCGGGCCTTTTCCTGCAGCTCTTCGTTCGTGTTTTGCAGTTCCTCTTGCCGCGTTTGAAGCTGCTGAGCCAGCGACTGCGACTGTTTGAGCAGGTCCTCCGTCCGCATGTTCGCTTCGATCGTATTGAGCACGATGCCGATCGATTCAGTGAGCTGGCTGAGGAACGTCTGGTGAGATTGGCTAAATCCCTGGAATGAGGCCAATTCCAAAACGCCGCGCACCTGGCCTTCGAAAATGACGGGGAGGACAAGGATGCTCCGTGGCGGCGCGTCACCGAGGCCTGAGTGGATACGGAGATAGTCAGCCGGGGCGTTGGTCAGCTCAATCTTTTCTTTGTCCAAAGCACACTGCCCGATCAGGCCCTGACCGAGGGCAAATCGCTTGTCCGGAACCTTGTCGCCCGAGGCATAGCTGGCCAGTAACTTCAATTCCGCCTCGTCGGAGGAGCCATCCAGCACGTAGAACTCGGCCTGCCGGGCAGTAACCACGGGGCACAGCTCCGAGAGCACCATCCGGCCGACGTTCGTCAGGTTGCGCTGCCCCTGCAACATGCGGCTGAATTTGGCGAGGTTCGTTTTGAGCCAGTCCTGCTCAGTGTTTTTCTGCGTCGTGTCGCGCAGGTTGCGAATCATCTCGTTGATCGTATCTTTGAGAACCGCGACTTCCCCTTGCGCGCCGACGGCGATCGAACGGGTTAAGTCTCCCTTCGTCACGGCGGTTGCGACTTCGGCGATGGCCCGCACCTGCGTCGTCAGGTTCGCCGCGAGCTGGTTGACGTTCTCGGTCAAGGCTTTCCAAGTGCCGGCAGCGCCAGGAACCTTGGCCTGGCCGCCGAGCTGGCCTTCGACGCCGACTTCGCGGGCAACTGTGGTTACCTGATCGGCGAATGTGGCGAGCGTGTCGATCATTTCGTTGATCGTCTCGGCCAGTTCGGCGATTTCGCCCTTGGCTTCGACCGTGAGCTTGCGTTTCAGGTCGCCGTTGGCCACTGCGGTCACAACTTTGGCGATGCCGCGGACCTGAGCGGTCAGATTGGCGGCCATCATGTTCACGCTATCGGTCAGATCCTTCCAGGTTCCGGAAACGCCTTCCACCTGGGCCTGGCCGCCGAGCTTGCCTTCGGTGCCGACTTCGCGGGCCACGCGGGTCACCTCGGAGGCGAACGAACGAAGCTGATCGACCATCGTATTGACGGTGTTTTTCAGCTCCAGAATCTCGCCCTTGACATCGACCGTGATCTTGCGCGACAAGTCGCCGGCGGCGACGGCTTTGGTCACGTCAGCGATGTTGCGGACCTGGCCCGTGAGATTGCCGGCCATGCTGTTCACGCTGTCGGTCAGGTCCTTCCACGTGCCGGCGACGCCCTGCACTTCGGCCTGGCCGCCGAGCTTGCCTTCGGAGCCCACTTCGCGGGCCACGCGGGTCACTTCCGACGCGAACGAGCGAAGCTGATCGACCATCGTATTGACGGTGTTCTTCAGCTCCAGAATCTCGCCCTTCACATCGACCGAAATCTTGAGCGACAGGTCACCGGCGGCGACGGCCTTGGTCACGTCGGCAATGTTGCGGACCTGGCCCGTGAGATTGCTGGCCATGAAGTTCACGCTGTCGGTCAGATCCTTCCAGGTACCGGCGACGCCCTTCACGTCGGCCT
>CAYLLN010000030.1:0-73375 GCA_964384375.1 uncultured Pirellulaceae bacterium
CTGCTCGCGCCGGCGCCGGTGAGCATCGCGTCGAGCAGGCCTGATGCCTTGCTTACGATCGACTCGCGAGTCTGCCCCTTCATAAGACTTGAATGCTGCGCGATCGAAACCGGACCGTCGTAGCCGATTTCCTCTAGCACTCCCAGATACGACGCGCAGTCGATCTGGCCACCCTCGGCAGGAATGATCCGCTGCTGCGGCTGAATCGTGGCGAGATCAACGCCGGCAGGAATGTCCGACAGCCGCACGCTGACGATTTGATCGCCGCGGAGGGTGCGGACTTTGTTGGCATCGCCGCCGCCAACCGCCCAAGTCCACGTGTCGAGCAGCACGCCGACGTTCCGCTTGCCAATCGTGCTCACCAGGAGGAGCAATGGATCGACCTGATGAATGAACTCAAAGCCGCCATCCTTGCGATCTGCCGGTGTCGATTGCAGTTGCAGGCCCAAACGGAGTCCAGCCGGAGCGAGCACGTCGGCCAGCTTGCGGAGGCGATCGACGTGGAACTGAAAGTTCTCGTGCATCGGATGCTCGTCGCTGGTCGGACGAACCGGCGTGTGGCAGCGAGTAGCGCCCAGAGCCTTCGCCACTTCCAGCACGGCAGGGAGCTGAGCCAGATCGCTTTTGAAACGGGCTTCGTCGGCATCCCACCGGACGGGCAACTCGAACGAGCCGATCTTGACCTTCGCACTGACCAGATACCGGCAGGCCGCTTCGACAGTCGAAGCCTTCGCCCGTTTCCCCACGTCCGTGATGTCGATGTCCAGCCCTTGAAAGCGATGCGTCAGGGTGATTTCGAGCATCTCACCCTGGCGTCCGATGATGCCGAGGGCATCCGGGCTCAGGTTTTTGTACATGCAGCCTCCTCTGTTCCCACGAAAGCGCAAGCGATCACGAAGAATCGCCCGCAGACAAGTTTGTTCCGTTTCGTCATTATGTCGGTCCTGCCGCGACCGACAACGGGGTTATTCGCATTGTTCCGGCAGATGGTCACAATGCGACCCGCGTGTGACCTACACTTGCACGCTTGCGGCCATCCGCGACGGCGACGCAACTCGTTGGTGGGTGGGCAGGTCGGGCCGATCGAGTGCTGCCGCGACATGCTGTCAGCCCGCGGTTGCTGCCAGCTGAATTCACTGCAAAATATCTGCGACAGATTCTGTCACTCCGATTTGTCCCCCACCTCAGCGGCACACGAGATCCCGATGCAATTCGAGTGGTGGCAGGTTCTCGTGCTGGCGGTGGTGCAGGGGATCACTGAATTCCTGCCGATCAGTTCCGATGGACACCTCGCGATTGTCGCGCCGCTCCTCTTGGGCGGCAGCGACCGGCAGATCGACCTCGACCTGACGATCACGCTGCACATGGGGACGCTCGGTTCGATCCTCGTCTATTACCGTCGTCGCATCGCGCGGCTCCTCGGCGAAGATCGCCGCGTCATTCCGCTGCTGTTCATCGGCACGCTGCCGGCGGTTGCAGTCGTGCTCGCGTCGAAGGTGCTCGTGGACGACGAGCGATTCGAGCAGTCGCTCGCCAGTCCGCTCTTGGCCGGGATCATGCTCCCGGTCAGCGGCATTGTGCTCCTCTGGTCGCTGAGCCTCCGCGCCGGCAAACGCGAGTATCGCGATCTCACGTGGGCCGAGTCCCTCTTCATCGGCATCTGCCAGGCGACCGCGATCCTTCCCGGCCTCTCGCGCAGCGGCACGACGATCGCCAGCGGCCTCTCGCGCGGTTTGGACCGCCCTGCTGCTGCCGGCTATTCGTTTCTCCTCGCCATCCCTGCGCTGGCCGGTGCGGGGAGCTACGAAGCACTCAAGCTGCTAACCACCGGGAAGCAGCTTTCGACATCTCCCACGCTGCTCGCCCTCGGCGCTGCTGTGTCGTTCATCGTCGGCCTGGCCGCGGTCGCCCTTTTGGAGCGCCTACTCATTCGGGGCCAACTCAAGTGGTTCGGCTGGTACTGCATCGTGCTGGGGATTGCGGTTGTCGTTTGGCAACTCGTGGGGTAGGCGTCTCGCCTGCCAGTCTCCGGTCGTAATCCTTACCTTCCGCGATCCTCCGCGATTGCGGCACGAACTTGGTGTGTGCCAGAATACGGAAACTTTCCCTGGAGGTGGCACCATGACATCTCGCATCCAACAGGCTGTCGTTACAGTTGTTTATCCGCTAGCAATTGTTGCGTTTGCGCTTTCCAGGATTGCGCCACTTGCAGCACAGGAAGTCAAGACGCTGGAAGATGTCTTGCGAGTCTGGCGGGAGCGTGAGCAGGCCACTCGCAGCCTGGAATTCGATATCGCAAGCGACTTTCTGACCGGTATCGGGCCTTCCAAGCCAACGAAGGAAAAGGAACGCCGCGTCCTGGTCATTGACGGCTCCAAGATGCGACATCAAAGGATCGCAACGGTTTGGAACGACGCCGTTGACGCTGGAGTGCCCGAAGTGACGACGTCCGTGTTTGACGGCAGCATGAAAAAGAGCTTGTACCATCCCGATCGCTCCGACCATCTCGTATTTCCACTAGGGTGGATCTACAAATCGAAAGAACATTCTGACATCAACAGTATTTATCTGTCGCCGATCCTCAAGCACTATCGGCCGCTTGCTCTGGGCATTATTAAGATTGACGGTTTGCGACTAGCCAGCACCGACGAAACCGTCGATGGCATTCCGTGTGTACTGATCGAGGAAGCACTTCCAGAATCGGCGCGGATCGCCAAGTATTGGGTAGCTCCAGGGCAGGATATGGCAATTGTGCGATTCACGCGACAATTCAGGGGTAAGGACGAGCTTCATCTGGAAGCTTCGTTCAAAAAGAATCCCGTCCACGGTTGGATGCCGCATCGTTGGATCGCTGCCCGATACGGGACGGGACGGAAAGTCATTGATTCCACAACCGAGGTCGTCACAACGAGCGCGATCAACACGAAAGTTTCCGCGGAGCTGTTCGACCTTACGTTCCCGCCCGGTACGGTTGTGTACAACGGGGTTATCAAGCAGAACTTCATTGCCCAGGACGATGGAACATTACGCCCCGTAGATTCCAATGAGATCACGCCTGGCAGGAAACGTCCTCGACGATGATGCTGACGTGGCGGCTCAAGCTTGTGCGAGAGATTCACTCGTCGATCCACATGCGCAGCTTTCCCGGTTCCATCCGCACGCGGTGATCGACGAGCACCAGACGACCGAGGCGATTGCCGCTGTCTTCCGCTTCCGGCGGGAGGACGTAAGCGGGCACGCCGCGAAGCAAGCAGTGGCCGAAGCGGACGTAGTCGAGCGTGATCTTCCGCGCGACGACCGATCGTTTGGTGTCGGCGGTAATCGTCTCGCGCGGGGCATTGGCAGGGACGTTGATGCCGGCGGCTTCGGCAGTCGAGGCGGTTAGCATCACCGGCTGATCGGTCGCTTCGCTCCAAGTAAACGTGACTGGCGTCCGCTCCCCCAAGAGTGCCGTCACTCGCGTTTGTCCGCTCTGCTGAAAGATCGGCACCCATTTAGTTGCCGCCAGCGTCTCGTATTCCGCCAGCCGATCGAGATCGGCCCGATAGCTCCGTTGCGGACCGAGCCGCCTCTTGGCGTCCTGCTGTAGCCCGCTCGCAACCGCTGCTTCCCCGGCCAGCTTGCTGTATTCGTCCTTGAGTCCCGGCACCGTGGTACGAATCCAATCCACGTCCGCGAGCAGACTGCATCGCTCGCCAGAAAGTTCCACGAGCCGGCGGCTCACGTCGCTGCGTCCGGCAAGCTTCACCGGATCGAGGGCCGACGCGGCCAGCCCGACAATCTGCCGCTCGATGATCGGCCGCTGCGGATCACTAGTCGACAGCTTCGACAGTGCCTGCTCCAAGGCTGCAATCGCTGGCCGCGTTTCTTGCCAGGTCTTCAGATTGCCGGCAATTGCTGCGTCGAGTTCTTTCTCCGCCGACACGATCCGTTCGCGTCGCCGCGGCAGCTCGGCCAGCTTTTCGCGCAGCTCGATTTCCCGCGGCAGCACCCACCATCGATCACCCAACCGCACGAGGCCGCGCTCTTGGGCCCAGGCGTTGGCATTATTCTGCTCTTGCCCGCTGGCGATTGCCGCGACGCACACCATTGCCGTAGCGCAAATGGCAACGCGGAGAACATAGCCGCGACCAGTGGTCGCGCGGAGCGATGAGCGAGTGACCATATCCAGTGAACGACTGGCCGAAGAAGAGCACCGAGTTCTTCATACTAAGCAATCGCGCCGGGAGCATCCAGCAGCAAGACAATCCTTTCACTCTTCTTGAGCCGAATCGACCCGCTCCAGCACAAACTTCACTACTGGATCAGCTGCCGCATTCTTTGCCGTTAGGAATTGCTTCACGTAGCGCTGTGGACCACGCTCTTCGGGGACTTTGAAATTATCCCCCTTCTGCAAGATGGGCCGGTCCTCAATCATGCTGCCGAACTCCCGCTCGGCACCGGCGGCCTGGCACGGATACCAGTGCCCCTTCCCCTTCGCGTCTTCGAGATAGAACTCGGGATAGGTGTGCCCCGGAACCCAGACGGCCCGGGCGGGAATCTTGTTCGCCCGGCACAGGGCGATCACCAGCGACGACAGTTCTTCGCAGTCCCCCTGCCCATCGGCCAGTGCCTGCACCGCCGGCTTGATCTGCTCGGCGAATTCATATTTCACATTCTCTCGTACCCAGTCGAACACCGCCGCGGACTTGTCCCAGCCGGCGGCCTTGCCCGTGGTGATCTCCACGGCGAGTGACTTGATCTTGGCGTCGGTGCTTTCGATGTAGGGGCTCGGCAGCAAAAACTTGCCAAGTTCGCGATTCGTCTTGGCCGGCACTGCGAGGTCCGTCGTTTCCAGCGGCTCCAGAATCCGGCTCTTCGCAACTTCAAACGTGACGATGGCGGTCGCTTCGTCCCCGGCAGCCAATCGTGGGATGCTCACCAGCATCTGCTTCACGCCCCCGTCGAGCGTCCGGTAGCTGATGCGGCCAACATTGGCCGACTTCTCCTCGCCGACTATCTTCACCTGCTGTTCGGGCCAGTCCATCGGCACCGGCGTGGTCGCAAGGATGCCCGTCACCGCGCCCGGCGCTGTGACCGTGATGCCAATCCGCCACTGCGACGTTTTCGGTTCGCCGAGGCGAATGGCCGCGGGATTTTGCTCGTCGGCGCGGACGGCGGCCGAAAGGAGCATCATGCCAACGAATAGGAGAACGCAGCGTGCCATCATTTCATTCTAGTCCGCCAGCCGCCGCCGGAATTCCACCTGCGGCTTCCCTCCGCCACCCTTGCCGGTCAGGAATTCGGCCACGAACCGCTGAGCGTCTTTCTTCTCGGGGATTTTGAAGTTGTCCCCTTTTTCCAAGATCGGCCGGTGATCGCTGATTGAGCCGAATTGCTTCTCGCCGTGGACCTGGCAGGGAATCCACGTCCCTTCACCGGATGCATTTTGCAGATAGAACTCGGCGTGGCACGAGTCCATCGACCAGACCATCCGGGCCGGAACCTTGTGCGCCCGGCACAGACCGACGAACAGGCTCGTCAGATCCTCTTTGTCTGCTTTACCGTCCCGCAGGGCGCCGACCGCGCCGACGAATTTGTCCTTGCTCTCCGTCTCATACTTGACCCGCTCGCGGACGCCGTCGTAAATCGCCTCGACCTGGTCCCAAGCCGCTTCCTTCCCCGCGGTCAGTTCCTTGGCGAGGCTGCGAAACTTGGAATTGGCACTCTCGATGAATGGGCTCGCGCCGAGGTATCTCTTGATATCGCGCGGCATCTCCTTCGCCATTACGAAGCTTGCCGTATCGCTTGGTTTTAGTTGTTCGCTGCGCGTGATTTCGAGCGTGATGAGGCAGGTTGCCTTCTCGCCAGCGGGAAGCTGTGGAATCTCGAAGAGGAGCTGATGGAGGCCCTCGTTCGTGCGGTAGGAGTGTCGCCGAACCGCCGGCGTGATCTCTTCGCCGACCACTTTCACCTGCTGCTCGGGCCACTCCTGCGGAATCGGGACGGTGCCAGAAAGACCCGCGCACGGACCGCCGACGGCAGTCACGATGATCCCGTATTCCCACTTGTGCGTCTCGGACTTGCCCAGCGTCACGGCTGTCGGCGTGCCATCCGGCTTGTTGTCGAACTGAGCGATGGCAATCGCCGCCCACAGGGTCCAAGCGGCGAGCGAACCAAGAACAAGCACAAATCGGCGGAAAAACATGCTTCCCCTCGCGGCAGAGAGCTGGCAGCCGCGAGCATCGCGGCCTATTGGCCAGCTTAATTCGCGTGCAAGAAGGACGCGAATTTGGCCGCGCGAGCGGCACTATCGGCACCAGCGGAGATTGGCTGCGAGAGGGAGTCGCGAATTCAGCGCATCCACCGTGAGAAGGCGTCTTGGCCGCCCGCACTTCTCACGGTGGAGCGTTCCGGTCGCGCACAATCCGCGCTGGCCGGATAATGGATGCAAGAAGGCACACGGAGTGTGCCTACGACTTAATTGACCGGCGCGATCTCGATCGGCCCCGGAAGCACCTGCGGTGACGTGGGATACATCACTGTCGCTCGCGGCACACCCGGCGGGCACGCCGGCGGTGGTGGCTCGCCGCATGCATCGCCTCGGTTGAACCAGCTTCCCATCTTGTTGCGGCACGCCTGGCAGCCCGACTGGCTTGCAAGCGCCACGACAACAACCAGCACCATGAATCGTTTCATCGTTCTCTCCTCGTGTGGCCCGCGGGAACCCAGACGACGCGGGCGAGCAACTCTACCTCGCCGCCAGCGTGGTGCAATTGCCGCGGTTGCTTTTCGGCGACATTTGCGACGGCTGGTGCCGGACGTGCGGGAGATGACGTTGCCTGGCCGCCACAAGGCCGGTTGCAAGGCTGCCACCTATCGTGCAACGTGGGGGCGGCTGACGAATTAGCGTTAGAGTAGTGTTAGCTGCGGATGACCGCCGGCCCGCGACACCGGCACAATCCACACCACCGCTACGATCATCGAGATCGGCACCATGACGAGTTCCAAGCCCACTTACGACCAACTGCGCCGCCGGTGCATCGCGCTGGCTGCGGTGGCGTTGGTCGGTTGGCTGCTCGCGGCGTCGCCAGTGCTCGCGGGGAAGGCCGAAGTCGCCGGGAAAGAGCCAGCCAAGTCAGGCGGGGCGGTATGCCAGACGTTTCGCGTCCGGCCGCAGGACCAAGTCTGGGCGGTAAGCACGCGGTGTCTGGGATGTCCCTCCGGCAAGTCGGACGAGCCGGGCTGGACCATCTGGAAGTACGACGCGGCTAGTCCGCGATGGGTAAATGCGACGACCGCTGAGTTCTATGCCGCCGACTCGCCGGACATCGTCACACCCGTCTATGTGCATGGCAACCGAATCAACAGCTCGCTGGCACTAACGGACGGACTGGACGTTTACTTCCAGCTGGCCGGTAAGTTCGACGACGAACGGCCGGTGCGATTCGTCATCTGGTCGTGGCCCAGCGACCAGATTCACGGACCATTCAATGACGTACGAACGAAAGCAGCGCGGAGCGATACGGAGGCGTACTATCTGGCTCGCTTTCTCGGCGGCATGAAGCCGGAGGTGAAGACCGGCCTGATTGGATTTAGCTTCGGAGCGCGGATCATCGGCGGCGCGACACACCTGTTGGCCGGTGGTGGATCGCTTGGCGATTGGACAGTTCCCACGGATCAGCGGCCGCAAATCCACGTTGCCTTCTGGGCGGCGGCCGAGCACGATTATTGGCTCGCGCCGGGCTACTTCCACGGACGCGCGATCGAAGCTGCCAGCCAGTGGTATATCACCCGCAACTACTGTGATCCGGTACTCGCCCGCTATCGCTTTATCGACAAGTGCGGCGACCCGGCCGCGATGGGATACTCCGGCGTGTCCGGCCGAAACCTGATGCCGGCCGAGTGGAACTCCCGTTTGGAGGAAGCGGACGTGACCAACATCGTCGGCAGCCAGCACATTCACGATCCGTATCTTTACAGCCTGGGGATCATGGAGCGGACGCGGGCCGTCGTGCTGTGGAAAGAAGGGGAGCCGGGGGACGTTGTCGCCGAGCGAGGGACGCCAGCTCCCTGAGAATTGCTACGATTGGTTTCATGCCCCGCACTGCCACCACTTCGATGCCTGGTCCTCTCGCGTACTTAAACGGCAAGTGGCTTCCGCTCGCTCAGGCGACTGTTAGCGTCTATGACATCGGCTTCGTGCAAGGTGTGACGGTTGCGGAGCAATTACGCACCTTCGGCGGCAAGCTGTTCCGGCTCGATGCGCACTTGGATCGCCTGGCCCGGTCGCTCGCGATCATCGGCGTCGATATGGGCTTGTCGCGGGCGGAACTCGAGCAGATCGCGACGGAACTGGCGGCTCAGAATCACAGGCTGCTCGAACCGGGGGACGACCTCGGCCTGACGATGTTCGTCACACCGGGGCCGCAGGCAGCTTTCGCGCATCTGGCTCTTAAGAGCGGTCCAACCGTCTGCATCCACACGCAGCCGTTGCCGTTTCGCACCTGGGCCAGCAAGTACGACGGCGGCGATTCGCTCGTCGTCACGCCAGTGATGCAGGTTCCCGCGGCTTGCTGGCCGTCCGAACTCAAGTGCCGCAGCCGGATGCATTATTTTCTGGCCGATCGTGAGGCCGCTGCTCGCGAACCGGGGGCACGGGCTTTGCTGCTTGACGAGCGGGGATTTGTCACGGAGGCTTCGACGGCAAACATCCTCTTCTATTTTCGCGGCGAAGGACTCGTTTCTCCGCCGCGAGAGCGCATCCTGCCAGGCGTTACCGTTGCGGTCGTCGAAGAACTGGCCGCTTCGCTCGGTATTCCGTTTATCCACCGCGATTTAACGGTTGACAACTTCGCCGCTGCTGACGAAGTGCTCCTGTGCAGTACGTCGCCATGCGTCTGGTCGGTGACGCGGCTCGATGGCCGGCCCATTGCTGATGGTAAACCGGGTCCTTTCGCCCACCAGCTTCGCGATGCCTGGTGCCGGATGGTGGGCATCGACATCGTCGAGCAAGCCCAGCTGTTAGCGACCCGCCGCTCTTAGCCGGAAGCAAACTTGCTTCCGAAATCGGCTCGGCGAGTGAGCAGCGACACCACCACTAGCACCACAAACCCGAGAGGGATCGTCACAATCCCCGGCTGGCTGAAGGGTACCAATGCGTCGGCCGGATTCAGTCCATACACGTCCTTGTAAGCCTGGGCAGAGAGCAGAATCCAGGCGAGCGACGTCACCATGCCGACGAGGATCGCCGTGGTGATCCCTTGTTTCGTCGTCCCGCGCCAGAAAAGCAGCATCACGAGCGACGGCAGGTTGGCCGAGGCCGCCACGTTGAACGCCCAGCCGACGAGAAAGCTGACGTTCATTCCCTGAAACAGGATGCCGAGCACCATCGCCACGATGCCGACGACGACGGCAGTGATTTTGCCAGCCCGCACCTTGGCGTGGTCGTTCAGGTCGAGCTGCAGAAACTTCGAAAGGAAATCGTGTGCCACCGCGCCGCTGGCCGCGAGAATAAGCCCGCTCACGGTGCCAAGGACCGTCGTGAAGGCAATCGCGGAAATCACCGCAAATGGCAATTCACCGAACGACCGGGCCAGGAGCGGCGCGGCCATGTTCGAGTCGGTCACGTCAAGCGTGCCACTGGTCATCGCCCCCAGCCCGAGAAACAGCGTGAGTACGTAGAAAAAGCCAATCGACGCGATGCCGACGACCGTGCTTTTGCGGGCCGAGGCCTGATCCTTGACCGTGTAATATCGAATCAGAATGTGCGGCAGCGACGCCGTCCCGCCGAACAACGCGATCATCAGCGAGAGAAAATCGAGTTTCGACCAAACGGCGGTCCAGTTCAGCGTTTGCTGGCCCTCCTCATTCTTCACGTACCAGTCGCTGCGCAATGCTCCAAACGTTGGACTGGCCCCCGGCGTCAGCAAATCATTGCCGGGCAACTCTACCGGATAAAAGATTGTTGTCTCTATTCCTTCCCCGTCCTTGAGCTTTGTCGAGCGCCAGGCCTCGATCTGGCTCTCTTGCAGTGTCGCGAGATAAGCCAGCGGCCCCAGGGGACCGGTCTTCTCGCGATTTCCGGGTAGCTCTTGAATCGCGCCGACGGGCCAAAAGTCGGCCTGCCCTGGCTTGTTCCCTTGCGGCAGGCCATCGACCAGCCGCTGGCCGCTCTGGACCGAGAGCGTCTGCGAACGGGCGACGGAGACGACCTCGCTCCCTTCGGTTTTCTGGCGAAAGGTGGTGATTCGATCCGATTGGGAATCTCGCTCACGGACAAACGGACTCTTCTCCCAGTCGCCGGACAGAGGAACGAATTCGGGATTCACGACCGTTCCCGCAGGAGTGGAAGTGCTCGGACCGGTTAGCCGTCGCACCTCCAGCCCGCGATTGAGAATCATCCCTGTCAAAATCGTGCAAAAGACGACCAGCATGCCTCCTTTGATAAACTGCACCCACGTCGTCGAGACCATGCCGGCCGTCACGACGATCAGCACGACGACGACGCCGACCGTGATCACGCCCACTTCGTGCGACAGACCCAGGAGCGGCTTCACGAGCGCCCCCGCGCCGACCATTTGCGGGATCAGATAGAAAACGCTCACGACCAGCGTGCTGATCGCCGCAGCCAGTTTGATCCCCCGGCTGTTGAATTGGCTGTCCAACGCGTCGGCAAACGTGAACTTGCCCAAGCGTTTGAGCGGTTCGGCAATGACGAGCAAGGCGACGATCCAGCCAGCGAGATAGCCGATCGAATACAGAAAGCCGTCGTACCCATAAAAGGCGATCATCCCGCAAATGCCGAGGAACGACGCGGCCGAGAGGTAGTCGCCGGCAAAGGCGACGCCGTTCACGAACCAGGGAATCTGGCCGTGGGCGGCATAGTAACCGCTGGCCGATTTGGCCTTCGCGCCCAGGTAAAAACTGATGCCCAGAACGACGGCGACGAAGAAGGCGAAGACGCCGATGGCAGTCCAGGAGGTATCGTGAATCACCGGGGGGCCTCCCCACGCTTCCGCGATGCGTCGCTAAATCTCCGCACGTTTCGCCCGCAAAACCACATATAGATGGCCGCCACGACGAGCGCCCCGGCAATCAGCCCCATGCCATAGACGATCGCCAGATTCACGCCGGCCAATACCGGCTGCCCCATCGCTCGCGGAGCAAGCACCGCCAGCCCCATAAAGCCGGCGTAGGCGGCCAGATAGACGAAAAACAGCCAGAGACCGGCCCGCGCGTTGGCATCCGAAACGCCCTGATGATCGTCGATATGCCCGGCGGCTTCAGCGGGCGGCTTCGTTGGAGAGGGTGCAGACATAGGCCGCAAACATAGCAGCCGCAGCCATGCATGTCATCCGCGCAGCCCGTTAACCGTCCGGTGTGTCAATCAACTGCTGCAACCGAACGGCAAGTTCCGGCGGCAGACGCTGGGGCCAATTTTCGTCGATCAGGCCGACATCCAGAAAGTCGAGCAGGTGGACTTGGTCCTTGCGTCGATTCGATGTCAGTTTCATTCGCACCAGTTCCGCCAGCGGCATGAATGCCACGCGATCTTTCACGAAGACGTTTTCAATTGCTGGAACTGGTTCGGCATCCTCGCTCCGCACCTTTTCGCCGGCATAGAGCACATGCACCGCGTCGCGGGCCTTGGCATCCGGTCCATCGAGGAACATGTCGATGCTTTTCACGTGTCGAAACACGAAGCCCGCGCCGGCGAGGGCCGCCTTGGCCGCTTCCAGGTCCTCGCGCCGCAGGATGATGTCCACGTCCTGCGTGTTGCGAATGGCCGCCTCATCGACCGTCGCCACCCAGGCCGCCACCGCATTCCCCCCGGCAACCGCGTATGGAATGCCGGCGGCCGTCAATGCCGCGGCTGCACGCACCATCCGCTCGCGAACTTTCTCCACGGCGCGTACCATCCTTTCCAGCAGGGCTTTGTCGGCGAGGAGTTCGTTCATCGCGGCTCCCTCAGGCGTCTGGCGCCTCGATCAACTGCTTCAGACGAGCGGCCAGTTCGGCGGGCAACTTCGCACACCAGGATTCGTCGATGAGGCCCACCTCGACCAGATCGCGGACGTGGACGCGATCGTGCAGTCGCCACGCAGTCAACTTCATCTTCACCAGCCATTCGAGTGACACGACAGACAGCCCCTGCCCCAGCACGACCGCGTCCTCCAGCGGGGCTGCCGGCAACACTTCGCCGGGACGAACGAACTCGCCGGCCCAGACGACATGCACGGCTCGTTTGGGCGACTGGTTTTCCTTTTCCAGAAACATGCCCGTGCCGAGCAGTTCGTAGTACTCGAATCCCGCGGCTGCAGCGGCTCGCTTGGCGTGGGGAAGGTCCGTGCGGCGGAGCAGAATATCGACGTCTTTGGTCGTCCGGGTGGCGTCGGGATCGACGGTCGAAACCCAGGCGATGACCGCCTGCCCTCCAATTAGCGCATACTGCACACCGTGCTGGGCCAGAGTGGCGGTGATGCGCCGCTTGCGATCTTCAATTTCGTCCATGACGCGCCCGTACTGAGAAAACACGTCGAGCCAGGGAATTGTTTTCGCGGCAGGGGCCGCCGCATCCAGCGTCAATAATTCGTCTTCTGCCATGACGGTCTCGCTCCTTAAGTTTAACACGGCGATTCGCTCCGCCAGCTCCAATTCCGGGCTCGCCGTGTCATTTGAGTCGGCGCTGGCAGATTTGCAGCCGTTGCCGCGGATGTTCATCGAGCCGGACGGTTCGTTCGTGTGGAGAGGAACAGCAGACACTGGCCAGACCTGGCAGCTCGATGGCAACTTGATTGATCGGGGGGATGTGCTCGACTACGTGGAACTGTCCGGCACGTGCCCGGTGGAGCGGCTGGACGACGTGCTTGCTGCACTCGACTGGCCGGAGGCGAGTTTGGCGTTCGTGTTGCCGCGAATGGGCCTTACGCTCACGGAGGCGGAATTTCGACGGCAAGCGGCGACTGAGGCAGGAGCGGGCTGTTTGCCGCCAACCGGCGACTGAGATGGACCAGCGCGGCCCCGACGAGCGCCGCGCCCGCCGCGGCGGCGAGCCACATCGCCGGCAGATGCTGCTGACCTTCCACGTCCCAGCCGAGCGACTTGAAGCCGTCTCCCCAGTACACCAGCGACACGACGAAGGCGTTGTTTAGAAAGTGCAGGAGCATTCCAGGTAGAACACTGCGCGTCGTCCAGCAAACCCAACCAAGGACGATGCCGAGCATGGTGCTGGAGAGCACGCGCTCCAAGGCGATCAGCCCGCCAACGCTGGAATGAAAGAGGCCAAAGGCGAGCGCTGTAAACAGAATCGCCAGCCACGCTGGCAACCGGCCGCGAAACGCGCCGAGCAAGTAGCCGCGGAAGAAGAACTCTTCGACAGCTGCGGGGATCAGAGCGATCGCAGCGAAGACGAGCACCGGCGATTGCTCGCGCCACTGGGCGACGAGGCGATTCACGAGCGGAGCTTTCTCGGCAAGCTGCTCCTGACCAATTGTCGCGATACCAAATTGTTGGCTCAGAAGGATCAACTCAAACGCCAGCGGGGCGAGCGAGCAACCGAGAATCGCCGCGCCAACGATGCCTAAGGCCGGCGGCCACCGTAGTTGAAAGCCAATCAGCGGCTCGACTCCTTGCCAGCGTGCCATCACCAGCGGCACGACGACAAACAGTACGAGCAGCATCGTTGCACCGGCAAGGAGCTGCCCCACCATCGAGAGCGACGTGAGCTGCGCGAGCGTGCCACTTGCAGTGACGTAGAGCGGAACAATCACCGCGAG
This sequence comes from uncultured Pirellulaceae bacterium, assembly GCA_964384375.1. Taxonomy (GTDB): domain Bacteria; phylum Planctomycetota; class Planctomycetia; order Pirellulales; family Pirellulaceae; genus CAYLLN01. Next base: position 13,758 of record CAYLLN010000030.1, read on the forward strand.
ACATGCCACGCCTCCAGCTATGGTCGGCTGAGCGTGGAGCTTCTCCGGCCGCTGGAACAGGTCGCTCCAACTGCTTTGGCTGCCGTAGAGAATCGAATCGCTGCCGAAAATTCTCGCCGCCAGCCCGAGCGCCGCAGCGGCATAGAGCCAGGTGGTTGCAATCGCGACGAAGGCCCAGAGTGGATGAGCGTGGCCCGCGAGCACGTCGCGGGCGAGGAGCACAATGTTGGCCAGCGGCGCGACCGAAAGCCACGCATTCAGTTCCAGGCCCGGGACGATGCTTAAAAAGCCCGGCGCCATCGACACGAGCATGAGCGGAATCAGGTAAGCCTGGGCCTCCTTGAAACTGCGGGCAAAGCTCGTCACGCAGAGGAGCACGGCCGAAAAGAAAGCCGCGAATAGCACGAGCAAGCCAAAGACCATTGCCACCGCGCCGAGCGACAAGCCCTGCTCGCCGAAGAGCGCGTGGCCAAGCCCCGTGCTGAAGACGGTGATCGTCATGCCCAAGATGTTCACCAATGCCGTCAACATGGCGACGGTGAGCACTGCCAGGTATTTGGCGAAGAGTAACCCGAGTCGCGGAACGGGTGCGGCCATCAGTGCTTCGAGCGTTCCTCGCTCACGCTCGCCGGCCGTCAGGTCGATGGCCGGATAGACCGCCCCGGTAATCGTCATGAGGATCAAGATCATGGGCACCAGCGTCGCCATCCATGACGTTTCGGACTTCTGCTCCACGATAGGTTGCATCCGCCACGCCGCGGGGAGCTTCGGATCCTGCTTCAATTCCACCAGCCGGAGCCGCAGGTACTCATCGTTGTACGCTCGCAGTCGGCGCTCAACATACTCGGCGACGCGCGATCCAATCGCCTGCTCCGAGCGATAGATCAGGAGGAACTGATTCTGTCCCGCGTTAATGGGTGCGTCGGCGGGACCTTCAGGCGGCTGGGATGACATTCGAATCGCCAGATCGACTTCTCCCTTCCGCACCGCATCATCCAAATCGGACGTGACAAAGATTGCCAGTTCGCCTGGATTAGGATCGTCCGTTTCCTGGTTTGTTGAGCTGCCAGCAGCAAGCAGGCGATGGCCGTGTCCCAATACATAGCCCAGCACCTTTGATTCTGCTTCCCCCGCGACAGCGATCCGCCACTGGGTTGGTGTCGCTTGCTGAAAGTTGGATAGCAGGAACTGTTTGAACGCCACACTTAGCAGCGGATACACGAGCAGCGGCATGAGGACGAGCGTGACGATTGTCCGCCGATCGCGGAGCGTTTCGCGCAACTCCTTGAGCGTAAGGCGGGCGACGCGCGTGATGCTGTCGCCGGCAGGAACTACCTGCTCGGAGGAAGTGCTCATGCGGCATCGACCTCCGGATGCCTGTCCTCCGAATGGCTAGCCAAACCTTGCAGGAACATCTCGGTCAGCGTCGTCAGCCCCGTGGCGGCTTGCAGCTCACCGAGCGTCCCTTCGTGCATCATCCGGCCGCGGTGCAACAGGCCGAAGCGGTCGCAAAATCGCTCTGCTTCGTCAAGCCGATGCGTGCTGAGGATGACCGCTTTGCCGGCATCGCGAGCAGAAGCAATGAAATCGAAGATGACCTTGCTTCCCAGCACATCGAGCCCACGCGTCGGCTCATCGAGCAACAGCACCGGCGGATCATGAATCAGCGAGCGGGCGAGGTTCACACGTTGTTTCTGTCCCGTGCTCAGGTTCGCACAGCGACGGTCGAGATAATCGTGCAGACTGAACAGGTTCGCGAGGCGTTCGAGGTTCTTCTGGGCGGTGGCCGGCGGCGTGCCGTATAAATCGGCGAAGAACAGCAGCATCTCGCGGGGCGAAAGCCATTGGTATAAGCCGGCACTCGTCGAGACGAGGCCGATTCGCGACTTGACCGCGTCTTTGTTCTCGCTCGTGCGAAAGCCCTCAACCTCGGCGTAACCTTTCGTTGGCTCAAGCAGGCCCAGGATCATGCGGAGCGTCGTAGTCTTACCGGCCCCGTTTTCGCCAAGCAGGCCATAGACCTCGCCGCGTGGCACCTGGAACGAGACGCGATCGACCGCCAGCACATCTTGGCCGCCGCCAAAGCGTTTTGTCAGTTCAACGACGGAAATCATGCTGGCCGAGCGGCAGAAGAATAGACCCCAAGCACAGCACTATTATCCGCGTCGGCCAGCCCCAACGCCACCGCTTGCTCCAACAATTCCTGATGGGCGTCGGAGAGTGGAGTGATTGCACCGCTCCGTGCGGCCAACTCGCGAATCAGCCGCACGTCCTTCAAGTGCTGTGACAGGCGGGCCTGCGGTGAAAAGTCGCGGGCCACCATCTTGGGGCCTTTGGTGTCCATCGCCGCCGAATGGGCGGGCGTGGCCTTCAGCACCTCCAGGGCCGCAGCCGGCGTAATGCCGCACGCTTCAGCAAGCGACAGCCCTTCGGCGAGGACGGCTCGATTGAGACCCAACACCAGGTTGACAACCAGCTTCATCCGAGCGCCACTGCCGGAGGGACCGAGGTGGAACCATTTGGCGGAACAAGTTGCCAGAATTGGCTCGGCACGCTGCACGTCGCTCACTTCACCACCAATAAGCACGACCGCCTCCCCGCGGCGGGCTTGTTCGCTGGAGCCGGCAATCGTCGCATCGACATAGCCGATGTTCCGAAGGCGAAGTTCGCCTGCCAGTTTGGTCGTGTCCTCGGGATCGCCTGTGGTTGCATCAATTAGCAACGAACCGGGCTGTAGTTGGTCGCCAAGTTCCGCCACAACCGCAGCAACAACGTGCGAATCAGGTAGGCAGAGGACGATGGTGGAGCAAGTCCCGGCGACCTCGCGAGCGGTCTGTGTTGCTTTTATTTCTGGCAGCGTGGCCAACCGTGCCGGATTCGCGTCGTATCCAACCAGCTCGTACCCCGCTGCGAGCATTCGCTCAGCCAATGCCGTTCCGAGCAGACCGACGCCGATGAGGCCGATTGGTGCATTCCCCATTTGCAGGCATTCTAACACCGCGTCCTTTGTCCGTGGCTGCGGTAGCAGCAAAGCTATTGCTTCCAAAGCGGAAGGCCTGTGTGAAAAGGCTTTTTCATCGAGTAATGTCTCAGGAGCATGGCATCAAACTCATGGTTATCAGTTCCACGCGGGGAAGAACCTAGAGCGGCCTGTTGACATTCCATCGCTCTCTCGAATTGCCCCAGTTCGGCATGGGCTGCGGCCTTTGAGCGTGCAAGTCGATCCCTCGCATCGGGGTTTGCTTCGAGGAAGTCTTCAGCGTGCTTGAGCGCTGCGGCGCCGTCACGGACCTTCCGCTTGGGACATGTTGCGAGGATCCAGACAATCGCTGCTGTTGCTATTGGGTCGCGTGGTTTTAGTCGATCGTAAGATCGCAAATCAGCTAGTGCCTCTTGATGCCGATCCAAGACACAGAGTGTGAACGCCCGGCATCGGTAGCCGTCAGGATGCTCCGGTGCGATTTGAATTGCCGTTGAAAGATCTGCGACGGCTTTCGCAAATTCCCCCTTCCCGCTCCACGCGGCTGCCCTCAGCTGATAGTTGCTCGCGTTCTTCGGTTGGCGTTCAATCACCTTCGACCAAGCATTGAGTGACCGATCCCAGTCCTGTTTTTCGTAGTGTGCGATCGCCTGTAACGTCAGAGAAACTGTCCTCATCTCGGCAATTGGTTCTGAACCAGGATCGAGTTGCTCAGCCGCCGAGAATGCCTTGTCGGCCTCGTCCCATTTCTTTGCCTCGAAGTACTGATTCGCCTCCTCAAGGAGTTTAAAAGCTTGTGGGTTCTCAGTAATAGGCTGAGTCAGACCAATCGAGGAAGCACTTGCGACCAACAAGACGCTTAGAAGGCTGGAGCAGTAGAAAGGCCATCGCATACTCAGTCCCTCGGCGATTAAATCCAACGGCGCTGAGCACCATAGGGGTGCGTTCAAGGAGAAGTCAATACGAAATGCGAAGCTATTGCCCGCTCTTGTGCTCAGAATGAGCGAGATTAGGTTTGGGGGATGAACGGCGGTCGCGACAACTCGGTCGAATTCGACGAAGTCCCCAGCCGCTACGTCGTCGGCATCGACCTGGGGACGACGAATTCGGCGGTCTGCTACGTCGATACCCAGGAGCGGCCTTGGAAGGTTCGCGTGCTGGAGATTCCGCAGCTTGTCGCGCCGGGGCAGGTGGAGGCCCGCGATACGCTGCCGAGTTTTCATTATCAACCGCTGACGGCGAGCGGGGTGCGTGAGTCCCAAGGTGGCTCAACGGTTCCGTTAGGACGACCCCATCGGGAGGCTGACACCTCCCGCTCGCCAGCCTACGTCGTCGGCTTCATGGCACGCGACTGGGGGAGTGGCACGCCTGGTCGGCTGGTGTCGTCGGCCAAGTCGTGGCTCTGCCACACCGGGGTTGACCGAACAGCGGACCTGTTGCCTTGGCATGCGGCAAGCGACGTGCAGCGGATTTCGCCGGTCGAGGCGAGCAGCCGGTATCTGGCCCACATTCGTGGGGCGTGGAACGACCGCTTCAAAAGCGAGCCGCTCGAACGCCAGGACATCGTCCTCACGCTCCCCGCGTCGTTCGACGAGATCGCCCGAGAACTGACCGTGCAATCAGCCGCCCGGGCCGGCCTCGCTCGTGTTGTGCTGATCGAAGAGCCTCAGGCGGCGTTCTACGCGTGGATCTACAAGCACCAGGAGAACTGGGACCAGCTAGTCTCACCGGGGCAGAAGATTCTGGTGTGCGACATCGGCGGCGGGACGACGGACTTCACGCTGATCCGCGTGCGGAGAGGCGAGAATGGCAAGGTGCAATTCCATCGTGTGGCCGTCGGCGATCACTTGATCCTCGGCGGCGACAACATGGACTTGGCGCTGGCCCAGTATTTAGAGGGGAAGCTGACAAGTAGGTCCCGCCTGCCGGGCGGGACTTTGGGCGACGGAACCACCACCGAGGTCCGTACCGGCAGAACGGACCTACCTGCTGCGAAACTTGAGCCCCGCCAGTGGGACGTGCTCTTGCGTGCCGCCCGGCAGGCGAAGGAGCAACTGCTTGACGAAGCCGGGCCGGAGCAGGTGACCATCAGCATCCCCGGCAGCGGGTCGAAACTGATTGGCGGCAGCCTGACGACGCATGTCACGCGCGACGAAGTTCGCACCTTATTGGTCGATGGATTCATGCCCCGTGTGGCGCTAATCGACAAACCGGCCATTCGTCGCAGCGGCTTTCAGGAATTTGGCCTGCCGTATGCTGCCGATCCGGCAATGACGCGGTATTTGGCGGCTTTCTTGACGGCGCATCGCAGTGCAGGAGATGAGGCAGAGGACAGAGGTCAGAGGACAGGAGCAGATCCGGCGAGGCCAGATGTGGTGCTTTTTAATGGCGGAGTATTCGCGTCAAGCGTGCTCAGGCAGCGCTTGCTTGACTGTTTAGCTCAATGGTTCGACGAACCACGGACCCCGAACCCCGAACTCCGATCCCCGAACCCCCAGCCCTCTGCCCTTCTTGTCCTCGACAACGACCGACTCGACCTGGCCGTCGCCCGCGGTGCCGCCTACTACGGCATGGTTCGCCGCGGCGAAGGGGTGAAGATCGTCGCTTCACTCGCAAGGACGTATTACATCGGAGTTGAGTCGGAAACAGAGACAGCAGCTCGGCAGGAGCCTCGTCCTCCCGATGCACTCTGCCTTGTTCCCGGCAGTGCCGAGCCGGGGCAGGACATCGAACTGGCCGACCGGCAATTCGATCTGCTCGTTTCGGAGCCGGTGGAATTTCCGCTCTATACGTCGAGCATTCGCCTCACCGATCAGCCGGGAGAGCTGGTTGCCGTCGATCCCGAGCAAATGACCTCGCTGCCGCCGATTCGCACGGCTCTCAAGACAAGGAGCCGCCGCGAGCGGGGGACCGTGCCGGTGCAGCTGCACGCCAAGCTGACCGAGATCGGCACGCTCGATCTGTGGTGCAGCGAGGTGGGTGGCGAGCGCACGTGGCGGCTACAGTTCGACGTGCGATCCGCCACCGCAACCGATGTGGCGGCTCACGAGACGGATGCCGAGGCCCAGGGCTTCGTCGATGAAGCAACTGCCGAGGCGTGCCGCGACGCGCTGACAAGCGTCTTTGGACCAGCGGGCGCCAACAAGCCCGATTCGATCAATAGCCTGCTCGTCACCGCCGTCGGCAGCGAGCGACACGAGTGGCCTACTTCGCTCCTTCGCCGCGTGTGGGAAATGCTGATGGAGCTGGAGTCCGGCCGTCGCAAATCGGCCCAGCACGAGGCCCGCTGGCTGAACCTGCTCGGCTACTGTCTGCGCCCCGGCTACGGACTGGCGGTCGATGACTGGCGCGTGGCCGAAACGTGGAAAACGGTGCAGGGTAAGCTGGCCCACCCCGCACCAACGAGCCGCACAGAATCGTTGATCCTGTGGAGGCGCATTGCCGGCGGCCTTACGCAAGGGCAGCAGCGTTCGCTGGCCGAGCCGCTGCTGGCTACCGTGCGGACGTTGCACAAGCGGCAAACGAGTGGCAAGGGGACCGATCCGACCTTCAGCCCCCACGAATCGCAGGAAGTGCTCCGGCTCTTGGGTTCGCTGGAGTTGCTGGCGGTCGAAACCAAAACTGAACTGGGACAGCTGCTGCTGCAGCTAGTTCATGTGGAGCGGATTCGGCTTGCTATCATTTGGGCCATCGGTCGCCTGGGTGCACGCGAGCCCGCCTATGGCCCGCTCAATACGGTCGTGCCGCCTGCGGAATCCGCGAAGTGGATCGAAGCGATCATTGCCGCTCCTGCCGCAGATGAGATGCAGAAATTTTCCATCGTCAACCTCGCCCGCCGCTCCGGCGACCGCTACCGCGACCTGCCCGACACGGCGCGCAGTGCCGTCATCGCCTGGCTGACCGACCATCATGCCAGCGAACATGCGATCAATCTCGTTCGCGAGGGGGGCGAACTTGCAGTCGATGAACAAGACCGCGTGTTTGGCGAATCCTTGCCGAAAGGACTGCGACTGCGATGATTCCACCACCCGCGCCTCTCGTTCCTCTCCCCCTCCTGATCACCGGCGTAGCTGGCGTCGCGGGCTATAACGCCTTTTACTACTTCCGCCGCCGCTACGGAAACCAAGTCATCGGCATCCGCCGGAAGGACAACTGGCCGCTGCGGGGAGAGGGAATCATCGCTTGCGACGGCGACAACCGGGATGAACTCGCGCGACTGTTCGACAAGCACCAATTCGCCGGGGTGCTCAACTGCGAGGGAACCTGCAAGCTCAAGTCGTGCGAGATGGACCCACGGATGGCCGAGCGGGTGAATATCACGAGCGTCACGACAATGCTCGATGTGATCAGCGGCACGAGCACGCGCCTCGTCCATCTTTCCATCGATCTCGTGTTTTCCGGCACACGCGGCGGTGGGCACGTCGAACACGATGAGACGGACCCGGTAACCGTCTATGGCAAGACGATGGCCGAGGCGGAGCGGATATTATTGCAAACTCCTGCCGCCATCCTCCGCATCTCGCTCCCGATGGGTGTCAGCTTCAATGGCCATGCGGGGGCGATCGACTGGATCGGTCATCGCTTCAAGAAAGGGAAGCCGGCGACCCTTTATTTCGACGAAGTTCGCACTCCGACCTATACCGACTGCCTCAATCCGCTCCTAGGCGAAGTGCTTGCCCGGCCTGAAATCACGGGCCTTTATCATGCCGGGGGGCCACGCCGGCTCTCGCTGTATCAAATCGCGCAGATCGTCAACCGGATCGGCGGATACGATCCAGACCTTCTGCACGGCTGCCCGCGGATCGATGCCGGGCCGATGCCTCCGCGAGCCGGCGACGTGACGATGGATAGCAGCAAGCTGGCCACGACACTGGGTTACGATCCGTTAGATCCCTGGCCGCTCGCCGACGAGCACGTGCCGACACACCGCGAGTGGCATTACGAAGGCCCGCGCGGCTCGCCGGAACTGCTGGCTGAGGTGCTGTATCGCAATCCAGGGCGTGACCTTAATGACGCGAACGGGACAGGCGAGACGGTTGTCCTATGGTGATGTCTTTCTACCGCGAAATCGAATTGCAGATTGCGACCGCCATGCAGGCCGACCGGCATCGGCTGCGGAATCTGCTACGCGCGGTGCAGCAGGCCGAGGAACAAGGCCGTGAACCGGGCGAGCGGCTGGATAAGCTTTTGGCGGATGTCGAAGCGTCCAATCGCCGGCGCGAGCGGCGGCAGGGGCTCGTTCCGCGGCTGGCGTATGACGAGTCGCTGCCGGTCGTTAGCTGCAAGGACGAAATTGCCGCCGCGATTCGCGACCATCAGGTGGTCGTGGTCAGCGGCGAAACGGGGAGCGGCAAATCGACGCAGCTCCCCAAGATTTGCCTGGAGATCGGCCGCGGTGTCGCCGGGCTGATAGGACACACGCAGCCGCGGCGAATCGCGGCTCGTTCGATTGCGTCGCGCGTCGCTGAGGAGATGGGAACATCCGTCGGCCAGAAGGTCGGCTTTAAAATCCGGTTCACCGACGCGACGAGCGACCAGACGCTTGTGAAGGTGATGACCGACGGCGTGCTGCTGGCCGAGTCGCAGCACGACCGCTTCCTCGATCAATACGACACGCTCATCATCGACGAGGCTCACGAGCGGTCGCTGAACATCGACTTTCTGCTCGGCTATCTGCATCGCCTCCTTCCCAAGCGTCCTGAGCTGCGGGTCATCATCACCAGCGCCACGATCGACGCTCAGCGTTTTGCCGAGCATTTTCGTAATGAAACCAATCCCGCGCCGACGCTCGAAGTCTCGGGCCGTACCTTCCCCGTCGAAGTGCTCTACCGGCCGCTCGTCACTGACGATCAGGAAGAGGAACTCGACCCGATTCGCGGCGTCGCCGACGCGGTTGAAGAAGTCTGCCGTCTCGGCAGCGGCGATTTGCTCGTCTTCCTGCCGACCGAACGGGACATTCTGGAAGCGGCCCACAAGCTCCGCGGACGCAATCTGCCGGGGGGCAAGCCCGACATCGTGCCGCTGTATGCCCGCCTTTCGACCGCCGAGCAGAACAAGGTCTTTCAACCGCACTCAGACCGGCGAATTGTGCTGGCCACAAACGTCGCCGAGTCGTCGCTCACCGTGCCGGGCATTCGCTACGTCGTCGATACGGGGACGGCCCGCGTCAGCCGCTACTCGGCCCGCAGCAAGGTGCAGCGGCTGCCGATCGAGGACGTTTCGCAAGCGTCGGCCGACCAGCGGAAGGGACGCTGCGGCCGCATCGGTCCCGGCGTCTGCGTGCGGCTCTTCAGCGAAGAGGATTATCTCAGCCGCGATCGTTTCACGTCACCCGAGATTCAGCGGACGAATCTCGCGGCGGTCATCTTGCAGCTGCTCACGCTCGATCTGGGGCCGATCGACGAGTTTCCTTTCCTCGATCCGCCACGACCGGAGGCGATTCGTGACGGCTATCGCGACCTGTTCGAACTTGGCGCGACGAACGACAAACGACAACTCACTCCCATCGGTCGGCAGCTCGCCCGCCTACCCGTCGATCCTCGCATTGGGCGGATGATTCTGGAGGCAAACCGAGAAGGGTGCCTGGCCGACGTGCTCATCATTGCGGCGGCCTTGGAGGTGCAAGACCCGCGCGACCGTCCTGCCGAGCGACAGCAGGAAGCGGATGCCGCTCATGCCCAGTGGGCTGACCCCGATTCCGATTTTCTCGGTTGGCTTAAGCTCTGGGATTTCGTCGCCCGGCTTAAGGAGCAGACCAGCCGCGGACAGTTTCGGAAGGCGTGCCGGCAGCACTTCTTGTCCGAGGTGCGGCTGCGGGAATGGCACGATGTGCATCGGCAGCTCTTGGAGATGGTGGGGCAGGTGGGACTAAAGGCAGGGAAGAGGAAGTGGAATCAGGCGAGCGGGGAGCGTAAGCTCCCCGATGATTCGATACTTGAGAAGAGTCAACGTCATCGGGAGGCTCACGCCTCCCGCTCCCCTGATGCGGATGCCTACGCAGCCATCCATCGCTCGCTGCTCGCGGGCTTGCTCTCTAGCATCGCCCAGCGCGGCGACACGAACGAATACACAGCAGCCGGCGGTGGCAAGTTCCTGCTCTGGCCGGGCAGCGGGGCGGCAGGAACGAAGCCGAAGTGGATCGTTGCCGCCGAACTCGTGGAAACGACCCGTCGCTACCTGCGAACGGCGGGCGGCATCAACCCCGATTGGATCGAGCCGCTCGCCACGCACCTGGTGACGCGGAGCTACAGCGACCCGACGTGGGATCGCAAAGCTGGTGGCGCGATGGCCAAGGAAAAGGTGACGCTCTATGGTTTGACCATCGCAGCTGAGCGGCGGGTGCGCTATTCAGCAATCGACCCGGCTGCTTCGCGCGAGCTGCTTATTCAGCACGGACTCGTCGAGGGAGACATCAGCACGCGGGCCGAGTTCTTCCGGCATAACCGCGAGTTGCTTGCCAACCTGGATAAGCTCGCCGCTAAGACTCGCCAGCGAGAGCTGATTGTCGAACCGCACGTCCTCTACCGATTCTTTGACGCGCGGCTGCCCGCTGATGTGTGCGATGGGCCGCGGCTGGAGAAGTGGCTGAAAGAGATCGCGAAATCACAGCCCCGAATGCTCTATTTGACCGAAGCCGACGTGCTGGGCGAGCAAGCGGAGGCGGACCAGGCAGAGGCCTATCCCGATCAATTGCAGATCGACCGCCTCAAACTGCCGCTCGCGTACACGTTCGAGCCGGGGGCGGAACACGACGGCGTCTCCGTGACGGTCCCCCGGGCGGGCATCTCCCAATTGACCGAAACGCGGCTGGAGTGGCTCATCCCCGGTTTGGTTCCAGAAAAGGTCGAAGCACTGATCCGTTCGCTGCCAAAAGCCGTTCGTCGCACACTCGGTCCCGCCCCGGACATCGCACGCAAAGTCGCGCGAGAACTGCAGTTTGCCAGCGGGCCTTTCGCGCCGTCGGTTGCCGCGGCACTAAGCCGGGTTTCCGGTGAGACGATCAAACCAGAAATGTTCGAATATGATCGCCTTCCGCCACACTTGCGGATGTTCGTGCGCGTCGTTGATGAGCGCGGTCAGATGCTGGCCGAAGGGCGCGATCTCGCGGCCCTGCGTCTGCAGCTCGGCGAGCAGCCCGCGCCGGCAATTCCGGCCAGCGCGTCCCCCTGGCAGCGCACCGGCATTACGCGCTGGGATTTCGGCCGCTTGCCCGAAAGTATCGATCTGCGGCACGGCGGCGTGGTGCTCACGAAGTACCCGGCGCTCGCCGATGCTGGCGACTCGGCCTCTCTGCAGCTTGCCGATTCGGCGGCCGAGGCGCAGCGACTCACGCGGCTAGGTGCATTGCGACTGTTTGTGCTGTCCGAGCGGCGCGAGCTCAAGGCGCAGGTGCAGCATCTGCCGCAAATCGAAAAGATCCGCCTGCATGCCGCGCCTCTTGCCAAACACCACCCGATCGACGAACAACTGATCGATCTGCTCGCCTCGCGCGCCTTCTACCAAAAAGATGAGGTTCCGCACGATGCGGACGAATTCGAGGCCCAGCGGCTCATCGGTCGCAAACACATTGTCCCGTCCGTGCAGGAAGTGACCAAGGTTGTCGGTCCGCTCTTTGCCGCCTACCACGAGCTGCGTCTCGCACTCGAACGTCCTACGCCTGCCTCGTGGAAGTACGTGATTGATGACCTTCGCGAGCAGCAAGCGGCTCTTCTGACCAGCGGCTTCCTCGCCAGCACGTCGTGGAACTGGCTAGTTCAGTTCCCACGTTACTTACAAGCCGCGAACCTTCGGCTCAAGAAGCTCGCTAGCGGCGGCCTGGCTCGCGATCGGCAGAATCATGACCTAATCCAGCCACGCTGGCGGCAATACGTGGAACGTGCCGCGGACCATGCCCGCCGCGGAATCACGGCCCCTGAACTCTGGCAGTTCCGGTGGATGCTCGAAGAATTGCGCGTTTCCCTATTTTCCCAGGAACTTGGCGTGAGTCTGCCGGCGTCGCCTCAGCGTTTGGACCGGCAATGGGAACGAGTTCGCCCTTAGCTGGCGTCAATCGGCAAATGTGCCGGAATTCCTGAAAAGGCACTTACACCCATCAATCGGCAAGTGTAAACTTAGCGTTTTCGGGTCTTTTTTTTCTGCGGGGGCAGGGGCGTGCGGGGCACAATCAGAATCTGCTGCGCGGCATTCGTCGCTGCAATGTTGTTCGGGCTTGGCTGTGAACGTGCCGCCAGCAAAGCTACCGAATCGTCCAATCTTAAACCGCTGGCAGTGTTCTATGGCCAATACGTCGGCACTCACAAGGGACAAGCACCGCCCAGCGAGGCTGAATTTAAGGGATACCTAAAGTCGTTGCGACAAGAGCAGCTCAAGTCGTTCGACATCGCAGATGTCGATTCCATCTTCATGTCATCGCGAGACAAGAAGCCCTACGTCGTGAAGTACGGTGCGGTTTCCGGTCCGCCGGGACCGGGCGGAATGCCGGTCATCGCTTACGAACAGGACGGCATCGACGGCAAGCGCTACATCGCCACCTCCGTGGGTGCGATTGAAGAAGTGGACTCGACTCGATTTCGCGAATTAGTACCTGACGCAAAGTAAAGCGAATCGGGCCCCCACCGATTCGCATTGCGGCTCAATTTCATGTGGAATTTTCGCCCTTTTTGGCGATCACCTCATTCGTCGGAACTCTATTTCTTGGAGCAATTTATGAAAGGCTGTCGCACAGTGCGATCTGGTGGCTTCACGCTCGTGGAACTACTTGTCGTAATCGCGATTATTGGCGTGCTGGTCGCGCTCTTGCTGCCGGCCGTTCAAGCGGCCCGCGAAGCGGCCCGCCGGACCCAGTGCCAAAACAATCTCAAGCAAATTGGCATTGCCATCCAAAATCACCACGACACGCTGCGCGTGTTCCCCAGTGGTGGTACGGTGCCCTGGGCGGGCCAGGCACACAACGGCACGGCCATCGACACGAAAAACGCCCTCATGTCGTGGCCCTATCAGATTCTCCCGTACATCGAGCAAATCAACGTGCATAAACAGAGCACCCCCTACGATCTGGAGATTTCAGCGATTAACGGCTATTTCTGCCCTTCGCGAGGCCCCGTCCGGAGGCAAGGCCATCGGGTGCTGAATGATTACGCGGGAGCAACTCCAGCCGATGCCCCTAATACTTGGGATCAGTTCTGGCACGGCAATGTGTGGGGCGTACCCACGCAAGCCCGCTATTTCGGAGTGATTGTTCGTTCTCAGACCGCCGGTTGCCCGATCACCATGGGCCACGTGAAGGATGGCACGTCGAATACGATGATCGCTTCGGAAAAGTGGCTGCATATCGACCGTTATGAATCGGGCGACTGGCACGACGACCAAGGGTGGATCGACGGGTGGGATCCCGATGTGATGCGTTATACGGGTTTCCTGCCGATCCCCGATTCGCGCGGCAGTCCCTATGGTTGGGACGGATACCAGTTCGGATCAGCGCACCCGTCCGGCTTGAACGTCATGCTCGCCGACGGATCGGTGCGGATGGTTGCCTTCACCATCGACGCGACGATCTGGAACAACTTGGGAGATCGGCGCGAGGGGCAAGTCGTGAAACTCGACTGACAAGCCAGCCCGACTCAGATTCGACCGACCGCGGTGGCGCTAGGCCCACCGCGAGCACCGTTCCCTCAACTCATTTCGGCAAATCAAGCTCGCCAGGCCAATTGTCCTCGCTGAATGTCCCCATTACATTGATTGCCCGCAGTCACCCGCTCTGGGTAAGTGCTACCCGAGGACAACACGCGCGATTCCTTTCCTATGAAATCCCGACCTGCTACGAAGTTCACCTTGGCTCTCAAGAACCGCCGTTGCCCCAAGTGTGGGGCCAAGGTGAACAATCAGGTGACTCGTTGCAAACGGTGCTCGGGCTCGTTGTCGAAACCGCGAAAGTAGCTGGAAAGTGCTTAGCAGCGTTTCCGCAAGTGGATGATCCGTAAGCATTTGCGCTGCGCAGTTGCTCGTTATTTGCACGGCTTCGATCTTGACGGCAAGGACCGGCTTCTCTCCACAGTTCACGCATGGTGAGCTCCTCACTCGTGGACATCTCGCGATTTGACCGGGAACTACCAGCCTGCCGATAGCGTCCAACGCTTCAACCGGCACTAGCCTTGCCATCCGATCCTGCGCGTTGTCGGGCAACGTTTGCCCCGCTCGCATTTTCGTTGCAAGGCATGTACCCCCAATTATAATCCGAACTTAGCAGATTCCCGGTTTCGGCTTCCCAGCTCCCCTCCCGCGCATCGTCGTAGGTGGCGTCGCCGCTTGACGTTGCGGTGCGCATCGCTGGGCCGATTCCGGCCTTCGGCATTCCCCAGGCCGCTGCTAGGTATTTTCCGACCTTTGGGGAATTGTTGCTCGCATTTGACATCCTGAGGATTGGTTCATGGCCACGCAGCGCTCGCACAAGCGTCTCTCCGCGCTCAAGAAAAGCCGCAAGTTCCGCGATCGATCGCGTCAGGAATCGCGCCGCATGCATTTGGAGCAGCTCGAAGATCGCCGCGTGATGGCGATTTTCGTTCTGCCCAATAACGGCGAGCTGCTCAACGAAGGCGACACTCGCACCGTCGCCCCGCAGGACTTGACGCTCCGCTTCACCGACATTCCGGGACTCGATCCAGCAACCATTGCTTCCGGCATTCGCCTGACGCGCGCTGGCGGTGACGGGATCTTCGGCCAGGCGAACGACGTGACGATTCAGCCGGGCTTCCTCGGTCTGGGCGTGAACAACCGCGAAGTCATTATGCGCTTCGCCGAAACGCTTCCTGACGACATCTATCGCGTGACCATCGTGGGAGCGGGGACGACGCCGCTGCGCGACACATCGGGCACTGCCATCAACGGCGGCGTCGATTTCAACCTGAATTTCCGGCTCGACCTGGGTGCGCAAGTCATCTCGATTGTGCCGCAGCCGATCCGCCGCAATGCTGCTGGCGGCTTGGAAATGACGGAGGTCATTCCTGGCGGAACGACGACCCGTTCGACCGCCAACATGGTCTATGTCTATTTCAACAACGACAAGCTCGACCCCGTCTCTGCGACGCGGCCTGAGTTTTATCGCTTGTATGTGACGCGAAACACGCTCGACCCCAGCGACGATACGGAAGTCTTGCCGACGTCGGTCGAATACGATCAAGCAACCAACCTGGTCCGTTTGATCTTTGGTTCGGTCTCGTCGCTCGATCAGCTTGCGACCTTCGATCCCACCTCGGGCGTCAAGGATCCCATCGGCGCCTTCCGCCTGCGCATCGGCACGAACGAATCGGCACGCAATGGTGGTTTGCCCACGACGGTTCAGCAGCTTGGGTTGAACGATCCTGGCTCGAGCTTTGCCACCGCTCGGGACTTGGGCTCGTCGATTACGACGGGAATTCAAGGGGGAACGGTCGCGCTGGCCCAGGCCGTCGAAGCGCAGGCCTACACGATTGCGTGGCCGGGCTCGAATGAGGATCCCGGTCATCGCGACGTTCCAGCGGAAACGCATCTGGAAGGGCTCGCCGACGTTGTCGGCGGTGTCTCTACGATCTTCTACAATTTCCAGCCAATCATCGGCACGATTCCCGACGGCATCGGTGGCTCGCAGCCGGCGTTTAACCTGATCACCGAGAACCAAAAGCAACGGACTCGCGAAATCTTCGAGCTGTATTCTCGGTACTCTGGCGTGCAGTTTGTCGAATCGGAAGACTCCGGGCTGACGGTTGCCACGGGCGATCTCCGCGCGATCGACCCGAACGTGCCTACCGGCCCGGGCGGTGTCCCCGGTTTGGCAAATCCGTTGATCGGCCTCGCCATCATGGATAACGGCGAACTCTGGGACGATTCCTATGGAGGCAACTGGTTCCAGATCGCGATGCACGAAATTGGCCACTTGCTCGGCCTGGGACACTCGTCAGATCTCCCGCCGCTGCAAATCCAAGGGGACGACCCGGGGATCAGCTTCGGCGTCGGGCCGGAGCCGGTCTTCCCGGGCGATGGCGACATCGTTCACATACAGCACCTGTTCCGTCCCGAAAGTCAGGACATCGACATGTTCCGCTTCGTGCTCGACGGCACGGGCGTTCTGACCATCGAGGCGTTTGCTGAGCGGCTTCCCAACGCCAGCTCGCTCGATACACACCTGCGTCTGTATCGCGTCGGAGCCGGCGGCGTTATTGAAGAAATTGCTCGCAACGACGATTACTTCAGCCAGGACTCGCTGCTGAAGCTCGAACTGGGCCCAGGCACTTACTATGTCGGCGTCACGGCCTCGGGCAACGATCAATACGACCCTACGATTCTCGATTCAGGCATCGGAGGCTCGACCGAGGGCAACTACGAAATCAAGCTCGACTTCCGCAAGAGCGCCAGCCAGAGCATTGTCGATCGCACCCTCGCCCAGGGAGTGATCCAGGATACGCTGAATGTCGCCTTCGACGGCGATGCCGATGGCACTCCCGGCGGCGTCCACAACTTCTGGTTCCGTGCCGCGCCCCTCACCGCGCAAGCTGGCCGCGCCCGCACGATCTTCGTCGATAAGGTTGCCCCGGCAGGCGGGAACGGGCTGTTGTCGTCTCCGTACCGCGACATCGATGACGCGTTAGCGGTCGCCACCGAATTCGACATCGTCCGTATCCTCGGCAACGGCGGCACCGACGGCAACCTGCTCACGCTGCACGACAATCGGGCCTACCAAGTCGGCTTTGGCGGCGCCCTGGGCAATACTCCTTTGGCCGACGGCACCGATCTGGCTGTGCCCAAGAACGTTACCGTGATGATTGACGCTGGCGCAATCTTCCAAATGCGCCGCTCGTCGATCACGGTCGGCAGCACGTCGCCGTCGATCTTCTCTGATCGGAGTGGCGGTTCGCTGCAGGTGCTCGGCACACCGACCAACAACGTCTATTTCACGTCGTACAACGAAATCGGCGGCACGGGCATCACAACGAATGTCGGCCTCGACCAGAACCCGCTGAATGTTCCCCCCGCCGCGGGCGACTGGGGCGGTCTTGCCTTCCGCAACGACCTGGACATCGCCGATGGCCGCTTCGATCACGAGCAGGCGGGCATCTTCCTGAACTACGTCAACCATGCCGATATCCGCTACGGCGGTGGGCAAGTGCAGGTCGATTCGGTTCCGCAGGTCGTTACGCCGATCAGCATGCTCGACCGCCGGCCGACCGTGTCGTTCAACACGATCCGCAATAGCGCCAATGCGGCGATGTCGGCCAATCCCGATAGTTTCGAAGTGACAAATTTCCAAGCGCCGCGCTACTGGCGAACGTTCTCGAGCAATCCGCTCTACACTCCGTCCGACATCGCCGCGCCGCCGTCGGCCAGCTTCACGCTCGACTTCACCCGCGTCGGTCCGGACATCCATGGCAACCGGCTCATCAACAACTCGACGAATGCCATGTTCGTTCGCACACGTACGCCCGCCGGCGACGTGCTCGAAGAGTTGACCGTTTCGGCCCGCTTCGACGACAAGGACATCGTCCACGTCCTTGAGGAAAACCTCGTTGTCCGTGGAACCCCTGGCGGCACCACGCGCGAAGAAACTGGTCCCCCAACCGAACTCATCCTCCCCACGGTGCTGCCTGGCTTGGGCAACTTCGCTGCCAGCACGATCATCGAGTATCGCTTGGTCTATGTGGACCTGCTGGGGAACGAATCCGTCGCCTCCACGTCGTTCTTCGTGAACACCGACGTCAACGCCTCCGCGGCCGTCCTGCTGCAACAGCTGCCACAGGTTCCCGCGGGCTACGTTGCTCGGCGTCTCTATCGCGCCACGTCGTCGTCGGATCCCTTCACACTCGTCGATCAAATTCCAGCTTCCGTCAGCGAATACACCGATCGCAATCGCGCCTCGACCGCGCCATTTGCGCAGATCAAGGTACTGGGCGTCGAATCAGCAGCGGGCGCGATCCATCGCCCCCGTCCCGACGCGAGCCTCGTGATCGACCCTTCGCTGATCATCAAGTCCGACGGCGCACGCATCGACGTTGGCATGGGCGCCACCTTGATGGCAGAGGGCGTCGCCGGCCAGGAAATCATCTTCACTTCCATCGCCGACGATCGTTACGGCGCCGGCAGCACCTTCGATACCAACAACGACAGCCCCCGTTTGCCCAGCGTTCCGGTAGTCGCCACGCTCAGTCAGGGCGGCACCGCGCAAAATGAGCGTCAAACGGTATCGCTTCCCAACGGACTTACCGCCGGCGGTTTCACGCTCACGTTCAACGGGCAGACCACCGCGCCGATCGCCTACAACGCCACGGCCGTGGCCGTGCAAACAGCCCTCGAGGCTCTGAGCAATATCAATCCAGGCGATGTGGCCGTCACCCTCGCCACGAACGTCTATACGATTACGTTCCAGGGCCAATTTGCAGGGGTGAACGTCAACCAACTCGTTGCCAACATCGCCGCCGTTGGCGCCGCGGCCGACGCGGGTGACTGGGCAGGCATCTTCTTTAACGCCGACGCCAAGGGAAGCATCGACAACGCCGTCGTCGCTTATGCGGGCGGCCTGAACCGCATCGAAGGTACGCTCACCCGCTTTAACCCGATCGAAATTCACCAAGCCGACGTTCGCATCGCCGACTCCAAGTTCGAGTTCAATCTCGACGGTCAAGGGGGCCAGGCGCCACCCGATCGTTTCGGTCGCGGCCCCAATGCTCCCGGCACGATTTTTGTCCGCGGCGCGCAGCCGATCATCATCGACAACGTCGTCATCGACAATGCCGGCGCGTTTATCAATATCAACGTTAACGCGCTCAATGGCTTACAGGTTGTCGATAACGGCCGCCAGACCGGCCTGATCGATCGCGAGGCGGGCCACTTCGACAACAACGGTCCTCTTGTGCTCCGCAACCGCCTCCGCGACAACGAAATCAACGGCATGGTCGTTCGCGGCGGGACGCTCACCACCGAAGGGGTGTGGGACGATACCGACATCGTCCACGTCCTCTTCGACGAAGTGAACATCACCGACCTGCACACCTACGGCGGTCTCCGACTCGAAAGCTCGGCCACCCAAAGTCTCGTTGTCAAAGCCTCCGGTGCGACTGCCGGCTTCACCGCGACCGGTCGGCCGCTGGAAATCGACGACCGCATCGGCGGCATGCTGCACGTCCTCGGCCAGCCGGGTGTGCCCGTCGTGCTCACCGGTTTCTCGGACGACACGGAAGGGGCGGGAGTCACGCCCGAAGGTTTCCCGCAAACCGACACGGACGGTAACGGCGGCCCCCTCGGGGGCGGTCTGCCCACCGGCCCCGAAGTCAACAACGGAACTCGCATCGACAACGACGTCGATCCCAACACGGTCGGCTTCTTCCAGTTTCAACCTGGTCCCGGCGGCTCGCCCATCCTGACCGGCGTTACAGCGCAAGGTCAAACGCAGCTCTTCATCGATCAAGACTTCGTCTTCGAGTTCCTGAACTACGTCGATATCGGTCCCAGCGGCGGCGCGATCGATCTCGCCACGACGACCATCACCAGCCAGCCCACCCTGATCTCGCCCGATCTCGTGGTGAGCCAAGGCAATTTCCAAGGCGCCAATGGCCTCGTGAACTGGCGAGTGGAAACGCGCATCGACAACGGATCGGCCACGGTCAACAACACGCTGATCCTCACGAGCGCCAATCCGCTCGGCGCGCTCCGCTTCATCAACTACCTCGATGAAGATGTGCTCCTCCCCGGCGACGACCTGCTCTATCAGCTCGGCTCGCCCGGTCAGGCCGGCTTCCGGCTTTACACGCTCGACAATGCCGAGCGCATTGGCTTCGGCCAGGGTGGTATTTACGTGCCCGGAGCGGGCCTCGTGAACGCGACGTACGACGGCTGGGCGGCCGATCAGTACGACGAGTTGCAGCTTGCGATCGAAGGGACGGGAACGACTTACTCCCCCACCGGCAATATCGACCTGACCGACCTGCCGGCGTTCTCCGACCCGGCACTGGGCAACGTCAACGGCCTCAATGACGTGACGACGGCGATGGCTTGGACCGTGAACCCCACGTCCACTACCGCGACGATCACAACGTTCCTCGAACTGATTCCGCAAGCTCCCGCTGCTGCCGGCAATCCGGGCGAGTGGCAGGGGATCACGATCGACCAGTGGGCCCACGACCGCAACGTCGAAACGACGCTCGAACGCGAAACGGGGGACGGCACGGTCAATTCCACGCCGCAGCGGGCGCAATTCCTCGGCGGCCTCGGGCCGTTCGAGAAGTCGGGTGACGAGAATCTCCGCCTGGGATTTACGGTCCACGGCCTCATTGCCAACACCAGCGACGTCGATGTTTACAGCTTCTCGGCCAAGAGCGCCACAGAAGTCTGGATCGACCTTGACCGGACGACGCATGCCCTCGATGCGATCGTCGAGCTGATCGACAACAACGGCAATGTGCTTGCTCGCTCGAACAACTCGACGGCGGAAAAGGCGGGTACCGAAGCTCGCGTAGGTCTGGCGCGCGACATGCAGAAGACGCCCCCTTACGCAGGTGCCGATCGCTACACGACCAATCCGCGCGACGGCGGCATGCGGATTGTGCTCCCTGGTCCGGCAAACACCACCAATACGTATTTCATTCGCGTACGCAGCGCCCCCGGCACGTTCGTTGGCGAGATTGGCAATAGTCTCAATCCCGGCCTCACGAGCGGCGCGTACCAGATGCAACTCCGCCTCCGCGAGGTCGATGAATTCGGCGGATCCACGATCCGCTTCACCAAAATCTCCAACGCTGTCAACGGCATTCACGTCATTGGCCAGCCGACGCACTCGCCTCTTAGTGGCGAGGCGGCGGAAACCAACAACGCCGCGAACAACGGCATCGGCGGCGCTCAGGTGATCGGCAATCTGCTCGCGTCCGATCGAGGCATGTTGTCGGTCGGCGGTGTGATGAACGCCACCGGCGACGTCGATTGGTACACCTTCAGCGTCAACTACGGCGAGACGCTCGAAATCCCCGATCAACCGGACGTCGAGGAGTGGTGGTCCACGATTTTCGACATCGACTATGCCGACGGTTTGGCCCGCGCGAACTTGACGCTGACCATCTTCGATGCGGCAGGCAACATCGTCCTCACCAGCCGCGACTCGAACATCGCCGACGACCGGCCCAATCCGCTCAACTCGGCCGATTCGAGCGACCTCACTCGCGGTTCGTCCGGCGCGGCCGATCCGTGGATCGGCCCGGTCGAGTTGCCCGAGGGGCAGTACTTCGTCGCCATCACTTCGGACAACGTGATGCCGCAGGTCTTCGACCAGTTCACGAACGCGAACTCCGCGAGCCCGCTCGTTCGCCTGGAGCCGATGGATAGCGTCCGCCGGATTGTCGAGGACCACATCGGCTTTTCTGGCGGCCAGACGGGCAGCGCACCGCTGTATCCCGATTTCATCACGGGGGCGAGTGCGGTCCTTCCCTGGGATCTGCATGACGTGACGCTCTACATCAGCCGGGACCAGTCGTTCAACGCGAGTCCGGTGCCGAATTCCACAGAAATCCTCACCGTCGATCCATTCTCCGGATTGGTGGAATACTCCGTCGGGTCTTTTGGACAGAATATCGGCGACATCGCCATTCACCCGTCGGGTCGGCTCTATACCTATCAGGTCTTCCGAGAAACGGGAGATAACACGCGATTTGCCGACGCCACCTCGGGCAACTATTACCAGATCAGTACGGCCAACGGGGCGATTACTCTGATCGGCGACGACGGAATCACGACGAACATGCAGGATCCTGGTTCGACGACCCCTTCTGCGGTGTTGGCCAACGACGTCAACGGCACACGCGTCGGTGAGGGCGTCCATTTCCGTGCGATCGACATTTCCAACTATCCAAATAATCCTCTGACCGGCGGGATCGCCGGTTTGGCGATCGGCGGACGCGATCCGCTCAATGGCAACGGCACGGATGCTCCCAACATTCTGTATGCCTTCAACCCCGATACGGGCGCTGCCAGCAGCATTCAAGTTGCCAATCGTACGGGCACTGGATTGCTGCCTGGTCCGCTGAATCAGGCCCCTGCTGGAACCAACATCGTCGAGCGCGCCGTTCTCAACACGACCGTCGATTCGAATCCCGGAGGCAACAGCGACGTCATTCAGACCGCGGAAGCGACCATCGTCAACGTCACTAGCGGCGCCACGAGGTTCCAAATCATGGACCAGGGGTATCCGGTCGGCGGCGGTCGTCCGCCCGAGATTCCGACTGGCGTTCCGACACCCACGACTTTCGCGATGCGATACGGCGGCGGTCCCGGAGCGAACGTGACCTTCGAGTTCGACGCCGGACCGGAAGCGATCTTCGAGATCAATGGCACGTCCAGCTTGTTCATTCGCGATGGCCAGGGCTTCACCATCAATGCCGCAGCGTCAGCGTTCGTCGAGTTCGATACCGGCCCGATCATGTTCGTCCAGCAGGGCGCTGGCGGATTCGCAGATGGCAACTCCTTCGAGATCGTCGCGCCCAACGGCGGCGGCACGACCGTCTTTGAATTCGACAACAACGGCGCCGCAACGGGTCTGGCCATTCCCATCAATGGGAACGCCACGACGATGGCCAATGCCATCGTCTCGGCCATCAACAATGCCAACTTGACGACGCAGGCCGTCATCCTGCCCGGTTCGACACGCATCAGTCTCGTCAATCGCACTGGCGTACCGGCGGCCGATGATGCCAACGTCCTCAACTCCACCGCACTCGGCGTTGTCGTTCAGGGCGGCATTGGCGTGACGGCGGGCAATATCGGCATTCGGATCGAAGAAACGAGCCTGCAAGCGGACCTGGTTCTGGCCTTTGCCAATGCTAACGCGACGCCCAACAATCGTCCGAACAATGCCGCCACCGCCATCGGTGTTTCCGATCCGATCTTTACACCCGGCGGGGACAGTCGCGTCACGTTTGGGTTTGACGGGAATCGGCTCAACCTGAGTGGCGCCACCAGTTTTGGCGCGCTGGGTTCAGTAGCCGTCCCCGGAGTTCCAGGGTTACCTCCCGCGCTTTCGACGAATGTGCTTGATACCGTTGGCAGCCAAGGTGGCATCAATCTGATTCCTGCAGGGCGAGTCGCCGTGCCATTCCTGGCACAGGACTCAGCAGCCGATATCGCTGGCCGGATGGCAGCGGCCATCAACAATCGCTTCAGCCCCGCCACGCCGGCCTTCGTGAATGGGGACACTCTGGTGGCTCCCGGCAGCACGATTGCCAGCGCCGACGTTCCGCTTCAATCGGCGGCTCAGGCCCCAGGTGGAACCATTACGGGCATGACGGCCGTTCAGCAGTTTGATGCCAACGGCGTGCCGACATCGACGGAAGTGTTTGTCGTGACGGACAACGGTGGACTCTACCGGATCATCAATCCCTTTGGATTGAATGCGCAGCTCGACTACATCAACTCGGCCGTCGATCTTGTAGGAATCGAGTTCTCCGGCTTGACGGTTGGACCCGCCAATGTCGAGGGGAACCGGTATCGGGAGATGCTTTTCGCCACGACCCAAGACGGCGAGCTTTACGCCTTTGACACGAATGGCATTTTGCAACCGATCTTCAACAGTCGGTTCAACCCGGTGACGGGGCTGATGGAAGCCCAGTCGAGCATGCAGCTGCAAACAGGCGGCAGCGCTCCACTCACCGGCGTCAACGGGATTCAGTTCTCGACACTCGACCGCAATTTGTGGGGCACAACCGGCGCTCGCGATACGAACCCCGGTCACGGTTTCGAAACCGTCGTCGATCAAAGCCGAGTCTTCGACGATGGTGGTTCGTCGCTGCACTTCGGCACGGGTGCCGTCGCCGGCGCCAATAGTGGTATCGACTCCCCTGGCGGAGCGCATGGAACCGTTGAATCGGCCCCGTTTAGCCTGCGAGGCTACTCGTCCGCCGACAACCCGGTGCTCTACTTCAACTACTTCCTCGAAACCGAGAACGTTACGCACGGCCCCGGTGCGGGGAACGGCACGATGCGCGACGCGTTCCGCGTATTCATTGCGGGGGACGACGGTGAGTGGAACCTGCTTACGACGAACGATCAGGTCATCCTGCCGGGTTTGCTCGACGACGACTTTGACTTCGCTCCGGCTCGCGTCAAAGAAACGTTCGACGACACCGGTTCGTGGCGTCAGGTCCGCGTCGAACTGGCCGATTTCGCCGGCCAGGACAATCTGCGGATTCGCTTCGATTTCAGCACGGCCGGCGAAATGAACGTGGGCGATCAAAGTACACCTGTCAATGGCGACGATCTCCGCGCCGTGGAGGGTCATTTCCTCCGCGACACGCAGACGTTTGAGCTCTCGGCGGGCAGCGATACAACCAACCCGACCCGGACGTTTGAATTCGACATGGGCTACACGCTCGTCGTGCCCAATGGTGTGCGGATTCCCGATGGGGCCCGGTTTGTTGTTGATGGCGTGAACTTTGAATTCAACTCGGTGGGAACCGCATCCGCGGGCTTCACCCCCATCAATTACCAAACGGCCGACAACCCCGAGCAACTCGCTCAGCGAATTTTCCTTGCCCTGCGTGCCGCAAGTCCAACGCTGGCGGTGCAAGTCAATGGGAATCGGCTCAATTTGCGTGGCGGCGCTGCCGGCGCGGTCACCGGTGCAACCGCGGTTTCGACCTCGAATGGCACTCCAGCTGGATTTGTCGAGGGCGCTCCGGGCGTCATCAACGGAATCCAGGTCAATGTTCACTCCGGCATGAGCCGCGATGAAGTGCGTGAGGCCATTGCCCTCGTGATGGCCGACGAATATGCCGGCGGAGATCGCGCCCAGATCAAGACCGAGAACGAGATCATTCGCTTGATCGGCAGCAACTTCCCGCTCGTTCCTGCGGTCCCGCCGGCATTGGATCCCCCGCAGTTTGGCTATCGCTTTGTTGATCAGGATGCAGGACTGTTCGCCGATCCGCTCAACCAGCGGCTCCTGGGTGTGACAACCTTCCTGCCCGGCGACGATTGGGGGTCGTTCAATTCGGCGCTCCGCGCCCAGAACAACAACATCGAAGGCGTCTATATCGACGACATCGTCATCGGCTTCGCCGAGCGCGGCGAAATGGTGAGCGGCTCTCAGGCTCAACGCAACAACCAGAACTTCATCAACAACCCAGTTTCGGATCCAACGAACATCACGGAAGGTGCCTACCAGCTCGAAATTCGCCGCGCCGCCGAAGCCGGAGTCCCCAATCCCTTCCCGCCTCCACCGCTCGCGTTACTTCCGTCCATCGACACGAACGACCGCCTGGCCGAGAGCCGCACGCTCGTCGCGCCGGCCGGCTACCAGGTCACCGAAGGCCAGTTCTTTACGCTGAGCGACGGTGTCAACCAGGTGACGTTCGAGTTCAACGATCTGGCGGTCCACGGCGCCGGCGTGCCGAATTCCACCGCCGTGCAGCAAGGGCGCATTCGGATCGACTTCAACGTCAACGATCCGGCCGATTTGATGGCTCGTCGCATCCGCGCCGCAATCAACAGCGCTCCGGTGCAAGCCGTGCTCAGAATCGCAGCGCAGCTTTCCGATGGCGTGCTCGGCAATGGCAGCACCGCGCATCACGTCAACCTGATCGGCTCGATCAGCATCGTGAACGGCGGCACTGCTCCTGGTGCGATCAATCTCTTCCTGCCGACGAATGGGCCGGAGGTCGATCTTGGATTCGATATCGACAACGACATCGCTGACACGACCGTTGGGCACTTCGCGATGGACGTGTTCGCCGGCGGCGAAACCAACTCGACAAGCGCGACGTATCAAGGGGAAACGCAGCGGTTGACGGCGGCGAACTTCGTCTTCCTGATGCTGAACTATCTCGACATCGGTTTGCCGGGCGATGCGATCAGGATTTCGGATACGAACATCACCGACCTCGGGACGATCGTTGCTCCCGACGTGATCGAGAGCCGCGGCAACTTCCTGGGCGAAAACGGTCCGATCAACTGGGTCGTGCGGACCAGCATTGCCAACGGCGCCACAGGAGCGGTGAGCACGATCTCGTTCGACAGCGTCCTGCCTCTGGGCGCCTTGCAGTTCATTAACTACCTGGAAGTTGATGCCGATGGCTTCCTGAATGACTACGTGTATCAGGTTGGCACTCCAGGCGCAGCGAACTTCCGCGTCTTCACCGTGGATGGGACCGAACGCGTCGGCATGGGCCAAGGGGGCGTCTATGTGCCAGGCCCGGGTCTCGTCAATGCCCAGTACGACGGCTGGACGAGCGACGTATTCTCAAATCTGGTTGATTCCATTGAAGGGCCGACAGGGCTTTCCTATTCTGTCCTCGGCAACATCAATACGATCAACCTGCCGCCGTTCTTTGACGAGAAGTTCGGGACAGTGCATGGACCGGGAGACGTTGGTTCGGCCATGGCTTGGTCGGTCGATGAGGAATCCACAACCGCCACGATCACGACCTTCCTTGATCTCTTGCCCGTCAGCCCGCTCGGCAACCTGACCTTCCGGGCGTTTACCGAGCAGTACGGCGACAAGAATCAGTTCCGAGACCAGGGGCAGATCATCCTGCAAGGGAACGAGATCAGCTACTCGTCGAACTGGGGCATTCTCATCGACGCCGCTCCTCGCAACGCGGCCGACGGCAACAAGCCCCATCCGGGTTCGGTGCGCAATCTGCGCGAACTGAATACCGAACGCTTGGTTCCCGGCGTGGTCGTGATGAACAACACGATCCACAACAACGAAGCAGGCGGAATCCGCTTCAGCGGCGACCCCGCCGCCGATGGCGCGGTTCCGTTCGGACGGATCGTGAACAACACGCTGTATGGTCTGGGGGGCTCGCTCTCAGGCGGTACGCAGACCGACGTGGGCATCCAGGTCGATCAGAACGCAGCTCCGACGTTGCTCAACAACATCGTCGCGAACTTCAACCTGGGCATCAGCGTCGATGCGAGTTCCCAAGGTTCCAACCGCACGGTGCTCGCAGGTCTCTTGTTCCAGGGAAATGACAACAACTCCAATGTGGGCCTCGGCTCGTCGTTCCCGATCCAATTGGCCAATACCGATCCACTGTTCGTCAACGCACGAGGCGAGAACTTCTATCTCGCGGCTACTTCTCGGGCAATCGACAGCTCGGTCGATTCGCTGCTCGACCGGCCGGCGCTCGTCACGGTGAAGAACCCGCTGGGCATCGCCCAGTCGCCGATCTTGTCGCCCGACCGCGACGGTCTGGGGCAGTTGCGCGTCGATGATCCGACGGTCAGTACGCCGCAAGGCGTCGGTCTCAATCCGTTCAAAGACCGTGGTTCGATCGACCGCGTCGATTTCGTCGGCGCCAACTCGGTTCTGGTCAATCCGCCCGACAATGATCCGGAAGGGACCGATCTCGATCCGGCGACGACCTCGGTCGTCCGCCCCGCGACCGACATCATCCGCGATTTCCGCATTCAACTGATCGACCGCTTCGATATCACGGCGCCGCCCGAAGGGTCGGACATTGACGATCTGACGGTGACTGCCGCGACGGTTATTGTGGAGGTGATCTCCGGACCGACGCCCGTGCTGTTGCGGCAAGGGGTGGATTATTCGTTCAGCTACGACTCGACGAATAACACGATCATTCTCACGCCGCTCGCGGGCTTGTGGACTCCGGGACAGACCTACCGGATTACGATCGACAACAGCCCCACGACCGGCATCAAAGATCGGGCAGGCAATCCGCTCTTGCAGAACCAGATTGACGGGTCGCACATCTACACGATCTTCCTTGGATCGGCCGTCGATTACGGGGATGCCCCTGCCAGCTACAAGACGCTGGTGGCCAACAACGGCCCGCGCCACAGCATTTTGCCGACGATGCGCCTGGGACCGACAATCGGCGCCGAGGCCGACGGTCAGCCTTCGGCCAATGCCGACGCCGATCCGAGTGACGACGGAATTACCGATTTGCGGTTCTTCCCCGGCGGCGCTGCCAATACCTCGTCGGTCACGGTGCTCGCCTCATTTGCCGGCAGTGCCCGCCTTGACGGCTGGGTCGATCTGAACCGCGATGGCGACTTCGAAGATGCAGGCGAACACGTGATTGACGCCCGCCTCCTGACGACGCCTGGCGCGGCGGAAACCATCTTCTTCACGACTCCGAACGGACCGCGCGGCGAATCGTTTGCTCGCTTCCGACTCACGTCGGCAGGCATCAGCACACCCACCGGGGCTGCTACGGACGGAGAAGTCGAAGATTACCAGGTGATTCTGACCGGACCGGAGTTCCAGAATGGAACCCTCGCCGAGGACGTGGACAACAACGGGATTGTATCGACGTTTGACCTGCTGATCGTCGTTAATACCTTCTCGGCGCTGTTCAATCAGCTCCGCACCGACATCCCGAACAACACGACCGTGGTTCTGCCGCCGACGGCTGCGAACTACAACTCGCCAGTGCCGACCTTTGATCCGACGGGCGGCGGCCAACCGGGGCAAGGTCGATTCGTGGACGTAACCGGCGACGGCATCCTCAACTTCCTCGACATCAATGCGATCGTGAACTACATCACGCTCAACTTCCAACCCGGGCCAAGCCCGGAGGGTGAAGGAGCGTCGCTCGCTCCCGAAGGCGAAGGAAGCGGTTCCGCGATGTCGTTCATGTCGGCGAGCGAACCGGTGATGGTCGGCACTGCACGGCCCGCTACGGACGAGGAGAAGGCTTTGCTCTCCGGCACATTGCTCGCTGCAACCAACATCATCCTGGAGGTTCGCGAGCGCAATAGCGGTCTGGACCTCAGCGGCGATTGGATTAGCGACGATGACGACGACACACTCGCCACCGTTGCCGCGGCCGCGGCCGGCGATGTGGGCACGGGAAGCCGCTTGCTGTCGATCGACGAGTATGCCCGCCAACGAAAGCCCTACGGTCCGATGGAAGATGACGCCTGGGACGACCTCCTCGGCGAGTTGGCCCAGGATGTGGGTGGCTTGCCTGGAGGCGACGACGAAAACGCTTAATACCGCGAGATCCCGTACTGGATATTGACCGGTACGGCAGTATCGAAAATTCGGCCTGCGGGGAGGCGATTTCTCTCCGCTCTGACGCGCAAATTCGTTGCGGAGTTTTGACACCCTGACTAGTCTGGAAAGTTAAGGCGACCCGCGGAGTCTTCGCAATCGTTGTGCGCGGCCCACCCGCGGAATCGCACTAAATCGTTGTGCCACAAGAAGTTAGGCACTTGCAACTACACGGCGCCCGCTCCCCCGCGGCAGTGCCGTCGGGCATGGCGGCTGCTGAGTGAAGAGGCGGGAAGTTGGCACGCACAAGCGGAACAGACCTTCTCATTGCAGAACGAGAATTCTCCATGACTACCAGTCGCCGTACGTCACAGCGCACCCCGATCGCCGCGCGTCGCCGTGCGTTTCTCACGAGCGGATCGCCCCAGCGCCGAACACACCGCTCCAGCCGGCTGCGGGGCGTCGAGTCGCTCGAGACGCGTTCGCTATTGGCCGGCGATGCAGGCGTCTTTATCTCGGACTATTGGAACTACAAGAATCCGCACGACGTGAACGACGACGGCATCGTCACGACGATGGACCTTCTGGCCATCGTCAACGACCTCTCGGCGGGCGGCGTTCGCCAGTTGCCTGGCACGACGGTGGGCGGCGGCAACAATTCCGTGGGGCCAGAGGGGGAATCGTCTTCCGGCCAGCCCGACTTTTTCATCGACCCAACCAATGACGGCCTCGTCAGCATGATGGACTTGCTGACGATCGTGAACCAGATGACTGCGGAGGGAGAGGGGTCGATGGACCCGGCCCTCATTCGCTACAAACTCGAACCTGTCGCAGCCGGGACGAACACGCTCTTGCCGACGAACGGCAGCGGGCAGTATTTAATTCAAGAAGGTGACTATTACGAACTGCGTGTGCTGGTACAGGATACGGGCCAGACTTCGTTTGGAGCGCTCACTCGCCCTTCAACCTTCGATCCGGACGGCGCCGGCCCGCAACCTGCAAAGTCGGCATTCGGGCTAACGACGGCATTCCTCGATCTGAACTGGGATACCTCGCGCACGGATGTCGAGGTCGTGGAGACGCAGATCGTCGAGATCGGCGGCACACCAACCGGCGATTCCTCCACTTTTACGATCTCGTTTAACGGCTTCACAACTGATCCGATCGCCTACAGCGATATTCCGGTGTTTACGGCCGTCCGAATTCGCGACGCGATGCTGCTCGAGCTTGGCGCCGACGGACGAACCGATGTCAGCAACTTGCGGAACATCGAGGTCGAGCCGGAAACACCGTCGTCCAGCACGCGGTTTCGCGTGCGTTTCATCCACGACTTGTCGAATCAGGACTTTACGACGATGTCGGGCGCGGTCGTGAACGCGGACGGCGCCACGGGGATCACCGTCGAACCCAATATCGACGGGAACCCGAGCAATGCCGCCTCGTATCGCGAAATGTACCGCGGCCGCGTCACGCGCAACCAGAACAGCGCTTCGCTGGCCGTCTTGCCGAACAACCCGCAGTTTTTCGATACCGACGCTCAGCCTCCGTTCATCAACGCTGATCGCGTAGCAGGTGGCGTGAACGACGCCGGATCGATCAGCGAGACGAGCCTCAATCCTTCAGCCGACCGCTCTGGCGTTCAGCTGGTGGAGGTGTTTCGCCTCCGAATGAAAGCGATCGACGGCGACAACGCCACGCCCGTGAGCTTTGTCGGCAGCGTGACGAATCTGAACGTCACGAATAATTTCAACTCGATTCACGGCTTTACGGCAGTCATTCCGGCCAACCGGATCGTCTTCGACCAAACCGGCGATTTTATGACGGACCCGGCTCCGGAGTTGCTCATCACCGAGCAGATTTCGGCGGTTAACGACAGCGCCACGATCAATGAAGGGCCCGGCGCGACGGTGCTCATTGACGTGCTGGCCAACGACGTTGACGCTAATCCCCCGCCTGGCGTCTTACGCGGCAATCTGCAAATCCAAAGCTTCACCCAACCCGCGTTTGGAAGCGTTGTACTCGAAAGCGGCCAGTTGCGTTACACCGTGCCAAACGCCGACTTCAACGGCGTCGCCACGTTCCAGTACACGATTCAGGATGGTGCGTTGACCGATACCGGTACAGTGACGGTCACGGTGAAGGCGACCAATGACTCGCCGACGATCGCCTCGCCTGGAACGCAGATCATCATCGAAGACGTCTTGGGCGGCCTGATTTTCTCGACTGGCAACGGAAACGCCGTCACCATCAGCGATGTGGATGCCGGCACTGCAGACGTTCAAGTCACGCTGACGACGACGGGCGGCACGCTGACGCTCAATCCGATGGCCACCGGCGACCTGACGACGGTCAATGGCGACGGCACGGGAAGCGTTACAGCCATTGGCACGGTGGCCGAGATCAATGCCGCCCTGAGCGGTTTGCGGTTCACTCCAACGCTCAACTCGAACGGCGCCACGTCGATTGGCATAGCCGTAAGTGATCTCGGTAACACCGCCCATCCCGACAACGCGGCAATCGGCACCGCCAACGCGACCGTGCCGATCACAGTCAACGCCGTCAACGACGCGCCCGTGCTGACGGTTCCCGGTGGGCAGACGGTCGATGAAAGCGCTGTCTTGACGTTCACGGGGAGCAACCTGATTTCGGTGGTCGATGTTGATGCCGATGTCGGAACAGTTCCCTTCCTCACGGTAACGCTCACGGCCGCGGCCGGCAGCGAGATCACGCCCGATGCGACGAGCGGCGCGTCGATCGGAGGCAGCGGCACGAACTCGGCGACAATTTCCGGGTCGGTCTCTCAGGTCAATAACGCCCTCGACGGCCTGACGTATCGCCGGGTCAGCCCGCTCAACGATACGCTGACGGTCAACGTCTCGGACAATGGAAACACCGGTAGCGGACCCATCGGAACGGATCAGGAGACGATTGCGATCCAGGTCGTGGCAACGGCGCGACCGCGAGCCTTGGATGATGTCTTCCCCCTGAGCGGCACATTCCAGGAAGGCGCCGCCGAGTACATTCTCGACGTGCTGCTGAACGACCTGGTGAATCTAGGCGAAACCCCGCAGATCTCCGGTTTCTCCGCCCCCGCTGGCTTCACACTCACGGTCCTGCCCGCCAATAGCGGAATTCCGCGCGAACACCTCCGATTGGTATCAACCGATCCGGACTTCTTCGGACAGGTAACGTTCACCTACACGCTGATCGAGACGGATAACGTGCCGTTTGGTACGCCGGGTCAATTGCCAAATTCCGGTCCCGACGAAGGAATGGTCACCGTCACCATCACCAACGTCAACGACGCGCCCGTTGGCGTCGCCGACAGCTACACAACCGATGAGGACGTGACGCTTGGCGTTAGTCCTCTGC
The DNA here is from genome assembly GCA_964384375.1 of uncultured Pirellulaceae bacterium. Classification (GTDB taxonomy): domain Bacteria; phylum Planctomycetota; class Planctomycetia; order Pirellulales; family Pirellulaceae; genus CAYLLN01. Next base: position 46,073 of record CAYLLN010000030.1, read on the forward strand.
GGAACGTCCTGGGGAACGACACCGACGCCGACAACCTCCAGCCTCCGCTGAATGCGGGCCTGACCGCGCAACTCGTCGCCGGATCGGCGGTGGGCGGAACCGTCAGCTTGAACTCCGATGGCACATTTTCTTTCGTCCCCACGCCGAACTTCAACGGAGCAGCGAGCTTCCAGTACCGCGCGCTTGATGGCCAGGGGGGCATGTCCAATCCGACGACCGTCTCGATCACCGTGACGGCGGTAAACGACAATCCGATTGCCAATCCCGACACTTACCAGACCTTCGAGGAACAAAACCTGACGGTCCTCGTCGCCAACAGTGTTCTCAATAACGACACCGATGCGGACAATCTAATTCCGCCCCCCAACGCGGGCCTGATCGTGGATTTGGCCACCGTCACGCAGCCGGCACAAGGTTCGGTCGCGATGGCCGCGGATGGTTCGTTCACTTACACGTTGCCCAACAGCGATTTCAACGGCCAAGTCACCTTTACATACCGCGCTCGCGATCCGGAGGGGAATCTGTCCGCGCCGGCGACGGTTACGATCACGGTGTTCCCGGTCAACGATCTCCCGGTGGCCGGCGATGCGACGTATCCAGCCGTCGAGAACCAACAGTTGATTGTCTTGGCGGCCAACGGCCTCTTGCGTGCGGTCAATCCGATCGTCACCGACGTTGATACTCCGCTGAGCGGCATCGACGTGGAAGTCGTTTCGCCCCCCGCGGTCGGTACCTTGAACTTGAACAACGACACCGGCGCGTTCACCTACTCGGCGCCAACGGAATTCAATGGCCAGGTAACGTTCACTTACCGGGCCACCGATGACGGCGGTGTCACGTTCTCGAACGTCGGCACGATCACGATCGACATCGCGGCAGTCAACAACGCTCCGACGGCCAATAACGACAACCAATTCGTGACCGACGAGGACACGGCGCTCATCATCACGGCCGCGCAGCTTCTGGGGAACGACACGGACCCGGAGAACAACCCGCTGACGATCAGCCAGACCACCAACTTCAGCGGTCCGGGTTCGTTCGTGGACAACCTCGACGGAACCTATACCTTCACTCCGTCCGCCGGCTTTCCGGCTCCGGCCCTATCCAACACGGTCACCTTCCAGTACCGCGTGACGGATGGTCCGAACCAGTCGAACCTGGCCACAGTGACGATCACGGTGAACGAAGTCAACGACGACCCGATTGCGAACGACGACACAGCCAACTTTGTCGTCAAAAACATCGCCAATCAGCTCATCTCTCCGAATCCGAAGAACAACGACTCGTCTGGACAGGATGCCGGCGTGCCGGGCGAGATCCTGGTAATCACGTCGGTCGGAGGTGTCGGTGGTGCAACGGCGCAGGGTGGAACGGTCACGCTCCAGGCCAACGGCAACATTCTCTATACGCCCGCGACCGATTTCGTCGGCACGGATTCGTTCGTCTATACGCTGAGCGACAGCCGCAACCGCACGGATACGGCGACGGTGACGTTCGAGGTGCTGAACTTCGCTCCCAAAACGGTCGGCGGCACCGTGTATATCGATGCCGACGATGACGGCGTGATCGACGCCGGCGAACAGCGGCTGGCGGGAACGCAGGTCCGCCTGTCCGGCACGACGATCCTCGGAGCGTTTGACGTTACCGTGCCGACGGACGCCAGCGGCAACTACCTGTTCACGAACCTCGCACCCGGCGACTACGTGCTCGAGCAGATTCAGCCGCTGTATCTCACGTCTGGCAAGGACGCATCGACCACGAGTTCGGCAACGGCGATCCACATCACCAACGTCTCGCAGCTCGACAGCAAGTTCGCCATCGACTGGGACGCCACCGATTTTACCGGCAACATCACCGGGCTGAACTTCGGTGAGCGGGGGATCAACGCGGCCTCGCTGACCGACGCGTCAGGCCTCTTGGGCGAGATCCTGGCCTCCAGCGCCAACCCCTATGGAATGATTCTCTCGGCAGACGCTCTTGGCAACGTCGATTGGTCGTACTGCCTGCAAGGTTGGACGACAACGGCGATTTGCAAGGTTGAAGTCGCCGCCAATGGCTCGGTCCCATCGGTGCTGATTACGATCGGCGGCGTGACGAAGCGGATCTATCAAGATCCGTCGAACAATCACGGCGGCAACACGCCGCCCACCGGTTCGCTAGCTCGGTTCCGTGTTTTGGGCCAGAGCGCCAACGGCGACTACATCATTCGCCTCGACGGGACGCTGGCCGATTTCGGCTTCGTCGCTGTCGCACCGGTGCCGGCTGCCGAAGGAGAAGGCCCTGCCGAGATGGCCGACGGTCAGTATCGTGAGGCCGCCGACGAGGTCTTTGCCGAGGAATCTTGGGCGTAGTGGCGGCAGAAGCTGAGCGGCAGCGCGAGTGAACCGCTGCCACACGTTGATGCGCTTCCGCCCGAGGGTCCTCCCTTGGACAGAAGAAACGCAGCCTAAAGTCCCGCCGGGCCGGCGGGACCTACTTAAATCGGCACGCCATTCCAGCGGACGAACGCTTCCATCGCGAAGTATTCGGGCAGGCCCACCTTGTTGTATTGCTCGGCCGTACCGGTATTGCGGTCCTCGGCCCGTTGCCAGAACTCGCGCGGGTCGCTGCCGGGGAATAGAGCCTCATCCTTCTGACTCTGGTGCATGAAGATCGCTTTCCGCTTGAGCAGGATGTCGCCCGGCGAGAGAGGCACGGCAATTTCGATCTCATGCAGGGCATACTCCTGCCACGCGCCGCGATAGAGTAGCGCATCGGGCCGGTTGCCGCGGGTGGATTCGACTTCGAGCAGCGCCCGGAAGATGGCCTGAGCACAGACGCGGTGCGTACCGTGAGGATCGGAGAGGTCGCCCGCGATATAGACCTGCTGCGGATCGACCTTTTCCAGCAGCTCGCGGATGATCCGGACGTCTTCGCCACAGATCGGATTCTTGGCGATCGTACCGGTCCGATAGAACGGCAGGTCGAGGAAGTGCAGGTGCTCTTCGCGGCAGCCGACTTTGATCGCGCCGGCTTTTGCCTCGCCCCAACGGATGAGCCCCTTGATCTTTTGCACGGCGTCGATGTCGGGATCGCCGGCGTGCTTGCGGGCGAGCGATTCGAGCACCGTCCCCTCGACGAGCTTGCTCCGCTCCTGGTCGATGCCGAAGAGGCGGTTGTATTCCGTGACGATATCGGCGATACGGGCCGCGTCGTGATCGAAGACGGCGATGTTGCCGCTCGTCATGTAGGCGATGTGCACTTCATGGCCGTCTTCGACGAGGCGAATGAGCGTCCCCCCCATGCTGATGACATCGTCGTCCGGATGCGGGCTGAAGCAGATGATCCGCTTCCGCGCTTGCTCCGCCGATACCTTGCCGGCAGGGTGATAGTCGATCGTCCCCATCAGTTGCTGGAAAACTCGGTGGGCGGCGCTTTGCGCCGGACCGTGATGCCGCAGAAGCTGGTGCAGGTTGTGAGCGCGAAAATCCTCATCGGTCAGCTTCAATAGCGCCTTGCCGGTCTGTTCGCAAAGCCAGAGGATCGCCCGCTTGATTTGTACATCGGTCCACTCGACGGAAGATACGGCCCACGGCGTTTGGCTCGCGGTCAGCCGGCTGCCGGCGGCTGCATCGACGATGACGGTCGCGTCGGCATGTTCCTGCAGGTACGACGCCGGCACGCGTGGCGAAACGGGCCCTTCGGCCACTTCGCGAATGATCTTCGCCTTGTGCTCGCCGAGAGCGACCAGCACGATCTTGCGGGCGTCGAAGATAGTCCCCATGCCCATCGTTAAGGCTTGCAGCGGGACGTTCGGCTCGCCGAAGAAGTCGCTCGCCAGGGCGCGGCGTGTTTCGGGATCGAGCGTCGCCAGGCGTGTGCGGCCGGAAAGGCCGGGAAACGGCTCGTTGCTCCCAATGTGGCCGTTGCCGCCAATCCCCAGGAGCAGCACGTCGATACCGCCGGCCCGTTCGATTTCGGCCTCGAACGCCTGGCAATGGGCTTCGACGGACGCCAGCGGCACCGTGCCATCAAGAATGTGGACCTGCTCGCCTGGAATGTTGACGTGGGCGAGGAAGTGATCTTGGAGCCAGCGGCAATGGCTTTGCAGTTGATCGGCAGACAGGCCGTAAAGTTCGTTCAGCGCGAAAGCAATGACACGGGAAAAATCGAGCCCTTCTTCCTTGTGTAAGCGGACAAGCTCGCGATAGACGCCAACCGGCGAGCTTCCGGTTGGCAGGCCGAGGACCGCTTGCTGGCCGCGGGCGGTGCGGTCGCGGATGACACCGGCGATCGTCTGGGCAACGTGCCGGGCGAGATCGTCGCCATTCTCAAAGACAAGCGTGGGAAGCTGTGTGCCACCGGCTTTGCGGGCGGCAGAAGGCAAACTGGTCAGGGCGGGCATGGGCTGGCTGGGAAGGTGTCGGGCACAACTAGGGTTTCCCCAGTATGCCATTGCGGGCCTTCCCTGCCAATTGCTGCTCGACGGGGACGATTCAGGCAGTAGGCGCGAGCCGCGGATCAAACACAGATGGAACACAGATCTGCGAATTGGTCTGAAAACACCTTAACTCCCATCCGTAATACGCTCGCGACACATCGTCTTTCTAAGTTCAACGCAAAGGTGCAAAGAGGCAAAGGCCGCAAAGGTCGGAAGCACTTCTTTGCGGACTTGGCGCCTTTGCGTTGAAAGCCTTTGCGGGGTCTGGCGAACACACGTCGGTTGCAGCTGAGCCGCGCTAGGTTCCATCCGTGGCTAACGAATTCACATCATCGGGAGGCTTACGCCTCCCGCTCGCCGATTAGGACTACAGCAGCCCCTTGAGCGCCTTCATCGCCGCATCGTAGTTCGGCTCGTTCGTCACTTCGCCGACCGTTTCGGCGTGGACGACCTTGCCGTCTTTGTCGAGCACGAACGTGCCGCGGGCGAGCAGCTTCAGCTCTTCGATGAGCATGCCATAGTTCTGACCGAAGTTGCGGTTCTGATAGTCGCTGCCGACCTTCATGTTCGTGATTCCCTCCGCACCGCAGAAGCGGTTCATCGCGAAGGGCAAATCGAGACTGACCGTGACCGCATTGACCTTGTCCTTCAGCGCGGCCAGCTCATCGTTGAACTTCTTTGTCTGAGTCTTGCAAACGCCCGTATCGAGCGACGGCACGACGCTGATGAACGACGGCTTTCCCTTCAGGTCTGCGAGGGTGATCGTTTTGAGGCCGCCCTCGAAGAAGTGGATCGTGAAGTCGGGAGCGGGCTGGCCGGCTTTCACTTCGTTGCCGGCGAGGGTCATGGGGGTGCCTTTGAACGTGACGGCGCCAGAACGGGACATGGGCTGCTCCTTGGTAAGTGAGAGGGGCCAGTGAGAGGCGGCAAGTAAGAGGGGTCGGATGTGGATTGGCCAGTATCGCGGGGCTTGCGACCGGTGGCGAGAGGGGGAGGCGGGGGCAGGAGGAGTGAAGTCGCTGGCGCAAGAATTGCACTATTTGTACAGTTGGCAGTGGCTGACTGTCACTTGGGCGACGATGGAACGCGTCGGAGTGTTTCATGAGGCAGTAGGAGTGAGGGGATTCGATACCAGGTTACCGGGAACCCCCGTTTTCGTCGATTTTGTTAACCTCGGTCAGGCATTGACATCAGTTTTTATTTCCCAAGTGGAGAAATGGCAAAGACTTGCGTGCAAGTGATTTTTGATCGGGAGTGGCGCAGGTTACCACGAAACGCGAATTCGTGGTAACCAGAGGCAACTATTGACGAGGAAAGGAGTTGCGGTCGAAACCGGGGCTGAAAGTGGCGAATTTGCTGTTAACCTGTGGAGGCCTGGGTCTGACGAACAGATTGAGTGGCGACAGCCAAATTGGCAGTCGGCCGGTTGCTCGATTCTGAAGCACTTGCCAGGAGAACTACAACGCCGACGAAGTGGGCGAGAGAAGGAAGGCGGGGAGGCGTGGCTGGCAAGCGAATTCGCTCTAGGATCGGGGACAGATGGGAGTTACGATTCGCAGCCTTGCCCAGTCTCACCCGTCCCGCCAACCGGCGGGACCTACTTGCCGGGAGGTCACGGATGACCCGCCTTGCCACTTGCCTTTCCTTGTTGTTTGCGTTCACCGTTGCAGCGCCGCTCGTCGCGCAGCAGGCTCCAAATCGCGCTGGTCAGCCAGGTTATGGTCAGCCCGGCTATGCCCCAGCGGGCGCCGGTCAACCGCGTGGCACTGCGGCTCAACCTGCCCGGCAGCCGGTGCGACAAGTGGGGGGCGAAGAACCGGTGCGTCAACCGGCTGGTCCGCAACCAATCGTTGGCCCAGCAAGTGGAAACGCTCCTGCGGCGAACGTTGGTCCGGTGGGAGGTGCATTGCAAACAGCTCCGGCTGGCCCACCGCCAGGGCCGGTGCAGCCGAGCTGGATTCCGCTCGACAAAGCGCACGACGCGTGGATCAACCAGGTGCTCCAGTTTTGGGAAGCCCGCAGCAACAAGATCAAGGCGTTTTCGTGCGAGTTTGTGCGGTGGGAATACGACCCAGTGTTTGGTCCGAAAGATCCAGAAACGGCGAAGACGATCGCCAAGGGAGAGATCAAGTATGCCCAGCCCGACAAAGGCTTGTTCAAGGTGACCGAGCTCAACCTGTACGCCCCGCCGAAGATGCCCGGCGTCGCGCCCGAGTATGTGAAACAGGACGCGACCTTTGGCGAGCACTGGGTGAGCAATGGTGAGCGGGTTTTCGAGTTCGATGCCCGCGGCAAGCGAATGATCGAGCGCGAGCTGCCTCCCGACATGAAGAACAAGGCGATTGCCGATGGGCCGTTGCCGTTTATGTTTGGTGCGCGAGCCCAAACGATCAAAGCTCGCTACTGGATTCGGGGCCTGCCGCAGAGTGGTAACGGGAAGTACTGGCTGGAAGCGGTGCCGAAGTCGCGCCAGGATGCGCAGAACTTCAAGGCAGTGACGATCGTCCTCGACGAGAAGACGTATCTGCCGGAACTGCTCGAAGTGCTCGCGCCGAATTTCGACGCGAAGACAAACCCGGCGCGCTCGACGTATCAATTCAGTAAGCAGGAAGCGACGGAGGCGAGTGCGAATCCGCTCGACATCAATAGAATCAAATCGCTCTTTGCCGGCAAATTCGACAATCCCAAGTTGCCGAGCGGCTGGACGCGGATTGTGGAAAAGGCCGACGGCACGACGCGAGCGCCGACGGCACTTGCGCCGGGAGTGCCAGGAGCGCTCGAGGCAACGAAGAAGCCGCAGCCGCCGCGGACGCCGACCGTGCCGCGGTAACGTTTGGAATGGAGAGCGGTTGGCGAAAGGCGGATCACGAAAACACGAAGGAGGCAGAAGACACGAAAGGGAACATTTGGGGGGCCAAGCGCGTCGCCAACCTTCTCTCTCCTCATTTCGTGTTCTCCCCATTTCGCGTTTTCGTGATCGTTCGGGCCAGCGGTCCTCCAATTAGCCACGTCAAGGATCGCCGCTCCGCGCGGACACCGACGGTTCTGCGGTAGGTCCGGCCTGCCGGGCCGGACCTGCATGGTTCAACGACTTGCCCCCCAAGGAGATCCCGCTCGGCAAGCGGGATCTACTATCGACACGTTTTCCACGCCTGTCTCGCGTCCGTTTCGTCGCACAAATCGCATGCGGTATGGCGTTTCTTGACCGCGACGCGGACAACCCTTTTTCTTTGCCGGTGACGTGTTAAGGTTTCTTCCCCGGCCGGCAACTGGATGCTCGGCCCAGGTGTCCGTCACCGCAGGAAGAATCCGTGGAACTTATGTCGTCCGCACTCGCTACCGAGTCGTCAGAGTCGCATTCCTCCGAACCGCTTGCTCCGCTCGAACCTTCGTTGGTGACCGCGTCGCAGCCGTTCGTCGGTCAGTGGAATCGCCTGGTCAGCACGACGAACTGGCAGAAGGGGCGGATCATCATTGCCTGGCGCGAGGCGCTCGTCGGCCAGGGCGTGGCCGTCACGGAATACTCCGACGAGGCCTGGAGCCGGCTCGTCGGCGGCGTCACGGGGCAGCACGTCGGCCGGCTGCGGCGAGTGAGTCAGCGGTTTGGCGAAGTGTTCGAGCAATACGCCGGCTTGTACTGGAGCCATTTCCAGGCCGCTCTCGACTGGACCGATGCCGAGATGTGGCTGGAAGGGGCGGTGCAAAACGGCTGGTCGGTCGCCCAGATGCGGAATCAGCGATGGGAGACGCTTGGCCAGGTTGATGCCGATCGTCCGCAAGCGGCGGATGTCGTTGCGAACGAAACCGACGAGGACTTCGAGCCTGGTCGCACTGCGGAACCGGTGCCGCACACGATCACGGGTGAATACAGCGACGTGCAGGCCGGGCCGCGACTCGACGGGCCGGACTTTGGCGATGATGAGTCGCGAGGAGCATCCTCCCGCGAATTCAATGACGACTACGCAGGGGAGTCACGGCCGACCGCCGAACTCGTCCGTCCGTTCGAGGATCTGCCGGAGTTGCCCGACGACTTGGCCGAAGCGTTCGACGCGATGAAGCTGGCGATCCTGCGTCACAAGACGAGCGGCTGGGAAGGAATCGCAGCGGCCGATGTGCTCCGCTCACTCGACGCGCTGAAGGCCCTCGTCACAGCGCCGTCGTCGGAATCGGCTCCGTTCTGACTTCCGACTTCCGACATCCGACATCCGACCCCGACTTCATCCCGGCGGCCATCCCATTTGCCGTCCGCCGAGGATGTGGAAGTGCAGGTGATCGACGCTTTGCCCGCCGTCCGGGCCGCAGTTCGCAACGACGCGGTAGCCGCCGGATAGGCCCAACTGCTCGGCCACCTTCCTGACCACCAGCAGCAAGTGGCCGGCGAGCGCCTGATCTTCAGCGGACAAGTGACCGACCGAAACCACCGGCTTCTTCGGGATCACCAGCACATGCACGGGGGCCTGTGGCTTCACGTCGTGGAACGCGAGGCAGAGGTCGTCCTCATGCACGAGCTTGGCGGGAATCTCTTTGTCGATGATCCGCTGGAAGATCGTTTTTTCGGACATTGTCGCCTCCTGATGAACGTGCATTGTAGGCCGCGCACGCCGGTGCCAGTAGCCTGCCGGTCGAGGCGATCCTAGGTACTGAATCCGTTTTAGAATTGCAACCTCGTCATTGTCGCCTTTCGCTCCGCGAAAGGACGTTCGTTCGCGGAGCGAACGACGACACACTCGCAAACTGACCCACCTGGCGGATCCAGCCGCCGAATTGACATCCGCAAAGAGCGGCTCACAATGGTTGCAGCTTTGCCGCCATGGTCACTTCGACGCCTGTCCGCGACCCCTTGGAGCTTGCCAGTGCTGCGTTTCCTCTCCGCTCAGCTGTGTCTTTTCTTTGCGTTGCTCACCCTCGCGGCGCATGCCAATTCCGCCCAAGCTGCTGGCGTCGTCTATGCCGGCGGCGATGGTCCAGGAAAGGGAAAGCACATTGTCCTGGTGGCCGGCGACGAGGAGTATCGCAGCGAAGAAGCGTTGCCCCAGTTGGGTAAGATCCTCGCCCAGCGACACGGATTCAAATGCACGGTGCTGTTGCCGATTGGCGACGATGGCACGATCAATCCGAACGCGAGCAACATCCCCGGCCTGGAAGCTCTCGACTCCGCCGATCTGCTCGTGATCTTCACGCGGTTCCGCGACTTGCCCGACGAACAGATGCAGCACCTGGTCGATTACATCGAATCGGGCCGGCCGATCGTCGGCATTCGCACCGCCACGCACGCCTTCAACACGAAAAGCCAGAAGTTCGGCAAATACACCTGGACCAGTAAGGAGCCGGGCTACGAGCAGGGGTTCGGCCGCAAGGTGCTCGGCGAGACCTGGATCAGCCATCACGGCAAGCACGGCTCGCAAAGCACTCGCGGCATCATCGCCCCCGGCCAGGCCGACCATCCGATCCTTCGCGGCATCAAGGACGGCGACATTTGGGGGCCGACCGATGTGTACGGCGTTCGCCTGCCGCTGCCGGGCGACAGCCAACCGCTCGTGCTCGGACAGGTGCTGACCGGCATGAAGTTCGATGATCCGCCCGCGGAGGGGCAGGTGAACGATCCGATGATGCCGATCGCCTGGACCAAGACGTACACGGGCAAAGCGGGCAAGCCGGCCCGCGTCTTTACCAGTACGATTGGCGCGGCCAATGACCTGACCGCGGAAGGAACCCGCCGGCTACTCGTCAACGCGTGCTTCTGGGCAGCGGGTCTGGAGGACAAGATTCCCGAGCGATCGAACGTCGAGCTTGTCGGCGACTATGAGCCCTCCAACTTCAAGTTCGACGGCTTCAAGCGGGGCGTCAAACCGGCAGACCACGAACTCAAATGAGTCGGTAGCTGCAGACTGCTGCAATCCTGATCAAAGAAACCGTCGGTGGAGCAGACCGCGAGCGTCACTCATCGCTCACAATCACCGTCACGTTTCTGCCGTCCTTGGGATCAATGTCAGCATAGACTCGCTGCATCTCCGCCGGCTGAATGACGATGCAGCCATCGGAGTGCTGCGGACCAGTCCCCTGGTGAATGAAGATGCCGGTAAACCCGGGCACATTGGGCAAAAACACGGCGTTCAGCCGCTTGGTGGCCATCGTCGTGGCCGAGCAGCCGGCATAGGTTCCGGCAGGGATCTTTTTGGCGGGATCCCACCAGCAGTTAGTGCTGAGGTGGATCTTGCCGGAGTATGTGAGCATGCCGCTCGACTTGCTGCGCCGGACGGTAATCTGGAATTGGCTCATGTCGGCTCCTTGGTAGGCGAATCGTACCCGGCCGAGCGCGACGCAAGCAACGCTGGCCAGCAAATCCTTGCCCACTGAACCAGCGACGCCGCAAACCTGTCAGGCGTCTTACAGCCGCAGTAACTTTGCCGTACTTTGGAGCAACCAGCGATGGCCGGATGGCGAAATTGGCAGACGCACAGGACTTAAAATCCTGTGTCCCGTTAAGGGACGTGCGGGTTCGAGCCCCGCTCCGGCTACTTGGTAGATAAGAAGTTGCGACGTTCACGCGATTCGCTCCGCGGCAGTTGCGAGGGCATTTTGGCCGGTTTCGTCAACTGACACAACACCATTTTCGGTAGTAGTACGCTTGCCGGCAAGACACCGGAGGTCAAGGGACGATCGGGTTTAAACGGCGTCAACGATTGCGAACCTCTGTCGCGTACCTGGTGCTGGAAGCGCTTTGCATCGCCTACGCCGATGGTCACTTCAACGTGGAATTGTCCCCCGCTCCTCGTCCGGTGTTGTTGCCGATCAAGCGGAGCGGGTGACCAGTTGATTTGCTTCTCGCGACATAGTCGCGAATGCTGTCTTTACGACGATCTGACCATGATCCAAGTAGCGAATCCCAGGCCGAGGACCAATAAAAACCATGAAGCGACCAAGGCACAAACCAGGAACGGATAGCCAAGCTTTGGGGCAATCACCAACCACGCCCCTGCCAATACCGGCGGGGCGAGAGTCATGATGATCACCAGTGTGCGGAGGCGGATTTGCATAATCCCGCTCGGTGAACTGTAGTGGGTCTCTGGCGGGATTAGGGGACTCTGAGCAAGCCGGCCAAACGCGATTGGCTGGTGGTATTATTCTCGGCTGAAAAACAGGCGGGGTGCTTATGTTCGGCGAGAGTAAACGACGGTGGACATTTTCGCTGGCAATGCTCTTTCAAGAGATGTTGCTTGTCGCCGTCGTGCTCGCCTGCTTTCGATTGTTGCCTAGCGACGAACAGCTAAGGCACAGCCTTAACTTTAGCGCTTACTGGAGGCAGATATTTCTACTGACTTGCATGGGAGTAGCGGCGGGGGCGGCCGTCGGCAGACTCAATGACAAGATGACTAAGGGAAGCTTGATTGGATTAGGGCTTTCGCTTCCCGCAGCAATCGCCTGGACGTATTTCGTGTTCGTCAAGCACGCGATGGTAACGTAGTTCTTAGCCACGAAATGGCCAATGCCACGACGGCCACCGTCAGCCAGAGCACATCGCGAATCGTGAAGCGGAACATGATTGCTCCGATTTATGACAGGGGTGATGACGACCGGCGCGACATCGCACGGCGGACAACGAAGAACAGGGCGACGACCCAGAACACAAATTGCGCTGCCCCGAGCACGACTGCCCAGGCGGGTGCCGACATCGCTTGCAGGGCGAAATAGCTGCCCGCCAACTCCATCGGCCCGACGGCCAGCAGGATCAACAGCGTGCGGAGGTGAAATTGCATGATGACGTTTCTACCTGACAACGTTGACATCGTTGAACATGTCAAAAAACTCTTTCGCTTTCTCCGACTTGATCGCTTCGATTTGCGCAGGCGTGAGGCTGCGGTACTTGGCTGCCGGCTCTGCCAAGGATGAATGGTCCGTCCACCATCCCGCCCCCAGCGCCACAACCACGGTCAGCCAGAGCACGTCGCGGATCGTGAATCGGAACATGGGGCGGCTCGCTAGGGATTGGCCGTGTACGGAATGCCGAGCGTGCTTTCCTCTTCCGGCTGGACGATAATTCGCGGCGTTACACCGCCTAGCTTTATTTGTGGTTCACTCTCGCGCAGTGATATTTGCCAGCCCCACCACGCACCCGCCAACACCATCGGCCCCACAGCCAGCAGAATCAACAGCGTGCGGAGGCGGTATCGCATGGGGAGACTAGGGGCCAATTGGTACGGTCAAGATCCCGAGCATCACTCTGCAGGCCAGCAAAATGAGAATGGTGGCGGAGGTCACTACGCCACCAATGAGCATTCCCATACCCGGCCAGCGAAAGCCGCCCAAAAAACCTCCTAGAGCAATGCCGGCACCGATGATTAAAAAAGACAGTGTTCCGAATCGCTCCTCGGAATGCAATTGCGCATTCGTGAGCGTTTTCCAACCAGCAACGGTAAGACCGATGATGATGCTTGCCCAAAACGTCGCCAGCATCAGGTCAGCAATCGTGAACCGTTGCCATGATCCTCGTCGCTGCAACTCCATAATCCCCGATTCTAACCGGCAACCCGCCAGCCGGCCAAATGCCAAATCGGCCTTGGACTAGGGCTGCGCGTCGCTTACCCGTCCTGGTCCACAGCAAGAATCGGGCCATTTACACCCTCGCGGCACGTGCTACTCCGCCGCCCGCTTTTTGTTCGTGTGCATGCTCCACATGCGAGCCGCTACTTCGGCTGGACGATGACCAACGTAGTATTCCATTGTCACCTGTAGGGACGAGTGCCGCATGAACTCCTGCAGGTCCTGGGGCAGCATGTCTTGAGCCAGCCGAAGGGCACACGACCGCCGTAGATCATGGAAAGTGGCGAACTTCACCTTGCCCGTCGCCCGGTTCTCGCCACGGCGACGATGATTTTCGTCGCCGCACGAGAAGTGCATCGAACGCGAGCGAGGCAGATCCGCCTACTTCTTGCGAACCAACTTCATCCCACCGCACATCTCCTTCGCGGGAACGCCGTTTTCCCAGCCGATCCCTTCGATCTCGAGATGGTCGGCATCGACAATCGTCAGCGTCGCGGCATGCATGTGCTTGTCCTTCTTGGGGTCCAGGTTCGAGCCGCCGGCGAATTGAAAGACGATTTGATTGGCCGCCGACTTCGGGTCGGCTTTCATTCGTGGCTGGTTGCCGAGCATGCAGTAGTGCGTCATGACGAGGTCGTCGCCATCGACCGTGTAGATGGAAACCATCTCGTGCGGCTGGCCGGGGAAGAGCGTTTCGTGAAGTGCCGACCCGCCCGCGGTCAGCTTGATCACGGATGCCACTTCCTCGGTAGGCTTGCCGTCCTTGTCGGCTGTCACCCAGGTTCCCACCAGGGTTTTCAGCTTTTCCATACCCGCATTGGTAGGGGCGGCTGACGTGTGATTGTGTTTTTCGTCGGCCAGTGCTTTCAGCGAACCCAGTGCCGCCACCGAGAGGGCCAAAGCCACGAACCCACATGCTGCGATCTTTCGATTCATCTGCAATCCTCCTCACGAGAAAACGAGCGTCCGAAGTGGAACGTCACTCAGTGGTCGATTGGCGGCCGGCCCAATCGACAGCGGGTGAAAAGAAATTCGCGGACTCGTTTCGAGCCCAATTTCGTGAACATTTCGCTTGCCTTGAACGAAGGCTTTACTTAGGTTGTGGCCTGTTGGAGTTGCTGCACAGGCGGTTCCAGCATAGCGGGCGACGCTAGCATCACGACCAACCTCTCGACTTGGTTCTGCGGGCTTGACGACCAAGCCGCACGGGCCAGTGTTCCTGCCACGCAGTGTTCCTGTCACCCAGCGGCTGGCACTTGCCGGTTGCTCCCACCCTTCAGCAAGATGCTGAGACCATCGCATGAATCGCCCGCTTCTGATCGCGGCTGCGCTAGCCGTCTGTCTGTGGTCGTCCCCCGCATTGGCAACCACTCCCACCAACGGCACGCGGATTGATATCGCCGATTGCCAATACACCTACGTCCTGGGCGGCGAAGCCTGGTCGATGGAGTGTCGTTACCGGATCGACGAGGGTGAGTGGCGGCACATCACCAGCAGCGGCAACGGCGGCAGCTGGGAACTGCGCCTGCCGGGGACGAGCGTGCAAGGAACGGTGGTGGACTACCGCATCCAGTGGTCGTTCGGCGACGAGGTTGCGTCGCTCCGTGTCGGCGCCCGACAGGTGAAGTGACCGGAGCACTTTGTCAGCTTTGGATTTAAGTGCCGGGTGCCACGTCCCACGCTTGCGTGGGCGTGCCGAGTTATTCCCCAACTCAACCATGTCGAAGCGGTAGCTTTTGCCTAAACGACAAAGTTCGCCAGTGCGCGGCAGAGTGTAGTGGCTGAGTGTATCGGCAAGCAGGGCAACCGCTAGAGACTGTACAGGGCGAGTGACGAATCTTGTCATGGCCGCTGCGGGGTTCCGCAGGGCCGGACCGTCGCCAGGGCCTCGATGAACTCGCCCACCCCGCTCGAAATCGTCTGCTCTCGCTGCCGGATCGAAGTGCAGCCGATCGAAGCGGCTGGGCAATGGTTCTGCCCGCATTGTGCTTGGGAGTTTCTGCCGGAAAAGATCGCCAGAGCGAGGCAAGAGCAAGATCAGGCCGACGACGATCCTTCCGCGTTCCCTTAGCGTCGCGTCAGAGCGAGTCGGGATAGACGACGATCTCGACCCGGCGATTCTTCGCTTTGCCGGCAGGTGTGCCATTGCTGGCGAGCGGATGGTTGTCCCCCATGGCGAGAACCGAGAGCTGCTTCGCCGGAAGCCGGCCACGCTGCACGAGTTGGTTGAACACCGTCTGAGCCTGCGTCGCGGTCAGCGAGTGAGCCGCGGTCGGATTGGCTGCATTCGCGTCGTCGGTATGTGCCTCGATGACGATCCGTTGTCGCGGATAGCTCCGGGTGATCGCCGCGCCGACTTCGTCGAGCACCCGCATTCCGTCGGTTTGAAGCTGGGCCGAGCCAGGGACGAAGAGCTTGTCGGCCGGAACTTCGATCCGGATCACGTCGCCGTCCTGGCGGATTTCGAGGCCCGGAATGCTGATCGCCGCCAGCGATTGCTTGACGCTGTTATTGGCCGTGATCGCCGCACCGCCGCGGAACTTCGTCGAAGCCTGCATGGCGGAGACTTGCTTTTGAGCTTCCTGCTGGGCGACCTGCGAATCGCGATATTTCTGGGCCACCTCGCCCAATTGCTTCTGCAAGAGCGTCATTTGCTCCTGCGAAGTCGTGCGGAGCTGCTCGGCCTGCGCGAGCTGCCGATGCAGGTCCGCGTTGTTCAGATCGAGCTGCGCAACACGGCGGTTCAGATCCTGCACTTGCGTGGCGAGCGACTGCGCTTGCTGCTGCATTGCGCCGGTCGGCGCCGCGCTCGTCGCCCCTGCAGCTGTCGCCGGTGGAGCGAACGCACCGTTTTTGCAGCCGCTCGTCGCCACGACCGCCAGCGCGCACCACGCCACCAGTGCGGCCAATCGGGCGCAAGGCAAGTCGTGGGAAAACATGGCAGTCCTCGCGGCAAGTTTGTGTCGGCGACGGGCCGACATGCGCGCGGATGGTAGCAAGCTGCCAAAGGGGGGACAACGGCAATCGCCGCACGGTATTTGCTCCATTCCACTTGCCGCTAGCATCGCGACGCCGCAAGTGTGCCGACTCGACGGTGTGCCAACGAATGCCGCCGATGCCTATACTGGCAATTCCATGTCGTCCCCACCCATCCCAGCTTTTCAACTGCTAAGTACTGCCGATCGCGAGGCTGCGCTGCTCGCTCCGTTTGCCATGCACAGCGCCGACTCGCGCGGCCGGAAGCATGCGGAGCCGGAACACGCGTATCGGGGGCCATTTCAACGAGACCGAGACCGGATTGTGCATTCCGGGGCGTTTCGCCGCCTCTCAGGCAAGATGCAGGTCTTCACCGGCGACATGGGGGACTATCACCGGACGCGGCTCACGCACACGCACGAAGTGGCATCGATTGCCCGGACGATCGGCCGGGCCCTGCGGCTGCATGAGGACTTGATCGAAGCGCTCGCTCTCTTGCACGACATCGGCCATCCGCCGTTTGGCCATGCCGGCGAGGACGCGCTCGACGAATGCCTGCGCGAATACGGCGGTTTCTCACACAATCGGCATGCGCTGACGATCGTCGAGGAGCTTGAGTCCCGCTATCCGGCGTTTCCGGGGCTGAATCTCACGCGGGAAGTGCTCGACGGGCAAACGACTCGCTTGGCCAAGGCGGCTGCGGCTCGCGCGGAGGAGGGGCCGCTGCTCGAAGTGCAGGTCGTCGAAGCGGCCGACAGCATGACCTACGACGCTCACGATGCCGACGACGCGGTGAAGCTGGGTCTGGTAACGTTGGACGAGTTGGCTCAGAACTTCCTGATCCGCGACGCGATCTCCCAAGTGAAAGCAAGCTACACCGATCTTCGCGACGACCAACTCCGCAAAGCCGTCGTGCATCAGCTCATCGACCGGCAGGTAACCGACGTTTTAGCAACTGCGGGCCGCAAGCTGGCAAGCGAGCTGCCGGCATCGGCTGTGTCCGCGCGACGACTGGGCCAGATAATTGGTCCCGGCAGCGAAATGGCCGAGCACAAGCGGGAACTGGAACGGTTTCTGTACAATCGGGTCTATCGCCACGAACATCTGGTCGCAGTGCGAACGCAAGCACAAACGCGGCTGCGAGCCATGTTTGCCGGCTATGTGGCCCAGCCAGACTTACTGCCGCCGCGGTACCAAACACGCGCTACCGAGGTCGGCCTGCCGCGAGCCGTCGGCGAATATCTGGCCGGCATGACCGATCGGTATTGCGACCAGCAGTATCGCGAGCATTTTGATTCGCGCTTGTGACCGAGAGACCGATCTGGCAGACTGAAGGGGCCTTCCCACCTTGCCATCCCGCCCTGGTTCGCCATGAGTCGATCCTCCCTTGCGACGTGCCTTGGATTCGCGATCTTCGCTGTCAGTGTACCGGCCCAGGCCGTTGAACTGGCTGCAGCAGTCCGCCGCCCAGTGGGAGTCGCGTTGTCTGCCGACGGCTCACGGCTCTACGTCGCCAATCGGGACAGCGGCACGGTCTCGGTCGTCGATTTAATGGGACACAAGGTCGCCGGGGAACATGCGGTGGGGAAGCGGCTGTCGGCAATTGCGGCCCTTCCGGGGACAAACCAACTGCTTGGGACCGACGAAGCGGCTCACGAGCTATTGCTCTTGGATGCCGCCGGCGACGCAGTGACCGTGAAGAGCCGCCTGCCGGTCAGTCCCTATCCCGTTTCGATCTGCGTGGCATCCGACGGCAAGTCAGCCAGTATCGCCTCGCTTTGGTCGCGGCGACTGACGTTTGTCGATCTAGGCGAGTCGCCCAAAGTCGCAGCGGTGATCGACCTCCCCTTCGCTCCGCGCTGTCAGCATCGGCTCCCCGGCCGCGATCGGCTGCTGGTAGCGGATTCCTTCGGCGGCAAGCTGGCGCTCGTCGAGCTTTCCACTCGTAAGTTGGCTGAAACGCGACAGTTCCCCGGCCACAACGTCCGCGGCGTGGGGACGAGCCCCGACGGCAAGATGCTTGTCGTCGCTCACCAGATGCTCAACGATCTGGCCCACTCGATCAGGAACGACATCCACTGGGGCCTCCTCATGTCGAACGACCTCCGTTGGCTGGAGGTGAATTCGGTCCTTGCCGGCGGTGATAAGCTGTATTTCGGTGCTCACATGCACCCGCTCGGCGATCCCGGCAAAGGGGGTGGCGATCCGGGCGGGCTCGATGTTTCGCCGGAGGGGCTCGTCTGCGTGTCGCTCTCCGGCGTGAATCAGATCGCGTTCGGGAAAGAAGGGGATTTCAGCATGCAGCGGGTTGGCGTCGGCCAGCGTCCCACGGCCGTCAAGCTCAGCCCCGACAGTAGCACGGCGTATGTCTGCAATACCCACGACGATTCGATCTCGATCGTCAATCTGGCCGAGCGCGAAGTGACTGTGACGATCCCACTCGGTCCGCAGCCGGACTTGAGCGTCGTACAGCAAGGCGAACTCTTGTTCTACGACGCTCGCCTTTCGCATGACGGGTGGATGAGTTGCCACAGTTGCCACACCGACGGGCACGCCAACGGTGAGAAGAACGACAATTTCAGCGACCGCTCGTTCGGCGCGCCCAAGCGTGTGCTTTCGCTCCTGGGCGTGAAAGATACGCTGCCGCTGGCGTGGAACGGCGGCGTCCAGACACTGCAGCGCCAGATCGAGAACTCGCTCGATGCGACGATGCAACGCGAAGATCCTTTGCCGAAGGCCGAGGTAAAGAAAATCGTCGCTTACGTGCAGTCGCTCGAAAATCCGCCGCCGCTACCGGTGCTGCGAGGCACGCTCGATGCCGCGGCCGTGGATCGCGGTAAGCAGGTGTTCGCCAAGCGCGATTGTGTGAGTTGCCATGCGCCGCCGACATACACTTCACCCGCCGCTTACGACGTCGGTCTGCCCGACGCGCAAGGGAACCGCGAATTCAACCCACCGTCGCTGCGGGGCCTCTCGCATCGCGGCCCATACTTTCACGACAACAGCGCGACGACGCTCGACGAGGTCTTCACGAAGCAGGGGCATCCGAACGGATCGGCGTATGAGGCGGAAGAAGTGCGGGATTTGAAGGCGTTTTTGGAGAGTTTGTAGTCGTGGAAGCCCGACGCGTCAGCGAGGGATTGTTGCTGCCCACCCTCGCTGACGCGTCGGGCTACCATTCACCCCGGCCAGGCAGCTAGCGCTAACTCCGCTACCTGCTGGAGTTGCTTTCGCGTTGCTCCGCCTGCCGCTTGCACGGAAAGACCTTGCGAGATGGTTGCCACATAGCGTGCCAAATCTTCCGCATCGACATCTTTGGGCAAGTCTCCTTCGCGAATCGCCTGTTCCAGCCGCTTACAGATCATGGTCTCGCTCGCTTTCCGCATGCGGGTAATGGCCTCGCGCACGGGTTGTGCCTCGTCGCCGCAGACGAGCGCTCCTTGCACCAGGAAGCACCCACGCGGATTGTCGGGGCTGGTGATGAGGCGTATCGTCGCTAGCCAGAGTGCTCGCACGGCCTCCTTGGCCCTCGGCAGAGCTAGGGCCTGCTTCAAGTGCGATGCCGGGCCGGCAACGTAGCGGTCGATCGCCCGGCGGAACAGTTCCTCTTTGTTGCCGAAGGCGGCATAGAGGCTGGGGCGGTTGATCCCCATCGCCGCGGTTAGGTCGGGCAAGTTGGCTCCCTCGTAACCTTTGCTCCAGAAAACCGCCAGGGCCCGGTCCAGGGCTTCTTCGGCATCGAATTCGCGTGGTCTTCCGACAGGCATAGCGAACACCAGAGTTTTTCGGTGGGAGAGGAAATCGAGTCGGCTCAAAACGAGAAAATGGATCTCAAGCCGAGATTCTTTACCAAATGGTACATTACACCCCTTGACCCAACCAGTCGCAGTATCTAAATTTTACCGTTCAGTACAAAACACAACCCTCATTCGCAATCTCAGGAGAACCAGTTCATGTCGCAGACTCTGAAAGGCAAAGTCGCCGTCGTCACCGGGGCCTCGAAGGGGATCGGAGCCGAAATCGCCCGCCAACTGGCCGCTGCCGGGGCCGTGGTTGTCGTGAACTACAGCTCCAGCAAGGAAGGGGCGGACCGCGTCGTCGCCGATATCGCCAAGGCCGACGGCAAGGCCCTCGCCGTGCAGGCCAACGTCGCCAAACCCGCCGACATCCAGAAGCTCTTTGCCGAAACAAAAAAGGCGTTTGGCCGGGTGGACATTCTGGTCAACAACGCCGGCGTGTATGAGTTTGCTCCGCTCGAAGCGATCACGCCCGAACACTTTCACAAGCAATTCGACCTGAACGTGCTGGGCCTCTTGCTCGCGACGCAGGAAGCGGTCAAGCACATGGGCGAAGGGGGGAGCATCATCAACATCAGCTCGGTCGTCACGACACTCACCCCTGCCGCCACTGCCGTCTATAGCGGCACCAAGGCGGCAGTCGATGCGGCGACGCGAACTTTGGCGAAGGAACTGGGACCCAAGAAAATCCGCATCAACTCGATCAACCCCGGCATGGTCGAAACCGAGGGGGCGCATTCGGCGAGCATCATCGGCAGCGACTTCCAGAAGAACGTCGAGGCCGCCACTCCGCTGGGTCGAATCGGCAAGCCGCAGGACATTGCTCCTGCGGTGGTGTTCCTTGCCTCGTCCGATGCCTCGTGGATCACGGGCGAAACGCTGTTTATCTCGGGCGGCAATCGGTGAGTCGTGGGCTTGAATGGAAGCCAATGAATCCTAGCCCGAAGCGTCAGCGAGGGTCTTTCCCGAGCCCCCTCGCTTACGCTTCGGGCTACCACAGTTTGTCCCGCATCAACTGGGGCTAATACCGCGATCGGATCGTCGGTTCGGATTCGTCCACTGATGGAGCGGGCGGAACTGGTGCCGTCGGCGCAACTGGTGCAGTGGGCGGCGGCAACGACGGACCAGCCGCGGGCGGAATCACCGCATTTGGGCCAGGAACCGTCAGCGGCACACTCGCGGAACTGGCCGCTCGCGGCTGCACAGGAGGAGCGAATCGAGGCCCAACGGGCGAAGTGGCGGGACCAAAGCTTTCTTCCCATCCCAGCTCATCCACGCCGCCGGTTATCGACTCCAGCCGGCGATCGACGATCGAGTCCTTCGCCGTTTCCCGTTTCTTCAGCACGTCCTTCAGCTTCCCCAGCCGCTCTTCGATCTTGGCGATCTCGCGCGTCCGGCGCTGTTGCTGCAGGTCGAAAATCGCCGCCAGTTTCTCGCGGATGGCCTTCTTTTGCTCGGCCTGCTTCTCCTCCGGCATTTCAATCGAGATCAGATTGTTCGACAGCTTCCGCACTTCCTGAGCGAGAGCCTGCTCGTCGGCCAGCAGCTTCTGCGACTCGGCATCGACCGGCTGCGGACTGAATTGGAAGTTGTTGAGCGAAGCAAATGGGCTTCCCCCGGGAAACCCGGGCCCTCCCTTTTGCATCCGGAGGACTTTGCCGTCCACGGTCCGCTCGACAAAGACACCGTCCTCGCGCTGCTCGACGATCGTCGACGAACGCCCTGCCTTGGGCTGCGGCTCGGCGACGGGAACCTGCACGGTCACGCGCTCGACTCGCCCGTCGGGGAGCTGCCGAACAATCTCTTCCGACTCGTATCGCGTTTCGACTTTGTTCGGGTCCTGACCGCCGGCCCGCAAGGCAACGAGACCGCCGAGGCCCGCCAGTGCAAGCAGAGCGGAAAAAGTAAAGCGACGCACGTTCATGGTTCATCCTTTCGAGAAGTTGAATTAACGTTCGGAACGGGAAGGTTCGGTCAATCTTGGGACGGCATCCGGGATCGGCTGCTCTGGAACAATCGGCTGAGGCGCTGGCAACTTCGTCACTTGAACAAGCTCGGTCTCCAACCAGGTCGTGCGGCTTTCCAGATCGGCCAGTTCATCGGCGATCGACAGTGCCGGCACGATTGCATTGCCTGACTCGACTTCAAGTGCGTAAGTCGCTTCGGCAGCTTGTGCCAACTCAGCAGCAAATTCCGACTCGCGCGGCAGGTCGATCGACGGCAGGGAAACAACGGATGGTGATGGTGGTTCCACCATGGCTACCGAGGGCGATTGCTGATTCGACGGCGCATCACCGCGTGTGGAAATGCCAGGGCCAGAATTGAAGTACCCGCTTAACGCAACTCCGATCAGCCCGCCCGCCAGCACCGCACCGGCAATTCCCAGCGCCACCAGCCACGCGGGCCGCGCTTCTTTAGCCGGCTTCAGCGACGCGGGGAGCGCGGCGACAAACTTCGGCGGCAGGATCAGCGTCGGTTGTGCAAGGTGAGCGAGCCATTGCTTGAGGAGGTCGGCCACTTCGCTCGCCGATTGAATCCGCTCGGCCGGCGACTTCGCCAAGAGTCGCGTGATGATGTCGGCCAGCCACGGCGGCACGTCGGGATTTACTTCGCGGACGTCGCGGGGCGGGTCGTCGCAGATGCGCCGCAGCACGGCGAGCGTCGTTTCAGCTCGAAACGGCGGCCGGCCGGTACACATCGCATACATCACGCTCCCCAGGCTGAACAGATCGGCCCGCGCGTCGATCGGTTCGCCACGGGCTTGCTCGGGGGCCATGTACTGCGGCGTGCCGGCGATGTAGCCGCTTTGCGTCATGCTCGCGTCATCGACCGCGCGGGCCAGGCCGAAGTCAGTGATCCGCACCCGCTCGCAGCCATTTTCCAGCAGGATGTTCGCCGGCTTGATGTCGCGATGAACGAGGCCCTGAGCGTGAGCGGCAGCAAGTCCCTCCGCCGTTTGCATCGCAATTCGCAGCACCTCGCGCGTTTCCAGCGGACCTTGCTCGTCGAGCCGGTCTTGCAGCGACTTACCCACCACCAGCGGCATCACGAGATACGGCGTTTGACCGGCGATATCAACCGCGTGAATCGGAATCACGTGATCGTGAACGACCGCCGCGGCCGCCTTTGCCTCCTGTGCGAAACGCCGGCGAGCGGCTGCACTTGTCGCGAGATGACCGGCAAGCACCTTGATCGCGACACGGCGGTCGAGCGCAGGATCCTGCGCCTTAAGCACCAGACCCATGCCCCCGCGGCCAATGACCGATTCGATCTCGTAACTGCCGAGGCGGCCGAGCATCTTCGGCTGTTCGGATGGAGTGAGGAAATGGAGGGAGAGGGGCTCGTCATCTTCTGTAGTAGGCACACTCCGTGTGCCGTGAGCGGACGGCACACGGAGTGTGCCTACTACTTCTTCCACCGCCACCAACTCTTCCGACGAACTGAGAAACGTCTTCGCTTCCGACCACCACGACTCGCCGCCGGCCAACAGTTCCAGTTCCTCGCGACAATGCGCGCACCCCTGCAGATGGTCCGACAGCCGTTCCGAATCGGTGCCTGAAAGCTGATCGGCGATGGCAAGCTGCAACTGCTTGCGGTCGCATAGCGGAACGCGGGCTACCATGACGTTTCCTCCTCTCCGGCCAGTTGGCTGACCCGCTCGCGCAGGCGGGCGAGCACGCGGCTCTTGGCGATATAGACGGCGCCGGGGCTGATGCCGAGTTCTGCCGCGACGCGAGAAACCTCGCGCGACAGCACGGCCGTTTGCCAGAACGCCTGCCACGTGGTGCGGGTGAATTGCGGCTCAATCGCCTCCGCCGCTAGCTCAAACAAGCGACGGCGATACTCGATGTCGATCTCGCGACTCCGCTCATCGTCGGCCGGTTGCACTTCAACGAGGCGGGCAAGGTCGCTATCGCCAGAAGCCTGGCCGCGGCGGCGCTGCGTGCGAAGGGCGTTGAGCGTTAGATTTCGGGCAACCCGCGACAACCAGCCGCGAAACGACCCGCGAGTCGGATCGGGCTCCCACCGATGTGCCACTCCAGCCACCGTTCGAAAGACCTCCTGACAGAGATCGCGAGCATCCGCGTCCTGCAAACCCCGCCGCCGAGCCACCCGATAAACGAGCGGCTCGTAAATCGCCACAAACTCAAGCCACGCCGCGTGATTCTGCGGATCGGCAATCCGCAGGAGCAGGCTGTAGCGAGTTGTCGGCGGGGCGCTCATCGGTTCCTCACCTTGTTACACACCGTTCCGGGCATGGTCTTTCACACGGGCGGCCTAATTTGCAGAATTCTAGACGGACTGTCTTCCCTTCGCAGCATTTGCCTCCCCCACCGGCTTTCGCTAAAATCACAGACAACTTGTCTGATTCGTGGAGTACGGCTATGTTTCGTCGCTATTTCGTGCTGGCATTGCTTTCATTCGCGACCGCGGCGAGCACTGGCCTGACGAGAACTAGCCGGGCTCAGGAAGATACCGAGCCGTCGCGGGGCGAACTCCGGCAGGCGATGGTGCGGCGGATTGACGAGATCGTCGCCGCCCGGCTGAAGGCCGAGGGGATCGAGCCCGCGCCCCGGTCGAGCGATGCAGAGTTCTTCCGCCGGGCGAGCCTCGACCTGACCGGCGTCGTGCCGCGGGCAGCAGACGTGCGGATGTTCCTGGCCGACGAGTCGCCGGACAAGCGGGCGAAAATGATCGACCGGCTGCTGGACTCGCCGGCCCACGCGACGCATCTGGCCAACACGTTTCGCCACATCATGCTGCCGGGCGGGATGGATGCCGAGAATATCAACAACGTCGTCGGCGTGCAGAATTGGCTGCGGCAAAAGTTTGTGGAGAACCTGCGGTACGACAATCTCGTGGCCGATCTGCTGGTGGCGACCGGCGGGGGCGACGCGGGGCCGGCCCTCTATTACACGTCGCTCGAATTGGCCCCCGAGAAGCTGGCCGGCAGCACAGCCCGCATCTTCCTCGGCTTGCAGATCGAATGTGCCGAGTGCCACGACCATCCGCACGACCATTGGAAGCAGACCGACTTCTGGGGCTATGCGGCATTTTTCGCGCAGCTTCGTCGGCCGGACGAGAACATGCCGGGGATGCGAGTCGCTCTGGTCGATCAGAACGAGGGAGATGTGAAGCTGCCGGAGGTGGGAACGGTCGTGCCGCCGCGATACCCATCGGGCGGAGCGCCGGCAGCGGATGAACTGGGGACGCGGCGCGAGAAGCTCGCCGTCTGGATGGCGTCGCGCGACAATCCGTATCTGCCGCGGGCGGCCGCGAATCGCGCATGGTGGATTCTGTTCGGCCGCGGCATCGTCGAGCCGGTCGATGACCTGGGCCCGCTCAATCCGCCGTCGCACCCGGAATTGCTCGACGACCTGACGCGGTACTTCACGAAGAGCGGCTTCGACCTGAAAGAACTGCTGCGGACAGTCTGCAACAGCGAAACGTACCAGCGGACGAGCGAGTGGCCGGGGACGGGCGCGCCAGACGAGAAGCTGCCGCCGCCAGAGCTCTATGCCCACATGCCGGTAAAGACACTGACCGCCGATCAGCTGTACGACAGCGTGAACCGCGTCCTCAACCGTCGCGGTCAGGGAATGATGCCGGGACTCAATGTGCAGAGTCCATTGGTCGATCCGCAGCGGCAGGCGTTCATTGCGAAGCTCGCCGTAGCGGGTCGTTCGCCGCTCGACTATCAAGCCGGTGTGCTCCAGGCGCTGACGCTGCTCAATGGAATGGATCTGGCCGAAGCGACCGATCCGGCTCGCAGCCCGCTTCTGGGCGCGCTCGAAGCGCCGTTCCTCGGCGACGACGAGCGAGCCCAGGCTCTGTTTCTGGCGACCCTTTCGCGTCCGGCAACCGAAGAGGAGCTTTCGCTCGTCCGCAAGCAGCTCGCCTTGCGCACCGAAAGCGACAAGGCGAAGGGATGGAGCGACGTGCTGTGGGCGATTCTGAACAGCGCGGAGTTTGCGCTGAATCATTGAGCGTGTCGGGGCGATGAACTTGGTCCCAAGCTCTGCTTGGGACCACAAGTATGGAAGCTCTGCTTCTTGAATCGTGGAAGCAGAGCTTCCGTCCATTTCGCCCCAAGCGGAGCTTGGGACGGAGAGAGTTGGCACATCATCGGGAGGCTCACGCCTCCCGCTCGCCAGACTTTACTCCGCCAGCTTCTTCAGTTCCACCTTGCGGAACTCGATCGGATGGCTTTCCGACTGGAGCGAGATCGTGCCGCCAGAAAGCTGCTTCGTGCCGGCTTTGGCGGCGAGCTCCTTCGCGTGGGCGTCGCGCTCGTCGAGTTGCGGCTCGTTGTATTCGAGCACCGTTTTGCCGTCGATGATGTGCTTCATCACCTTGTTGCCGTGGACTTCGATTTCGGCCGTGACCCACTGGTCGCCGTGATAGGTTTCCGACGTGGAGCTGGTGCAGTGTTGCGTGATCAGCTTGCCGTTCATCACGACGTTTGTGCCGGGCGTACACAGATTGGAAGTCGTGCGCGTGCCGCTGCCGGAGCCGCCGAGAAACTGCACTTCGATCGAAGCGGGGAAGTCCTGATCCTTGCTCATCGTCGCCGGAGATTCGCCGTGCAGCATGGCCCCGCTGTTGCGAATAGCCCAGCCCGGCCCGCCGGGGCACTGGTCACCGACGAAGCGATACTCGACCCGCAGGATGTAGTTGGAGAACGGTTCTTTGTAGAAGAGGTGGCCGAACCGCTCGTCGAACTTGTCGTACTTGTCGTAAGCGACCTTCAGGACGCCGTTCTCGACGCGGAACGTGTCGCCGTAGTTGTCTCCCAGCTCGCAGTAGCGAATTTTCGGCGTCCAGCCGTCAAGGTCTTTGCCGTTGAAGAGTTGAATCCACTCACCGTCGGGTTTTTCCTCGGCAATAGCGAATGTTGTGGCGGCGACAAGGAGAGCGAGCGAGACGAGCGACCGGAGCATGTTGGCGATTCCCGTGTGGCGGAGAGTACTTTCCAACCGCTGATGGTACGTGGCGGAACGATGCCGGTCCAGCGCCGGGCAGCTGTTGCGGAGACAGCTAGGTCAATCTCTAATCGAAGCAAAGAAATCTCGTTTCGCGTCCCCTAGCCCCAGCCCGCGCATGTCCGACCTGATTCCGCTCGAAATTGATGTCCTCTCTGTGAAGCAGATGCTCGACCGTGGTGAGAAGTTCGTGCTCCTCGACTGCCGCGAGCCGAGCGAAGTGGCGACGGCCAGCATTACCGGCTCGATACACATCCCGATGCGGGACATCCCTGCTCGCTTGGCCGAACTGGATTCCGCCAAGGAGGGCCGGGTCGTCGTTCACTGCCATCACGGTGGCCGCAGCCTGCGAGTAACGAACTATCTTCGCCAGCAAGGCTTTGCGCACGCTCAGAACATGTCGGGGGGCATCGACGCCTGGAGCGAGTACGTGGATCGGAACGTGCCGAAATATGGATAGAAGCGGGTGCCCCGAACCCCTTGCCGCATTTGGGCGTCCTATTCTATAACCACCAGTAGCTACTCGCGGATGTGGCGGAATTGGCAGACGCGCTAGATTCAGGTTCTAGTGGCCGAAAGGTCGTGG
>CAYLLN010000031.1:0-69440 GCA_964384375.1 uncultured Pirellulaceae bacterium
TTCTCACCAACGGCTTCAGTGGCGGCGTCGGCCGCCGCTTCGGCGGGTATGGCGGAATGTATCAGTAGGCCCTAACTCTCACCCAAAGGGAGAGCGTCAGGCCATCGAGCCGGCGAACATGGTCTGCGCCCGGTCGGGGCCGACGGAGACGACCTCGACCGGCTTGCCGACAAGCTCGCTGACGCGTGCCAGATACTGCCGAGCGCCGGCCGGCAGATCCTCGACGCGGCGGACCTTGGTCACGTCGGTCTTCCAGCCGGGGAACGTCTCGTAGATTGGCTGGCAGCGGCGGAGATCATCGACGTGGCACGGGAAACGGTCGATTCGCTTCCCTTCGCAATCGTAGGCGACGCAGATTTTCACCTCGTCGAGTTGGCTCAGCACGTCCATCATCATCAGCGAGATGCAGTCGATACCGGAAAGGCGAGCCGTGTAGCGAACGGCCACAGCGTCGAACCAGCCGCAGCGGCGCGGGCGGCCGGTGGTCGTGCCGTACTCGCGGCCCAGGTCGCGAATCCTCTGGCCGACCGCGTCATCAAGCTCGGTCGGAAACGGGCCGCCGCCGACACGCGTGCTGTAAGCCTTGGCGACGCCAATCACCTTGTTGATCCAGCGGCCGGGGACGCCCGATCCGCCCGAAACGCCGACGCCCGAGGCGTTGCTGCTGGTGACGTAAGGGAACGTGCCGTGATCGATATCGAGGAGCGAGCCCTGCGCACCCTCAAAGAGCAGCCGCTTGCCCGCTTCAGCCGCGTCGAGCAGGTAATTCGTCGTATCAGCGACAAACGGCTGCAATCGCTTGCCGTAGGTTTGGTATTCGTCGTAGATGGCGGCAGCGTCGAGCGCCTCGGCCTGGCTGCCCATGCCGACGAGCAGGCGATTCTTGGCCGCAACGATGTGCTCGACCCGCGTACGAAAGTCGGGGCGGAACATGTCGCCAAGGCGAATCGCGTGGGCGCGGCCGACTTTGTCGCGGTAACACGGTCCGATGCCGCGAAGCGTGGTGCCGATGCTTTCGCCTCCGGTCGCCTGGTCCATCACCTTGTCTTCGGCGATGTGCCAGGGAAAGACGACGTGGGCTCGCTCGCTGAGCATCAGGTTCTGGCCGACATTGATTCCCTGCGCGGCGAGCGAGTCGATCTCTTTGAGGATCGTCGGCGGGTTGATGACGACGCCGGGTGTGACGACGTTCATCACGCTGGGCGTCAGGATGCCGCTGGGAACATGGTGCAGCTTGTAGGTTTTGTCGCCCACGACGACAGTGTGCCCCGCGTTCGCGCCCCCCTGATAGCGGACGACGATCTCGTAGCGCGAGGTCAAAAGGTCCACCAGCTTCCCTTTGGCTTCGTCGCCCCATTGGAGGCCGATGACGCAAGTTCCGGGCACGGTCGAATTCTCCGGCAGTTGTGCGAGGCCACGCTTGATTGGGACGAGCTGCGGCCAAACACGTTATGGTACGTTCGCCGTGGCCAGGGCGACAAGGAGCCAGAGAGCAACGTGGTGTCCTAATTTGGAATTCCGAGCCACGATGGCGAGATGAATAGGCACACAAAAAGCCCGATCCCTACTCCAATGCATGCGCCACGCACACCGTGCCGAACTCCACCAATCCCACCGCCTAGCCATGCCCCAAACAAAGGAAGCAGCAAGTCCGACCAATTTGAATGAGTTCCAGAAAACAGCACTCGCCCAATCGACAACCCGACAGCCGTCCAGGCTACGAGCAGCAGCAAGCTTCTGAAATTGATTTGGCGATCTTGCACTCTAACCGCGCATTAAAAAGCCCCGACAGATTCCTGCGGGGCATTCTACCATCCAGCACTAGGCCACAACCTTGGGCGTCATGACCGTCTGGAATAGTTCGACACAGCTTCAGATGAGCTATGCGGCCACAGGCTTCAACTCTGGTTGGCAGCCGCACTAGATGTGATACATCGTCTCGGCCGGATGGGCGAGTTGTTCGGCGAGGTCGGCAAAGGTCACGGCAGACAGCAGTTCGCGCTCCTTGGCGGCAACGCGCTTCCAGCACTGCGTGAGCACGCGGGTCGTGGTCGTGCTGCGGCCGGCACTCGATTTGATCGCGCCGGACTGGTTATCGACGACGCTCATCACTTCGTGCAGCGTGATCTCCTCCGGCTCCTTGGCCAGTCGATAGCCGCCGGTCGCGCCGCGGAGGCTCGCTACGAGGCCGGCCGATTTGAGTTGCAGCAGGATCTGCACGAGGAACCGCGAGGGGATACCGTGGCGGTCGGCAATGTCGCGAATCCGCACCGGCTCTTCGCTGGCGTGCTGGGCGGCCAGTTCCAAGACCGCGATGCAGGCATACTCGGTCTTGGCGGAGATGTTCACTTGGCGGAAATGTTCACTGTGAATGCAAGCCGCACTCGGTCTTGGCGAAGCCGCTCCAGCGGCCGGCCCGCTCGTCCTCGCCGATGAGGACCGCCCGCGTGCAAGGCCAGCAGCCGATGCTGGTGTAGCCCTGATCGTGCAGCGGGTTGTAAGGAATGTTGTGCTTGGTGATCAGGCCCCACACGTCCTTCTTCGTCCAGTTGGCGAGCGGGCTGACCTTCACGAGGCTGAACTTTTTGTCCCAGCCGACGATCGGCGCCTTGGCCCGATCCTGGCTTTGATCGCGGCGGATGGCGCTGGCCCAGGCGTGCATGCCGAGGACCGCCTGCTGCAGCACCTTCACCTTGCGGTCGAAGCAGCACTGATCGGGCTGCGTGCGATAGAGCGGGCCGCCGTGCAATTGTTCGTACTGGGCAACTGTGGTTTCCGGCTGCTTCATCTCAACCGCAATGCCGTAACGTCGCTTGACCTCTTCGCGGAGCTCGAGCGTTTCGGCGAATTGATAGCCCGTGTCGAGATTGAAGATCGGCGTGGCCGGCGCGATCTCGGCCAGCATGTGAATCAGAACCATCCCTTCGGGACCGAAGGCGGTCGCCATCGTGAACCGCGGAGCGAAGCGTTCGGTGGCCCAGCGGAGGATGTCTTGCGGCTCGGCGAGTTCCAGACGGGCACTCGCTTGATCGATCTCGTCTTGCAACTCCGGCGTGAGGACCAACCGGCCGTCAGCAGTCTGCGGCGGCTGTGCCGTCGGCGCAATTGGAGCGTCAGGCAGGACGACTCGCAGTGTCGGCAAGTCGCTGCTGGCGTTCATCGTGCTCGGGTAGGCGGCTGCAAGGGACATGGATTAGTTGGCGAGGACCGATCGACTGCGAAATATTACCAAGTTGGTAATCAAAGTCAACTATTGAGCGCAGCATCGGCTCTTATCGGCATCGGACGGGCCAATTCTACAGCTTGTAGCGATTAGTTGGCCATGAAAGCACGACCAATTGATGCCACAATTATCGCCGCAAGCCATTTCCATGAAGCAACTTGCGGCAACTTCGTTGGCGTTCAAACTACGCCACAATCTCCTTGATCGCCTTCCCGTCGGCAACCTTGATCGGCCGGCCTTGCTCCGAGATGTTCTTCGTCTCGGGATCGACGCCGACCGCGGCACAGAGCGTGGCCAGAATGTCGGGCACATCGACTTTCCCTTCTTTCACTTCCTCGCCGTCGTCGCTCGTTTTGCCATAGGCTTGCCCACCTTTGATGCCGCCGCCTCCGAAGACGCACGTCCACGCAGCAGGGAAATGATCGCGGCCCCCCTGCGGGTTGATCTTGGGCGTGCGGCCGAACTCGCCAATCCAGAGGATCGTCGTCGAATCGAGCAGGTTCCGCTCGGCCAGTTCCTTCATCAGCGTCCCCCAGCCGTTATCGAGTTCGCTCGACAGCGTCTTCACCTGGGCGAAATTGTTCTGGTGCGTGTCCCAACCGAAAATGTCGTTCCCCACGCTGCCGAGCGTCACTTCGACGAACGACACACCCGACTCGATGAGCCGTCGAGCCATCAGGCAGCCTTGACCAAAACGACCACGTCCATACGTATCACGCACGCTTGCCGGCTCTTCGCTCAGATCGAACGCCTTCGCCGCACTCGAATTCATCAGCCGCAGCGCCCGGTCATAGACCGTTTGATGGGCAATTGGCGACGGGCCGCGATGTGTCGCCATGAACTTTGTCTGTAGCGCCCGCCACAAATCGAGCCGCGTTGCGAACTGCGCCGCATCGACTCCCGCTGCCGGAGCAAGGTCATCGACCTTCAGTTCCGCATACGTGCTTGCCGCCGTCGGCGCCGCCGCTTGAAAGACGTCGGTCGCGCCGACCGTCAGTGCTGCGTGCTTCGGGCCGAGAAATCCGGGCCCAAACGCCGCCTGGTTGAATGCCCGATAGGGCGAAATGCTCACATAGTGCGGTACTGCGTCGTCCTCGCGCGACAGTTCCTTCGCGAGCGACGATCCGATCGACGGATATTGAATCGGTCCTTGCGGCTTTTGGCCGGTGCGAACGACATACGTCCCGCGGCCGTGGTCCCCTTCTTTCGTGCTCAGGCTCCGCACGACCGCCAGCCGATCGGCCATTTCACCCAGCTTCGGCAGATGCTCGCTGAACCGCAGACCGGGCGCCTTCGTGGCGACTTCCTTGAACTCGCCCCCGTTGGCGTGTCCCGGCTTCATGTCGAAGGTATCGGTCTGCGTCGGCCCGCCAGTCATCCAAAGCAGGATGCAGTGTCGGCGGCGATTGGGATCGGTCGCAATCTGATCGGCCAGCGCCGGGAACCAACCGCTCGCACTCGCCCCCAAGAGCCCTAGCGATGAAGCAGCCAGCCACTGACGACGATTGGCACGGAACATGAATCACCTCGCAACTTCCGGCGGATCAGACAGATCGACTGTAATTGTTGCCGAGCAGGCGGGCTGATGCAATGAAGAATCACGAGCGAGTTACACGGCATGCTCTACGACTCCAAGGTACGCATCAACAGCTCACGCTTTCGATCTGTAAAACCCTGTAGCATTCGGGACGCAGGTGCGCGACAATGGCAATGTGCCAGTAAATCTAGCCCAGATGGATAGTCCTGCCATGATTTCTCGCCGCCAATTGCTTGCCAGTTCTGCCACTGTGCTGGGTGCCGCTGGGCTCGGTGCTGCCGCCTTGCCGCGGCTGGCTCGTGGGCAGGGGGCGGAGTTCGATGCGGCACGGTCGGCCGAGGTGATCACGCCCAAGACGCAGGAGGCGATCGACCGGGGGCTCGTGTGGCTCAGCAAGCGACAGATGATGTCGGGGCGGAACGAAGGGGCGTTCGGCCATGGCGGTTATCCTGGCGGCGTCGCGGTGAGCAGCCTCGCGGGTCTCGCCTTCATGTGCAGCGGCAGCCCGCCAGGCCAAGGGCCGTTTGGCAAGAGCATCGACCGGGCGGTGAAGTTCGTCACAAGCTGTGTGCAGGACACCGGCTACATCGCGGTGCCGAACTTTGGCCAGGACAACATGTACGGCCACGGCTTTGCCACGCTGTTCCTCAGCGAAGTGTACGGCATGTCGGACCGGTCGGATATCGACTCGACCGTCGGCGACAAGCTCCGCTCGGCGGTCAAGCTCACCTGCACGTGCCAGAATCCGGCCGGCGGCTGGCGCTATTCGCCGCAACCGACGGACGCAGACCTGTCGATCACGATTTGCCAGATCATGGGGCTGCGAGCGGCGCGCGACGCGGGGATTCATGTCCCCGATCCGGTCCGTGAGAAGTGCATCGACTACGTGAAGAAAAGTCAGAATGCCGACGGCGGCTTTCGGTATCAGATCAGTTCAGGCGGGCACAGCTCGTTTCCGCTCACGGCGGCGGGTGTCGTCTCGCTGTATAGCGCCGGCATCTATGACGGCGAGCCGGTCGATAAGGCCCTGAAGTGGCTGATGAAGTACCTGCCCGGCACGGGATCGAGCAACACGGGGTACTTCTACTACGGCCACTATTACGCGGTGCAGGCGATGTGGCATGCCGGCGGCGATTACTGGACGAAGTGGTACCCGGCAATTCGCGAGACCCTGCTGGCCCGGCAAAGCTCGGACGGCTCGTTCGCCGATCAGGAGGTATGTGCGGAGTTCGGCACGGCGATGGCGTGCATCATTTTGCAGATGCCGAATAATTACCTGCCGATTTTTAGTCCGTAGACCAAAGCCGTAGAACGTCGATGGCTCAGACGATCACGAAAGCACGAAAGGGGAGGAGAGGAAACGTTGTTTGCTGTTTCGTGTCTTCACTAGCTTCGTGTTTTCGTGACCATTCGTGCCAACACGCTGGCCTCGACGGTCAGCACTGGTGGCCATCACGTTCCCCGTTTCGCGCCGTACCACTCGATGTGCTGACGGGGACAGAAGATGAAGCTCTGCTCGCGGCAGTAGGGCCGTAGCCACGCGGCAATGCGGGTGAGGGCCGCGGAATCGGTTCCTTGCGGCATGAGCAGAACGCGGTCGCGGCGGACGGCGGGAAACTGGGCGAGCCACGTTTGCACGTCAGCAGTGTCGGCCGGCGAGTCGATGACGAACTTGAGTTGATAGTCGTAGTCGTTGGTGAGGCGGCGAATCACCTCCGGCTGATGGCGCGTCCGCTCGTGGCGAGTCGCCCATTTGCCGGCTCGCTCGACCTGCGGCGTGGAACTGGCCAGCTTGGGACTGAT
This sequence comes from uncultured Pirellulaceae bacterium, assembly GCA_964384375.1. GTDB lineage: Bacteria > Planctomycetota > Planctomycetia > Pirellulales > Pirellulaceae > CAYLLN01. The sequence goes on from CAYLLN010000031.1 coordinate 6,564, forward strand.
CGACATCAGATCGCACCGGACCGGCAGGTGCAGCGTGCCGGCCGTTTCGATCGTGATGTGCCAGCCGGCCGTTTTGAGTTGCTCGCACAAGGGAATGAGTTCGGCAAAGAGCATCGGCTCGCCGCCAGTGATGACGACATGGCGGATTTCATCCCGATCATCGTCACGCATCCCGACATCAATGCGTTCTGGCAGCGGGCCGTGTTTCAGCTTCTGAGTTTCGGTCAGGATTTCTTCGACCGACCAGTCCTCGCCCTCGGGCGACCAGGAAGTGTAGGGCGTATCGCAGAACCAGCACCGCAGGTTGCAGCCGCTCGCGCGGACGAAGACGCTGGGCGTGCCGGTGAGCAAACCTTCCCCTTGAAGCGACGGATAGATTTCGGCGATGAGCAAGCGAAGCGGGAGCGGAGAGGAAGTTGCGGAAGAACCGTTCAATCATAACAAGCGTGACCGATGCGTCGCGGCAGGTTTCGCTGGTACAGCAGCACATTGATCGCGAGAATGGCCAACATGACAACGCTCGCCCGACTTCCCGACCCGCCGTACTACGCCGTGATCTTCACTTCGCGACGAACGGCCAGCGATTCGGCTGGCTATGCCATCGCTGCGGAGCGGATGGTCGAGCTGGCGAAGGATCAGCCGGGGTTCTTGGGGATCGAATCGGCTCGCGGCGAAGACGGCGTAGGAATCACCGTGTCGTACTGGACAAACGAAGAGGCAATTCGCTCCTGGCGGGAGCAAGCCGAGCATCGACTTGCCCAGCAGTCGGGTCGGCAAACCTGGTACGCGGAGTATGAGCTGCGCGTGGCGCGGGTCGAGCGGGCTTATGGCTTTCGAGCGGAGACACGCGAGTGAAGGGAACGGCAAGCCGGGCAGATTGGTGCCGATAGCCGATTACTCGTCCTTGCGTGGCAGACGTGGCTTGTTGGTCGAACGGCTCGTGTCGCCCCCCTTGTTGGTGCCGCGGATGGAATCGAGCCAGTCGAGATATTCCTCGATTTCAGCCAGCGGCATCCCCAGCGAGAGGGCCGATTTGATCGCTTCCGTCCGCTCCAGAAAGGTCTCGGCATGCTCGAGCAACAGCTTGGCGATTTCGTGAGACATGCCGCGCGGGGCGTTGCACTCGAGGAGCGAGCCGCCAGTGAAAGAGAGCGGCCTCTCGTGAATCGTGCACTTCGCGGGGCGTAAGTCAAGCGGATTATGTGCGGTTGACGCGTCCGCTTCATGCCGATTGTGGCGGCTCGGAGCGAGCTACTTATAGAGAATCAGCTTGTCCTGGCGCGTGCGGCGGAGGCGATAGACTTCGCTCCCGTGCTGGATCAGGATTTCGATCCGATCGCCGAGGAGTTCAGCCGAGTTCCACTTCTCGCGCGGCGGAGAAATGGCTGAAGCATCAGCCGGATCAGGCTGCTCAGTGGGCTGGATTGGTTCGGGATCGATCATGTCCTTAACCGGCGAAAAACCGCGCCTCGCCCGGCGGCCCGCGGAGATGGGCCGGCCAGGCGAGGCCGCGGCTGCACGAGGAATCATTGGTCGCTACTTCACCGGCTGCGGCACGCGGAGAGCGAGCGTCGAGTAGTGATTCACCTGCGGATACTCCTTGTCCCCTTCCTTGCCAGCCTGCTTCACGACCCACTTGGCCCGGATCGAATGCACGCCCGGCTTGTCCGCTTTGATCGTGATGCGGCCTTCGGCGTTCGTCTTGGCGGTCGATTCGTTCCCGTCGGGATCGAGGACGACGACCTCGCTCCCTTCGACCGGCTTGCCATCGAAGAGGACTTCGAGATCGAGTCCGCTGGCGGCGGCGTGCGGCACAACATCCAGCGGCAGTTTCTCGTCGCGGCCGAGCGACTTCAGGTCAGCCGTGCTGTCGAGGAACTTGGCGTGATACTGCAAGAGGAACACTTCACCGCGGCGCTCGAGCACACCGTACTTGATCGTGCCGGAAAGGGCCTTGGCGTCGGCCGGCAGGGCAGCAACCAGCGAGCCGATTTCATCGTTGAGCTGCTTCGTCAGCTTCTCGACCGGCAGCGACTTGCCGTCGGTCGTGCGGCCCCAAACCTTCACGTTCGTGATGCGATCGAGAAGCGTTGCCACGTCCGGCTCGGCCAGCTCGCTGAAATGGACCTGCACCTGCTCCTGGCCGGCGCTGTCCTTCGCGACGGTGATCCAGACGAAGTGAGCGAAGGCGGGGACGGCAGAGAGAGCCACCAACAAGGCGGCGAACGGAAAGAGGCGAGCTTTCATGGCGGTTTCCAGCGGGAGTTAGTGCGACCCAGCGATTCAATTGATACTGAGTCTCAGTTGTGACAGCAGTTGATCCTCCAGCATAGCGAATGTCAAGAGGCTGGCGCGGAATGCGATCCGATAGGCTTTCGTCGCTTGAAGGTAACCGCCGCGGGAGGCAGAGGTTCCGAGCGCGAATTCCCAAGCAGAGCTTGGGAACGAGAGAGAAGTGGCTCGTGGAGCGTGCCTACTACTTACGCCTTCGGACGCCGCGGCATCTTCCGCGGGTGCGGCGGCGATTGTTGCGGCGGCAGCTCCAGGCCCGTCTCCTCGGCCCAGAGGTCCCGCTCTTCGTCGCTGGCGTAGTAGGCGAGCCAGATTTCCGGCTGCACATCCATGTCGAGGCAGTGCCAATGCAGAAAGTTCCGCGGCAGATCGATCTTCTTCTCGTGCGATGGGAGAATGTCGCGGATGATCAGCGTGTAGAGCTGCCGATCGGTCAAATGGTCCGTGAAATCGAGCACGATTCGCTGGTCGTACAATCGCTCCAGCGTTTCCCACAAAAGGGCGCGCAACTCGTCGTCACTCAGCTTGTCGGGCGCGGGGAGGACCAGCTCCGGATCGAACCAGCGGGCGATCGGCAGGACCGGGGCCCGTTCCCAGGCGAGCATCTGGGCGAGAAACTCGTTCTCGGCCTGCGTCGGCAGGCGGCGGCAGTCGAGAATGTGAACCGACTCGTCGAGAAACGGCTCCAACTCGTCCCGCAATTGGGCATTGAGCAGAAGCTGATCGACTTCGTCGGTTTCGCCGCGACCGGGGACCATAACACCACCTGCAAAAAGCCGGGGCGGGCCGGCCAAGTGGCCCGCACCGCGGCGTGCAAAATCCAGCCTCGACTCTACCAAGGCGGCCAAGCGCCGCAAGCAAAACTTGGGCGAAAACCGCGGCCGATCGCGAGATTTTTAGAGCCGTCCACGCTACGAGCGGCAGGATCGCGAGAGTCTTCGCAGCCGGCAGAGTCGCAGCGCCAACCAGCGGAAGCGCGTGTTAAGTGGGGCAAACACGGCGTGACAGCATGACGTGCCTACAGCCGCCCAGCCGGCGTTTCGGTCCGCAATTGGCCAATCATCTCGCGCGTGGCAAACTCAACCGCCTCCTGCCAGCGGCCGGGAGCAAACTTGCCCGCCAGATCCTTGCGTGCATGCGCAAAGATGATGCCGCGCGAATTGTTGATGATCGCGCCGAGGCCATGTTCGTCAAAGGCCGCAGCACAGTCCTTCGCCGTGCCCCCCTGCGCTCCAAAACCGGGAATCAGCAGCCAGGTGTGCGGCATTGCCTGTCGAAGCTCGGCGAGTTCGTGCGGGTAGGTCGCGCCGACAACGGCGCCGACGAGACCGTAGGGCGAAGTGTTTCCCTCGCTGATGCTTCGGGTTTGTATAGCGAGCGACTCGACGTATTCCGCGACGTGTCGATAGAGCGGCCGGCCATCGGCCACGATGTCCTGAAAACGCTTGCCGCCTGGGTTGCTCGTCTTCACGAGGACGAAATTTCCCGCGCCGCGAGCTTTCGCCACATCGACAAACGGCGTGAGGCTGTCGTCGCCGAGATAGGGACTAACCGTCAGCGCATCGCACCCCCATGGGCTCGCACTTCCGGGACCAAGATACGCCTCGGCATAGCCCTGCGCCGTGCTGCCGATATCGTTCCGCTTGCCATCGAGGATGACGAGCAAACCCTTCGACGCTGCGTAGGCGATCACTTCGCCCAGAGCCACACAGCCAGCGGGACCAAGCTGTTCGAAGAATGCGGCCTGCGGTTTGACCGCGGCGACCAGCGGCGCGACCACGTCAATCACGCCGCGGCAGAAGGCGACATAGCCGTGAGCTGTCGCTTCTAATCCCTCGCCGGAGATCAGTCCCGCCGGCAAACTCTCGGCCCGCGGATCGAGGCCCACGAGCACGGGATTCTTCACGCGGCGAACGGCAGCGGTCAGGCGATCAGCGAAATGCACGGCAGCCGACATAACCTAGATCAATCCCGCCGCACGCATTTTGCTCGCGTTACCGGCCTGGCCGAACGAAACCATGCGGGCGACGCACACCTTCTTCATCGCGTCGCGGGCCGGCTTCAGGTAGTCGCGCGGGTCGAACTTCTCCGGCGTCTCGGAGAGGACCTTGCGAATGGCGGCGGTGATCGCGATGCGGCAGTCGGTATCGACGTTGATCTTCCGCACGCCGTGCTTGATCCCCTTCTGAATCTCCTCGACCGGCACGCCCCAGGTCTGCTTCATCTTGCCGCCGTACTTGTTCAGCTCGTCCTGCAAATCCTGCGGGACCGACGAGCTGCCGTGCATGACGAGGTGGCAGTTGGGGAGTTGCTTGTGAATCTCGACGATCCGATCCATCGCCAGCACTTCGCCCGTCGGCTGCTTCGTGAACTTATACGCACCGTGGCTGGTGCCGATGGCGACGGCCAGAGCATCGACGCCGGTCTTCGCGACGAAGTCCTTCGCCTGCTCCGGATCGGTCAGCAGTTGCTCGCGAGAGAGTTTGCCCACTGCACCGTGGCCGTCTTCCTGTTCCCCTTCGCCATGTTCGAGCGAACCGAGGCAGCCGAGCTCTCCTTCAACCGAGACCCCTTTCGCGTGGGCCAGTTTTACCACGTCGCCGGTCACCTTCACGTTGTAGTCGTAGTCGGCGGGCGTCTTGCCGTCTTCCTTCAGCGAGCCGTCCATCATCACGCTCGTGAAGCCGTTGTCGATCGCCGACTGGCAGGTCGCCGGGCTATTGCCGTGATCCTGGTGCATGACGACTGGAATCTGCGGATACAGCTCAGCGGCCGCGAGCATCAGGTGCCGCAGGTAAGCATCTTGCGAGTACGACCGGGCCCCGCGCGAGGCCTGAATGATGACCGGCGAATCGGTCTCCTTGGCGGCCTCCATGATCGCCTGAATCTGCTCCATGTTATTGACGTTGAACGCGGCCACGCCGTAGTCGTTGGCGGCAGCGTGATCGAGCACTTTGCGAAGGGGAACAAGCGGCATGGCGGGCCTCGGGCGATAGGCGGTAGTAAGTTTCGCCTGCGATTATCGAGCGGCTTTCGACTTCTCGCAATGGCCGGGACGGCGACGCGATACAGCGAATCCGCGTCAATTCCACAAGGGAAGACGCTATTCCGTTGGCGTGGCCAGTGGGGCGGAGATTTGCCCCGGTGCAAAGAGATCGTCCCACTGCGTCTGAGCCACACGGACGAGCAACAGCGTCCGCTCGACACGCCCCGCAGCCGTTTCGCTGAAAAAGTTCTCGCCGAGCCCCTTCACATCGGGCGTTGTCGAAACGACGAGCACTTGCCCTGCGGTGAGCGTCGCCACCGTCCGGAGCCGATCGAGCACCACGCGGTCGCGGCCGACGCGCTGCATCAGCGAGCCGTCCTGCTGGGCCCATTTGTTCTGCAACTCGCCGTGCTCAATCTCCGGTGTCAGGTCGAGCCGCACGCGGCCATCCCCTTGCGGATACGGCTTGAGAGCGAGCAAGCACTGCGCGTTTTCCAAAACATTCCCGCGGACCGCACCTTCTTCCTGCGTGAGGAACGCGAGCGAGGGATAGGTCTTCGAAACGACGACTTTCGCCCGCCGCCCCGTGCGACAGGAGAGTCGCCGCTGTCCGCGACTGGTTTGCGTATCGCTGGTGTCGATGTCTTCCGCCCGCTCCTCAGTCTGATCGGCGGCAGCATCGAGCGCCGCTCTGAGCTCCGTCGGAAGCTGCTGGCCCAAGATTCCGACACGCAGGCCATTGGCGGCCAGCTCGCGGCGCACTTCTGGAGGAAAATGCAGCTCGTCCGCTTCGGACCAGATCTGATCGTGAGCCGCTTTGTCGGACACTGGCAGCCGGACAAACGCCAGTTCCAGTACGACGCTGTCGGGCGACATCCGCGCCGGCGGCAATTGACTTGGCTCGTCCGGCTGCTTCTGCCACTGCGAGCAGCCGGCGACTAGCGCGATCATGCAACCTAGCGCGCAGCAAAACGCAATCCGCGGCAGGCGCGCGGCAGCGCAATCCAATGCAGAAGAGGCCAGCCTCATGCTAGCACGACCGGGTAGAGACAGAATCTGACCGCCGAGGCGCGGAGGGTACGAGTGGCGACTTACCGCGTCAATTCCGATTTCCCGGTCGCCTCGGGCGCGCTGGCCGCACTCGCCATCCGCTCGCCACGAATCCGTTGCGAAAAACGAGGGTCGTCCTTGTATCGCAAAGCCAGGTCGTTCACTCGGGCCGCTTGTTTCAGATCGGCGAATGGCCGGCTGTTATCGAGCAGTCCCAAATCGTAGGCCAATTGGTCGGCAAAACCGGGCAAGAGCACGCGGTAGTCATACGGCACGCGGCCCGGCGCGAGCGTGTTGATGTGCCGCACAATGTTGGTCGTGCAGTTGTTCGTCAGCGTGTCGTAGTACTCCGGCTTGTCGCGCAATTCATTGGCCCGCTTCATCACATCGAGCAGGAGAGAGCGGGCCTGGTCGGGCGTCGCCTTGGTCCGATAGATGAGCACATCGACATCGCGATATTCCGTCCGGACGCGGACCAGGTCGCGCTCGTCGGCGATGACGTAGATCAACTCAAACTGGCCGAACAGGCCGAGCGTAGGCGAGTACGCTTCCCCCTGCTCCAGCCGCACTTCGACCGACACACCCACATAGTCGCCGTTGGCAAAGCCAAAACTTAGCATCGTGTGGGCCAGAGCCGGCGATTCGTTGAACGGCACCATCAGGAAATCGACGGTCTGAATCTGCGACAGGTCGTAGGTCCGGTCGTACTGCTCGACGAGACAATCGCGGTAGCTGAAGAACTCGCAGTTGCGGACGTTGTGAATGTGCAGCTTGTCCCCGTCGAGTTCCGCATACGCCAGCGTTTTGTGTTCGGGAATCCAGTTCTTGTCGTTCGTCGGACCAGCCTGCGCGGCAGCAATCGGATTGAGCAGCTTGGGGAGCACACCGGCGCGAGCGGCGCCGGCATCCGTCGGCAGGTCGGATTGAAAGAGGGCCTGCACCAGCGGATCGGCGTGACTAACGCCCGCCTGATTCGACCGGCAGCCGAAAGCCGCCAGCGCGCAGGTCCAGCCTAGCAAGCAGCACCAGCGCGCGACGGCAGGCAGAACGGCCCTCATGGCCGGGGAAATACCAAAGCGGGGCAATTGGGGCAAGAGATGCCTGGCCAAAGTTCGTGGCCAGACGAGGCCAACTTACGAATACAACTGAATCGCCTTCACTATCTCGCCCATGTCATTGGGAACCGCCACCGCGCGATTCGCAAAACTCGCCCGGCGAACGCCCCGGCTGCCGAGGATCTTGTTGAACTGTTCCTGATCCGTCGTGTGGTACGCAACGGTCGCGGTCGGGTCCTTGAGTTGATGCCCTGTCAGAATGCAGACGACGCGCTCGTCGCTGCCGATGATTCCCTGATCGCAGAGGAGCCGGGCACCGGCCACACTGGCGGCGCTTGCCGGTTCGCAGCCAAAGCCGCCTGCGGCGATCTTGGCCTTCGCGTCGAGAATCTCCTGGTCGCTCACCTGCCGCACAACACCCTGCATATCGTCGAGAGCCCGCAGGCACTTCCGCAGGTTCACCGGCCGATTGATTTCGATGGCGCTGGCGATCGTCGAAGCCTTGCGCCCAAGCTGATCGAGTTCCGAGTAGTAATGCTGCGTGATGCCGCCGTCGGGCTTGCCTCCGTTCCACCGCAGACCCCGCTTCTCGTATAGTTCATAGAGCGTATCGGCCCCCGAAGCGTTGATCACCGCCAGCCGCGGCATGCGGTCGATGAAGCCGAGCTGTTTCAATTCCGCAAACGCCTTGCCGAACGCGCTGCTGTTGCCGAGGTTGCCGCCGGGGACGACGATCCAATCGGGAACTTCCCACCGCAATGCTTCCAGCACGCGGAACATGATCGTCTTCTGCCCTTCGAGCCGAAACGGGTTAACACTGTTAACCAAGTACAGCCCCAGATCGCGGCTCACTTCCTGCACACGGGCCATCGCGTCATCAAAGTCACCGGCGATCTGAATCGTGAGGGCCCCATAATCGAGAGCCTGCGAGAGCTTGCCATAGCTGATCTTGCCGGTGCCGATGAAGATGACGGCCCGCATCAGGCGGGTCACCGCACAATACATGGCGAGCGACGCGCTGGTGTTGCCGGTCGAGGCACAGGCCGCTCGCTTCGCCCCGATCGCCCGGGCGTGCGTGAACGCGGCCGACATGCCGTTATCTTTGAACGAACCGGATGGGTTCATCCCTTCGTACTGCAGGTAGAGGCGGCCCCCTTTGAGGCCGACGTACTGTCCTACGGCGTCGCTCTGCTGCAGGAGCGTTTGCCCCTCGCCCACTGTGACGACCGAGTCCGGCGTGGCGAAGGGCAACAGCTCGTGAAAGCGGTAAATGCCGGAAAACCGGAGCGGCTCGTGGCGGCGAGACCACATCTGCTCGAACCAGGCGAGCGACTTGGGGGGGCGGGCCCGCTCCCAGTCGTAAGCCACGTCGAGCAGGTCGCCGCACTTCGGGCAGGCCGTCCGCACCTCCTCCGCCCCGCAGGTGTGGCCGCAGGCAGGCTGGATGCATCGCTGGAAGGCAAACTCGGCCAAAGCCACGGCAGAAACCCTTGCTGCTACGGGAGTTGTGCTAATTCGCGTGTCGCGTCCTAAGTCTAGGTCTGGCGGGAATTTGGGACAAGGCCGACAACCGGCGAGCGGGAGGCGTCAGCCTCCCGATGGCTTCCCATTTCCGCAGGTTCGCCCAGCCACGCCGTTTCCAAGTTTCTGCCCCCGGCTCGTTCCGATATATTGCACCTCCTGAGCGAACTACACAGACCAACCCGACGCGTAAGCGAGGGTGATTGACATCCATCGCCGCGACTCGGATAGCCGCATGACCAAATCTAAACCTACCCCCGCTCCCGAAACCGCCAAGAAAGACGCTTCCGCCAAAAAGGAATCGTCCCACGACGGCGGCTGGCGCGAGACCGTCGAGTCGATCGCCATGGCGGTCATTCTCGCCCTTCTCTTTCGCGGTTTCGTGGCCGAGGCGTTCGTCATTCCCACCGGTTCGATGGCCCCGACGCTGCAAGGGAGGCACAAGGACGTCTGGTGCCCGGAGTGCGGCTACAACTATCAAACCAGCGCCAGCGAGGAGCGGAACGAAGACCGTCTCACCGGCATTCACGTCACGACAACAACCTGCCCCATTTGCCGTTACACGCAGACGCTCGATCTCTTCGACAAGCCCGACGACCACAGCTTCAGCGGCGACCGGATCATCGTCGCCAAGTTCGCCTACGATCTGGGCGAGCCGCAGCGGTGGGACATCATCGTCTTTAAGTACCCCGGCAACGCTTCGGTCAACTACATCAAGCGGCTCATCGGCCTGCCCGGCGAAACGGTTCGCGTCGAGGGGGGCAACATCTATACCCGCCCGCTCAATGGGACGGATGACGACCTGCGCATCGCCCGCAAGCCGCCGCACAAACTGCTCGCGCTGTTGCAACTGGTCGATGACTCGAACTTCATCGCCAAGGATCTCACCGCGATCGGCTGGCCGCTCCGCTGGCAGGCATGGAATGCCGGCGGCAGCCAGGAGCACACCTGGAAAACCGACGACAACGGACGCTCCTACGCCACGACCGGCAGCCACGGGCACGACGCCTGGCTGCGCTATCGGCATTTGATCCCGAGCCACGCGGACTGGAGCGAAATCACGCTGCAAGAGCAGCTTCCCGCCGGCGCGGCCGATCGCCGCGGCGAACTGATCACCGACTTCTACGCCTACAACGTCTGGCACGCAATCGCCCAGCGAGACCGCTCGAATCCGACCAGTTACCTGGTGCGCGACACGTACGACCCAGCCGCATACAACCCGAAGGCGCCGGGCCCGGGCGAGGCGCCGCTAGTGGATCGCCTCGGCCAGCACTGGGTCGATGATCTGGCCGTCGAATGCCTCGCCGACGTGACCAGCAGCGAAGGCGACCTCCTGCTTGGCCTCGTCCGGGCCGGCATCCGTTATGAATGCCGCATCAATGTGGCCGACGGCAAGGCGACGCTCACGGCCATTGGGCCCGATGGCGTCAAGCTGCCGCTTGAAAGCGACGATGGGAAAACCGTCGTCGATACGGTATCCGCGACGACTTCCATCCGCGGTCCTGGCAACTACCGCCTGCGGATGTCGAACTGCGATCATGAAGTGCTCCTCTGGGTGAACGACTCGCTCGTGAAGTTCGACGGGCCAACCACCTACAGTTCACCCCGGCTCGTGGCTCCTGTCTGGACGCCCGCCGATCCGAGCGACCTCGCACCGGCCGGCGTCGGCTCGCGCGGCGCGGCGGTCAAGATTTCGGACCTCCGCGTTTTTCGCGACAAGTACTACATTGCCGCGACCAGCTCCTATGAAAGTAACGACTTCATCGGTGGCTGGGGAGGCGAGCGGCTGCAGCGCGCGATGCACACGCCCGAGGAATGGGAAACCAGCGGCCTCTTCGAACCGATGAACCGCCGCTTTGTCGAGTTCGATCTGGAGCGCGACCAGTTCCTGCCGATGGGCGACAACAGCCCCGCCAGCTCGGACGGCCGCTTCTGGACCGACCACCACTACGTTGAACGCGACTTGCTCATCGGCAAAGCCCTGCTGATTTACTGGCCGCACACCTGGAACCGCCCGATCCCCTTCACGCCGAACTTCCGGAAGATGGGACCAGTCCGCTGATTTCAGATTTAGGATTTCAGATTTGCAGCGACATCCTGCTTCTGAAATCTGCAATCTGAGATTTGAAATCTGAAATTGCCTGTCACGGAGGACACACATGCCAATTCTCGAAACGAAGCCAGACTCGCTAAAAGCGGCGTCCTCCGAGAAACGAGTTGCCCAAGGGCATAGGCCCATTCTCGAAGTGGATGGCCTCGTCAAGTCGTACGGCCGCCGCAAGGTCGTCGATGGCGTCAGTTTCTCCGTCGATTTCGGCGAAATTGTTGGCCTCCTCGGTCCCAACGGCGCGGGAAAAACGACCAGCTTCCGCATGACCTGCGGCATGGTCGAGCCCGACCGTGGCCGCGTCACGCTCAACGGCATCGACGTGACGAACTGGCCCATGTATCGCCGGGCCAAGGAAGGGGGCATGGGCTACCTCGCTCAGGAAGGCTCTGTCTTTCGCAAGCTCACCGTCGAGCAGAACCTGCTCGGCATCATGGAGCTGCTCAACGTCGATCACACCACCCGCAAGGAGCGCTGCGAATCATCGCTCGAACAGTTCGGCATCACGCATATTCGCAAGAGCAAAGCCGGCAGCCTCTCCGGTGGAGAGCGTCGTCGCCTGGAAATCGCCCGCTGCCTCCTTTCTGATCCCGAGATCATCCTGCTCGACGAGCCGTTTACCGGCATCGACCCGGTGACGATCGAGGACATTCAGAAAATCGTTCGCAAGCTGAAGGCCCGCGGCATCTCGGTCCTGATCACCGATCACCAGTACCGCGAAACGCTCGACATCGTCGATCGGGCGTACATCATCGCCAAGGGTGCCGTTCAGTGCGACGGAACGCCCACCGAAGTGCTGGCCAACCCACGGGCTCGCGAAATCTACTTCGGCAGCGGCAGCAACACGGGCGCGGGCGCTGCTGGCCCGCCCGCGCCGCACATTCCCATCGAGCCCAGCCGACCCAAGACCCCCTCGTCGGTCGCCGCCGCGGCCGCTTCCCGCTCCCGCGCAAACGTCCACGAGGACGAAACGTTGCGCGAAGAGTAGTTCTCTAAATCGGTCGCCCCTCGAATGGCCGAACTACGCCGCGATTGATTTCCACGACCGGCGCTCCCTCCCTACCATCGGCCTAATCCTCACGACCGGCCCGCAAACCCTGCTGCCTGCGGGCCTTTTGCCGCAGATTCGGACTTCGCCGGGCGCGCACGCCAGGTGAGCTATGTTTTTCACGGACGCCCAGAAAGCGAGCGCGCGACATGACTGCGCTCGGTCGGCGGCGGCCACTTGGAGTCCTCCCTTCGACACGCGAGTGAAACACGGATCGTCCGATGAAAGTCATCCCCCAGACTGCCCGTACGGCCGAAGCGGCCAAAGCCGAAGAGTTCGATCAACTCAAGCGCCGCATTCACAACAAACTGGTCGATAAGCTCGACCTCAATCGCGTCGGCGAACTGCAAGGGGACGTGCTGCGGCGCGAAATCCGCCTCGTCGTCGAACACCTCTGCGACACCGAAGAAACCTTCCTCAACCGCTCGGAACGCGAGCGTTTGATTGAAGAAGTGCTCGACGAAACGTTCGGCCTGGGTCCACTCGAGTTTCTGCTCAAGGACCATACGATCAGCGATATTCTGATCAACGGGCCCAAGAACATCTATGTGGAACGCCGCGGCAAGCTGGAAAAGACCAGCGTCGAATTCCGCGACAATGCCCACCTCCTGCAAATCATCGACCGCATCGTGTCGAAGGTCGGCCGCCGTGTGGACGAAGTCTGCCCGATGGTCGATGCCCGTCTCCCCGACGGCTCCCGCGTGAACGCGATCATTCCGCCGCTGGCTCTCGACGGAGCCGCGGTTTCGATTCGCCGTTTCGGCAGCAATCCGCTCAAGCTCGAAGACCTGTTGAACTACAAGGCGTTTACGCCCGAGATGGTGATGCTCCTTGAGGGGGCGATCAAGGCCCGTCTCAACATGATCATTTCCGGTGGCACCGGTTCCGGAAAAACGACGCTCCTCAACACGCTGTCGAGTTTCATCCAAAACGATCAGCGCGTCGTGACGATCGAGGACGCAGCCGAACTTCAACTGCAGCAAGATCACGTCGTGCGGCTGGAAACGCGGCCGCCGAACATCGAAGGCAAAGGCGCCATCACCGCGACGGACCTCGTGAAAAACGCCCTGCGTATGCGTCCCGAACGGATCCTCATCGGCGAATGCCGCGGACCGGAAACGCTCGACATGTTGCAAGCGATGAACACGGGCCACGACGGCTCGCTGACGACGCTGCACGCCAATACGCCCCGCGACGCTTTGGCTCGTATGGAAACGATGATCATGATGTCGGGCTTCGAGCTCCCCATCAAAGCGATGCGGCAGCAAATCAGCTCGGCCGTGAATCTGATCATTCAGGCCAGCCGCTTGCAGGGTGGTATTCGCCGCGTGACGCACATCACCGAGGTCGTCGGGATGGAGCAGGACACGATCGTCATGCAGGACATTTATCGCTATGTCCAGCAGGGGATCGACGAAACGGGCCGCGCTCGTGGCCATTTCGAGGCCACCGGCGTGCGGCCGACGTGCATGAGCAAACTCGAATCGGCGGGCGTGCGGCTGCCGGCCAGCGCGTTCAAGCAGCGGGTGATGCTGCCGGACTAACCCCAACGTAACCCACCGCCGCAGCGCGGCGATTGCGATACCCCGCGGGCCTTGGCCCGTTTCCAGACTCGTAAAAGAGCGGTCACTCGTTTCCCATGATTACGATCTTCATCATCGGCGCGGCCTTCATCGGCGTAGCCTGCCTCGTCGGGGGCGTGGCCACGCTCGTGTTCCGGTCGGAAGGTTCGGCCGAGGTCGAAAACCGGCTCGACGTGCTGACCGGGGCGGTCGCAGCCCCAACGTCCAAAGACAAGAAGAGCGAAGCCCTATTGCTGTCGTCCCCGCTAAACGATGTGCCCAACTTCGTGGAAGAGTACATCAAGCAGTGGTTCAACCTGCGGGCCTTCCTGCAGCAGGCCGACGTGCAGACCTCGCCGGCCAAGTTCGTGTTCCTGTCGCTCGCCCTGGCGGTCGGCGGCGTGATGATCATCCCTCTCTGTCAGGGGCCAATCCTCCTGGCCCCTTTGGGTGTGATCCTCGGCGTCATCCCGTTCCTGATCCTGTTCTTCAAGCGCAAAAGCCGTATGGCGAAATTCGCCAAGCAGTTGCCCGAAGCCTTGGAATTGATCTCGCGTGCTCTGCGGGCCGGTCACTCGCTCGCGTCGGGCTTCAAGCTCGTCGCGGACGAAATGGACAAGCCGGTCGGGACCGAATTCGAGCGGTGCTACGAGGCTCAGAACCTCGGTATTCCGCTCGATGAAGCGATTCAGGAAATGACCGAGCGCGTCCCGAACCTCGACCTGCGGTTCTTCGCGACGGCGGTCATCTTGCAGCGGCAGACGGGTGGCGATCTGGCCGAAATTCTCGACAAGATCGGCTACCTGGTCCGCGAACGGTTCAAGATTTGGGGCCAGATTCAGGCCCTCACCGGCGAAGGCCGCTTGTCGGGCATCGTCCTCCTCGCCTTGCCGCCGGCTCTGTTCATCGCGATTTGGCGGCTCAACCCGCAGTATTGCATGATTCTGTTCACCGACCCGATGGGGCATCAAATGCTGGCCGTCGCCGTGGTGATGCAAATCATCGGTGCGCTCGTCATTCGCAAGATCGTCAATATCAAGGTTTAAACAGGTTCAACTGACAACTGACGAGACGTCAACGGTCAGTTGGGTGTGTGAATTACTCCTGCTCCGAGGTTGCAATGTCCGTCCTTCTGCTGGCCCAAAGCGGCGACTTTTACTCGTGGCTCGCGCCCCTCGGCGTGTTTGGCCTCGTGGCCGCCTTGGCCTGGATGACCGTCGATTGGCTGTCGAGCAAGACCAGCCGGGCCGAACAGCGGCTCGACGACTTCAGGGATCCGATGGCCCGTAAAAAGCGGGAAGAACTCGGCCCCAAGAAGAAAAACGATGCGGTCGCGCGGATGCTCGAATCGGCCGCTCCCTCACTCGCCAAGCCCCTGCAGCCCAAGAGCGAGCAGGAGCAAAGCAAACTCAAGCTGAAGTTGTCGTATGCCGGCTTCCGGAGCGAGGCCGCCCCGCAGATCTTCCTCGGCTGCAAGTTCATCATGCTGATGCTCGGCCTCGTGCTCGGCGGCGGCACCACCGTCGCGATCATGGGGATCAATCAAGGCTCGCTGTTCCGCATCGTGATGATCGCCGGCGGCATGTTCTATTTCCCCGACTTCGTCGTGATGTGGCTCGGCAAAAAGCGGAAGGAGTCGATCTTCCTCGGCCTGCCGGACGCTCTCGACTTGCTCGTCGTCTGCGTGGAAGCGGGTCTTGGTCTCGACCAGGCGATGCGCAAAGTCGCCGACGAAATGAAGAAGTCGTACCGGACCATCGCCGAGGAATTCAACCTCTGCAACCTGCAACTGCAGATGGGTCGCTCGCGCCAACAAGTGCTGCAAGAACTTGGCAGCCGCAGCGGCGTCGATGACCTCAAGTCGCTGTCGAGCATTCTGATTCAGGCCGACAAGTTCGGCTCGTCGATCGCCCAGGCGCTCCGCGTGCAAAGCGATTCGATGCGTACCCGCCGCCGGCAGATTGCGGAAGAAAAAGCCGCGAAGACGGCGGTGAAGCTGATCTTCCCGCTCGTGCTCTTCATCTTCCCGGGCATCTTCGTGGTGCTGGTCGGTCCGGCCGCGATCACGATGGTCCGCGAGATGTTCCCGCTCATGGGCGGGTAAGGCCGAAGCGGACTAGCGACCAATGGGGCTGGGGGCTAGGGATTCAAACTCCCTAGCCCTCTACCGTTTCAGCATCTTGAACGCACAGTTCGAGCCCCAGCCTTGCTTGAACGCGAGGTGGATGTAGAGCATGGCCAGCGGTTCGAGATAGCGGGCGCTCGAGAGCGGGCCGGCATCGACCGGATCGAACTGCAGGACGTCGATCAGCTCGTGGACCGTCTGCTTGGCGGCTGGGTCGTCGCCGCAATAGAACATCGTCGCCTTATAATTGCCGAAGAGCGGATCGTTCATGACGCGGACACTGGCCGAATTGAACGCCTTGACTACGCATGCCGTCGGCGCCCAGGCTGCAACCTGCTCGGCAGCGGACGTGTGGTAGCCCAGTTCGATGCCGCTCATGTCGGCCTTAAGCGGGTTGATGGCGTCGATGAGAACGCATCCGCGAAGATCGCCCAGATCCTTGAGTGTCACTTCGGCCGCGGCCCATGGTAGGGCAAGCAGAATCACATCGGCGTCAGCGCTCGCTTCCTTCAAGCTACACGCGCGGGTCGGATGGCCGCAGCGGTCCAGTAGCGCCGTGACCTTTTCGTGCTGGGGGTCGCGCGAGCCGAAGGTGACCTTGTGCCCCGCCTTGGCCCAGCGAGTGCCGAGGGTGGAGCCGACGCTGCCGGTGCCGAGGATGGCAATATTCACGCCCGAAATTCCCGAAGTAGATGCGAAGCGAATGCGCGCGACCCCTGTCGCACAAGCGGCATTCATCGTACTCTTTTTCCCACAGGCAGGGTGGGGACCTTGACAGCTCGTGCTGCGTACTTCGGCGACCGACTCCGTAGAACTCGTGAGGTGAATTCGTGCCCAAGTCTGCTTGGATCGTGGCATTCCCCCTGCTTCTGACTGCTGCTTGCGTCCTCCCCCTGCGGGCAAGTGCCCAGGAGCCGGAGAGTCCTTCCACCCCAGCCGCTCCAACGGCATCGGAACATCCGGCGGGAGAGCACCCCGCAGGCGAAGAGGATCACGAAGGTGATGCCCACGACGACCATCACGCCCAGGTCGCGGCGATCGGCAAAGCTCTGCCGCTTTGGACGGTGATTCCGTTCGTCGTGCTGCTCTTGTGCATCGCCATCCTGCCGCTCGCTGCCGGGCACTGGTGGGAGCACAACTCGAACAAGGGGATCGTCGCCGGGGCACTGGCGGCGATTATGGTTGCGTACCTCGTCGGCGTGTGGGGCTCGGTCGGCATGGGCGCGCTTCAGCACGTGCTGATGGAGTACGTCTCGTTCATTCTGTTGCTCGGCGCACTCTTCTCAATCACCGGCGGTGTCTATGTAAAGGGCTCGCTCAACGGCACGCCGCTGGCGAACACTGGCATCATGGCGATCGGGGCGGTCATCGCCAGCTTCATCGGCACGACGGGAGCTTCCGTGCTTCTCATCCGGCCGCTCTTGCGAGCCAATCAAACCCGCGTCGCCAAGGCCCACATCGTCATCTTTTTTATCTTCATCGTTTCCAACTGCGGTGGCTTGCTCACGCCGCTGGGTGATCCTCCCCTGTTCATGGGCTTCACTGCCGGTGTCCCGTTTCTGTGGACGCTTGAAAACCTGTGGCCGATGTGGCTCTTGGTGAATCTGTCGCTCCTGGTGATTTTCCACGTCTGGGACGAAGTCGTCTTTGCCCGTGAAGAAAAGGCCCGTCCCGGCTCGCAACTCGAAGAGGTGATGAAGCACGAACCGCTCGGGATCAGCGGCGGGCTCAACTTCCTGTTCCTCGGTGGCGTCGTTGCAGCGGTCTATTTCAAAGGGGTTTACAACTGGCCGTGGGGAGTTCAGGAAGGGATCATGGCTTTGATGGCGGTGCTCGCCTACCTGACCACATCTCAAACAAATCGCGCCGCGAACAAGTTCTCGTTTGGGCCGATCATCGAAGTGGCTGTCTTGTTCATCGGCATCTTCATCACGATGACGCCCGCCCTGCAGATTCTGAACTCTTGGGGGAGCGGCAATCGCGAAGTGCTGGGGATGAAGTTCGGCATGACCGAGCCGTGGCAGTTCTTCTGGGCGTCGGGCATCTTGTCGAGCTTCCTCGACAACGCGCCGACCTACATCACGATGGCGGCCACGGCATCGGGCCTGAAGGGCGTGCAGGCGACCGGGCAATATCTGAGCGAGTTCCTGGCTCAGGGGGAAGGGGCCCGTGCCTTGCTGGCCGCCATTTCGTGCGGTGCGGTCTTCATGGGGGCCAATACCTACATCGGCAACGGCCCCAACTTCATGGTCAAAGCGATCGCCGAAGAGAACAGCGTGAAGATGCCCAGCTTCTTCGGCTACATGCTCTATAGCGGGATGATTTTGATTCCGCTGTTTGTTGTGGTGACGGTGGTCTTCTTTCGCGGCTAGCCAGTCACGAGGAAGGAACCGCGGATGTCGCTGATAACGCGGATACGATCAAGCGAGTGGTTGCAAGGCGGCGAACTGACTCTTTGCGACCTTAGCGTTCTTCGCGTCTTGGCGTTAAAACCAGTCCGCTCTGCCGTACGCGTTCCGCCAACGCTCAGTGGGTTGGTTTCAGATACGCCGGTCCGATCGCGATGCAGCGTATAATGGACAGCTTGGCTTCTTCGATTGGCCATTTCGCCAAGTTTGAATCATGTCCCGCCGCGTCCTCTTGCCGCCCACTGCTGCGCCGCTGACCGACGGCACGCGCCTCGGAGGTTGGTGGCACGACGATCCGGACGAAGCGGGGCGGATCGTGTGCGATCTCTGCCCGCGCGATTGCCATTTACGGCCCGGCGACCGGGGCTTCTGCTTTGTGCGCGAGAACCGCAGCGGCGAGATGGTCCTTTCGACCTATGGCCGCTCGACCGGCTTTTGCATCGACCCGATCGAGAAGAAGCCCCTCAATCAGTTTTATCCCGGCACGAGCGTGCTGTCGTTTGGCACGGCAGGGTGCAACCTGGGGTGCAAGTTCTGCCAGAACTGGTCGATCAGCAAATCCCGCGAGATCGAGCGGTTGAGCGAGACAGCATCGCCTGAGACGATCGCCGCCGCGGCCCAGCGGCTCGGCTGCCGGAGCGTCGCATTCACCTACAACGACCCGGTCGTGTGGGCCGAGTATGCGATCGACACAGCTCGTGCATGCCGCGAGGCGGGCGTGAAGACAGTGGCCGTGACGGCGGGTTACATCACGCCGGCCGCGCGCGGTGCGTTTTACGAACACATCGACGCGGCCAACGTCGATCTCAAGGGTTTCACGGAGGAGTTCTATCAACATTTGACGCTGTCACACCTGGAGCCGGTGAAGGAGACGCTCCGCTGGCTGGTCCATGAAACAAACGTGTGGACCGAGATCACGAATCTCATCATCCCGCGCGAGAACGACTCGACCGATGAACTGCGGGAGATGTGCGATTGGATTCTGGCGGCCCTGGGGCCGGAGGTGCCGGTCCACTTCACCGCGTTTCATCCGGACTTTCGGTTGAACGATCGGCCGCGAACGCCCGCTGAGACACTGCTGGCGGCTTACGACATCGCAACGGCCGCCGGCCTGCGTTACGTCTATGTGGGCAACATCCATGCTCCCAAGCAGCAAACGACGTATTGCCCCGGTTGCCGGGCAGTGCTGATCGAGCGAGTCGGTTACGATCTGCGGCAGTACACGCTGGAAGGGAATCGCTGTCGATCGTGTGGCCGCGAGATTGCCGGGCACTACGACGAGCGGCCGGGGAACTGGGGGAGCAAGCGGCAGCCGGTGCGGATTGGGGAGTTTGCGGAAAGGTCGCCAATGTCGATTCAATCGCCGACGAACTCACCAGGCATCGACTCGCTTAGCGCCTCACAGGAACGGGCCATTCTACAGACCGCGTGTCGGCTGCTCGCGGCCGAAGTGGTCGGCGTCGAGGCGGCAATCGTCGTCGATGAGCTGGCCGGTACGGCAGAACTCCCCGTGCTCGGAGCGTTCGTCAGCCTGAAGCGGCAGGGGCATCTCCGCTCGTGTTGCGGCACGATGGGGCAGAACCAGCCGCTAGCCGCCGCACTGGCAATGGCAGCGAAGCGCTCTGCGTCGGACGATCCGCGGTTCCCGTCGGTGACTAGCCGCGAGCTGGCGCACCTGGATGTCGAGGTTTGGCTGCTGCACTCGCTCAAGCCCATTGCTGCACGGGGTGAAGCGCGGCGCGAAGCGATCGAAATCGGCAAGCACGGACTGCAGATTGCCCGCGGCCAGGCACGCGGGCTCTTGTTGCCGGGTGTGGCGACCGAGCACGGTTTGTCGGCCGAGGCATTCCTCGAACAGGTCGCAATCAAGGCGCAGCTCCCGCCGACGGCGTGGAAAGAAAACGACACGTCGCTCTGGACGTTTGAAGGGAAATCGCTGCAAGCCGCCGTAGGGGATGTGCTGTCGTCGCCAGCCGCATCTTCACCGCCGAAGATTGGCCCACGCGATTTGCCAGGCCTCGCCGACTTCTGCCGTCGGAACCTGCGGGCGATGACCAGCGGCGCAACGCCCGACTTTTTTGCTCCTGGCGTGGCCGACGGGAACGTGAGCGGCATTGTCGTGAGCGTGTGCGATGGCGAAGGGCGGGAGATGTTTCAAGGGCATCGCCTCGTCCTGCGCGGCAGCTTTCCGTTGCAATCGACGCTATTCGGACTGCTGGAAAAGCTGGCCCAAGCGACCTGCCAGCAGCGACTTCCCGCCGCCACGGTGCGAAGCCTGGAGCCGCGATTGGCCGTTCTCACCGAGCCGGCCATGCACGGCACACTGGCCGCGCCCGACCTGCGTGGCCTCGATCCGAGTCGGGAAGCGATTGTCATATCCGAACGCGGGAAGACGGTACTGGTCTTTGATCCTGAAAAATCTGCAGAAGCGGTGCTGCAATCTGCAGCTGAGGCGATTCAAGTGACCTCGCCGGCACAAACGCAGGTCTGGTCGCTGGCCATCGCGACCGACGCGCCGCGGCTACGAGTCGCCCAGGTTCCGCAAGCCGTGGCCGGACAGGCCGTTCGCCCGCCTGCCGTAGCTGGCACGTTCTATCCGGCTGATCCGCAAGAGCTGGAGCAGCTCGTCGAATGTTCATTTCCGACGACCGCAGTGCAGCAACAACGGTGGCCGGCCGTTATGGTGCCGCATGCGGGGCTTGTCTATTCGGGGCGTATCGCAGCCGATGTGTTCCGCCGCATTCGCTTTCCGAGCACGGCGATCATCATCGGGCCGAAACACACGCCGCACGGCGTCGATTGGGCCGTCGCACCACACGAATCCTGGTCGATTCCCGGCGCGACGCTCCCCGGCGATCTGCCGCTGGCCCGCCGCCTGGCCGAGTCGATTCCGGGCCTAACGCTCGACGCCGCCGCTCATGCCCGCGAACACGCGATCGAAGTGGAACTCCCTTTCATCGCCCGGCTCGCTCCCACGACGAAGATCGTCGGCATTGTGATAGGCAGCGGCGACCTCGCGCGCTGTCGGCAGTTTGCCACGGGACTGGCCGAAGTGATTCGCTCGCTTCCCGACCTGCCGCTCCTGGTCATCTCCAGCGACATGAATCACTTTGCCAGCGACGCCGAGAATCGCCGGCTGGATGAACTGGCCCTGGCGGCAATGGAAACGCTCGATCCGGAGCGGCTCTACGAAACCGCGACGAACAAGCGGATCAGCATGTGCGGCCTGTTGCCCGCCGTCATCGTCATGGAGACGCTCCGCCTGCTCAGCCGCCTGAATACGATCGAGCGCGTTGCCTATGCCACCAGTGCCGACGTAAGCGGCGACAAGAGCCGCGTGGTGGGCTACGCAGGGATGCTGCTGGGAACTTACGCCGCGGCCCGCATTCCAACCGCTGCAGCGGTCACTGGCAGCACCCGCGCCACCGAGCCATCCGCCCGATAGACCTTGAGCTGATCTTCCTCGACAAACCAGATCGCGGAGGCTTGGTCGTTTTCGAACCGTCGGCCGCAGTAGGCGCCGTCGCGGATGAGAATCGTCTCGCGCAGTTCCGTGGCCGGAACTCGCAGCTCGGCAAAGGCTTCGGCAACCAATCGGCGAACGGATTCCGTCAGGTGCGCAGGGTGCATAGCGTCGTTCTTCTCGGCGGGCAGTCGGCACCAAGGGCGTGCCCATATCGGGGTAGAAGCGTTAGGAAGCATCGGCCTGCTTGCGCCGGTTCCTTGGCAAGTTCGTTTCTTCCGCCACAGCTCGCGCCGTTTGCCGCCCTTGCCCTGTCGGAAGAGTCGATCCCGACTGCATTCGGCTGGGGACGGGGGACGATGTATGGCAGGCAACGCGATAGCATCGTTCGCAGGCGTCAACGAAGGAGCCCCCCATGATGGACGACATGCAAGTGCAGCTGCAGGATCTGGCGATCGACGAAATCCGCGAACTGCTCGTCGAAGCCGGGGCCGCGATCTCGATGGATCAGGCCGAGCAGCTGGCCTCGTTCGTGGCTCAAGCCGGCGGCATGGAAGAAGCGGTCGATCTGCTCATGCAGATGTCGGTCCGCCGAGAAGCTGCGTAGCGTATGGTTCTGGGTCGGTTAGTCGCCTTTCGCTCCGCGAAAGGACGTTCTTTCGCGGAGCGAAAGACGACAATGCCCGAACCTAAACCACTTCCTCGGGTTTCGTCCGCCCGCCCCCGCCATAGACCGCTCCGAACCTCGGCCGGTAACATAGCGTCATTGCAAGTTCAGTGTTCCAAGTTCCCGGTTCCGCGTTGAACCGGAAGCGGCGAATGCTGAGCCTTGATCCTTGAACTTGGAACTGGCGCCATGGAAATGGACAAACTGGTCTCGCTGTGCAAACGGCGGGGATTTCTCTTCCAGTCGAGCGAAATCTACGGCGGTCTCAACGGCTTTTGGGACTATGGCCCGCTCGGCGTCGAGCTGAAGCGGAACATCAAGGAGGCGTGGTGGCGCGACATGGTCACCGGCCACGACGACTTGGCCGCTCCGGCTGGCGCGCCCGAGCCGTATGAAATGGTCGGCCTCGACTGCACGATCATCATGCACCCGCAGGTCTGGAAGTGCTCGGGCCATTTCGACCTGTTCGTCGATAAGATGGTCGATTGCCGCGAGTCGAAGAAACGCTATCGCTACGACCAGGTTCCGGGCCGCTGGGTCGAGGCGAAGGGGCAGAAGATTTTCGTCACGTCCTCGGTCGAGGAAAATCACGAGCCGGACATCGAGCAGCGAGCCCTCAAGTTCTTCAACTTGCGGGCGAAAGACGCGGCTGACCTAGCGTGGCAGAGTCCGCTCACTTCGCTGGCCAAGCTCGATCCGGCCCAGTACGACAAAGTGCTCGCGCCGGAAGCTAAGGCACTCGGCTCGTTGACCGCCCCGCGCGACTTCAACCTGATGTTCAAGACGTTCGTCGGCGCGCTCTCCGGCGAAGAAGGGGCGGCGTATCTGCGTCCCGAAACGGCCCAGGGGATCTTCGTCAATTTCAAGAACGTCTGCGATAGCACTCGCGTTCGCGTCCCCTTCGGCATCGCGCAAATGGGAAAGAGCTTTCGCAACGAAATCACGCCGCGCAACTTCACGTTCCGCTCTCGCGAGTTCGAGCAGATGGAGATCGAATTTTTCTGCCATCCGAATTCCTCGCGGCAATGGTATCAGTACTGGCGCGATCGGCGGATGAAGTGGTACACCGATCTGGGGTTGTCGAAGGAGCGATTGCAGCTTCGCGAACACCACCAGGACGAACTGAGTCACTATTCGACCGGCACGGCCGACATTGAATACGCGTTCCCCTTCCTGCCGCCGGGTGAGTTCGGCGAGTTGGAAGGGATCGCCCACCGGGGCGATTTCGACCTTCGCAGTCACATGGAAGGGAAGCTCGTCGCACGCGATGGGCAACTCGTCGTCGAGCAAGGGGAGGACGGCAAGCCGAAGTGGAAGGGTTCGGGCAAAGACCTGTCGTATCGCGATGACCTGACGAACGAGCGGTTCGTGCCGCACGTCATCGAGCCGTCAGCCGGCGCCGACCGTGGCACGCTCGCGTTCCTCTGCGAGGCGTACCACGAGGACAAGGCCCCCGACGAGAAGGGCGAGATGCAGGTCCGGACGGTGATGAAGTTCCACCCGCGCATCGCCCCGATCAAGGTCGCGGTTTTCCCGCTCGTGAAGAAGGACGGCATGCCGGAGGTCGCTCAGCGGATTTACCGGGCCCTGAAGCCGCACATGACGGCGTTTTACGACGAGAAGGGGGCGGTGGGCCGCCGCTATCGCCGCCAGGACGAAGCAGGAACGCCGTACTGCCTGACGATCGACGGCCAGTCGCTCACCGACGGCACGGTCACCGTCCGCGACCGCGACAGCCTGAAGCAAGAGCGGATTCACGAAAGTGAACTCGTGGCGGCACTGCGCGAGCGGATTGGGTAGCCGTGGGGCAGGCTGGTCGAAGCCTGCCGAAGAGAACATGGCAGGCTGAAAGCCTCCCCTACTCCTTACAGCCCCTTGCTGATCACGTACTTGATGAGGTCGGCAACGCGGTTGCTGTAGCCCCACTCGTTGTCGTACCAGCTCACCAGCTTGAAGAACCGCTTGTTGAGCTCGATGCCCGAGCCTTTGTCGTAAATCGAAGAGGCGGGGTCGTGAATGAAGTCGCTCGACACGACTTCGTCTTCGGTGTAGCCAAGGATTCCCTTGAGGTAGGTTTCGCTGGCCTTCTTCATCGCGGCCGAAATCTCGGCGTACGACGTGTCCTTGACCGACCGGAACGTCAGATCGACCACCGACACGGTCGCCGTGGGAACGCGGAACGACATGCCGGTGAGCTTCCCCTTCACCTCGGGGATGACGAGGGCCGCCGCCTTTGCCGCTCCAGTGCTGCTGGGAATGATGTTTTGAGCCGCGGCGCGGCCCCCCTTCCAATCCTTCTTGCTCGGGCCATCGACCGTTTTCTGCGTGGCCGTGTAGGAGTGGATCGTGGTCATCAGCCCTTCCTCGATGCCAATCCCTTCCTTCAGCAGCACATGGACGACGGGGACGAGGCAATTGGTCGTGCAGCTCGCGTTGCTGATGATGTTGTGATTCTTGGGATCGTACTTCTCATGGTTGACGCCCATCACGACGGTGAGGTCTTCCCCTTTGGCGGGCGCGCTGATGATTACCTTCTTCGCTCCGGCCGCGAGGTGCCCCTTGGCCTTCTCGGCATCGGTGAAGAGGCCCGTGCATTCGATGACGATATCGACTCCCATCGCCTTCCAGGGCAGCTCGGCCGGCGTCTTGGCGCTGACGACCTGCATCGAGTCGCCGTTGACGGTCAGGATGTCGTCCTCCGCCTTGTCGGGCGACGACTTGCTCGTAGTGATTTCGCCGTTGAACTTCCCCTGCATCGTGTCGTATTTGACGAGGTAGGCCAGGTTGTCGGCCGGGACAATATCGCCGACGGCGACCACATCGACCTCTTTCCCCTTGCCGACGATTCCCTGCTCCAGCATCGCCCGATAAGCCAGCCGCCCGATTCGCCCGAAACCATTGATCGCGATCTTGACCGTCATTGCCGTCTCCTTGTTGGTGATGCGGGCATTTTATCGGTGTGCGCGAAGTCGAACAAGGAAGCCGAAGCCGACGCAGCCCGGCAATTGGCGACGAAAGGCAGTGCGGGGAAAACGACGCCGTTACGGGCGGCGAAGGGATGGCCTGGATGCGCTGCGGTGTGAGAACCCTGGGACGGAGTGGGTGGATTATCGTCTGCGTACCGCCTGAGGGTAAGCGCTGGAGCTACAATCGTCGCATGACCGCTACGCATCTCGAACATCAGTCACATGGGCCGACATCGGCCCGTTGTGCCGTCATTACGGTCAGCGATACACGGACACTGGAGAACGACGTTGGCGGACAGACGCTGATCGTTGCCTTGACTGGAGCGGGGCACGTGGTGGCCGCTCGCGAGATCATCCCCGACGATCCCGAGCGGATGCGACCGCTGCTCGTTTCGCTGCGTGAGCGGGACGACATCGACGCCATTCTGATGACCGGTGGCACTGGCATCACGACCCGCGACCAGACGTATGAAACGGTCACGTCGCTGCTCGACAAGCCGCTGCCTGGCTATGGCGAGCTGTTCCGGATGCTCAGTTATCAGGAGATCGGCCCGGCAGCGATCCTCAGTCGGGCGGTTGGCGGCCTGATGGGGCGGAAGGTGCTGCTGACGATGCCCGGCTCGCCGGCTGCGGTCCGTCTTGCAATGGACAAGATCATCGTGCCACAACTGCCGCATCTGCTGCGCGAGGCCCGGCGATAAGTAGGCCCAGACTCCGTCTGGGCCAAGCAGCTGATTGGACACGGCTGTGGCCAACCGCTTTCCGCCGCGTGTCCCACACGGAGTGTGGGACTACCTCACGAATGCACACTGCCCACGTTTGCGATGGCGTCCTGGCGCGGGGTATAATTGATGCATCGCCGCCCCACCTTCAGGACACTCCCGCCCATGCTTCGGCGCCCTGCCTGCTGGCTCCTACTAGCCGCACTACTTGTCACTCCGGCACTGATTCTCGCCCAGGATGCTCCCGCGCTCGAGAAGCCGGCCGAAGCGTCACCTTCCAAACCAGAAGAAGCGAAGCCAGACGAAGCCAAGCCGGAAGAAGCCAAACCAGCCGAGCCCGCGAAGCCTGACGAGGCCAAGCCGGCCGAAGGAACTCCGACCGGCCCGCTCCCGGGTCACTCGCACGTGGGGGAAGTCTTCAACGAAGGTCCGCGCCAGAAGGCATACCTGATGCCCGGCATGCCAGCGATCAACTTTCCCGCGACGACCAAGTCACCCGAAGCCCAGGCGTTCATCAACCAGGGAGTCGGGCAACTGCACGGCTTTTGGTGGTACGAGGCGGAGCGGTCGTTCCGGCAGGCGGCGATGCTCGACAAGGATTGTGCGATCGCCTACTGGGGGATGGCGATGGCGAACGTCGAAAACGTCACCCGCGGCCGTAAGTTCATGGCCGAATGCCTGAAGCACAAGGAAGGGGCGAGCGAGCGGGAGGTGATGTACATCGACGCGCTCGATGCGTTCTTCAAGGCCGACGCGAACAAGCGGAAAGATCGGGCCGAGGCGTACACGCGGGCGATCGAAAAGATTCTCTACAAGTATCCCGACGACATCGAGGCGCGGGCCTTGCTCGCGCTGCAGCTTTGGAAGAACCGCGATGCGGGGATTCCGATTTCGAGCTACCTCGCGATCGACGCGCTCATCGACCAGGTGCTGGCCAAGAGCCCGATGCATCCGGCCCATCATTACCGCATTCACCTGTGGGATCTCGACCGGGCTGAGAACGCTCTCGCGTCGGCGGCCTTGTGCGGACAAGGATCAGCCGGCGTTGCCCATATGTGGCACATGCCGGGGCACATCTATTCCAAGACAAAGCGGTACGACGACGCCTGCTGGCAGCAGGAGGCTTCGGCCCGCGTCGATCACGCCCACATGATGCGCGACCGCATTCTGCCCGACCAGATTCACAACTTCGCCCACAACAACGAGTGGCTGATTCGGGACATGATCTTCGTCGGCCGCTCGCAGGGCGCGGTCGAGCTGGCCAAGAACATGTGCGACCTGCCGCGGCATCCGAAATACAACACGCTCAGCAAGGGGAGTGCAAACTTCGGTCGGCTGCGGCTATTTGATGCTTTGTCGCGATTTGAGCTGTGGGACGAGCTGATCGCGCTGGCCGAGACGCCGTACCTCGCTCCGACCGACGACGAGAACGAGCAGATCAAGCGGCTAAAGCACCTGGGCGAGGCGCACTATCGCCGGGGCGATGTGACAGCGGGCGATATGCAGCTGGCCGACTTGCAGCAGCGGTGGGCCGATGTGCAGGCGAAGCACACTCAGGAACTGACGGAAGCGGAAGCGAAAGCACGCCAGGAAAACAAGTCGGAAGAGGACGTCGAGAAGGCGAAGAGCGGCGCGAAGAACAAGCATGGCCAGAAGCTCGCAAGCCTGCAAAAAGCGGTCGATGAGCTGACCGGCTGGCAGGCAGTGGCTCACAGCGACTTCAAACGAGGTTACGAATCGTTGAAGAAGAGCGGCAACGTGGAAGCGGACGATCTGGCCCGCGTGCAGTTCCACGCTGGCGAAAAGGATCAGGCGATCGAAGCGGCCCGTGCGCATGTGAAGAACCGCAACAACGAAGTGCTTCCGCTAGCGACGCTGGTCGAACTGCTGACGCTCGCCGGCAAACAGGACGAAGCGAAGCAGACGCTCGAAGAACTCCGGGCGATCAGCGGCTCGATCGACACGACCGCGCCGTTCTATGCCCGCCTGGCCCCGGTTGCGAAGCAGCTTGGCGCTAGCGAGGAGTGGAAGGTCGCGTCATCGCCAAAGAACGACACAGGGATTCGCCCGTCGCTCGATTCGCTCGGGCCGTTCCGCTGGCAGCCGTCGCCCGCCCAATCGTGGACGCTGGCCGATGCCAACGGCGCCAATCACACGCTGGCCGAGTATCGCGGCAAGCCGGTCGTGGTGCTGTTCTTCCTGGGTCATGGCTGCTTGCACTGTGCCGAGCAGGTGCAGGCGTTCGGCTCCGCGGCGAAGGACTTTGAAGCGGCCGGTATTTCGCTCCTGGCGATCAGTAGCGACGACGCGGCGGGGTTGAAGCAGTCGATCGAGAACTACAAGAGCGGCCCGCTCCACATGCCGCTCGTCGCCGACAGCACGCTCGACACGTTCAAGGCGTATCGCTGCTACGACGACTTCGAGCAGCAGCCCCTGCACGGCACGTTCTTCATCGACGGCGAGGGTCTCGTCCGCTGGCAGGACATCGGCTACCAGCCGTTCATGGACCACAAGTTCCTGCTCGGCGAAGCGCAGCGGCTGCTCAAGCAGTCAGCTGTGAGCCAGTCGCCCGGCCCAGCGACGGTGCCGCCGATGGCAGCGGAGTAGTAGGTAGTCCCACACTCCGTGTGGGACATGCGTGGCGATTGGAGTTTCGCGATCAGATCGATCACGATGCTTGGCCCATACGGAGTATTGGCCTACTTAAACTCCACTTCCACCAGCGAAAAGTCGTCGTCCAGTCCGCCGTTTTCCGCAGTGGCGGCAATGCGGCGGTGGATCTGATCGACGCGGGAGCCGGTGGAGTCGTTTGTCACAAGCAGCCGCTCCAGCCCGTCGATACCGACGAGTTGCCCCTCGGCGCCGGTCGCTTCGGTGACGCCATCGCTATAGAGATACAGCCGCGAGCCGGGCGATAGCTCGTGCGTACATACTTCGTAGGTCGCATCGACATCGACGCCGATCAAGAGTCCCGGCTGGCCGAGACGGGCTGTGCTGACTTGGGCCGAGCCGACGCCATCGAGCAGAATCGCCGGCGGATGCCCGGCCGAGGCATAGCTCAGCTTGCGGCTCGTGCGGTCGTACACCCCGTACCAGATCGTGAAGAACCGCCCAGCATGTTCCTCCATCGGGAAGGCCCGGTTGAGAGCGGCGAGCACGCGGTCGGGTTCGCGGAAGTCCGACTTGGGGAGCGTCCGCCGCCGGAGCGCCTCGGCAATGGCACTGCTCATCAGCGACGCCCCGATGCCGTGCCCCGCCACGTCGAACAGGAACATAGCGAAGCGGTCGCTATCGAGCCAGTGGTAGCCGAACAGATCGCCGCCGAGCTGCGACGAGGGGACATAGCACCAGTCGGTGGCGATTGTCCCCTTCAGCCGCAGCGGCAACAGGCTGCGAACGTATTCCTCGGCCTGCTTGATCTCGAAGAGGAGGGCCTTTTGACTGGCGGCCAGGGCGCGGCGCGTCGTGAGCAGCTCGCGTTGCGACTGGATCACGTCGAGCATCAGCAGTTCGTGCTGTGCGAGTTGGGCGAACTGCTCGAAGCGGGCCAGTTCTGCCGGCGCAAGCTGCCGCGGCTGACGGTCGGCGATGCAGAACGTTCCCACCATGCGCCCCGACGGACCGGCCAGCGGATGGCCCGCATAGAAGCGAATGAACGGCTCGCCGGTCACGAGCGGATTGTCGTGGAATCGCTCGTCAAGCGTGGCGTCGGGCACGATCAGCGGTCGCGTCTGCTGGATGGCGTGGCCGCAGAACGAGATGTCGCGTCCCGTTTCGTCGGTCGCCAGGCCGCACTTCGCTTTGAACCACTGGCGGTCCGAATCGATGAGGGCGATGTAGGCAATTGGCACGCCGAGCACGTCAGCCGCGAGCTCGACGATCCGATCGAACCGCTCCTCAGCGGGCGTATCGAGCAGCCGGAGGGCAGCCAGGTCGGCGAGACGATCCTGTTCGTCGGCAGCAAGGGGGGCGGGGAACATGGGGGAATTGTAGCCGCTGGCGAGCGGGAGGCGTAAGCCTCCCGATGACGCGACCTCACTGGCGATGCGGAACCATCGGGGTGCTCACGCACCCCGCTCGCCATTCGGTTAGCGCCGCTTACTTCTCCAAGCTCGGCAAAATCGGCCGGTCGAGGCCGCCGTCGTCCGGCCGCACAGCGATCACGCGGACCGCCGGCTGCACAAACGTGACCGGCTGGTGCGGCATGTGCCAGAGGAGCGGCACGGTGAGCAGCCGCACGACCGACGAGATGGCGAACAGGTACAGGTACGCCTGGTGGTTCTCGCCGAGCGATTGCAGGATCGTCGCACCAATGATGCTTCCCAAGACGAGAGCCGCGGCGTTGCCGAAGTTGTAGAAAGTCAGCACGCCCGCCCGGTCTTGCCGCGGAATCGCCTCGAAGAACATCAGCAACATCGCCAGTTCATACGCGGCCCAGGCGATTCCCGACATGAGCTGCAAGCAACTGACGAACAGAAACTGGCCCGAAATCGTCAGGTCATAGCTGGCTGCTCCGATCGGCAGATGGACGGTCGTGTCGAGCCAGTGAAACGAGTCGATGAAGAGCCAGAATCCGGCGACCGGCACGATCGCCACACCGCCAATCCAGAGGAGCCGCCGCGCCCCGGCATAGTGGGCGACGCGGCCCCACATCGGCAGGGCGAGTGCTTTTCCGAGGAAGCAGATGCCGATGAGGACCATGTAGCTGAGGTAGCTCCAACCCTCTTCGCCGAGCATGAACGGCGTGAAGTATGGGCCGGAGATTTGCACGGCTGTTTGCACTGCCAGCAGGTACAAGATGAGGCGACCGCCAACGTCTCCTTGAGTTGTGCTGACGATCTGGCCGAGCGACACGGGCCGGGCGACGTAGCGCCCAGCCGACGGCTCGCTTTGATTGCCGAGGAATGCCGCCGAAATGAACCGGCACGTAGCGCCAACGACGAAGATTGCCGTGAATGCCGCCAGCAGCCACCACTGGATGCCGCCTGCTGTGGCGAGATTCGTTTTGGCGAAGTGCAGCGTGAGTCCGCCGGCCGCAAAGCCGAGCAGCACGCACATCTGGCTGATTCGTGCCCGGCAGGCAAAAAACTTCGAGCGAACCCGCTTGGGAATGATCTCTTCGATCCAGGTGTTCCACCCTGGCCCTGCTGCCTGGCTCGCGGCCCAATAGATCGTGGCGGCGACGAAGACCCACGTCGCGGCGACGCTCGTCAGGCCGATGAAGAGCGCGGCCACCGGCATCAGCAAAAGCGCGATCGCTTGCACTGCCGCACAGAGCACGACCCACGTCCGATACGAGCCAAACTTGCGGAGCGCCCACGGCGTGGAAAGCTGTAGTGCGGCCCCTGTGAGCATGGGGATCGTCGCGATCAGACCGGCGAAGGTCTCGCCGGTTCCCAGTGCCAGCGCGAACGCCGGGAGATACGTCTCGCCAATGCCGACCATGACGCTGTAGGCGGCGGCATCTCCCACGCTGCACCGCATGTCGTGGCGCGGGGCGGGGTAGAGTCGAGGCGGCGCGGGAGAGGGGGCGAGCGGCTCGGGCGGGGCGGGCTTGTTCCGGCGGATTACCGGCCGGGGCGGAGTGGCAACGGACATGGGCGGCTTGTGGCGATATCGGGCGGTTACACTATGATACGTCGAACGGTTACAGCGTGGAGGGGACGCGCTTGTAGCCGCTTGCGTTCGGGCCGACAACGCGAATTGTTGGCCGATTGGCCGCAAATCGCGGGGTCAGTTCGCCGGCGATGTTATAAGGTGTTGTCCCGTAATGACTTCCGCCGGTCGCGGCAGGTCGAGGGCGACTTCACATCGCTGAGTCGTTGCCGCGACAGGTGGGGTAGTAACGGAATCTGGGTGGCTGGGGACGAGCAACGCGAGACCCCGGACTGCCGGGGTTGAACTTGGTTTACCCCCAGCCACCCTCTCGTTAGTTTGCTGGGGCACAGAACGACGCAGATTCGATCCTAAGGGCCGATTGTCACCCGAAGACATTTCCATTCCATGTCCACCACCACGATCAACAAATCGAACGAGCGCGTGCAGCGGATGTTCGGCGAGATCGCTCCGAGCTACGACCGCATGAATCACCTACTGTCGCTCAACGTCGATCGCTACTGGCGGTGGTGGACAGTTAGAAAACTGGCCCCCGTCCCCGGCGAGCCGATTCTCGACATCTGCACTGGCACGGGCGATCTGGCCCTCGCATTTCATCGGGCGACCGGGGGCAAGTCGGAGATCGTCGCCGCCGACTTCACGCGCGAGATGCTCGACATTGGCCGCCGCAAGCAGGCCCGGGCGAAGATCGGCAGCGAGCTGACGTTCGTGGAGGCCGACGCCCAGAACCTGCCGTATGAAGACAATCGCTTCGCCATCGTCTCGGTCGCCTTCGGCCTGCGGAACGTGGCCGACACCGACCGCGGCCTGGCCGAGATGGCCCGCGTCTGCCGCCCCGGCGGACAGGTCGCCGTACTCGAATTCAGCTCCCCCCGCTGGCAGCCGTTTCGCGGCATGTACCTCTGGTACTTCCGCCACATCCTGCCGCGGATCGGCCAGTGGTTCGCGCGAAACAGCTCCTCTGCTTACGAATACCTGCCGGCGACGGTGGCCGAGTTCCCCGATGGCGAAGCGCTCGCCGAGCGGATGCGAGCGGTGGGCCTGGTGAACGTGAAGTTTTGGCCGCTGACGGGCGGGATCGCGACGTTGTATGTGGGGCGGAAGTGAGAGACTTGGAACTCGATCAAAATGCTTTTGACGCGGGAGAGGCGGCAGCGAGAGCCGATATTGCAGCAGGTCGCTTCGTTTACCGCTGGGCAGGACATGCCGGCCACTGGGGACATTGGATCGTAACCCAACTGGCGGAGCGATATGGAGTGGGAGTTAGCGAAGGGTTTGGCGTGTGCTTCACCGATCCAATCAGCGGGTCGTACAACCAAGGATACAATCGAGTGTTGCGCTACGAACTCGACAAAAAGTTCGGCGAAGGCGCTATCGACAAGGTCTTCGCTGAATCGCGCGAACAGTCCGAAGAAGACTTGCACTCCGCGAAGCGACGATAGCTTGAGAAGAACCCAACTCGCTAGCCGTTATGCTAAAGCATAACCTACCTGCTGCTCCCCTCGTCCTCGCCCTCACCGGCGCGAGCGGCGCGGTCTATGCCACGCGGCTGTTGGAGGTGCTCGTCCGGTCCGGAAATCACGTCCATTTCACGATCAGTCCCTCCGGCGCGGCGGTCGTGAAGCAGGAACTGGACATTGCGATTGATCCGGCTAAGCCCGACATCGCCGTACTCTTGCCGGCCGACATCGCGGATCAAGCGAAGTCGCTTGTCGTCTGCCATCACTATCAGGACTTCATGGCTCCCATCGCCAGCGGGTCGTTTCTGACCGGCGGCATGGTGGTCTGTCCCTGCTCGGGCAGCACGCTGTCGGGCATTGCCCATGCGGCCAGCCAGAATCTGATTCAGCGAGCGGCCGAGGTCCATCTCAAGGAGCGTCGCAAGCTGATTCTCGTCCCGCGCGAAACGCCTCTCTCGGTCCTCCAAATCGAAAACATGCACCGCGCGGCGCAGGCCGGCGCGGTCTTACTGCCAGCAATGCCCGGCTTTTATCACGGCGCGAAGACGCTCGCGGACCTCGTCGATTTCGTTGTCGCCCGCATTCTCGATCAGCTTGACGTACCGCACGACTTGATGAAGCGATGGGGTTCGTAATCGCTGGTTGACAACGCGCGGGCGTGCAATCACTCTGTAGGGCGATTGGTGTTCCATTTCATGAACACGCCTTCGTCCACGAGCGCTGGAGCGCTTTGATGCTTGTCATCCGACATCGGAGTTTCACCGTAGCCGTCGATCATCCCGCGGTGTGGGTCGAGCGCGGCGATCAAATCGTGCGCGACCTCATCGACGTGCTCACGCATCCGGAAATCACGCTCGCCAGCTTGCGGCATTTGATCGACCAGCGCGATCGGCTGACGACCGGCGTGTTCCACTCGCCCGACGGCCGCGGTTGCTTCATTCACCTGCTGACCGAGCCGCTCGCGCCGCACAAGCACGTTCGCAACAAACGGGACCTGGCCCGGCTCTTCGGCCGCCCACACGGCCGCCCTGGCACGCTCGGCTATATCGCACCCGCGGATTCGCCCGAGTATCAGCCGGTGAAGTGGCTCGTGCGCCTCGTGGATAAGCAAATCTGCCGGCTGGTGCGGCTGCGGTACAGCCGCTCGGCGGAGCTGTTCGATTACGACCTCGTGCTCGCCGTTGCCGAGCAAGTGCTGGAGCAGCGCGAGATCGTCGAAGCCACCCGCTTCCAGCACCGGATGCTGCCGAGCGCGAGTTAAGCTCCTTCCGCGTGCGCAAACAAAAACCGGAGGGCGGTTGCCCTCCGGCTAATGGAACTTGCGAATCTACGGCGAGCAGTTACTCGCTCTTCACGACGACAAACCGCGAGCCTTCGGCCGAGCGGACGAGCAGGAGCACGCCCTTCTCGAGCTTCGCCTTCTCCATCTCGGCTTCAAAGCCGGCGACGTCCTTGACCATCACGCGGCCAACTTGCACCACGGCCATCGACGGCTGGAGGCCTGCACGGGCGGCGGCGCTGTCTGGCTCGACACCGGTGATGACGACGCCGGTGGCGTCCTTCATGCCAAGCTGCTTCGCCACCTCTTCGGTCAGCGGAGCGACTTCCAGCCCGAGCTTGTCGAACTGCTTGCTCTCGACCGGGGCTTCCTCGGCAGCATTTTCTTTCAGGCTCACACCGTAGTTGGCCGGCTGCGGCTTCACGGTGACGCTCAGCTTCACTTCCTTGCCGTCGCGAACGACCTTCACCGGGACCGACTTGCCCACCGCGGTGCGGCTGACCACGGCCGACAGTTGCCGGTGGTCGGCGATGTGCGTGCCGTTGAACTCGACGATCACGTCCTGCGACTTGATCCCCCCGGCGGCGGCCGGCGAATCGGGCTGCACGTCGGTGATCAGGGCACCGCCGGGCGTCTTCACGCCGAGCTGGTCGGCCAGATCCTGATCGACCGGCTGAATGCCGACGCCCAGGTAGGCCCGCTGCACCTTGCCGTCCTTTACGAGCTGATCGCCAACCCACTTCGCGACGTTCACGGGAACCGCAAAGCCGATTCCCTCAAAGCCGCCGCTTCGCGAGCTGATGGCCGTGTTGATGCCGATCACTTCCCCTTGCAGGTTGACGAGCGGTCCGCCGCTGTTGCCGGGGTTGATCGCAGCGTCGGTCTGAATGAACTCCTCGTGCCGCATCATGCCGATCGCCCGCCCCTTGGCGCTGACGATACCGGCGGTGACGGTGTTTTCCAGGCCAAACGGCTGGCCAAGGGCGAGCACCCAATCGCCGATCTTCATCTTGTCGCTGTCGCCGAGCGGGGCGAACGGCAGCGAACCTTCGGCCTTGATGCGAATCACGGCCACATCGGTATGCGGATCGGTCTTCACGTCGGTGGCAACGAACTCGCGGCCGTCGTGCAGCTTCACGGTCAGCTTGCCACCGCCGGCAACGACGTGGTTATTCGTCAGGATGATCCCCGACGCGTCGATGATCACGCCGCTTCCCGAGCTGTGCTGCGGGACGCTGGGCATCTCGCCCATGCCATCACCACCGCCGAACCCTTCCATGCCGGGCCCTTGCTCGAAAAACTTCTTCATGAACGGATCGAGCTGCTCAAAGCCCTTGGGCAGTTCACGTCCGCCGAACGGATTGCCACCGCGCGGCGCGGCGTCCTGATTCGGGCGCACCTGCCGCACCATCCGCGGCCGGCTTTCGTTGTGAATCGAAACGACCGCCGGCAGCACCTTCTCCGACGACTGCCGGAAGGCCTCCGACAGAGCCGTCGCGTGAGCGAGCTGCGGATCGTTCGCGCTGATGGCGGGCTTGTGCGTCTCGGCGGTCAGAATACCGGTGACGCCCGAAAGATACGTTCCCACACCGACACCGGCCGCAAGCATCACGCCCACAGCCGCCAACTTGGCCTTCGCCTTTCGCGAAGTGTTTCTCATGGTCCTTCTCCCTGAAATCCTGTGTCTGATGAATGCCAAAAAGAACTGGCCGGCAGCAGAACTGCGTGCTGCTTCCCTTTGCTACGCGCGGCGGGGGTCCGCGGTTCGCGGAGCGTGTCAAACTGACGGAATTGTCAGTTTTTGCGGGCCGGCGCAAGCATGCATTTCAGGCGGAGGGGGGTGGACTGGGCCACGAAGTTTCGCAAGTAGAAGAATCGCAAGAACTTGCGAACATGGCCTCGCGCGGTCGCTCCCGCCCTGGCTGTTTGCAGGGCGGGAGTGTGCGAAATCACTCAGGAATCGGATTAGTCAACGGCCAGCCCCAGGTACGACTGCCCGGTTTTCAGCATGAGCGGCGAGTGGGCCTCGTCGATTTCTGTGAGCATCCGGTCTTTGCCAATGCGATAGACCGAGAGCGTCTTCGAGTTCGATCCGAGGGCATAAAGATGCATGCCGTCGGCCGACACCACGATGTCTTTCGTATCCGGGCTGGTCGGAGCGTTGCGCCGCTTCACAGAACCCATCAGCTTCAGCGTGCCATCGGCTGAGAGGTCGAAGGTGCTGATCGAGTTGCTGACAAAATTGGCGACATAGAGCGCCTGGCCGTCGGGGGAAATGGCCGTCCAACACGCGGCCGTTTCGTTGTCCCCTACGGCGTCTCCGATTTGCTTGGGACTGCCGGTCGCGGGATCGACGCCAAACACCGTGACCGCACTGCCGCGGAAGTTCGACACGAAGAGGTGATCCCCCTTACTGCTCCAGGAGAAGCCAACCGTACCCGACGCGCCGCGCGGCGTCGCCGGCGAACCGGGACCGGCCTTCAAAGTGCCGTCGGCTTGTAGTTTGCCGCCGTGAATGCGGCTGCCGTCTTCCGATTGGAATCCGGATGTGACGGCGACGAGCCCGCTGCCGGGAGCGAACTCAATCTGGGCCGGTCCCAGCCCCTTGGGAAACGCAAGGGTCGAGCGAGGAATCGGCATCAGCTTGCCGTCTTCGCCGAGCCGAAAGCCCGTGATATTGGGCATCGTCCGGGGATTGCCAAACGGCACTGCCTGATTCGCGACATAGACCACGTTCTCATGGACCGACAGGCTCAGCGGGTTTTCGCCGCCGGAAGGGAACGGCGAGCCGGAAACCGGCATCAGCATGCCTTCGTGTTTGCGGAGAACGCTGATCGAGTGACTGCCGGGATTGACCGCCAACACCAGATCGCCAACGACGCGGATGGCTCCTTGCTGGTCGATGTCGCCGCCGGCAAGTCCCTTTCCGCCGGTGGGAAACGGGGAACCACTGACTTCCGTCAGCGACCCGTCGGGCATCTGTTCAAGGACGACAACGGCATTGTGATCGGGATCGTTGTTCAAGGTATAGACGCGATGCCTGGTTTCTGCGGCCCGAGCCGCGAAAGGCAACAACAGTAAAGTGGCCAGCAAGCTGGCGCGCAGGACGAAACGCATGGGAACTGCTCCGAGACGGGGTGGCGGTAGAAGGCCTGCGGCAAGGCGCCGCGAATGGCCGGTAGAGTTGGCCCGTCCCGAGCGCTCGGTCAGGCCGCAACCTTGGATTGCGGTCGGGCGCAGGAGTTACACCGCGGCTTTCATTTTTCTGCGGAGTCGTTCGCTCGCCTCATGCCTGACCGGCAGACCGCTTCGTATAGTGCGGCTGATAGAGCTGAATCGTGATCCCGCCGGGCATTGTGAAATACGTCACGAGGCCGTAGCCGTGATCCTCGACTGGGGCGAGAAACTCGACCCCCTTCGCCTTGAGATCGGCGACGGTCTGCTCGATCTGGTCGCAAAAGAGCGAGATCGCATGCGTGCCGACCTGGGCGTGCGGCTGCGATGCATCGGCCGGATGAACGCCCATGTCCCCTGCCGGCAAATCGAAGATGAGCCACCCTTCCCCCACGTCGGTGAACGGCAGGCCGAGCTTGTCGCGCAGGAAGGCTCGCGTCGCGTCGGCATCGGAGCTGTAAAACATCGTGTGTACGCCGCGAATCATGGCAGGCATCCTATGAGCGGATGAAGGTTCGACCGTGCTGGGGTCCATGCTAGCGAACGGCAACTGCCGCGGCGAGGTACAATCGGGCGTATGAACCTCGACGAGGAACTCTGCCTCTGCTTTCACGTCTCGCGGCGGAAGGTCATCAACTTCATCCGCATCGAAAAGCCCAAGCGGCCCGCCCAGCTCAGCGAGTGCTTCGGCGCGGGGACCGGTTGCGGCTGGTGCCGGCCGTTCCTCGAGCGGCTCTTCGAGCAAGCGGTCCTTGGCGGCGAGACGACGGTCGATTTTCCGACGGCTGAGGAATATGCCAAGCTGCGGAGCAAGTACGTCCGCGACGGCGGCGGCACTCCTCCGCCGGGAGCGACGCCGGTGGAGGAAGGGTAAGTGCGGAGTTCGGAATGCGGAGCGCGGAATGGATTTCAGGGTCCAAGTTTCAGGTTTCTAGTCCCCGACCTCCAACTTGAAACTTGAAACTTCCTCGCCTTATCTCGTCGCCACGACCATCGCCACCGGCAAGCCCCAGAGGGACAGCGTTTCGCTCTTGGCGATCGTGAAGCCGGCGTCCTTCAGGTGCTGCTCGACTTTGATCGGCTGGCAGTCGATGAAGTGTGGGAAGTGGCGATGCAGGTAGATGTAGATGTCTTCGGCGATCGTCAGCGGCTCGGTCTTGTTGAGCGAAATGACGGCGAGGCGGCCGCCGGGTTTCAGCACTCGCTTCGCCTCGGCCAGAACGCGAGCGATGTCGGCTTCCTCGAACAGTTCGAGCGTGAAGCTCGTGAACGCGGCATCGAACTGACCGTCGCCGTAGGTCAGTTTGCGAGCATCGCCAAGTTGCAGCTCAATCGGTGCTTGCGGCGTGTTCTCTCGAACGAGCTTCGTCGCCACGTCGAGCATCCCCTGCGAGATGTCGATGCCGCAGACCTTGCCCGAGGGACCGACGGCCTTGCTCAGCGCGACCGCGGAGTGGCCAGTGCCGAAGCCGAGGATGAGCACTTTCTCGCCGGGTTTGACGGCGAGCATCGCCAGCCCCTTCTCGCGCGGCACGTGCTCACTCGAATCGGCCAAGAGGTCGTATCCCTTGGCGATCCGATCGTAGAACGACTTCGTGGCCGACATGTCGGCGAGCGCGGTGGGCATCTTCGAGTTCCTGAGTGCGAGGCGGGTGAGGCGTCCGCATTATAGCGAGCAGCAGAAGGAGCGCGACCAGTGGTCGCGGCTATGTGGGGACAAGCGGGACGCTTGTCCTACGGGGAAGACCAGCCCGCCATCTTCGAGTCGAAATACGCCACGAATTGTCCCTGCTCGATCGCCTCGCGCGCGCCGGCGAGGAGCCGCTGGTAATAGGTCAGGTTGTGGTGCGTCAGGAGGATCGGGCCCAGCATTTCGTCGGCCAAAAACAGGTGCCGGAGGTACGCCCGGCTGTGACGGCAAGCGAGGCAAGGACAGCCGGCTTCGAGCGGCCGCTCGTCGCGCTGGTGAATCAGGTTCCGCAATCGCATTGGCCCTTCGTCGGTGAAGGCGAGGGCGTTGCGGCCGTTGCGCGTCGGCAGGACGCAGTCGAACAGATCGATGCCGTGGCGGACGGCGTTCAAGAGATCGCGCGGCGTGCCGACACCCATCAGATACCGCGGCTTTTCGGCGGGCATCGCGGGGCAAACGACATCGAGAATGCGGTACATCTCGTACGGCGTTTCCCCGACCGAGAGGCCACCGACCGCGTAGCCGGGAAAGTCGAGTTCGGCCAGTTGCCGGGCGCACCAGACTCTCAGCTCCGGATCGAGGCCGCCTTGTACGATGGCGAACTGCGCCTGGTCGCTGCGCGTCTGAGCGGCTTTGCAGCGAGCTGCCCAGCGGACACTTCGCTCGCACGCATCGCGCACGACATCGGGTTCAGCGGGCAGAGCAATGACGTGATCGAGGACCATTGCCACATCGCTGCCGAGGGCTTCCTGAATGGCGATCGCCCGCTCTGGCGAAAGCTCCAAGAGGCTCCCGTCGATGTGCGAGCGGAAGACGGCATGCTGCTCGGTGACCTTGGTGTTCTGAGCGAGGCTGAAGAGCTGAAAGCCGCCGCTGTCGGTCAGGATCGGGCCGTCCCAACCCATGAAACGGTGCAGGCCCCCCATCTCGCGCACGATCTGTTCGCCAGGACGCAGGGCGAGGTGATACGTGTTCCCCAGGATCATCTGCGCGCCGGTCGCACGGACCTGGTCGATGGTCAGCCCCTTGATCGTCGCCTGCGTGCCGACTGGCATGAAGGCGGGCGTTTGGACCGGCCCGTGCGGAGTCTCGAAGGTGCCGCGGCGGGCGAGGGAATCGGCAGCGTGGAGAGTGAAGCGAAACGATGACATCCCAGTAGCCGGGAGCCAACAGCTCCCGGAGCCGGCAGGCAGTTCGACGCTGCTACGTGACGCCCTCCGGAGGCAGGTTTGCCTCCGGCTAAGATCAGCAAACTCAGTCGCCGCGGAGCTTGATGCCGAGCGTGGTGAGCTTCTCGCGGACTTCGTTGAGGCTGGTGACGCCGAAGTTCTTGCACTCGAGCAGATCGTCGCCCGTTTTGCGAACGAGTTCGCCGATCAGCGTCAGGCCGAGGCGGGCCATGCACTTGCGGGCACGAACCGAGAGATTGAGCTCCGAGATCGGCCGTTCGAGCAGGGCCTGCTCGTCGGGCGTCATCGTCGCCAGATCGACCGTCGGTTCGGGCAGCCCCTTGTCGGCGGCGAATTGACCGAGCTCGAGCCCCTTGCTATGCAACATTTCGCGAATTTCGACGAGCGATGTCTCGCCGAAGTTCTTGCTGTTGAGCAGCTCCTGTTCGGTCGTGCGCGTCAGATCGCCGAGCGTCCGCACGCCCATCTTCTGCAGGCAGTTGCGGCTGCGGACGGAAAGCTCGAAATCCGAAACCGGAATGTTGAGCACCTGAGCGAGGCGGTCGTTGCGGCGCTGGGCCTCTTCGTCGAAGAGGATGTTGCCCGAGGCCGACGCGTCCTTGGCGTAAAGCCGGGCGCGGGGATGATCGGGATAGGCATCGAGCACACGCTGATAGCAAAGCTGAGCCCGGTCGAACTGCTGGCGATCTTCGTACAAGACGCCCAGGTTGATGAGCGTGCCGACGTTCGTGGGGAACGTGCCGGCCGCCCGCTGATACAGGCCGAGGGCCGTGTCGTCGTTGCCGCGGCGGTCGTTTTCGAGAGCCAAGCCGAAGAGCGCACCCGCATGGCGGCCATCGACTTCCACGGCTCGCTCGAAGAGGGCGACCACCTCCGTCGGTTTGCCGCCGAGTGCCGCGACCGTGGAGGCTCGCTGATAGAGGTACTCGGCCGTTTGCTCGACAGCGCCGGACAGCTTGTCGAGCACATCGAGCGACTTGGTGGCATTCCGGTCATAACGATAGGTCTCGGCAATGGCCAGGGCACAGTCGTCTCCGTTGTAACCCGCCTTCTTGGCCGACTCGAACGCCTTGATCGCTCCCTGATAATCACCCAAGGCAAATCGCGACTTGCCAAGGTAGAAATGAGCGAGGGCCCCACCATCGGCACTCGAAAGCGTTTCCTGCGCCTGGCGATAGCGGCCAAGGAGGAAGTAGCAGACGCCCAGCCGCACCGCCGCCGCGGGGGAGCGGTCTTCGCGGGTTTCGAGCTCGGCTACACCGTCGCGGAGGGTCGAAAACTGCGAGTAGTCGTCGGAAATGCTCTGTGTGAGCTGCGTGATCTCGCGGGGGCCGAAGGTACTGTTGGAGAGGACGATGTCGCGAAGGTCGGAGGGGACCGCAGTTAGCATCGAGGGAAGGCTCCGTGAACGGGCCCAGGCTGCTGCCGGGCCGAGCAGACGTGCGAAGACGTGGAAAGGGCCAGCGGTGGGAGTTGAACCCACAACCCCCGCATTACGAATGCGGTGCTCTGCCGATTGAAGCTACGCTGGCGGAAGTGTCGCCCCACAGCGGACTTGCGCAATCCAGGCCACGCTGCCAAGGCCGATTCGTAATCTCGTCAGCCTAAGGGTGCGGACTGGGGGCGTCAAGGGTGGTCGGGGTGGCTGTCGGGCAGATCATGCGCAAGCCGCCGTCGCCGATTAGGGACACTGACTGTCAGGGACACCGACTGTGACAAAAGGTGATTGGCCACCGGCAGCGCAAACCGTTGACGCTAGATTCCACCGCAGGGACAATTCGGAATATGCACTGCGAATCCCACCTTTACCGCGGTTTTCATCCGACCTCCCTCGCCCGGCGCTGGTTTTTGAAGGATTGTGCCGTCGGTCTCGGGGCGGCAGCACTAGCGGAGCTTGCTGGCGGAGGATCGGCACAAGCAGCACCTGCGGCTGTTGATCCGCTCGCGGCCAAGCCGCCGCATTTTGGCGGCAAGGCGAAGAACGTCATTTACCTGTTCATGGCCGGCGCGCCGAGCCACTTGGAACTGTTCGACAACAAGCCGGAACTCGCCAAATGGGATGGCAAGCTGCCGCCGGCCGAGCTGCTCAAGGGGTATCGGGCGGCGTTCATCAATCCCAACAGCAAGCTGCTCGGGCCAAAGTTCAAGTTTGCGAGGCACGGCCAATCGGGAGCCGAGTTTTCGGAACTCCTGCCGCATCTGGCGACCGTCGTCGATGACATTGCCATCGTCAAGTCGATGGTGACTGATGCGTTCAACCACGCGCCGGCTCAGATCCTGATGAACACCGGCAACCAGCAGTTCGGCCGGCCGAGCATGGGGGCCTGGGTGACGTATGGCCTGGGGAGCGAAACTCGCGATCTGCCCGCATTCGTCGTCTTCAGCAGCGGGAGCAAAGGCCCGAGCGGTGGCAACTCGAACTGGGGCTCCGGTTTTCTGCCGACGGTCTATTCCGGCGTACAGTTCCGGGGCGGGAGCGAGCCGGTCCTGTTCCTCGACAATCCTCGCGGCATCGACCGGCAATTGCAGGCCGATTCGCTGGACGCGATTCGCACGCTCAATCAGCATCGGCTGGCTCAGGTCGGCGATCCCGAAATCGCGACTCGTACCGCCGCGTTCGAAATGGCGTTCCGGATGCAGGCGAGCGCCCCGGACCTGATGGACATCTCGCAAGAGCCAAAGGAAGTGCTCGACATGTACGGAGCCGAGCCTGGCAAGTCGAGTTTTGCGAATAAC
Organism: uncultured Pirellulaceae bacterium; assembly: GCA_964384375.1. Lineage (GTDB taxonomy): Bacteria > Planctomycetota > Planctomycetia > Pirellulales > Pirellulaceae > CAYLLN01. The sequence goes on from CAYLLN010000031.1 coordinate 49,681, forward strand.
TGCCTGCTGGCCCGGCGACTCGTTGAGCGGGGCGTCCGCTATGTGCAGCTCTTCCACGAAGCGTGGGACCAGCATGGCAACCTGGTCGCCGACCTCAAGAAGAACTGCGGCAATACCGATCAGGCGTCAGCCGCATTGCTCAAAGACCTGAAGCAGCGAGGCCTCTTAGATCAAACGCTCGTCATCTGGGGTGGCGAGTTCGGCCGCACTCCGATGGTCCAAGGGGGGAACGACGGCCGCGACCATCATCCCAACGCCTTCACCATGTGGCTGGCCGGCGGCGGAATCAAACCGGGGGTCACGCTCGGCGAAAGCGATGAGTTCGGCTTCAACGCGACGAAGGACCGCGTTCACGTTCGCGACTTGCACGCAACAGTGCTGCACTGCCTGGGCCTCGACCACCAGCGGCTGACGTTCAAGTTCCAGGGACTCGACGCGAAACTCACGGGCGTCGAGCCGGCGCGGGTGGTGAAGGAAATTCTGGCGTAGCCGAAGCCGCGCTGCGGCCGACGAGCCTTCAAGCTAGACTGAAGTTGGGACTGCGGAGGAATACCCATGCTTCAGCGACTGTACGTCGATAATTACAAGTGTCTCGTCAATTTTGAATGCCAGTTTGGTCGCAGTCAGCTCATTCTTGGTCCGAACGGCAGTGGGAAAACGACGGTATTCGACGTGCTGGCGTTGTTGCGCGATTACTGCATTTGGGGTGCGGATGGCTCGCGCGCCTTTATGGGATTTACTTGTACACGATGGCAGAATGTCAAAGAACAGACCTTCGAACTCAGCGTCGAAGGAAACGGTGACACCTACGACTTCCGACTCGTCATGGACGCCTGGGGCAGTCCTGAAAGACCTCGAATTGTTACGGAAGAGGTTTCTTGTGGGGGTAAACCGATCTTTCGTTTCCAAAAGGGAGAGGTGCATCTGTTCAACGATCGCCACGAGGACAAGGTTCAATACCCATTTGATTGGCATCGGTCGGCCCTTTCCACGGTTACGGACCGTCCTGAGAATACAAAGCTGTCCTGGTTCAAGCGATGGCTAGGATCGTTGTGGTTTATCAGTCCGAATCCGTATGAGATGCACGGGTTGGCTGCTACCGAAAATCTTGTGCCCACGCGCTACTTAGAAAATTTCGCAGCTTGGTATCGGCATCTTCGCCAAGATCAAATAAAACGTGACCGCGCATTCCAGCAAGACCTTACTGACGCGATTCCCGGCTTGGAGGGAATGGACCTGAAAGAGGCGGGAATGGGACAACGGTTCCTCATGTTGAACTTTGCAGTTCCAGGGGATTCAGGGACGCCTCGCCGGGAGTTTTCTCATTCCTTCGAAGAACTGTCCGAAGGACAGCGCGTCCTGGTTGGACTATACGCCGTACTTCATTTCGCGGTGCGCAACGGTTCGACCGTGTTTTTCGACGAACCCGACAACTTCGTTGCACTGCCCGAGATCGAGCCCTGGCTGGATAGGCTTCTGGATTTTGTTGAAGAGGAGTCCAACGACGCACAGGTCTTTGTCGTCTCCCATCATCCTGAACTGATTAATCGAATGGCTAATAAAGGGGGAGTTCGATTTGAACGGCCGGGGGGACGACAAACTCGCTCCTACCCATTTAAGGATCTCGCATCAACAGGACTTTCTCCCGCTGAATTAGTCGCGCGAGGTTGGGATCGTGAGTGACCGTATTTCGGAAGTGATCGTGCTTTGTGAGGACAATCCTCAAGCACGCCTCATTCGCGAATATCTGGAGATATGCGGGAACCACGGCCGAGTGCGTTCGGTGGTCGCTGCGCGCAAGATGCACGGTGGCAATGTGGGCTGGGTAGTAGAGCACTTCCCACAAGAACTTCACGCCTGCAGACAACGCAGCAAACGGTCGAAGACGCTGCTTATCGTAATGGTCGATGCCGATGATCACACTATCGTCGAGCGCCGCAAACAGCTACTCGACCGTGTTATCACCGAAGAACACGAAGCAGTCACTGGAGCCGACCCACTCGTAATACTAATTCCTAAACGACATGTTGAGACTTGGATTCGCGCAGCGATTGGCGAAGCGGTTGATGAGCAGCAAGATTACAAATCTCGAAAGAATCCGGAGAAGGATGTCAGCCGCCGGGCTGCAAACGCGATCTATGCATGGGCGCGTCCCCACCAAAATCCGCCAAATCAGTTGACACCGTCGTTGCTTGCTTCGCTTCCACTGTGGAAACAAATCTGCTGACCCGGCACAGCTGAGAACGCGCGAACCTGCGCTGCCAAGCATTGATCGTTCAAAAGATAGCGTAACACTGCTTATGCCGCGGCGCGGATCAGCGTCGCAACCAACCGCTTGCGCTGCACAACGCCGACTTCGCGGCGGAACTCACGTTCGGGAGTGTTCCAGCTGCGGCGAATGGCGGCAGCGGCTTCACGGATCTCTCGCCGTGAGGGGGCGCGGGTAGAGGGTGAATTGTGGGTCGCTGGCATCGGTCGATTCCTTGACAAATCGGGAACTGCGGGATGGTCGCCCCGTAGTGCAACGATTGTGCCGGACTGCTGGCTTTTCCGGCGAATCGACGCAAGGTCTTACAGAAAATGTCGTTGCGTCAATTGCTGTCAAGCGATGCCAGCCTGCAAGAATTCTCCGACCGTTTTGGAATGCGACGATCCGTCGCGTTTTGAGACGCCAGCAGTACTTCCCGACCTACGGGCGGGACTCAAGTTCTTTCCCAGATTTGCAAGTCCCGTCGGACCGACGGGACCTACGCGACTTCGTCTTCGCCAGCCGCCGCGGCCCTGCTATTCTCCCGCCGCCTGGGTGTTTGGCCGATCGACTCTGACCACTGGTCAGAGCTTTGTTCACCATTGCCGCCGCCGTGTCCCTTCTCTTTCAAGTCGTCTTCTCCTCCGCCAGCCGCGGCACCCATCCGCGACTGGCCTTGGATGCCCTGCGCCATCTTCGCGGGGCCGATGCCGAGCGGTGGACGGACCTGTTCCTGCACCATCATGGGGCGTATCGCTCCGGTTCGATCGCGCCGGATGTGCAGTTCAAGGACTTTCAGAATCACGTGCTGCACGTGAGCGAAGGAAACTGGGGCGGAGCGATCGCTGCCGCTCGCCGCTGGTATGGCAAGATGGTCGATGCTCTCCGCCGGCAGGCGTGGAGCGAGGCGGTCTATTCAGCCGGCGTGCTGTCGCACTATTTCAGCGATCCTGCGATGCCGCTGCACACGGCGCAGTCCGAGAGCGAAGCGGGGGTGCATCGGGCAATCGAGTGGTGCGTGAGCCAGTCGTACGGCGAATTGCAGCACATTCTCGACGGCGACCTCGGCGGCTATCCGCGGGTTGAGCCGTCACGAAGCGACGACTGGCTGGCGAAGCTCATCCAGCAGCACGCGGAACTGGCCCACCAGCACTATCAAGCGGTGCTCGATCACTTCGACCTGGCGACTGCCGTTCGCGACCCGCGCCGCGGCATGGACCAGGAATGCAAAGACACGCTGGCCCAATGCCTGGGGGCGGCTGTTGTCGGTTTCGCACGGGTGCTGGAGCGGGCCATCGCCGAGTCAGCCGCTCAGCCGCCGCAGGTCGAGATCACGCTGCAGGGGTTCTTCGCCGGCTTGGCTGCGCCGCCGCGGTGGATCGTTGCCCAGATGCACGATTTGCACGAGCGGCTGGCGATTGAAGCCATCTATGACGAAGTGCAGCGGACCGGCAAAGTGCTGCAGAACCTGCCCGAGGACGACCGGACAGTGCGGCAACTGCATGCCGAGGAAGTGCTGAAGGTGTCGCTGGCCGAACTCGACGCTCAGCCGGCCACGCCAACCGGCACGCGTTATGGCCAGGGGAAGCCGGCGAGGACAAACCCGACCAACTTCATCACATCGCCGGTCATCGACAACCGGACGGGAAGCAGTTCGATCGTGCGCCGGCCGCTGCAAACGCGCGGCCAGACTGCTTCCACAGTTCCGCCGCCCAAATATGCCGCCGGCAGCCGGCGGTTTGACGTGAAGCGGTGACTTGCCCCGCGACAGGTTTCACCCGTCTGACTAAGATGGCGTAACGGTGTGGCTCGCCTACAGCTTTCCCGAATAACGCAATCCGAACTCCGCACTGGGCAATGTTTTACCCCGCTCGCCGCTTCAACCTCTCCTTCGAGCTCTTTCCGCCGAAGACCTCCGCTGCCGAAGCGGCCATGTACGACAGCGTCGCCCGGCTCATGGCGTATGGACCGGACGTAATTACCTGCACGTACGGCGCCGGCGGTTCGACACGCGACAAGACGCTCGAAATCACCGAGCAAGTTCGCAAGCGATTCGGCGTGCGAGTGGCCTCGCATCTCACCTGCGTCGGTTCGACGGTCGAAGACCTTCGCGGCTACCTGCGCGACGCCACCAGCCGGGGCATTAAGAACATCGTCGCGCTCCGCGGCGACCCTCCCAAGGGGCAGGCCTCATTCCAGCAAACAGCGGGGGGGCTGCGATTCGCCAGCGAACTCGTGACCCTCATCCGGAGCGAATTTCCCGCCTTAGGAATCGCCGTGGCTGGATATCCCGAAACGCATCAAGAAGCGACGAGTCCGCAGGCGGACTTGGAGAATCTCGTACGCAAGGTGAATGCCGGCGGGCACTGCGTGATCACGCAACTTTTCTATAACAACTCCGACTTCTTCCGTTTTCGCGATCGGTGTCGAGAGCTCGGCGTGAACGTACCGATCATCCCCGGTATCTTGCCAGTGACGAACCTGGCTCAGATTCAGCGAATCGCCTCGCTCTGCAAGGCGTGCCTCCCCGACGATTTCGCGGCCGAACTCGCCTCGCGCGACGATGCCGATTGGCAGTTCGCCGTCGGTGTAAAGCACGCTACCCGGCAGGTGCAGGAACTGATCGACGGCGGTGTTCCGGGCGTCCATTTCTACGTACTGAACAAGTCCCCCGCGACGGCAGCCGTGCTCGAGGCGATTCGGCGTCCGCAATGACGGCCAGTTATGCCGCCGATGATGGACGTGACGAACTTCGCCTGATCGGCACAGTTTGCCATCGGACTTAGCAGGCTGGTCGTTCACGACTGTCAAGCTGCGTCGGTTAAACCATCTGCCCCGCGCTAGGTTTCCTCATTCCACGCGCCCCCATCCCGATTCCGATTCTGTCAATAGTTCGGGCGCTGGCATTTCGGGACGAGGACCAGTGGGGATGTAGCGCCGCACACTTGCCTGGCAGGGCGCCGGCTGTGCGGAATGCGGAGCAACGTATGAGCCGATTGTTGGGCTTTTTCACCTGGCGAATGCTAGCGTTCGCGGTCGCGTTGTCGCTCCTCGGTCTTCTTGCTCCACCCCAGTGGCACGACGGCATCTCGGACCGGCTAGATCGGCTCCATCGGCAGTGGCGGCCACTCGGCGATTCCAAGCCGACGGCTCTCGTCAGCGACACACAGCCCGTCGATCGCAGCCTTGTCAGTGAACCGGCCGTTGTCCTCGCCACGCACCGCAAACCGGCTGGCCCGCCACAGTTCGTTCAATTTGGTCCGGAGCCCGCTCCGGCCTTTCAGCTCGATCCGTCAATTACCGAAACGCCCGCACTCCCGGCTCGCACGGTCCTGAAGCTCCCCGGTGACCAAGAACCAGGACCGGCGATCGGCGCTCCCGATGCCGATCCCGGCGCGGAACCCCCGATCACCGAGCCGCCACCGGCAGCCATTCGACCCGAGCCGCCCCCGGAACCCGATCTTCCCGCGACACACGCCTGGCCGGTTGCCGTCGGCCTCATCGAGCAGCTCGATGCGATCGCCGCCAACGTGCCCTCGGCAACGGGTTGGTCCCTGCGCGCCAAGGAAGACGTGCAAGCGCTTGCTCGCCTTCCGTCCCTTGAGGATCCTCGTGCCGCCGAGATCATCGGTCGTTTGAATGCACTGGCCGACGAAGGGAAGCAGATCGCGCTTGCTCTCCCCGGCGAAGACAGCCGTTCGCGGGTCTTGCGGGCGGGATATGCCATCGTTCGCCGCGTCGTCATATGGGGCATGGTTCACCAGTTGGCGGTCAAGGGAGACATTGCCGCCGCTCCTGTGCTGGACCGGGCGAAGTGGGACCGGGCGTTTGCCAACGTCGAACACCGCCTGGAAGAAACCAAGGCCGCCGGCGCGTGGCGAACGTACTTGATGCTCGACGAGGCCCGCACCACCTTCGATTCGGAAGCAAGCACTCCCGAGCAGCAACGGCAGCTGGCACGAGACATCTTGCATCGCCTGCATTCGACGCAGCTTTCGCACGACCAGGAAGCGTTCCTCCGGGCCGGGCCGCTCGACGACTGGGTCTGGCAGCTTTACAGCCGGGCGGCTGAAACGCCCGACATCATCGGGCTGTTGGCGGCGATCGAGCGGATCGAGAAAGACGGCCTCTCCGCCGCCACGCGCGACCTGGCCGACCGCTACGACCAAATGCGGTGGTCATCGGACCCCGGTATTCGGAAGCTGGCGACGACCGTCAACTCGTACTACCGCAATGCGAACGTCCGCGTCGCCTTGTCGGCCGAACTCGTCAATCGGATGCTCCCGCGCTCGCAGCAGCAGTATGAGCCGGTGAACGACACGATTTTGGAAGCTCAGGTCCATGGCGACAGCTTCACGAGCACGCAGCTTCGCATGGTCCTCGTTCCCGATCCGCACCGTTGGAATATCGGGCTGGAGGCTCTCGGCGAAGTCGCGTCCAATACCTCGTCGAGCAAGGGGCCGGCGACGTTCTATCAGAATGGCGTTTCATTCTTCCGGGCTCGGAAGCGAGTCACGGTCGATCGCCGCGGCGTTCGGCTGCAAAACGCCGAGGCCGCCGCGAACGCGAACAACAACCTCGACGAATTCGAGACCGACTTCGACGGCATTCCGCTCTTTGGCAGCCTGGTCCGCGCGATCGCCCGCAATCAGTACGAAACGAGCCAGCCCGCAGCCAAAGTGGAAGTGGAAGGGAAAATTGTCTGGCGCGCGACGAGTCAACTCGACCGCGAAGTAGCCGAGAAGCTCGAAAAATCCAGGCGCGACTTCCAGCAGAAGATGATCGACCCGCTCCGCAAGCTCGATCTGGAGCCGACGGCGATCGACATGGAAACGACGGCCGATCGGCTCATCGCCCGCTGCCGCGTTGCCGGGCGCGATCAGATTTCGGCCCACACGCCCCGGCCGCAAGCCCCCGGCGACAGCATTCTTTCCGTGCAGATTCACGAGACCGCGATGAATAACGTCCTCGAGCATCTCAAGCTCAACGGCACGCGGATCGAGCTGCGCGAGCTGTTCAAGGAGATGACTGCCCGCTTCAGCCGCGAGCCGGTGCAAGTCCCGGACGACCTGCCGGAAGGGGTGTACGTGACTTTCGCCGATGAGGATCCGGTGCAGCTTGATTTCCAGGAAGGCCGCGTGCGGCTGACGATTCGCCTCAAAGAACTGTCGCAGGAAGGGACGAAAAACCGCTGGCGCGACTTCACCGTTCGAGGGTATTACGCTCCCGTGGCGGACCAGCTCGACGCGAACCTCGAACGCGAAGGGGTCATCGAGCTGATCGGCGACCGTCTCCGCTTCGGCGACCAGATCGCCCTCCGCGGCATCTTCAGCGCGGTCCTCTCGCGCAATCGGAAACTGAACCTGATCAACAAACAGCTCGCCCTGGCACCGGAATTGAATGACCAGCAAGTGACCCAGTTTGTCATTCACGACGGCTGGATCGGGGTCGCCCTGGGGCCAAAATCGCCGGGCCGAACCGCCGCCATGTCGCCGCGGCCCAGCTTAGGGACGCGAACGGAATAGCGCAAGCAGGTATAATCGGGCGAGTAGTCCCACAGGCCTCTGATTTCGCCCATGACCACGCCCCCTGAAGTCGTCATCACTGGACTCGGGGTCGTCTCACCGCTGGGGATTGGTCGCGAAGCGTTCTGGTCCGCGCTCCTGGCGGGCCAGAGCGCCGTCGATTGGATCGCTGAGTACAGGGCCGACGATCTGCCGTTCCGCTTCGGCAGCCGCGTACAAGGCTTCGACGCGAAGCAGTACGTACAGCCGCGGAAGACGATCAAGGTGATGTGCGTCGAGATTCAGCAGGCGTACGCAGCCGCGCAGCTCGCGATGCAGGACGCCAACCTCGCCAAGGGAACGATCGATCCCGACCGCATCGGCGTCGTCCTCGGCAGCGAAATGCTCTTCGGCGAACTCCCCGAGGTGCAGGACGTCATACGCGGCTGCATCGTCGATGGCAAGTTTGACGCCGATCGCTGGGGAGTCCTGGCGTTCAAAGACCAGTATCCGCTCTGGATGCTCAAGTACCTGCCGAATATGGCGGCGTGCCACATCAGTATCGCTCTCGACGCTCGCGGGCCGAACAACTCGATCGTGCAAGGGGGAGCTTCGAGCCTGCTCGCAATCATCGAGGCCGTGAAGGTGATCGAGCGCGGCCAAGCCGACGCGATGCTCACCGGCGGCAGCGGTTCAGCGGTCGCAACAAGTTGCTTGCCGTTCCGCGGCTGGGATCAACTCAGCAAGTGGTCCGGGGAACCATCCGGTGCATCGCGGCCGTTCGATGCGAAGCGCTGCGGCATCGTCGTCGGCGAAGGGGCCGGCACGATGGTCCTCGAAACTCGCGCCTCGGCGGAGAAGCGTGGGGCTAAGATCTTGGCGAGAATCTTGGGCATGTCACGGACCTTCGAGCCGCCGCAACCGGGCAAACCGATGACGGGGTCAGCAATCGAACGATCGATCACGGGTGCCCTGACAGCGGCAGGACTGAAGGCCGCCGACGTTGGCCACGTAAACGCAAATGGCGATGGTAGCATCGCAGACGATGTGGTCGAAGCCCAGGCGATTCGCCGCACGCTCGGCGATGTACCAGTCACCGCGATCAAGAGCTACGCCGGCGACCTCGGCGCCGGCAGCGGCGCGGTCGAGTTTCTGGCCAGCGTTCTTGCCGTGGCAGAAGGCCGCGTGCCGCACACGCTCAACTATGAGACGCCCGATCCGGCCTGCCCTGTGAACGTGATTCACGACGGTCCGCGCGCAACCGACAATCGCGCCGCAATTGCACTGAATCAGTCCAGCACCGGACAAGCGGCAGCCGTTGTCGTTGGTCCACCGTAACGCCCTGCGAATGGAATCGACATGGCCAAACGCAATAAGTCCGCCAAGCCCGCCTCGCCGGAGCAATCGGTGCCGGTGGTCGTGCATCCGCCGACCAAGAGCCCAAAGCTCCTGGCAGTGAGCATCGTCTTGTTCGGCCTGTGGTTCGTATTCCTGCTGGTCGCTGCCATGTGGCGCTGACGTTTTGAGGTTTCCATGATTCGCTGCTGCTGTTTCGCTCTGGCTCTGGCTGCTGTTTCCGTGTTCTGCTTGCCGGCTCGCTCGCAAGTTCAAGCACCGGCTGCCGACAAGTGGGAAAAGACGATCGCCGCCTTTGAAGCTGAGGATGCCAAATCGCCGCCGCCGAAGGATGCTGTCCTCTTTGTCGGCAGCTCCAGCATCCGCCTCTGGGATCTGAAGAAGTCGTTCACGGAACTCGCCACCATCAACCGCGGTTTTGGCGGCTCGCAGATGAGCGACGCCGCGAAGTATGTCCAGCGAATCATCACCCCCTACAAGCCGCGGCTGATCGTGCTTTATGAAGGGGACAACGACTTGGCAGCCAAGAAAACGCCGGGCGACGTGGCGGCCGACTTCGACCGCCTGCTGAAACTCGTCCGGGCCGATCTGCCGACCACGCCGCTCATCGTCATCGGCTGCAAGCCCAGTCTCAAGCGCTGGGCGCTCATCCAGCAGCAGCGAGAGCTGAACCGGCTTCTGGCTGAGCGGTGTGAGAAGGACGGCCACGCGAAGTTGCTCGACATTGAAAAGCCGATGCTCGGCGACGATGGCCAGCCCAAAGCCGACCTGTTTCGCGAGGACATGCTGCATCTGAACGACAAAGGATACGCTCTCTGGAATTCGCTCCTCGCTCCGCACGTTCAATCTCCTGCGAGCGCTAAGCAGTAAGCGACCAATCTTGGCGACTTTGCTTTTCCTTGTTCGCGTCGGCTGAGCCAGATCGTATAATCAGGGCGTCATCTCTGAACCGACGAACAAGGTTGCTCCATGCGATCGACGTTTGCTCTCGCTGCCCTGATACTTCCGCTGACGGTCGCCCTGGCCGATGAAAACTGGCCCCGCTTCCGCGGTCCACACGCTAATGGCCACGCCGACGGTGCGGGCTTGCCGACGACCTGGAGCGAGTCGAAAAACGTCAAGTGGAAGACCCCCATTCACGACCTCGGTTGGTCGTCGCCCGTCGTCTGGGGCGATCAAATCTGGGTCACCACTGCCACGGCCGACGGCAAGGTCGATTATGCCGTCTGTGTCGATAAGAACACCGGCAAGATTATCCACGACATCAAGCTCTGGGAGAACGTCAACCCCAGCCCGCTGGGTAATGCGATGAATTGCTATGCCTCTTGCACGCCGGTTATCGAGGAGGGGCGCGTCTATGTCCATTTCGGCAGCTACGGCACTGCCTGCCTCGATACAGCCACGGGCAAGATCCTCTGGCAGCGCCGCGACCTCCCCTGCGAGCACTTCCGTGGCCCCGGCAGCTCGCCGATCCTGTTCGAGAACCTCCTCATCTTTCACATGGATGGCTACGACCATCAGTACGTTGTCGCCCTCGACAAAGCGAACGGCGAGACGGTGTGGAAGACCGACCGCGACGTCGATTACGGCACCGACAACGGCGACACGATGAAGGCGTTCTCCACACCGCTCGTCATCGAAGCGGCCGGCAAGACACAGCTTATCAGTCCGACCAGCAAAGCCACCCTCTCCTACGACCCGCGCACCGGCAAGGAACTGTGGCGCGTCCGCTATGGCAGCTTCTCCGTCGCCGCCATGCCTCTGTTCGACAAGGAGCTGCTCTACCTCAATACCGGCTTTGGCAAGGCGGACCTGCTCGCCGTGCGGCCCGACGGCGAAGGGGACGTTACGCAATCGCATGTCGTCTGGACCGCAAAGAAAAGCATCGGCAGCAAGCCATCGCAAGTGCTCGTCGATGGGCTCATCTTCAATGTTCATGACAGCGGCGTCGCCAGTTGCTTCGATGCAAAAACGGGGGACGAGCTCTGGAGCAGGCGGCTCGGCGGCGAGTACAGCGGTGCATTGCTTTACGGCGACGGCAAAGTCTATTTCTGCAGCCACGATGGCAGCACGACCGTCCTCAAGGCCGCACGCGAGTACACCGAACTGGCCAAGAACCAGTTCGACGACGGCTTTATGGCAAGTCCAGCTGTCACCGGCAAGGCGCTCATCCTTCGGACGAAGTCGGCTTTGTATCGCGTGGAAGAATAGGCACAGGGCACAGGGGACAGGAGTCAGCAAATCTGTGTTTGCAAGAGCGATCTGCGCTTTGCTGATTGTTTCAGACGCCTCCGCCATCACGCGCGCTGCTGACCCCGATCCTTCGATCGGTGATTTCGCCACGCTCGCCGCCAAGTGCGACGAGCTCGGCCTCAAGGAGCAAGCCGAACTCACCCGCCGCTGGATCATCCCGCGCCATCCCGGCCGTCAATATCTCTTCCTCCCCGCGACCGCTGACGCAACCGCGCCCAAGGCCGGCGCACCCGAAGTCGTGCGGAAGTGGCACGCGCGGTTCACGGAACTCCGGAAGGAGCGCGCCGCGACGCTCTTGGCCGAAGCACGTGCCGCTTGCGACCAGGACCAGCCGACGCGGGCCTACGGGCTGCTGCATGAAGTCCTCCGTGAAGACCCCGACCAGGCCGATACCCGCCGCGTTCTGGGCTACACAAAGAACATCCGCGGAGTTTGGACGATCCCAGGCTCGACGAACCTGCAAGCGACCAAACCACGCACACCCGAACCCAAGCTCGGCTGGACGGCCGGTTCCTACTGGCGGCTGGAGACACCGCACTTCGCGATCGTCACGAATCACTCGGCGAAGGAGGCTCTGGAACTGGGCAATCAGCTCGAAGACCTCCATGTCCTCTGGCGGCAAGTCTTCTTTCGCTACTGGAGCAGCGGCGAGGCGCTCGCCGCCCGCCTGGCGGGACGCGACGAGCCCCTGGCTAGGCCGCGGCCGAAGATGAGCGTCGTCCTTGTCCGCAACCGGGCCGAATACGTGGCCCATCTGGCCGCCAGTGTCCCGCAGGCCGAAAAGACGGTTGGCATTTATCTGAATCAGCAGAGGCGGAGCTTCTTCTTCGCCGGCGACACGTCAGTCTATCCGACCTGGTATCACGAAGCGACGCATCAGCTCTTTCAGGAATCGCTGCCGGACACGATCGAGCAGCCGGGGGAGGAGCGAAACTTCTGGGCGATCGAAGGGGCCGCACTCTACATGGAGTCGCTTGCGAAGCACGACGGCTTTTGGACGCTCGGCGGAATCGAAGCAAACCGGCTGCAGTATGCTCGCTACCGCGCCCTCTCCGGCGACTTTCTGCTCCCGCTGGCGGAGCTCTCAGCCCTCGGGCGCGAGAAGGTGCAAGCCAGCCCCGACATCGCGAAGCTCTATGCTCAGGCTGCCGGAACCGCTCAGTTCCTGATCGACGGCGAGAGCAGTGCACACCGCGAGGCTTTCGTCGATCTGCTGGCAGCCGTCTATCGCGGCACGGACCTGCTTGACATGCTCCCCAAAGCCGCCGGCGTACCGTGGGGTAAACTCGACGAACAATATCGCAGCTTCCTCAACGTCTCCGACGACGACCTCGCCGGCATTCCTAGTCTCGACCGACTGCGGAACCTGTCGATCGGCCGTACGAGCGTGACCGACGCGGGACTGATGCACCTAGCCGGTGCGAAGAATCTGGAGTGGCTCGATCTTTCCGGCACCTCCGTCACCGACAAGGGGGCAGCAATCATCGCAGACATGCCGCGGCTAACGCAGCTCTTTCTTGAAGGGACGAAGATCACCGACGCCTCGCTCCCCATCGTCGGCAAGCTCAAGTCGCTCGAAGAGCTCGACCTATCGCATCTTCCCGGCATCACCGACGACGGACTCGCAGCCCTAGCTCCCTTGCGGCAGCTCAAAGTGCTGCATCTGGCTAGCTCGCCAATCGGAGACGCGGGCCTGGTCCATCTGCACGGCCTCAAGCAACTGGAATCGCTCGACACTGACGGCACCAAGGTAACAGCTGAGGGACTGAAGAAGTTGAAGGGGATGCTGCCGAAACTCCAAGCCGAATAACACAGGTTGCGTGTGCTAAACAACGTGATCGGTTCGGTCGTTTGACGTCAGAGGATGCCACGAATGGCGATGTTTGTGCATTTGGAGCCCGTAGCTCAGCGAACCCCCGCTCTATCCACAAACCGGCTGTTCTGCTCTACTAGCAGTAGTCGGTTTGACGACGCACGCGCGAGCGAACCTTTCTTCGCAACGATCCGCCGCCCTGTCTCGCCTCTCCTGCTTGGCGGATCACCACGTTGATCTCTTTCTTGCGGCTCGGAAAGTCTGTGCAAGCCGCATCGGTTCTGTCTCAAGGAAATGTGCAGTGGGAACGCGTCTCTACGTCGGAAATCTCAGTTACAACACCACCAACGACAGCCTGGAAACGCTCTTTGCCGAATTCGGCAGCGTGAAAAGCGCCCAGGTCGTCATGGACCGCGACACGGGCCGCAGCAAGGGCTTTGGCTTTGTCGAAATGGCCGACAACGGCCAGGCTCAGGCCGCGATTGCCGGGCTCAATCAGAGGGAAGTCGATGGCCGGTCGCTGACCGTCAACGAAGCCCGCCCGCGTGAAGAACGTGGCGGCGGTGGCGGTGGTGGCCGCGGCTACGGTGGTGGCGGTGGCGGCGGCCGTGGATATGGCGGCGGTGGTGGCGGCAAGCGCTACTAGGCCTTGCCGGCCGCGCTTTGAATTGTTTGGCCTGCGCACTGCTGAAGCGGTGCGCTGGAGCCTGTTTCAATGTCCCATCCTCTCCTGCGGAGCACACTCCCATGGCTCAGTATCGCCGTCCGACTCCCAATAAACGGCAAGCAACCCGCCAGGCGCCGCAGGTTCGAGGGCTCGCCCGCGCGCCCGATCTGGCCGATCTCCCGCAGCGCGTCGTCTTCGGCAAGCCGTTCATCCTGATGGAGGACGCCGAGAAGAACACGTTTGTCTATAAAGGAGGAGCGTGGGTGGCGTTCGAGTATTCGATCGCAGACCTGCGGCAAACGTCCCAGGTGAAGGCCTTACCTCAAGGAGTGGGTAAGATGACGCGGTACGAAGTGCGCATGCCCGTTTAGGGTGACGTTTGTTGGCCCGAGAGCACGTTTTCGCTCCCAAGCGAGCGTGCAGCCGGCGGATTTGCCCTGTTTTTCCGCGGAATTCGCTAGGCCCAGGCCAGCGCCGCGGCTATAGTGGCAGCATCTTTGATCTCGTCCGGCGACTTCGCTTCCCGCCTGCCGAACTCAAGGCTTGACGACGCCAACGTTTTGTTGGGCTCTTCTCTCGATCGTCGTCAGCGGCAGAGTCCTCGCTTGTGGAAGCACAGGAGTTGCCCTTCATGCGTCGCTCTTTCTCTGCGCACCTCGTCTGCGCAGTTATCGTCGTGTCGCTGGCCGGTCCGCTCGTTGCCGCGGAACCTGCCAGGCCCCCGAAGACGTTCAAGCCGGAAGCCACGGTGGTCGAGCTCTTTGCCGGCATCGAAAGCGGCGAGATTGAAGTGAAGGTGATTCCGAAGGACTCGACCGGCGGCAACTTGATGGTCAAAAACACGACCGACAAGCCGCTCACGATCAAGTTGCCCCCAGCGTTCGCCGGTGTGCCGGTCCTCGCGCAGCTTTGCGGCGGCGGCTGCGGCGGCGGCCTGGGTGGTGGTGGTGGCGGTGGCGGAAATCAGGGCTTCGGCGGCGGCGGCATGGGTGGGGGCATGGGAGGAATGATGGGGGGCATGGGTGGCGGCATGTTCAATGTCGCACCCGAGAAAGTGACCAAGGTTAAATTCGCCGCGGTCTGCCTCGATCATGGGAAAGACGATCCCAATCCGCGCGTCGAGTACAAACTCGTGCCGATCGACGAATACGCCAAGGATCCGGCCGTCACAGAAATGATCAAGCTCATGCTGGCAGGCAAGATCGATCAGCACTCGGCCCAAGCTGCCACGTGGCACCTGCAAAACGGCCTCTCGTGGGAAGAGCTCGCCAAGAAGATCGGCGCGAAGCATTTGAACGGGAGCGTCGAGCCGTACTTCACCCCGGTGCATCTCCAGCGGGCCCTCGCCGCCACGAAGTTTGCCCAGGAGCAGGCCAAGAAATCGGCAGGTACGCAAACCTCGCCGTCTTCGCCGGGCGAGTGAACGGGGGAAGGCCCAAGCGAGACCATCCGCAACACTGTGGATGGTCGATTCGCGATTCGTGGGCGCTGCTCCCTGATCGGAAACTGCAATTTAGAACTTCCGCTTCGCGCCCACTGTCATCTGGTCAGTGACCCGCTTGACCCCGGCCACTCCTGTCGCAGTCTGCACGGCTGCCGATTTCTGGTGGGCAAATTGGACGCTGCCGGTCAGCACCACTTCGCCGTTCTTGCTAGAGACGGTGACGCTGCTGGGCGAACGGAGTCCGCGCCGTGCCAGCTTGAGTTGAATGTCGCTAATGATCTTTTGATCGGGTCCGCGAGACATGACGAAGCTCCAGCCTGCAGGAGGTGGCGGCCGTGAGCTGAACGTACAGCGCGCGAGCGACACGATATCAGCCGCTAGGTGCGGCTAGTCGAAGTTCCAAATGTGTGCCCGCACTCGCACGAGTAACGCCGCGCCGCCACTTGCCGCTGGCACTTTGGACAGGTCTTCTTCCACTGCCCTTTGTTGACCGGTGGCTTGGCTTTCGCCGGCGGACCGATCTTGCGCGCCTTATCGGCCCGGCTTACCGAGCATTGCGGGTGAACGCCGCCGAGCGAATACGAAGGCTTCCCACAGACGGGACATGCCGGCGGACTGCTCGCAACAAAGGTCGGCTTGGTAATGCTGGCCATTTTCGGATTCCTTGCAGGCGCAAAAAAACCGGCGTGACGATGCACCGCAGTGCAAGGACACGCCGGTTTAACTTGGTAAAGGATCGCCGTCCGTTGGCGAAGCGTTATCGAGTGACCGTAACCACCCAATCGCAAAGCACGAAGCCGAGCGGAACCAACCGACAAGCCTCGTGCGACAATCACCATCCTAGCAGACAAACGGGCGTGTCGATAGGCAAACGATCCATTCCTACTGAATTGCCGTTGCCCAAAATCTGTGCGTCCGTATAATAGGAGTGGTTGTGGCGCTCGCGGCGATCCCGATTCGCGGCCGCGCCTCACAGGCCATCGAGCCGGCCGGACGACGACTTCGCGAGCCGCGAGCAATCTCTCGCAGAGCTTCTTGAATCGAAAACCGACGTGGCGGAATCCCTGCGGGTGTTCCCCCACGTCGGTTTTTTGTTGCGCGATGGTTCTTGATTCGTCGCTGGCACACTCTTCGCTCGCGGCAACGAAAGGCAAAGGTGGCAACTATGTCCCAGCCTCACCTGGAGATCGAACGATGGGGATTCTCGCGGGAGTCGTGTTTGGGCTGATCGCCGGAGCGGTGGCAAAGCTAGTGATGCCTGGGCCCGATCCGGCAGGCCAAGTCGGATCAATTTTGATTGGCGGCGGAGGTGCTGTTATCGGCAGTGCATTGGGCAGCTTACTGCTCGGTGCTTCGTGGACCGCCTTCGATGGTCGCGGCTTCATGCTGGGCGTGATTGGATCGCTGATTGTGCTGGTGGGCTATCGCGCGTTCGCCTATCGCGCGGCGCCCTGAAACGCATGGAGAAATCGTGACGCAGTTGCTGTTGCAATTGCGGTTTTACGGAATGGAAGGATCAAATGATGTTAACCGGCCGAATCAAGACCCTCGTCCATCTCGGTCAGCAAACCCCCGTGCCCGCCACGCGACTGGTGGCAGGCAGAAACGACAAGGGATACGGAATCATCGCGGGCGACGACGGCCAAGAGGTGTATTTCTCGCAAGAGATTGTCAAGGGCCTGCACGGTTTTGATAACCTGCGCCGCGGACAACGCCTGGAATACACACTCGACGAACAATTCCTGCGAGCAACGACGGTGAGTTTAGCGGTTAGCAACCCGATCGTACTCGTACCAGCCGCTTAGTTTTTACCAAGCTCGGAGTTCAATCATGCACCAGGCCAAAATGGGAGATCGCGTGCGGGTGGAGTACGTTCGAGTTCGCATCGAAACGAACGGCAATGGAAAGGCCCTGGCTAAAGAGCCTGCCCTCAAAGCCGTGGAATTCACCGTTGGTGGACCAGAAGTGCTGCCCGGCCTCAGCCTCGGCGTCATCGGCATGGCGGCGGGCGACAACAAACGACTCCATCTGCAACCGAGCGAAGCCTTTGGTCCGTCGATTCCCTGCCTCATTCGCGAGATTCCTCGCCAGCGGTTTCCTAAGCGAATCCGGCTGCGCGTGGGAAAGAAATTAAGCGCGGTGTCGAAGCAGACCGGACGGCGACGGGTCGTCCGAATCGTCAAGCTCGAGCCGGGCATGGTCGTCGTCGATGGGAATCATCCACTGGCCGGCCGGGCGGTCGTGCTCGACGTGAGATTAATTTCGGTTGATGCCTCGGCCGAAGCGAATCGTTTGCGGCCGCAATTCGATGTTGGTGGCGAGAGCTAATCCAATCGCAGGCGACTGAATGCCTGGAGAGTTAGCGATAGCACGGAGCGAACGAAAGACAATATCCAATGGCCATACTCCAGAAGGTCGATGCTACGCAGATGCAATCGTTGACGGCCTATGCCGCCGATTTGGAACTCGAGGTAGATCGACTGCGCCGGCGCGACCGATTCTGGCAACAGGAGTCGCGCGAGCGTATTAAACGCATCGCCCAGCTATGCCAGAAACATAACGACCTGTTGCCGACCGGCAGCGATCCCCTGGAGGCGATTACCGAAGCGTGCCGCGACTTTCGAGAGTTACTGGCCGACTTGAACGAGCCAGGCGGCTACCATCCGGCATTCGATCAGGTGGTGGCGATCGCGATTCGTCCACTGGTCGAGCAAGTGTTTCGCGAACAGCAGCGGATCAGCGGCGCCGAGACGGCCGTGCTGCGTCTGGATCTCGAATCCGAGCACCTGATTTGGTTTCCGGTGCGATTGAGGCACATTCTGGACAATCTGATCTCCAACGCCTTGCGATATCGCGATCCCGCAAAAGGCGAAGTTCGCGTCGGCTTGGCCCTGCATGTCCTTCCCAACGGCTACGAATTGCAACTTTCGGACAATGGCCTGGGGATGCCGCCCGGTCAATCGGCCGAGGTGCTGGAGCTGTTCTATCGAGCCGCGCCGATGCGGGCGTCCGGACTCGGTGTCGGCCTGGCAGTCGTGAAGCTCCTGGTCGAGCATTGCTGCGGCGAAGTGACGGTCCTGAGCGGCGACGGCCAAGGAACCACGATCGTCGTTCGCCTGCCCCGTTTCGACGTGGACGATCACGTCGAGTGAGTACCACCTTTGTTTTCGGACCGCGCTTCAAGACAAGCACGTTCCAGTCTAATTCATGTAGGAGATGTTGATGATACGAGTGGCGTTAATTGGACACGATGGGCAAAGCACAACCCCCAAGCAATTGCTGACGGCGGACGAGCTGCGCGAAGCGGCCGACAAGGCCCGGGCCCTCGTTTGCGAATGCGAGCTGCTGATGCGGATCAAAATCAAAGAGAAACAGGGGTCGCCGCAATCGGTCCCTTACCTCACCTGAAGCCAGCGGCGGATACGTTCGGTAGCACGGTTGTCCCGGTTGCGGCTAGCCAGGTCCGGCGCGCGGCCTGACCATCTGGGATTCCCTCGTCGGAATTGTCCAACCCGTCGCCCGGCAACGTAGCCTTAAGCTATGAAGACTTCCTCCAGACCGCGCCGGATTCACTATCGCGATATCAGCCCCACCTTCTGGGCCGGCTCGGCCGCTGCCGCGGCGCTGATCGTGGGAGCGCTCGTTTGGCTCTTGACGCATGGCCCGACGGGCTAGCTCCTGGGGAATATTCCTGCCTGGGCCTATTCAGACGACGGACGGCGCTTGCTGCTTCCTTGATTTCTGCGCCCTCTTTTGGCAGATGTCGTCTTCCCTGCCACTTCACGCATTTTTCGGGTAAAAATGCATCCAGGCCCGGCAATCGGTGGGCCTCGCGACCGAAGTCGAACAACGCCCCTCCGCAGGCGTCCCCTTCCGGTTCTCGGAGATCGTGTCGGGGACAGGGGCTCGCATGTGATCATCGAAGACCCTTCGTGCAATCCAATCGAGTTGTACCAGCCGCGGCGGAGCACGTAATTCAGCAAACGGGTATCAAATCCCATGACGGAAGCTAGAAATCGTGACGAATTCTCAACTCGGGTTCGAGTAACGCTTGGTCAGCGAGTCAACTACCTGTGTTCCAATCCTAGCTGCCACGAATTTACAAGTGGACCGCATTCTGACGACGACAAGCCATTGATTCTGGGAATTGCGTCGCACATCTGCGCTGCTTCACCCGGTGGACCTCGATACGACCCTACTCAGTCACCCGAAGAGCGAGGGAGCACAACGAATGGGATTTGGTTGTGCGATCGCCACGCGAGAGAAATCGATTCTGACTGGACTCGATTTCCGGCTTCTTTGTTGCGGGATTGGAAGGCCAGCACGGAAGCATATGTATCGAATGGCAATCCGACACCAAGTTTGCCTCAGATTTCTCTTCGAACTCTCGCGGGAACGCGGCTAATTCGGAATCGAATCATGAAGTGGACCCCAAAAGCTGGACAGGCGGCGGGCGCGAGATAAAGAGAGCCCGG
>CAYLLN010000032.1:0-68756 GCA_964384375.1 uncultured Pirellulaceae bacterium
AGCGTGCTGCTGGGTGGCTGGGGGTCGCGCAGCGAACCCCGGCTGGTCGATGCCGAAGCGCCGTGGGGTGGCTGTGGGTCGCGCAGCGAACCACGGCTATCCAGGTATCCATCGCCAATAGCCAACGTCGCAGCAACTTGTTCCACAGCACTCATGGCAGCATCTCCCCGATGAAAGGCCCTTCGCCCGAGCGAAAGCGCCCAGACTTTCACACCCCCATTTCAAGCATCCGCCATGACAGATCAGGTCATAAGATAGGCAAGATGCGACGCAAGTCGTTACACTGCTAGCACTTAAATCGCGATAATCTTGCCACGCCCCTCGTTCCCAAGCTCCGCTTGGGAACACACGTTTGGAGCCCGACGCGTCAGCGAGGGACCTGCGGCCTGAAAGGCCGACCTACCACAGCCCAGCGGCAAGGGCAGCGTCGCCCTGGGTGACGGGTTCCCAAGCGATCTCCAGCCTTGAAAGGGCGAAACATCGAGCGATGGCCGACGCCGCGCCAGCGCTGGAACCATCGCTCGCCATGCCCACCTGCGCGTTGACGGGCCTCGCGCGGCCTCCCAGAATAACTCGCGTGCTTGAGAGAGAATCAATCGTTAGGCGCTTTGGAGGAAGCCAATGGCCGCCGCAGACGACAGCACATTTGTCGGCCAACTCCTCGACACGTATGCCATCGACGCTTGGCGGATGGGCGTCGCTGCGGAAGACCCGGAGGACGCTGGCGTCCCACCTGAAATGCAAGTCGGCGACGTGAACGCGGACGGTTGGGTCGAGTGGCGTGTTCTTCCTTCGACTCTCAAAGAAGGTGAAGTAGGAGTACTAGAAAACGAGTTCGGGGTGCAGTTCCCGCCAGTGTTTCGGGCATACCTACTCGCTCGATTCCAATTGTTTGATCAAGTGTGGAGCCGACGTTATGACCAGCAGATATTCATGACGGACACGCCCGCAGGCAAGCCTCTAAATTCGCTCCGAGAGTTGATGAACGCCTGGCGGCCGCTCATCGATGCTGGCTTCATTCCATTCGCACAATGGGGCGATGGTTGGGGGCCGATGTGCTTCGACGCTGTTCAGCGACGAGACGATGGAGAGTGTTCGGTTGTTTGGATGGATCATGAGGCGCTCGTTCCGCTTGGCCCCGAAGAGTGTCGGCGTCGTGAGATCGTGGTTCCTTTTGCGCAGCCGCTCTATGATTCGTGCAGAGAGTTCCTACTGGACGTATTTGGTCGCGGCTAACACGTCGCTTTACCTGATCGCGGCAGGCAAGCTCGATCGTTAAACGGACCTTCAACTCATGACCACTTCACAGTCAAGCACCCAGTCCGCGGCGGAGCGACGATCGGCGGAAGCCGAATTGCGCCGGCTGATCGCCAAATTCGCGACTGGCCAGGAGCGGCTCCTAGCCGCGGTGCGGCGGTCGCTGCGCAAGCGGCTCCCCACCGCGCATGAGGTGGTGTACGAGTACAAGGACGCCTTCGTCATCAGCTTTTCGCCGAGCGGGCACGGGTACGAGGGGGTGTTCGCCATCCGTGGGAGCTCGAACGGCGTTCGGCTCTACTTCAATCGTGGGAAGGGCTTGCCGGACCCTGGGAAACTGTTGCGGGGGACCAGCCAGACGCGCTGGATGCACCTGGAAAAGGCGTCCACCCTCGCGCGTCCGGAGGTCGCCAGCCTGATCGACGCGGCCCTCGCTCGCAATCGCGTCCCGTTCGCGCCCGCCGGCCGCGGGCCAATCGTCATTCGTTCGACATCGGCCAAAAAGACTCAGCGGCGTCGCCCCGGCTAGTGGCAGGACAAGTCCTGCCCTACTCCTACTCCTTCAGCCGCTCGTTCACGATCATCGCCACCTGCATCGTTGCCAGGCCCAGCCACGCGGCGACGCCGCTCCAGTGCAGCCAGTCACGCTTGACCCGCGTGGAGAGGTCGATGCCGGAGGCGAGGATAACCGCCAGAATCCCCAAGCCGAGGATCGAGAGGGCGATCGCGTCGTGCCAGCGGTAGAGCGTCCAAAGCCGTTGGTTGAAAGCATCGGCGATGTGCTCGATCGCGTGCAGCGACGCGAACGCGACGATCCCCAGCACGACCAGCCGCCAATAGAACTCCTGTCGCACCAGAACGAGCAGGGCAAGACCAGCGAGCGTCCCCAGCGACCATGCCGTTGCTTGATAGGCTGACCAGTATTCCTTCCACGGTAGGCCGGTCTGAGTGGCGAAGAGCTTGACTGCGGCGAGCGAGCCCCCGTCGATCGCCATCGCGATGACGCCGACGATCACGAGCCAGTGGCCGGCATGCGTCGGAAACCGCAGGTCCCCTTGCCAGCGGCGGACGATCAGCACGCCCAGGGCTGTGAGGGCCAGGCTGTAGCCGATCGACATGACGAGCTGAAACGCGCTGGAAAACGCCCGCTCGTCTGCCGCAAAGTCGGACGGGTCGTTGAGCAATTTGTAGCCGGTCAGCACGAGCGCGCAGGTCGTGATCCAGATAAAGAAATGGACGATCCCCAGGCGGATCGGCGGCGGTGCCGTGTGATGGTTCAAGGTGCCCATGATTTGACGGTACGATAATAGACGATTTGCCGCCGTTCCTTGTTTCGGGCGAGTCGCACCATGCCGTTTTCGACGATATGCCCCGCGTGTGGCCTGCCGCTGCAATTGCCTGACGAGGCAGCCGGGCGGGCATTCGCCTGCGTTGGGTGCGGCCGGGGGTTGGCGACGGAGGAAGGGGGCAGCTTGTCGTCGTCGGGCAAGCGCCCGGGCCATCGTCGCCTGGATACTCTCCCTTCTGGCCGCCACCAGGATTCGTCCCATGGCAGTTCACTCGCGAGGACGCAATCGCCAAAGTTCGCGGCCCGGCGATCATGCTCATCGGCTACGGCTTCCTGTGGGGAATCGCGGGCCTGCTCTTGCCGTTGGTCTTGCTGAACGAAGAGTTGCGGCAGGAGGAGTTCGTCCAGCCGGCCGTCGCGATTGGTGCAGCGTTCTCGATCGCCTTTGGAGCATTCACGATCTTCGCCGGTCTGCGGCTCATGGCGATTCGGTCGTTCACGCTCGTCATCGTCTGCATCAGCCTGAACATCGCGCTGGGAGTGATGGTGTGCTGGATGATGGCGATTCCGGCCATCTGGCCGCTGATCGTCACGCTGGATGCGAAGATCAAGCCGTATTTTCGGCCGTAGGGTGGATGAAATGCACCTGTCTGACGGCAGGAGTGGCTGGCGTTGCTGGTGCATTTCGTTGCACTCATGCACCCTACGACGCTCGGCGGAGCTTTTTGCCGAATCACCCGCACGACCCGCGTAACCCCACTCACCGGTCGCCGTGACTTGCCGCCGGCCCCACACGGCGTAAATAGTCCCGTAGGGTGCATGAAATGCACCTGGAAGACGTCGCCGGTGCATTTCGTTGCACACATGCACCCTACTGACTCCGCCCAAACGTCATCACCGCCGATTCGAGCCGTCGCCATGCTCACACCGCAGCAGATTTACGACCTTCTCCGCAACGTCCACCGGGCTCTGGAACGGAACTGGCGGCTGGCGGCTGGTGTGGCCGGCGGCGTCATGGCCGTGACGATGGTCAGCGTCCTCTTTCTGCCGAAGGCGTACTTCTCGGAGGCTCGCCTGTTCGTTCGCTTCGGCCGCGAGAACCTGATGCTCGACCCGACGGCTACGACCGGACAGATGATCTCGATTTACGAGTCGCGCGAGAACGAAATCAACTCGCTCCTCGAAGTGCTCAAGAGCCGGGCGATGCTCGATCGGCTGGTCGATTCGCTGGGGCCGGACTACATCCTCTGGGGTGGTGAGCCGCAGCCGTTTGTGCCGCGGCCAGCAGCAAAATCCGGCGATCTCGCGGCCGACACCCAAAGCCGTGCGCCGATCACGCCGACTGGCGCTCATCAGGCTGCTGCGGCGTACCTCGAAAAGAGCATCGAAATCTGGGCGCCGCGCAAGAGCAACATCATCAGCGTGCAGTGCAAGTCGAGTTCGCCCGCGATCGCTCAGCAAATCACGGCACGTCTCGTCGAGATTTATCTCGACGAATACGTTCACGTTCACCGCACCGCCGGCTCGTACGAGTTCTTTTCCGACCAGACCAAGGTCGCCAACCAAGAGTGGCAAGCCGCGGCGACCCGCCTCGGGGAGGCGAAGAACAAGCTCGGCATCGTGACGATCGACGGCAAGAAGAAGCAGTTGCAGGATGAAATCACCGACATCGACGCGAAACTGCTCGCTAATCGTTCGGATCTGAAGACGGCCGAGGCCCGGATCGAGTCGCTGCAAGCGCTGATCGCCGACCTGCCGGAAAAGATCGTCACGCAGGAGGCTCAGGCCGCAAATGCCGCCTTCGACAACATGCGCGGAACGCTGTTTCAGCTCGAAGCCCGAGAGCAGGAACTCGCCTCGACCCGCAACGATTCGCACCCGCAATTGCAGTCGATTCGCCAGCAAATCGCCGACCTGCGGAATGTCCTGCGCGAGCAGCCGACTCAGCGAATCCAGACGACGGAGGCCGTGAATCCGGCTCGGCAGTCGCTGGAGCTGAACCTGCTGACCGAGCAGTCGCAGGTCGATGCCCTCGCCGGCCGGGAAAAGTCGCTCGTCGCGCTGCAAACGAAGCTCCGTGGCGACCTCAGGCAGCTCAACGCCCAGGAGGCGACGCTCGGACAGTTGCAGCAGGATGTCGATCTGGCCGAGTCGCGGTACAAGGCGTATGCCGACAAGCTGGAGCAGGCCCGCATCAACCGCTCGCTCGATGACGAGCGGATTTCTAGCCTCACCGTCGTGCAGCCGGCCTCGTATCCAACGAAGCCGACTGGTCCGCGGCGGATGTACGTGCTGGCGCTCGGCCTGCTCATGGCCGCGGTGAGTGGCTTTGGTGCGGCGATGCTCGCGGCCTATTTCCAGCCGCTGGTGATCTCGCCGCTCGACATCGAGCGATTGCTGGACTTGCCGCTGGTAGGAATTCTTCCGCCAACGCGCGAAACGCCGGCGTAGTCCAAAGTCAGCGGTCCAACGTCCAAAGTCATTACGACGGCAAGACTTGCGACCTTCGACTTTGGACGTTGGACTCGGGACTTGGGACTCGTTTGTGACGTAGGCTTTCGACAGGACGCTCTGCGCTCCCACCGCGCTCGCTGTGTTGAAAGGCCCGTATGTCTCGCCTGCTCGACGAACGCCCTGCTGCCGCTCTGCCGATTCCCCGCGGCCGGCCGCGCCGTATCGGTCTGCCGCAGCGCGCCCTGGCCGGCTTTGCAACAACGATGAGCGAACTGCTCGGCCCGCGCGAGACGATCGGCTTTGGCATTCTCATGTATCACCGAATCGCAGAGCCGATGCCCGGCCGCCCCAAGCCGACGTGGAACGTGCCGCCGTCACTGTTCGAGAAGCAATTGGAGGGGCTGATCCGCCGCGGCTTTGAATGCTGGCCACTTCGCGAAGTGCTCAGTCACGTTCGCGAAGGGGAGCCAATCCCGCGCAACGTCTTCGTCATCACGTTTGACGACGCGTATGAGAATGTCTATCTGAACGCCTACCCGATCCTGCGGCAGCTTGAGCTTCCCGCGACGATCTTTCTGGCGACGGCATACCTCGACTCGCCCGATCCGTTTCCGAGCGACGACTGGTCCGAAGCCGGTTCGGGCAACGTGCCATACACGACTTGGAAGCCGCTCACGACCGAAGAGTGCTGCGAGATGGTGAAGGGGGGCTCGATCGAACTGGCCGCCCACACGCACTCGCATGGCGACTTTCGCGGCCGGCCGGCGGAGCTTGTTACCGATCTGAAACGCTGCCAACGGGTGCTGCGCGAGCGGTTCGGCATCGAGCGGGCGACGTTCGCATTCCCTTATGGCAACAAGGACGCTGGATTTGCGAGCGACGAACTCTCGAAGGCCGCCGAGCAGGCCGGAATGTTGTGTGCCCTGACGACCGAAGCACATCTCGTGCGGCCGGGCGACAACCCGTTTGACTGGGGCCGCTTCGCTGCCGAGGACCACGACACGGCCGCGTCGCTCGCCGCCAAGCTCAACGGCTGGCACGAAGCGGTCCGCTCGCTTGGCCACACGATCCTCTGTCGCAAGCCGGTGCGGCGGAAGTACGCCGGCAGTGACCACGACACCGAGAAGGATTGAGCGATCCCGTCTCCCCCCTCGCCCCCATGAGCACCACCGTCACGACCGAGCTCCCTTCGCAACCTGCCGCTCCGGCAGGACTGCTCGGTGGCGGCGTGGCCAAGTTGCTTGCCCTGGCTGGCGATTCGCTGCTGCAGAAGAGCGCCCTGTCGGTCTTCGACCAAGGGGTCGTCAGCGGCTCGAGCTTTCTCACGAGCGTGATCTTGGGCCGAATGTGCGCCCGCGAGGAGCTAGGCGTCTATTACCTGGCCCTCAGCATCGTTTTCTTCGTCCGCGGGATTCAAGAGCAGCTCGTTTCGGCCCCGTACATGATTTACTGTGGCCGGAAGCAGGGAGCCGAACTGGCCCGCTTCGCAGGCAGCTCGCTCGTGCACCAATGCGTGCTGCTGCTGGTGACGTGCCTGGTTCTGTCTGTGTTCGCGCCTCTCGGTGTCCTTCCCGGCGGGCTGCAAGCGGCAATCTGGATTCTCGTTGCCGCCGCGCCGCTGCTCCTCGTTCGAGAGTACATTCGGCAGTTCTTGTTCGCGCATTTGGAGATGCGGGCGGCGATCATGCTCGACGTCTCCGTCGCTTTAATTCAGCTTGTCGGCCTGAGCCTCCTCGCGTCGAGCGGCCAACTCACGCTAACGACGACGCTCGCCGTCCTTGCCGCCGCATCGGGTGTGCCTGCCGCGTGGTGGTTCCTGACCAAGCGGCACGTGATGATCATTGGTCTGCAAAGTGCGTGGCACGACTTCCTGCACAACTGGACGTTCGCCCGCTGGGCTCTCGCCAGCCAACTGCTTGCCTGCACGACACCCTATGTCATGCCGTGGGTGGTCGCACTGACACATGGCGAAGCTCAAACTGGCACGCTCGGAGCTTGCAGCACGCTCGTCGGCCTCTCGAACATGTTCATGATGGGGCTGTGCAACTTTCTCAGTCCCAAAGCAGCTCGCGCGTTTGCCACCGGCGGACTCATTGAATTGCAGTCGGTATTGAAGAAGACGGCCGTTCTGTTCGTCGTGTCGCTCGGCGCGATCTGCCTGGTCGGCTTCACGCTCGGCGAGACGATCGCAGTTGCTGTCTATGGCGAGCAGTTCGGCGACACCGGCTGGATCATCGGCGTCCTTTCGCTCAGCGTGCTGGCCAACAGCATGGGGGTGACGGCGGGGAACGGCCTCTGGGCGATGGAACGGCCGAGCGCCAACTTCGTCGCCGACCTCGTTTCGCTCGGCGTTGTCATCGTCGCGACAATCAGCCTCGTCCCCCTCTTCGGACCGCTCGGCGCGGCCCTGGCCACGCTCAGCGGCACTTCAACCGACGCTGCCGTCCGAATGTGGATTTTGCATCAAACGATGCGCGAAATGGCCCCCAGCACGGAGGCCGCCGCATGAGCACTGCTGCTTTGTCCCTTCATTTGGCGAGCGGGAAGCGTCAGCCTCCCGATGGTTTCGCACAAGCTAAGACGTTGGCGCCATCGGCCAGCTTACGCAGGCCGCTCGCCAGCATCGCCCCCCGCTGGCCCCTCTTCGCCGTCGCCGCACTCGTCGGACTCACCTACTTCCTCACCGAACACAGCCTCGACATCAGCCTCGTCGATGCCTACACGCAAACCGCCGACGAAATGGAACTCGCGGCCGGCGGCGGCAATGCAGCACGCCGCATCATGTTCCTGGCCATAGCCGGCATGGGGCTGTGGCTCTTCTGCCAACGAACGGGCAGCCGATGGAACGTAAACTGGCCGCTCGCTTTAGCAATGGGGGCGTACCTGACCGTCAGCTTCGGCAGTTATCTTTGGTCGTCCGACCCTGGTCTCTGTCTGCGCCGGCTGATCATGTTCGGCTGCTGCGTGCTGGCCGCTGCCGGCATCGCGCGACGATTCACGATGCGCGAGCTATGCCTGCTTACCGTCGCAATGATCGGCCCCCTCGTGGCGATCGGCTTGGCAGCCGAAGTTTCGCTCGGCACGTTCCGTCCTTGGTCGGGCGAATACCGCTTCTCCGGCTCCGTCCATCCGAACACACAAGGGATGTACTTGACGGTCCTGGGTTTGGCCGCACTGGGCCTGGCTCGCTCGCCGACCGAGCGCTGGCGAAAAGCCTACTGGGCCCTCTTCGCAGCAACGCTCATCCTGGGCTTGCTGACCAAATCCCGCACCGGCAATGCCGCCACGTTGCTCGCCATCGGCACCGTGTTTCTGTTGCAAACGTCGGTCCGCTTCAAGCTCACCGCCGGCGCGGCTTTCGGCTGGCTCGGGCTAGCGGCGTTGTGGGCCTTGCTCGTCTGCGGCTTTAATCCGCTCACCGACTTTCGGGATGCACTTCTTCTCGGTCGCGCGGAGCAATCCGACACGCTCAGCGGCCGGGCGTTCATCTGGCCCCTTGTGACGTACTACATCGGTTTCCGGCCATGGCTCGGCTATGGCTACGAATCGTTCTGGAACCCGGCTCACATCGACACGATCTCGGACGAGCTGCAATGGGGCCTCCGCGAGGCCCACAACGGCTATCTCGAAGTGCTCCTGTCCACCGGCATCGTCGGCCTCACGTGCGGCATCGTCGCGGTGCTGCTGGCACTCGCAGCGGCAATCTACGGCAGCGTTCGCCACGGCGACCCAGCGTACAGCCTGCCGCTGGGGATGCTCGTCTTCGGCATTCTCAGCTCGGGAATGGAATCGGGGATGGTCGGCGTCATGCTTCCCCCGGTCATCCTCGGTTGCACGCTCGTGAAGTTGGCCCTGTTTTCCGATCCGATTGCCAATGACCAACCTGTAGGGTGCATGAGTAACACGAAATGCACCTGATTTGTTTGCCCGGAGAAAGTCCATGATACAACCCGACATCAGCATCGTGGTCTGCACAAAGAACCGCGCCGCGATGCTCCACGGCGCGCTCGCCAGCCTCTACGACCTGGCAGCCGACGACGAATTCACCTACGAGATCGTGGTCGTCGATAACGGTTCGACCGACAACACGCCGCGAGTGATCACCGAAGCGTCCACGCTGGCGAAACATCCGCTCCGTGGCGTCGTCGAATCGGAGCCGGGTATCGTCGCCGCTCGCAATCGGGGCATCCGCGAAAGTCAGGGGCGCTGGATCGCGTTCTTCGACGACGACCAGATCGCCGACTGGCATTGGCTCGCGGAACTGTATCGCGGGGCAATGGAACGCAACTGCCGCGTGGTCGGCGGAGCGGTGCAGGTCGCCCTCCCCGCCGGCTGCAAACGGGAGCTTTCGCCGACCGTGCGGATGCTTCTCGGCGAGCCGATCGGCGGAGACATCCCGCAGCGATACGGCGGCCGTCTCACGCCCGGCTGCGGCAATTTGCTCGTACAGCGGTCCGTTTTCGACGAAGTCGGCATGTTCGAGCGGGCGATCGATGGCCGCGGCGAAGACACCGACCTGTTCGAGCGGATGCAGCGGGCCGGCATCGAAGCGTGGTACTTACCCACCGCGATCATCCATCACCTCACGCCTGCCGATCGCCTGGAACACCAATATCTGATCGACCTTTCGACGCGCATGGGGCGCGGTATCGCTCTGCGGCAGCGGAAGGCACTCGGCCTGATTCGTTTTACCACCGCCTGGCTGATGAAGGCCGCTCGCGTCGCGCTGGTGGACTATCCGCGGCTAATCCTTGCCGGCCTGCGCGGCAATGCGGAAGTGACACTCGGCCGCCGCTGCCAACTCACGATTTCACAGGCGTACCTGTGCGGCAACTGCGCGACCGTTTCGTCTGAGAAGAAAGCCGCCGCGACTACTACACCTGCCTCGGCGTCCGTTGCGGCGCCACTCGAAACGCCCACGGTTGCCGACGTGTCCGCGGCGATCGTCAGCGAAGACGCCCCGACGCCACCGTCCGCTCCACAACTCGCCCCCACCGTGTTCGTTCTTCGTGGAATGGAACCGACCGCCGTCATGGATTCGCCTGTCTTCACACTCGGTGCTCCTTCCCCAACGGTTCCGCTTCAATCATGAAGATCACGAGCCTCCCCGCCCTGCAGCTTTCGCCCGACCTCGTCAGCCGCTGGCACGACATTCTCGAACAGACTCCGCAACTCGCCGGGCCCTACTTCCGGCCGGAGTTCGTCGCGGCCGTGGCCGAGGAGCGCGCTGGCGTAGAGGTTGCCGTGCTGGAAGATGCCGGCCAGGTTATCGGCTTTTTTCCATATGAGCGGAACCGCTGGAACGTTGCCCAGCCCGTCGGCAGCCGCTTGTCGGACTACCAAGGAGTGATTGCATCGCCCGATGTGCCGTGGAACCCAGACGAAATCATGTCGGCGCTCGGTCTGTCGGCGTGGGAATTCGACCATCAGCTCGCCTGCCAAACGCCGCTCGCGCCACATTTTGCTAAGCTCGCAGGCTCTCCGGTCATCGACGTTTCCGGCGGATGCGAAGCGTGGCTCGAAAACCGTAAGGCCGCAGGAGGAGCGATCAAGGAGATACTCCGTAAGGGACGCAAGCTCGAACGGGAATCTACAACGTTTGAGTTCGCCTGGAACGCGGCGGATACCGGCGCGTTCCGCCAACTGCTCGCTTGGAAATCGGCACAATACGCCCGCACCGGTGCCCCCGACATCTTTCGCGAGTCCTGGATCGTCGCGCTGCTCGACCGCATTCGCCACTTGCAGGGTCCGCACCTGAGCGGTGTGCTCAGCACGATCCGTACAGACGGCCGCTTGCTGGCGGTCCATTTCGGCATGCAGGCGGGTAACACACTCCATTCGTGGTTCCCCGCCTACGATCCTGAGCAATCCCGCTGCTCACCGGGTCAGGTGCTGCTCCTCAAGATCGCCGAGGCAGCGGCGGCTCATGGCGTCACGAGAATCGACTTGGGTAAAGGTTCCGAAGAGTACAAGCTCGCCCTTGCGAATACTTCGGTCGAAATCGCCGAAGGCTCGATCGACCGGCGACCGTTTGCCGCCAGCGTTCGCCGCGGCTGGTCAGCGACACGCGACTGGGTGAAGCGTTCGCCACTCGGTACGCCTGCGCGGAGCACACTCCGCTGGCTGCGCAGCGTCGGCGAGCGAGTCAGCGATGCAGCCTTATCCGCTGCGACTCAGTCTGCCGCTGCCCAATCGACAACTGCAAGCACCACCGCCACGGCCGGCGAGAATGTCCGGAGGTCCTCATGATTACGGTACGTATCTGCGATGTCGCCGAGCTCGATACGCCCGACTGGGCGTTGTGGAACGACATCGTCCGCAATACCCCGCTTCTCGAAAGCCCGTACTTTCGCCCGGAGTTCATCCGCGCGGTGGCAGCCGTGCGAACCGACGTCGAAATCGCCCGGCTCTCGGAAAGCGGCCGCACGATCGGCTTCTTTCCATTCCAGCGCGGCAACCTGAACATCGGCAAGCCGATCGCCGGCAAGCTCTCCGATTATCACGGGATCGTCGCGCCTGCGGCCACGCACGTCGATCCACAGGAACTCATTCGCCAGTGCGGGCTGTCCGCATGGGACTTCGATCATCTCGTCGCTCAGCCGGCGTTTGAGTCACTCGCTCAAGTTCGCGAAGAATCGCCTTACCTCGATCTCTCAACCGGCTTCGACGCATACTGCAAAGCCCGCAAAGCGGCCGGCTCGGATGTCGTCGCCAAAACAAACCAGAAGGCGCGTAAGTGCGAACGTGAGGTAGGCCCGATCACTTTTGAGTACGACTGCCGCGAGCCGGCGGTCTTCGAGCAACTCAAAACGTGGAAGTCGGCCCAGTACCTCCGCACCGGGCTGGCCGATGTGTTCGCCTACGATTGGACCGGCCAATTGCTCGACCGCCTCCGAACGCTCGAGAGCGAACGCCTCTCGGCCCCGCTTTCCGTCATGAGAGTGAACGATAAGCCGGCGGGGATCGCCCTCTCGCTCCGCTCCGGCGGCATCCTGCACTGCTGGTTCGTTGCCTACGATCCCGAACTGGCTGCCTATTCGCCTGGTCAAACGTTCTTTCTCCGCTTTGCCGAAGCTGCCGCCCGCGAGGGTGTGCGGAAGATCGACCTCGGAAAAGGGGACGAGCGGTACAAGTGGTCGCTCGCCTCCGGCGGTACGCCCGTTTGGGAAGGGACCGTCGGCTGCCCGTCGCTTTCGCTTTGGCTCCGCGATACGTGGCGGCTCGCTCGCGACTGGGTCAACAACTCGTCCGCTCTGCGAGCGACGAGCCAGGTTCCATCGCGCCTGATCCGGCCGCTCCGCGAGTGGATGGCGTATCACTAAGTGGGGAAGGCTTCAAGCTTGCCAGGAAAATGCTATTCGCCCTCGACTTACTCCTGACCCTCGCCATCCTCGCCCTGAGCATCCCCATCGGCATGTTCTGCCTGGAGGTGTCGCTTTCGCTGGTTCCGCGGCGGCCTCGCGTACCGCGCGACGCCCGCGAGTCGTCACGGCTCGTTGTGCTGATTCCGGCCCACAACGAAGATGCCGTTATCGCTCGCACATTGCAAACACTCGTGCCGACGCTTCCTCCCGGCAGTCGAGTGATGGTCGTAGCGGATAACTGCACAGACGACACCGCGGCAATCGCGCGGCAGTGCGGAGCGGACGCGATCGAGCGGCACGACCAGTCGCACCGCGGCAAAGGCTTCGCCCTCGACTTCGGCCTGCAACATTTGGCCGCCAATCCACCGCACGCAGTTATCTTTCTCGATGCCGATTGCCAAGTGCGGGCTGACACGGTTTGTCTGCTCGGCGAAACAGCCGTTTCGACCGGCCGGCCGGTGCAAGGTCTGAACCTGTGCGATCCCGATCCACGTGGCGGCGCATTACAAGCCGTTTCCGGCCTCGCGTTTCGCTTCA
Source organism: uncultured Pirellulaceae bacterium (assembly GCA_964384375.1). GTDB lineage: Bacteria > Planctomycetota > Planctomycetia > Pirellulales > Pirellulaceae > CAYLLN01. The sequence continues at coordinate 12,901 of CAYLLN010000032.1, forward strand.
AAAACCTTGTGCGGACACTCGGCCTCTCACGGTTGGCGGGGCTGTGTTATCTGACCGGAACCGGCATGGCGCTCCCATGGCCGCTCATCAGCCGTGTGAAGCTGGCGGATGGGAACGTTGTCGAGGACATGCAACTCGGCATCGACCTGGCGCTGGCCGGCCACACGCCGCTATTTTTGCCCGAGGCCCGCGTCGATAGTCCGCTGCCGCAACAGCGTACAGCCGCCCGTACGCAGCGGACACGCTGGGAACATGGCCACATCAAAACGCTGCTCACGCAAGTGCCGCGGCTCGCCGGCCTGTCGGTGAGCCATCGCCGGCTGGACCTCGCTTGGCTCGCGCTCGACCTGGCGATTCCACCGCTCGCGCTGCTTGTCTGCTTGGGCATGTGCGTCTGGTTGGTTGCTCTGGTTGCTATTTCCGTTGGCGCCAGCCCGGTGCCGCTTCTGGCTGCGTCGCTTTTGGGGGCAATGCTCGTCGCCGCCGTTTTCGCCGGATGGATCGTCCACTGCCGCGAGCGAATCCCGCTCGTCTCGTTACTCGCCGCGCCTCTTTATGCCGCGTGGAAAGTGCCGATTTACATCGCTTTCCTTCTCAATCGCCAGCGTGAGTGGGTTCGTACCGAACGGGACGCAGCGAGCACACAAGCCTGAAGTTCAAACGAAGGGTGGCTGTGGGTCGCGCAGCGAACCACGGCAAGTTGACGCCGCTTTGCCGTGGTCGGCTACACCGCTCACAGCCACTCCAACTCGCGCTGCTCACTTCACCAGCGGTCGCAGCACCTTCTCCATCGCGTCCGCCTGACGCACGAAGCCCAGGTCGTTGGGATGCGAGCTATCGACCGTCCCTTCGTAGTCGTCCCCCAGCAAGTGCTCCCCTTCGATGTAGTACAGGTTTTTCTCACCGACGGCCTTCAGCTTATCGTAGGCAACCCGCAATGCCGCCCGACTCGTATCATTCCGCTCACGTTTTGATTTGACGAGATGCGCGTCGGCATACGTCCGATCCTCGACCAGCACGATCGGCGTTTCTGGCCTTGCCTTGCGAAGCAGCGCGACGAGCGGCTCGGTTCGCTCGGCCACCTCCGCTGCCGTCATGTTTGGCAGGCAATCGATCACGTACATTTCCGCGTCGATCTCAGCCAAGAGTTCGTTGACGGCCTCTTCCATCTTGCCGTTGCCAGAAAATCCCAAGTTAATCACCGGCCGATTCAAACGCCGGCCGAGAATTGCCGTGTGAACCATCCCCGGTCGCGACGCACAGGCCCCGTGCGTAATGCTCGTCCCATAGAACACGATCGGCTTCTCGGTTCCCTTCACTCGCGGCAGCGGGGAGAGTTTTGCAGTTTTGGCGATGCCGACTTCGACGCTCGAGACACCGTTATAGAGCGGAAGGTACAGGAGCCACTCGCGCCGCTCTGCTGGCAATCCCGCGACCAGAGAAGCGTTGTTCGTCTGAGCCGTTGGTCGGCCGTTGGCGACCCACCGCCAGCCGTGATCGGTCTTCACATACAAATCGACGCCGCTCACCCCGGTCGCTGGCATGTGCGGCATCGCCAGGTTCGCCTTCGTCAGCGTCCATCGGCAATGTACCGCGGGGGAATCGGTCGCGAACCGGACGCACATTCCGGCCGAATCGCGCGACAGGCCCCATACCGCGTCGCGTACCTTCCCCTCTGCCTTCGCCGGCAGCCGATCGTAGAGGGCCTTCACTTCGCTCCACCCTTGCCCCTCAATGCCGAGCGAGCGGATGTCGTACCAAACAAGGTCTCCCTCCTCCTTGCCGAACTTCGGATCTAGCGACTCGGCAGCAGACGCTGAAATACAGAACAGTCCCACCACTGCGGCCGCCAACCATGTCACGAAGCAACGCATGTAGCACCCTTTATTTCTTTTGACGGAGAGTACGGATCCATATTCTTGCTCTGTTTCCGCGAAAGCGTCCCATGCCGGCCCCGCACTACTTATCAAGAGCTTGCCCTAGCGTAAGGTCTTGCGGCCACGCGTCCAACTCCCGGCTTGTCGATCCCTGTCGATCGAATTTCCCAAAAACGGCAAATCGTCGTCGGTGTCTTGTCAAATCGGGCCAATTTCCTTCGATTACCAGGTAGAGAGCCAGATTTCGCTCATTGAAGGATTCCCTGAACCATAGGAGCATCCCATGTCGGCCACCGGCACCGTCCGCCTGCATCGTGTCCTCAAGGCCCCGCCCCAACGCGTGTACAAGGCGTTTCTCGACCCAGAAGCCATGGCCAAATGGCTGCCTCCGCACGGGTTTACGGGCAAGGTGCATCAGGTGGATGCCCGCGTGGGGGGGGCGTACAAGATGTCGTTCACGAACTTCAGCACGGGCAAGAGCCAGTCGTTCGGCGGCTCGTACCTCGAGCTCGTCCCGAACGAACGCATCCGCCATACCGACAAGTTCGACGATCCGAATCTCCCCGGCGAAATGGTCGTGACCGTCTCGCTCCGGCAAGTGGCGTGCGGAACGGAGTTGTCGATTGTGCAGGAAGGGATTCCCCCGATGATTCCCGTCGAGTTCTGCTACCTCGGCTGGCAGGAATCGCTCACGCTGCTCGCCCATGTCGTCGAGCCGGAGATTCCCGACGGCGCGTAAAAGGACTTAGCTCGCAGCAGTTCCTACGGCTATTTTCGATACACGGTTGCCGGATCGACCAGCCGCAGAAGCACGACTTTTAGCGAGTCTCCAGCGACTTCGCGGAAGAAGCAGCTGCGGTACCCTTCGTGGCAAGCAGCACCTTCCTGCTCGACTTTGAGAAGGATCGTGTCGGCATCGCAATCGACATAGATGCCCCGCACTTGCTGCACGTGGCCGCTCTCTTCCCCTTTGCGCCATAGCTTGCCCCGGCTGCGGCTGTAATAAACGGCCCGGCCGGTCGCCTGCGTCTCGGCAAAGGCCTCGGCATTCATCCAGGCGAGCATCAGCACCTCGCCCGTAGCGGCATCCTGAGCGATAGCAGGCAAGAGACCGTCGCCGCGGCTGAAGTCCGGGCCGGTCGCGTTCTCGTTGGCGTTCATCAGTTCCTCAGGCAAAATCGTTGCATTCCAACCCGCATTCTACGCGACTCCACCGCGCCCGCGGCAGGGCTCACCCGACCCGTACAACAGGGCCGCTCACTACAAACCATCAGCCGCGACTGCCGGGCATGCCGCGCAGAACCCGCTTGGCAGTTACGGACCACGTAGAGGGACTTTTGCTGCCGAGCTCGCGTTCACGGCATTCCGCCTGCCGATAACTGCTTCGATTCCGCATTGTGTCAGCAGCGTCGCGTCGGCGACGTCGCGTCACTGGTGTCAAGCGCCAGCCAACGGGAAGGGATCAATTTCGTGAACGACTCGCTCAGCATCGTGGTTCCTGTCCGCAACGCCGAAGCGACGCTGGCCAGCCAGATCGGCCGGCTGCTCGACATCCTTCCCGATCTCACCGGCCGCTTCGAGATTGTTCTCGTCGATGACGCTTCGACGGACCACACCGTCGAACTGGCCCGCGAACTGGCCGCACAGTATCCGCAACTGCGGCTCGTGCGGCATCGAGATGTCCGCGGCAAAGAAGCGGCCGTGCGGACCGGCCTGCAATGGGCGAGCGGTCGTATCGTGTTTGTGCAGGAGGATCCCGCTGCGATCAGCATAACCGATCTGCGTCGGCTCTGGTCGCTGCGCGAGAATGAAGAGGTCGTCGTGACCAAAGCGGAAGGACGCCCCAGCGCCTTCGACGATCGGCTGCTGGATCGCCTCGCCCGCTGGGGCCGGGCATTGCAACGTGAAGCGGCGCGCGCGAAAGGGATTCACATGCTCCGCCGCGATGCCGCGATGCAATTGCTCGCCGATGACTCGGCCGACAGCGAGCCGTCGAATGCGCAGCCCTCCGCAGAACAATCGCAAGCGCGCGCCGATCAATCGCACGACGCTCCGCGCCCGCGTCGCTCCGGAACATTTTTGCGGCATCTGAAGAATCTGGCGCTCGGTGAATAGCGGAAATCGGCGCGCGAAAAAAATGCATCGCGCCCTTGCTTGACAATTCTTGTCTCCTTCGCACAATACGCCCTATTCGTTAACGCGACATCGCGATCAGCGAGCGACATGCACGCTGTCACGCAAGTGATAGCAACGCCGCCAGCCGGATCGCAGCGCGTGGAGCAGATTTCCTAATCGGCTGGTCCGCACTTTTCCGCGGAGCCAGCGCAAGCGTTCTCGCAGTCAGCTTCTTTCCCTGCAATTCGCTACGCTTTGGGTGCGCGCCGGCCGCGCACGACAGATGAATCATTGACTTCTCGTGCTCGCTTCACGAAATCACGAAGGTTTCTCGCGAGCGACGGGTGTTATTGCGGCAGAGTTCTCATGCAAGCTGGGGGCGACGACTGACGGGAACGACAGTCGGCGACCTTGGTCGAGGAACGGAAGCCCCCCCACATTTTGCATGACGAATGACGAGCGCTGCCCCTGCCAGCCTTAAGGTGCGCCCCGCGATATAATGCGGACGTATGACGCACTCTCTCCTGGGGCTGGGATCGAATCTCGGCGACCGTGTCGGTAATTTGCTGCGTGCCGTTGGCCAGTTGCGCCGCCTGCCGCGAACGAAGGTCGTCAAGGTCAGCCCCTTCGTCGAGACGCGGCCGATCGGTGGACCAGTGGGTCAGGCCAACTTTTTTAATGGCGTAGCAATTGTTGATACTGCACTTTCCGCAGCCGACTTGCTCGCAGGATTGCAGGCAATTGAAAACTTGCTGGGCCGCGAGCGAAGCGAGCGCTGGGGACCGCGGACGATCGACCTCGATTTGCTGCTGTTTGGGCAGGAAGTGATCGAGACGGCAAATCTCGTTATACCGCATCCGCGTCTGCCCGAGCGGCGGTTCGTCCTCGATCCGGCAGCAGCGATTGCGGGAGACTGGGTTCATCCCACGAACGGAAAGTCGCTGGAACTTTTGCTCGACGAGTTGCCGCCTGCTTCATCTGGTGAACTCGGCATTCGCGTGGCGACGAGCGCCATCGACATCCAGTCCACAGCGCTGGCGTGGCGAAGTGCGGGAAGCCGCGTCGGGCTGGTGCCGACGATGGGTGCGCTGCACGAAGGACATTTGAGCCTTGTCCGCGCGGCTCGAGAAAAGTCCGACGTCGTCGTCGCGACAATCTTTGTCAATCCGACGCAATTTGGGCCCAACGAAGATTTTGGAAAATATCCACGCACGCTCGATGCCGACTTGCAGGCGCTGTCGGATACCGGCTGCGATTGGGTCTTCGTCCCTGAGCGGGAGGAAATGTATCCGCCCGGCGCGACAACGATGGTCGAGCCCCCTGCCGTCTCGCAGCCGCTAGAGGGCGTCTGCCGGCCGGGCCATTTCCGCGGCGTTGCGACGATCGTGCTCAAGCTCTTCCATCTGATCCCCGCTACGGCTGCCTTTTTTGGTCAAAAAGACTTTCAGCAAGTCTGTGTCATTCAGGGCATGGTTCGCGACCTCAACGTCCCAATCGAAATCGTCGTTTGCCCGACCATCCGCGAGGCCGATGGCCTGGCGATGAGCAGTCGCAATCGGTATCTTTCGCCCGCCGAGCGGCAGCAAGCGGTTGCCTTGTCGCGAGCGCTATCCGAGGCTGAGCGACTGGTGAAGGGGGGCGAGCGCGATGCGGCTAAGGTTCGCGCTGCGATGCGGAATATCCTCTCGTCAGCCGGGATCGAACGAGTGGACTACGTAACCGTGGCCAATCCCGACACGCTCGCCGAGATCAACCAAATCAGCGGGGCCGCAGTCGCATTGATCGCCTGCTTCGTCGGCTCGACGCGGCTGATCGACAACCTGCGTCTGACATAACCATTCCTTCAGGGACGATTTGCGGTGCGCTCCACGCTCTTTGTCATTCCCGCTGAACTCGCCGGTGTGCCTGTCTTCGGCATCGGCTGGCTGCTGCTCGCGTGGGTCATCGTTAGCGTGATCGGTTTGCTGATTCTCGCGCGGCGGCAGGGATGGAACCGGGACACGGCCGGTTCGATTCCGTTCCTGCTGATCGTTGCCGCCGCCATCGCTTTCGTCCTGCCGATGCTCGTCGAGAACTCGCCCGGCGGCGTCCGCGGCATTCCGGTCCGTGGGTTCGGCGTGATGTTCATGCTGGCGGCGATCGCGGGCGTCGGACTGGCTGCCTATCGCGCACAGCAGATCGGCATGGACCCCGAGATCATCATCTCGCTTTCGTTCACCATGCTTTTGGCCGGCATCATTGGAGCGCGAGTGTTTTACGTCGTGCAGTACTGGCACGAGTTCGCACGCCCTTCCTTCGCTGAAACCTTGCAAGCCCTGGCCAACTTCACAAAAGGAGGCCTCGTTGTGTACGGCGCGGTCCTCTTCGGCCTGCCCGCCGGCATCTGGTTTCTACACCAACGCAAGCTGCCGATCCTGCCGATGGCGGACCTGATCGCTCCCAGCATGGCTCTGGGACAAGCGATCGGCCGCGTTGGCTGTTTCCTCAATGGCTGCTGCTATGGCGGGGTTTGCCTTGCGTCGTCGCTGGGGATGACGTTTCCTGCCGGCAGCCCGCCGTACGAACAGCACGTGCAGCAATACGGCTGGCACAGCGGTGTGTGGCTGGAAGAACAGAACGGCGCCGTCCGCATCGGCTATGTCGCTCCCGGCGGAGCTGCCGAATCGGCGGGCCTGATCGCCGGGCAAACGGTCACTTACATCGGCGGTTCAAAGGTTGAATCGCTCGTCCAGGCCCGCGACCTCTTACGAGAATCCCGCAAGGCGTTCGAGATCGAACTGGCCGACGAAAGTGTGCATCGCTGGTCGATCGAAACGACACCGGCCAGGAGCGTGCCGATCCACGCCACTCAGATCTACGCGGCGATCGACGCGGGACTGCTCGCGCTTCTCCTCTGGGCGTACTACCCGTTCCGCCGCCGCGACGGCGAGGTGTTTGCGATCCTCGTCACGCTGCACCCAATTTCGCGGTTTCTGCTCGAAGTGATCCGCAACGACGAGCCAGGCCGCTTCGGTACGGAACTCACCATCGCCCAGTGGATCAGCATCGCGATTCTGGCGGCAGCCGGCGTGCTATGGTGGTATATCGAGAGGCAACGTCCCTTGTCACCAGTCCCTGGTCACATGCAGGTTCCAGCGACCGGTGACAACTGACCAATGACAAGTGACCGATTCATGCAGATCATCATCACCGCCGTTGGCCCCGACAATGTTCGCCTGGCGGACCCGATCATTCACTATCTGACCGGGCAAGGGGCGAACATTGCCGAGATACAGATGTACGACCATGACGAAGAGGCGCTCTTCGCCATGCTCCTGCGGATTCATCTGCCGTCAGCACAACTCGGTGAGATCCGCCATGCTCTGGCCGAAATCGGCAAGCTGAAGAAGCTGTCGATTCGCGTTTGGTCGCCCGATGAGCGCGCAACTCGTCCGCGGCTGGCAATCTGCGTGACGATGCGGCCCGAGACCCCGCTCGCGCTCTTGCGGGCGATTCGCGACGGCCAGATCAAGGCCGATGCCGCCGTGATGATCGGTAACCGGCCTGCTCTTCGCGGCATCGCGGAGCAGTTCAACGTGGCGTGGGAAATGATCGGCGACGACGAGGGGCGAGCCGACGATGAACGGTTGCTCGCGATTCTCGACGAGCACGAGGTCGATTACGTGATTCTTGCCCGCTACATGCGCGTGCTCCCCGCGGCCAGCTGTTGGAAGTATGCCGGTGGGAGAATTATCAACCTGCACCACGGCCTATTGCCCAGCTTCCCAGGACCGCGCCCGTATCACGACGCCTATGCCGGGCGGATGCTCACCTACGGGGCGACGTGTCACTTCATCGTGCCGGAACTCGATGCCGGCAATCAGACGATCAACCAATCGACGTACACCGTGCCGCCGGGGATGAAGCTGGAAGAGATCATCCGGATCGGCCAAGAGGACAACGAGCCGCGATGTCTCGTCGAGGGGGTTCGCCGCGTCGTCGATCGGGAAGTGCAGTTACACTTCCACCGGGTCGTGGCTCGGAAGTAATTCCGTGAAATGTCACGGAACAATATCCGCGATATTTCGTGGACAGTCCGTCACATATAACGGAATTTAGTTCCACTCGTGCGACCGGCGCTGCCGCTCGCGACGGCGAGCCACCTGCTGCACGGCCTGCTCGTAGGCCACCCGATAGATATCCGGCGTTTGCCCACCAGCGGCCGTTGCCACCAGAGCCCGGCCCGGAACCACGGCAAATCCAGCCGTGCTGCGTACGGAGGCGGTAGGCTCTTCGATCAGAAAACGGCGGATGCGGTTGGCAAACATGGTAGAACTCGAAGGGAAGGACATGGTGCGGCGGCCAAGGTGGCGGCTGCCGCGGCAGGTAGGAAACGTCGTGGCGAAACATCACCAAGATGATGCCATTGGTCGTTATCGACCTCGCCGCGGAAGCCGTTTGAGAAGCAATGCGACTTGCGTGCCAATCGTTGCTAGCGGCCTAGTTTCGCGCGGTCCCGTTTCGGTTAGCCGCCGTTACAACCGCTACAACAATTCACGTTTTCGTGTTGCCTACATTTTGACGAAACCTATACTTTTGCAATTATGCCGACCCTGGATGCGGGAGGCTTCTTACGTTCAGCCCGCGATGCTGACTGGTTTTTGGCCGGAGGTTTCGCAGAAACCTGATGAGTAGGCACTTGCCCGGCGCCTCCCTCGTCCGCGACGATTCGCGGCAGGCAGCCAGGCGTCGGCTCATCGAAAGGAGTCCTGGTTATGTCGAGCGCAATGCTTCTAGAACGTGCCCCGCAAGCGGTCGGGGCAACCAACTTTGGCTTCCAGGCCGGAACCGTGCCTGCCGGAACGCCCGCCAACTGGTGCGTCTTGCCCCGTTGCGAACTGCGGTTCGAAAAGTGCAGCGGCGGGTTCAAGATTCACTGCTGCTGCGAGGACGAAATCGCCTGCGCAACCCTGCAGAATCTCTGCAAGATGGTTTGCGACGGCCTTTGTAGCTGCTGCTGCACCTGCAACGGCATTCCCTGCTGCCAGATCAATCTGTGCCAGGGGAATTGCAAGTGCGAGCTCACGAAGGACGGCTGCTGCATCTCATGCACCAGCGGCGACAAGGCCTGCTGCGAAATGCTGCAAGCCTGCTGCGACTGCCTCTCGTGCTGCTGCGAGAACGGCTGCTGCTGCTACATCTCGTTCGGCAACACGGCGGTCTGCTGCGGCACGTGCGCTGCCTAAGCAACTGCACGAGTTGCCGGTCCGACGATCGTTCACTTAGCCCGCGTGCGAGGAAATCTCACGCGGGCTTTTTGCTGCGCCCACCACTCACGATGCCAGGGTCCGATATCCAAGCCAAGCCAAACCTCCCACAAGCCCCACCGCCAGCGCCCCAAACATGCCTCCCTTCGTCCGAAACAGCACGAAGGCTGCCACGGCGGCGATTGCCACGCTTGGCCACGAGAGGCTCGACCAATCGGGCTGATACCAGCGAAGATGCAGCGGAGCAAAGTGTGTTTCCCCCGGCCGGCTGAAGAGGACGTGGATCGCAAACCAGACGGCGAGGTTCAGCACGACGCCGACGACCGCGGCGGTGATCGCCGAGAGGGCACAGCTCAACGAGCGATTGGCTCGCAGCCGCTCGATATACGGAGCACCGACGAAGATATAGAGAAAGCACGGCGCGAAAGTCGCCCAGACCGTGACGACCGAGCCGAGTACGCCGGCCGCCATTGGCGAGAGCCCTTCGGGATGCCGATAGGCCGCCATGAAACCGACGAACTGCACGACGATGATGAGCGGGCCCGGCGTTGTCTCGGCCATCCCCAGACCGTCGAGCATCTCTGTTGGTTTGAGCCATCTGTAGTGCTCGACCGCTTGCTGGCTGATGTACGGCAATACGGCATAGGCCCCGCCGAACGTGACGACCGCGGCCTGGCTGAAGAAGCGCCCCTGCGTGACGAAGATGCTGTCTGGGCCGAAGGCGATCGCCAGGGCCAGGATCGGAACGAACCAGATCGCCAGCCATGCGGCGGCTACGAGCAGCGTCCGGGCGATCGTCGTCTGCTGCCGGAGAGGTGCAGCGGCATCGGCCGGGCGATGATCGTCGTCGTGACCAGCCGCGTGCCCCTTGATGACGTGAAACCACTCCGGCCAGCGCCAGCCGCCGACGAGGCCGATCACCCCCGCGGCCAGCACAATCAGCGGAAACGGCAGCTCAAAGAAGAAGATGCCGATGAATGCCGCCGCCGCCAGCGCGACCATCACGCCATTCTTCAGCACTCGCCGGCCGATCCGAATCACCGCTTCCACGACGATCGTCGTCACCGCCGGCTTGAGGCCGAAGAAGATAGCCGTGATGAAGGCGGTCTGCCCAAACTCGGCATACACGATGCTCAGCACGAGAATCGTGACAAATCCCGGCAGGATGAAGAGCAGCCCCGCCATCAGGCCGCCGCGTGTGCCATGCAAAAGCCAGCCGATATACGTCGCGAGTTGCTGCGCCTCCGGCCCGGGAAGCAACATGCAGTAGTTGAGGGCGTGCAGGAACCGGTGCTCGCTGATCCACTTCTTCTCTTCGACGAGAATCCGGTGCATCACCGCGATCTGTCCCGTCGGTCCGCCAAAGCTGAGCGCAGCGACGCGGCACCAGGTCCAGAAGGCTTCACCCCAAGCGACTTTTGTCATCGCCAAAGTATAGCGAGCGGCCGGCTACCTGGATCACAGGTTGTGCGGCGATTATTCGAGCGGTTCCGTCGGCAAGGCGGCGATTTGCCCACTCGACTCCAACTCGAAGTCGATCGTGTTTGATCCTTCGACGACATCGGCGGTGAGCGTTGTATCCCGGTTGTACTGCGCGGGAACCTTTTCGGGCGAAGCGGGGCGCGGAGGATCGGCATCGGGATTGCCACGGCTGAAGGTCGTGATCGTCACGCGGTGCTGGCCGACCTGCGCCCCCTGGATGCCGCCGCCGTACAGGAGCGTGAAGCGGCCTTCGTCGTCGGTGCGGCCGAGCGACGTGGAAGCTCCTTGCTTCACGGGCAGAAACGTGACGATCGCTCCGGCCAGAGGCTCTCCGCCCAAACTGATGCGGCCGCTTACCGGTGCGACGCCCTCCGGCCGTCCGCCGCTGCCGCAACCAGCAAACGCAGTGGCGAGCAGAAAAGCGAAACCCACGAATACCAATCCACGACGAAGCATCGTTCCCATTCCTCAAGCGAGTTAGTAGCTATCAATCACCAATCCATCGTCGCGCGTCATCAACCGCTGATACGTTCCGTTCTGCGGGTTCTGGGAATGGGCGATCGACCCATTGACCAGCGTGCCGGGAAACCAGTTGTGGTTGATTGTCTCCTGAAGAAACTTCACCGAGCCGTCGGCCGCGAGGAACAACGCCCCGCCAGGATGCAAGCTGCTGAAGCCCTCGCCGCAGCCGATGCCGTCTTCGTCCCAAGGGATTACGTTAGCCTTTTGGTTGAGTTTCGGATGCGAATGGCCGACGACGACGATCACGCCGCGGGCCGCGTTACCGTTCGTGTTGCGAACGCCGACCCACGTGCCGCCGCGGCAGTTCTTCGTCTCGCGCTCGCCAACCATCAGCGTGTTGCTGGTGCCGTCGAGAATGTCGGCGATCCGGACGCTCGCCGCCGCGCCGTTGGGGCAGTTCCCCGTGCAATTGCCGAAGAAGATACCGGTGTTCGGCTGGGCGTTGGCCACGTCGCGATGGCCCGCGACTCCCATATAGTTGCTGCTACCGACCCACGTGTCGTTGCCGGTCAGGCCCGCGGCCGTGAAGCCGATTCCCCCGGCGAAGCGCCGGTCGTTGTGCGTCAGACCGCTGTTGTGGCCGCTGTCACTGGGGCAGATGAAAACCTTCAGCTGTGTCCGAACGGCCGGAAAGACGTTGGCCTTGTCGGTCGAAATCCGCTGCTCCAGTGTCCCCCGCGTTACACCGAGTTTGTCGGAAAGCGGGGCCTGCTCCAAATACGGCAGAAGAAGACTCCCCCACGCCCATGCTTCGCTATTGCCTGTCGGATGCTCAATCCAACCGGACGGAAACGTCTGCAGAGAATCGTGATAGTTGTGCAGCCCGATACCGAGCTGTTTCAGGTTGTTCTGGCAGCTCGACCGGCGGGCCGCTTCGCGAGCGGCTTGCACCGCGGGCAACAGCAGCGCGACCAGTATACCGATAATGGCGATGACAACGAGCAGTTCGACTAGCGTAAAGGCGGTGCGCCGGCGCGCACGCAGAGCGGCGAAGGGCATTTCTCGGTTCCCCGTGTGTGGTAAGCCGGGGCCACGCCCTTGGACCTCTCCTAGGGCGTGGCACCCATCCATTCGTCGATACGCGACCTACTGATTCGCGTTCACTTCCGCCTTGTCTCGCGTGACCAGGCGGGCAAAGTCGCGAATGTTGATCGTCTGGCTAATGAAGCGGACCGATCCGTCGCCAAAGGCGAACTGAGCGCCGCCGGGATGGAAGGCGTAGGCCTCGCCCGTCCCTTCCGTTCCGTAGTAAGGGTGCGGGAAGGCCGTGCTGCCAAAGTCTTCACCGTTGGTGCAGTTGAGCGGGCACGGTCCAGGAAGCGTCGCTCCGTCGAAGCTCGAACCATCGACGGAGAAATCGCTGGCCGGACGCGACCAGCCACCAGCATTCACCCGGCGATTGGGCAATGTTCCGAACTTCAGCCCCTTACGATAGACGTACGGACGACCAGCCGACTCGCCGTACATGATCGTGTTCGACAAGCCGTCGAGCACGTCGGCCATCCGCGGGTCGCCATTCTTGGGCAGAATGCCGCTACCGGCGAAATCGACGAGGCCGGCGGTCTGCAGCCGCTGATCGACGCCGATCACGGGGCTGTAGTCGGTGACGGCAACCAGGTTGCCGACCCACGGGCTGGCTTCAGGAATGCCGTCCAGCCGGGTCGGTTCCGGTGTTGAGGGGCAGAGGTAGGTGTTGATCCGCTTCGACGTGACGGGGAGGTTCACCGGATCGAACCAGTTCTTCGTCTGATCGTAATTGGTGTACATGTTTCCCTGCTCGATGTAGTGCAACGAGAGGGTGAGGCCGGCGATGCGCGGCAAGGTCGTCAGGCCGGCGGGGCGAATGCTCGACGGCAGTTTGTTGTACGTGTCGTGGAAGTTGTGGGCGGCGAGGCCGAGCTGCTTCAGGTTGTTGCTGCAGCTCGAGCGGCGGGCTGCCTCGCGTGCAGCCTGCACGGCGGGCAGGAGGAGGGCGACGAGCACGCCGATGATGGCGATCACTACCAGAAGCTCGACGAGAGTAAAGCCAGTCCGTTGGCGAGGGGCGGGAGACATGGGGCAAGGTCCTTTCGATTTCAGATTTCGGATTGGGAATTTTTGGATGGGGTGTTAGCGGAGCGTGATGGGAGGAAGCTCATTGCTCCCTTCCGCTACGTGGATGACGAGGTCCGACGTTTCCGGATTGCTGTACTTCACCGGGAGCAGGTTCGGGCCGGGAGCCCATTCGCCGCCAGTGTTGACGAGCTTTCGCCACTCGATCGTGACGACGTAGTCGCCCGCGGGAGCGCCGTCGGCCGAGTCGAACGTTGTCGGTTCGAACGTGCCGTCAGGCTTCACGAGAGCCGTTGGCTTGGGAACGTCGCCCGACGGGGCCGCACCTTTCGGGTGCAGCACCAAAAACGCGCCGTCCACTGGCTGGTTGTTGAAGGTGATCTTGCCGGAAGCCTTGAAGACCGGAATGCGGTCCGGTCCGCCGCCGCAGCCGGTAAGGGCGGCAGCGGCAAGCAAGGCCATCGCAGCGAGACATTTGTGGGACATAGGGAGACTCCTTGGGCTGTGGGATTTAATTGCGATTAGGCGGGCGAACTCATGCCGGGACGAGTACGTGCTCGGCACGCACGGCGTAGCGCATTGCTGGTGACGGCGGCGAGACCACTTCGATCTGGTCGATCACCTGCACGACGCCGGCGACGCGCCGCGTGAAGGTGTGTACGAGTTGCCGCTGGTAATAGGTGGGAAGCTGTCCGGAGAGCGTGACGACGCCGCGATGGGCCTCGACGACCACACGGCCGCCGAGCGTCACTTGACGCTGCTGGAGATACAGTGCCACGCGGTCTTGCAGTTCGTGGCTGGCTTGGTCAATCGAATGTTGCGGAAGGGCGATCATGATTTCGGTCCTGAATATTTCGTGTGATTTGCGAGTGGTTGGCGGTGGTGTTTGTGGAACAACAACAGATCGTCATGGCAGTTCTCCAGCAGGTGACGTTTGGGACAGCGACCAGCGTGAATCGCGATTGATTTCCAGGTGAGCCTTGGGCGTTTCGAGATCGAGCACGCCCAGTTGATTTGGTTCGGCCAGCACTTCGACGACGAGCGGAGTCGTGTGCGAGTGGGCCAGTTCTTCGGCCAGCACGTGCGGGCCAGGCAGGTATTCTTCGCCGCGAATGGTCGCGGGCTCATAAGCAACGGTGACGGCATACTTGCCGGCGGGTGCGCCGTCGGCCCAGCCGAGCGTTTTCACGTCGAACGAACCATGCTCGTCGGTCCGGCCCCAGGCCACCGCGCGGGCCAGGTTCGATTCATCTTGCAAGCGATAGAGGCTCACCTTCGCGCCAGCCGCGGGGCGGCCATCGACCAGGATTTCGCCGGCAACGGGAAACCGCTCGTGCTCGAGCGCTGTGCTGGCGGCGAGGATGCCCCAAAGGGCAAAGCCAAACAGACCGAGGCCCGTTAGCTTGGCGAGGAATGTGCCAAAGCCCGAGGGTGCTGCGGCGGCGGACTCAAATGCGAAGGACATGGCAGGCTTTCAAACTCGTGGCCTGCCTCCGGCAATTGCGGTCAGCAGCAGTTCGTGCAACACATATAAGCCTCCCTGGGTCAGGGTCAGCGAGATGCGGCTAATGGGCCGCGGGACAGGAACTTGGACAACAACATTTCATGGCTTGCTTTCGTAGCCGAACTCACAGAGTTCAGACTGCTTCAATGGCTCACTTCGCATCCGTCCGCCGGACGCGCCGCTTCTCCGTCCGGTCTATCTGCACGACGACACCATCCTGAATGATGATGTTGACCGAACCGAACTTCAGGCCGCGGAGCGCCTCGCGAATGTGGGTGAATTCGCTGTCGCGCTCGACCTCGGCGGTCGCGGGTTCGTTCAGGGTGGTTTCTCCAGCGGACATGGTTCCAACTCCGTTTTGGCGAACTCGTCGGGCCCTTCCAATTGCGATTTTCATGCCAATCGTTTCCTAGATCACGTAATCCGGCGAAAAGACCCGGACTTTCTTCGCGGACACGTACACCTTCTCGCCGGTGGTCAATCCGAGCTCACGAAACCGCTCCTGCGGCAGTTCCACTTGGATCTCGCCGCCGTCCGGGCCAGTTAAAGCGATCTTTGCAAACGGTCCGGCTGGATTGATGCGAGCTACGGAGGCGGCGATCGCCGGCGATCCGTTCAAATGCCGTTCGATCTGCAATTCGTGCGGCCGGACGTAGATGTTTGCCGCCTGGCCGGCTGCACGGGCGGCTGCCGGGATCGGGATGGCAACATTCCCAAGCACGGCATGCCCCTCTTCGAGTCGGCCGTGGAAGACATTCACGTTGCCGAGGAAGTCGATCACGAACTCCGAAGCCGGGTTGTGGAAAACCTCTTCGGGCGTGCCGACTTGCTCGATTTTGGCTTGATTCATCACGACGACCCGGTCGGCCACTTCCAGAGCCTCTTCCTGATCGTGCGTGACGAGGATGCTGGTGACGTGCAGTTCGTCGTGCAGCCGGCGGAGCCAATTTCTCAGACCTTGGCGGACTTTTGCGTCGAGGGCGCCGAATGGCTCGTCGAGGAGCAACACCTTGGGTTCGATGGCGAGTGCCCTGGCCAATGCCACCCGCTGCCTCTGGCCGCCGGAAAGCTGCGCCGGGTAGCGACGGCCGAGCCCTTCGAGCTGAATCAGCTTGAGCAGTTCGGTGACCTTGTCATGAATTTGCTGGTTAGTCGGCCGCAGATACCGCGGGCGAACACGTAGTCCGAACGCGATGTTCTCGAACACCGAGAGGTGCTTGAACAGGGCGTAGTGCTGAAACACAAAGCCGACCTGCCGCTCGCCGACCTGCCGGCGGGCGACGTTCTCGCCGTGGAACAGGATCGACGTTTTTACGTTTTCGTCGGGGATTTCGAGCCCCGCGATGATCCGCAGCAGCGTTGTCTTGCCCGAACCCGATGGGCCGAGCAGGGCGATCAGCTCGCCGTCGTTCACGGTCAGGCTCACATCGTTCAGCGCCGTGTAGCTGCCGAAAGTCTTGGTAACGTTTTGGACGACGATGCTCATGGGATTAGGCCTCTGCCGAAGTCGGCTCAAGGGATGCGTGAAGTTGCTGCTGGACCTTCCATTCCAGCAGTGTTTTGGCGGCGAGCGTCACCAGCCCGAGCAGCGCCAGGAGCGAAGCCACAGCAAAGGCGGCGGTCGCATTCCACTCGTTGTAGAGCAGCTCGACGTACAGCGGGATCGTGTTCGTCCGGCCGCGATGGCCGGCCACGACCGACACCGCGCCGAATTCCCCCATCGCGCGGGCGTTGCACAAGATCACGCCGTAAAGCAGGCCCCACTTGATATTTGGCAGCGTCACCCGCCAGAACGTTTGCCAGCCGCTCGCGCCGAGCGACATCGCGCACTGCTCTTCGTCGTCCCCTTGTTCCTGCATCAGCGGGATCAGCTCGCGGGCGACGAAGGGGAATGTGACAAAGACTGTGGCCAGCACGATGCCGGGCACGGCGAAAATGATCTCGATGTCCCAGGCCGCCAATGTCTTGCCGAAGATTCCCTGCAATCCAAAGAGCAGCACGAAGACGAGGCCGGAAATCACCGGCGAAACGGCAAACGGCAGGTCAATCAGCGTGATGAGCAGGCTCTTGCCGCGAAACTCGAACTTGGCGATTGCCCAGGACGCCATCACACCGAATACCAGGTTCAGCGGGACGGAGATTCCCGCGGCGATGAGCGTCAGGCGAATGGCCCGCGCCGCTTCGGGGCTGCGAAGGCTCTTCAGATAGACGTCGAATCCATCCCGCAGGGCCTCGGTGAAGACGACCACCAGCGGCAGGACGAGGAGCACGCCAACGAAGCCCAGCGAGAGGCCGATCAGCAGTACCCGTAACCAGAGCGGATCGTTGGCCGCCCGTCGTGATTTATTGGGAGTATGGGCCATGGTTAGATCGCTTTCAGGCGGGCACGACCGACCCACCACTGGAGAGCGTTGATAGCCAGCAGAATCGCAAAGGAGGCGGCCAGCATGACCGCGGCAATCGCCATCGCCCCCGTGTAGTCGTATTGATCGAGCTTGCTCATGATGAGGAGCGACGCGATTTCGGTCTGCAATTGCTTGTTGCCGGCGATGAAGACCACCGAGCCGTATTCCCCCAGGGCCCGGGCAAACGCCAGGGCAAATCCCGTCAGAATCGCCGGCAGCACCGTCGGCAGAATCACCCGCCAGAACGTCTGCCACCGGCTAGCGCCCAGGCTCGCCGCGGCTTCTTCGATCTCGGCATCGAGTTCTTCCAAGGCGGGCTGCAGTGTCCGAACGACGAACGGCAGACCGATGAAGGTGAGTGCAATCGTCACGCCGAGGGGTGAAAAAGCCGTTTCAATGCCGAGCGGATAGAAGAATTGCCCCAGCCACCCGTTCTCGGCGAAGATCGCCGTCAGGGCGATACCCGAAACGGCGGTCGGCAACGCAAACGGCATGTCGACGAGCGAATCCAGCAGCTTCCGGCCCGGAAAGCGGTAGCGAACCAGCGTCCACGCCACGATGAAGCCGAAGACGGCATTGATCGCGGCGCCGATGAACGAAGCACCAAACGTCAGACGGTACGCGGCGAGGGCCCGCGGACTGGCGACCGTTTCCCACAGCTCGGCCACCGGCATCGTTGCCGTCCGGCCGAAGAGTACCGCCAGCGGAATCAGGACGATCAGGCTCAGGTACAGAAGCGTGTAGCCGAGCGTCAGGCCAAAGCCCGGCAACACGCTGTGTTGTTTGAATGCAAGTCGCATGATTGTTCCTCTCCCTCGGGAAGAGAGTCGAGGCGGGTGGATTGGCTACTTGCCCGGCTGGTAAATCTCGTCGAACAGACCGCCGTCATCGAAATGCTCCGGCTGCGCCTTCGCCCAGCCGCCGAACACGTCGTCGATCTTGAACAGTTCCACCTGAGCGAACTGCTTCCGCTGCTCCTCGGAGACCGATTCGGGAACGGAGGGACGGAAGAAGTGCTTGGCCGCGAGCTGCTGCCCCTGCGGCGAATACAGGTGTTCGAGATACGCCTTGGCGACGGCAGTTGTGCCGTTCTTCTCCGCGACCTTTCCGACGATGGCGACCGGCGGCTCGGCGAGAATACTCACGCTGGGAACAACGATTTCAAACTCCCCTTCGCCCGACTCCTTGAGCGAGAGAAACGCCTCGTTTTCCCAGGCCAAAAGCACGTCGCCGATGCCGTTTTTCACGAACGTGTTGGTCGAACCGCGAGCGCCGGTATCGAGCACCGGAACCCGCTTGAAGAGCTGAGCGACGAACTCCTTCGCCTTCGCATTGGCGGCATCCACATCGGCCTTCGCGGCGGGATCTTTCAGCTTCGCCAGGTCGCCCAGCTCGCGTTTCAGCACGAAGCCCCAGGCTGCAAGGTAATTCCAGCGAGCGCCGCCGCTCGTCTTGGGATTGGGCGTGATGATCTGCACGTCGTTCTTGATGAGATCGTCCCAGTCCTTGATCCCCTTGGGGTTCCCCTTGCGAACGAGGAAGACGATCGTCGAGGTATATGGGCTGCTGTTGTTGGGCAGTTGGCTCTGCCAGTCGGCGGGCAGAAGCTGGGCCTTGTCGGCGATGGCGTCGATGTCGTAGGCCAGGGCGAGCGTCACCACGTCCGCCTTGAGGCCGTCGATCACCGCCCGCGCTTGCTTGCCGGAGCCGCCGTGCGACTGCTCGATCGTCACTTCCTGGCCCGACTGCTGCTGCCAGTAAGCGGCGAAGGACTCGTTGAACTCGTGATAGAATTCGCGAGTCGGGTCGTACGAAACGTTGAGCAGGTTGACGCTGTCTTTCGTCGTGGACGAGTCGTTGCAGCCGGCAAGGGCCGCGATGGAGAGAGCCGCAAGCGGCAACAAAATTGCGAGAGAGCGATTCATGAGGCGGGCCTCCTCCTTGAAGGCGGTCGGCAGCCGATGCCGGGATGCGGAAGGTCGAGTGCGCTCGGCGAGCGTGCCGTGGTGTAAAGCAACGGTTGTGCCGAGTTTGCAGCGTCGCATTAACTCCTTTTGGCATATGGGCTTACAAACTCACCTTCCGCGGTAGTGTCAATTCCTGTTAAATAGCACGGATATATTCCGTCATTAGTGATGGCGGTCCGTGGTATTTACGAGGCAAACTGATCGAATGGAACGCTTTCGGGATGTACTGCTCGATGTCTGGCGCGAGGCCTGCCGGCATATCGAGATCGCCGAATCGACCGCTGCGATCGCGCCGATGCTCGCGCACCACCTGCCGCTAGCAGCGGTTCTCGTACGCCGACTCGACGGCGAGCAGTCGGCTCTCGATACGGTCGCGATGGGGCAGACCGAAGCGGGGGCAATGCATGCCGCCGCCCGCACGGCGCTCACGCCTGCCAAGCTCGTCCGCTTGCTCGCCTGGTCTCGTTCGGGGGCGGTGCTCCACACCCAGCACGCCAAGCGCAGCGGTGATCTCGCCGTCCTCGTGCCACCGGAACTCGAAGGGGATGCAATTGCCGGTCCGCTCATGGGACCGGAAGGTCCGGCCGGCGCGCTGGTGCTCGTGGCAAGCCATCTCAAGACGTTCAAGCAACTGCACCTGCAAATGGCGCAGGCGCTGCTCGAACCGTTTGCCGCCGCGCTCGAAAATGATCGCCGCCTGCACGAACTGGCAGCCCTGCGCGCGACCGCCGAAGCCGACAAAAGCACGCTCCTCTCGCGACTCGGTCGGCAAGATATGGGGGAGACGATCGTCGGCGCCGAAAAGGGTCTGCGCCTCGTGATGGAGCGCGTGCAGCTTGTCGCGCAGTCGGACGTGCCGGTGCTGATCCTGGGCGAAACAGGTACTGGCAAGGAGGTCGTCTCGCGCGCGATCCACACTAGGTCCGCTCGCCACAGCGCGCCGTTCATTCGCGTCAACTGCGGCGCGATCCCACCGGAGTTGATTGACTCGCAGCTTTTTGGCCACGAGAAAGGTTCGTTCACCGGCGCGTCCGACACGCGGCAAGGGTGGTTCGAGCGGGCCGACAAGGGAACGTTGTTTCTCGATGAAATCGGCGAACTGCCGCTGCCGGCGCAGGTGCGGCTGCTGCGCGTGCTGCAGGACGGATTCATCGAGCGGGTCGGTGGCCACCAGCCAATTCGCGTCGATGTGCGGATTGTGGCGGCGACGCACCGCGATTTGGCCACAATGGTCAAGGCGGGGACATTTCGCGAAGACCTCTGGTATCGCATCAACATCTTCCCCATCTTGCTACCGCGGCTGCGTGAAAGGACCGAAGACATTCCCGCGCTGGCGAGCCACTTCGCCCATCGCGCCGCGAACCGCTTTGGCCTGACCCACGTCGAACCGACGTCCGCCGACTTGCACCTGCTTGTGAACTACCCTTGGCCGGGGAACATTCGCGAACTGGGGGCCGTCATCGACCGCGCCGCGATCCTCGGCAACGGTCAGTGCCTGGAAGTTGCCAAGGCGATCGGCTTTCAAGTCACGCCGGTCGTGCCGTCGGTCAGTTCCTCGTTGCCCACGATGTATGAGGTCGTGCCCGATCCCCCAGCCGCCGCATTCGTGCCGACATCTCCACGAGCCGAAAGCGGACCGATCCTCACGCTCGACGCAGCCATGAAGCAGCACATCGAGCGGGCCCTCGTCGCCACGCGCGGCAAAGTCGAAGGGAAACGCGGCACGGCCGCGCTGCTCGGCATCAACCCGCACACGCTTCGCGCGCGAATGCGCAAGCTCGGGATCGAATGGTCGCACTACCGCGAAGAATAGTCCGCTAAGTCCAATTCTCCGGCATGTCCGGCTGTTGCCAGGCGCTCATGCCGCCATCGACGAGCAGCATCTGCCCGTGAACGTGCCACGCGGCATCGCTGCACAGATAGACCGCGCCACTGCCGCACACATCGCTGTGCGGGACTTGTTTGTTTGGCGTGTGCAATTCCATCCAGCGGCGAAAACGCTCGTCACGGTCGATGATTCCCGTCAGCGGCGTCCTGACAAGACCCGGCGCGAGGCCATTGACCCGAATGCCGAGCGGCGCGAGCGAAACGCAGAGCGATCGGACCATCGCGTCGATCGCCCCCTTCGACGAGTCGTAGCACGAGTGCGTCGGCTCGGCGAGCCGGCCGTTGATCGACCCAATCATCAGCACGCGGCCAGCCGTCTTGCTCGCGATCCAGTGCCGGGCGAATCGCTGCGTGAGAAAGTACGGCGCAGCAACGTTGAGCCGCATCGTCCGATCGTAGGTCTCCCAGTCCATCTCCAAAAACGGCTGGTCGATGTACGTGCCGGCGTTGTTCACCAAGATGTCGATGCCAGGCATCGACTTCATCGCTGCCGCGAACAAGCCATCCACCGCGGGAATCGTCTCGCGCATCAGGTCGCCGGTGACAAACGCAACTTGCACTCCGTGCTGTTGGCAATTGGCGATTACTTCCTCGGCATTCGCATCGCGACTGCGGCCGTGCAACACAACGTTCGCCCCAGCACCGGCAAACGCCTCGGCGATTGAGCGGCCGACCCCCTTCGTCGAGCCGGTGATCAGGGCGGAGTGTCCTTGCAGATGAATCACGATTGCAGAATCACCGGTTGTAGAGTCACAGTTGCAGAATTACGGCAACGGGGGCCGAGTGCCGACGGTGATGTTGAATTCGAGGCGCTGCCCATCGCGAAAGACGACTGCGGTGGCCGCCGATCCGATCGGCGTTTTGGCGACCAGGTTGCTCAGCTCGGCCGGCCCCTCAATCGACTGTCCATTCCACGAGAGCACGACATCCCCCGCCTGAATCCCCACTTTGGCCGCCGGCGAGCCGCCATTGGCCTCGCTCACCACCTGCGAAATATACGCCCCCTTGGAATCGGGCAAGCCGAGATCTTTTGCGTGCTCATCGGTCATCGGTTCGAGCTGCACGCCGAGCCAGCCCCGCGTGACGGAACCGTTGTCCCGCAGCCGCTCGAACACCTCGCGAGCGACATTGCTCGGAATGGCAAAGCTGATTCCCTGATACACGTCGCCAACGATCGCCGTGTTCACGCCGATGACGCGGCCGTCGGTGTTTACAAGCGGTCCGCCGCTGTTGCCGGGATTCACCGCCGTGTCGGTCTGCAAAAAATTCTGATACGCGGTCCCCGCAAGCCCGGCTCGGTTCTTAGCACTCAAAATGCCGGAGGTCACACTTCGTTCCAGCCCGAACGGACTTCCCACGGCCCAGACCATCGCCCCCGCCTCCGCCGCGTCGCTGTCGCCCCAGCGGACGGGCGTCAGTCCCTCGGCATCGACCTTCAGCAGGGCGAGGTCGGTTTCTTTGTCGAAGCTCACGATCCGGCCAGCGACCTTGCGACCATCGGCCAGCGTCACCTGAATCTCGCTGGCATCCCGAATCACGTGCAGATTCGTCATCACGTAGCCGCCGGCATCGACGACAAAACCGGAGCCCTGTCCCTCGCTGGGAATGATCGTTCGCGTCCCGCGCATCGGCAAGAGCGAGACGATGTCTCCCTCGTTCCCCTGCGTGTTGATATGGACGACGCTCGGTGCCACGACCTGCGAAACCATCTGCGACGCCCGCGACAGATCGTGCAGCGGCGACTGGCCGATGTGCTCGATCGCGAAGTCATGCTCGGCACGCTGGCGGCCGCGGGTCATCGCGTACTGTGTGTTTTCCGCAATCAGCGGCACGAGATAACTGATCGCCAGGAGCACGGCCAAAAACGCCAGCAGCCAGAGGAGTTTGGCCCAGGCCAGCCGAATGCGGCTCGATTCGCTTTCGGCAATGCGCTCGTCGATCTCGCGGCGATCGAGCGGATGAATCGCCAACTGCCGCGGAGCAACATCGACATGTTGCGGATACAACTCGGCAATCGGAGTAGAAACCATCGGAGAAGCTGCCAGGTCTGACTGACCGATATGCAGCGGTGGCCGTGACTCGTGCCGCGCACTCGACTCGGCCCGCGCACTAGACTGGTCTTCCGCAGACGACTCCCCGCGCGAAGCCTCCGAGAGGCACTCCGGCCCGATCGGCGACGAAGCCGCCCCTTTCCACGAGCTATCGACCGCAGGTTTGGTGGAATCGTCGTTCATTTCGCAGTGACCGGCTCTTGTTCCATGCACTAGCCGCGACTCGACCGGCAATTATACCCCCGGCCGTTTACGCGTCGAATGAATCGCGCGTCCAATGCGATGTTCCTCATGGCGTCCTGCCATGGCGACTGAAAACCAAGCGGTCCAAAGCTCGCCTCTGGCGACAACCATGCCTCCCTTTATCCCTTCGCAGACACAGCCATTTTGGGTGGCCGTAAGTTCCACTCACCCCTTATGCAGCCGATTCAAAAAACTTCGGAGCCGGTAACTGCGACGTAACTTATTTGGTGGAAACAGGTTAAATTCGATTTGCAGATTATGCACGTATGCAAGTTATGCATAAAGTGCTCTTCCCGATCATTTTCCAAACAGAGCCTCGGTCCCTATTCAATACCAGCCCACGGCTGAAATTGTAGCAAACGTATAGTAAAGGCAATGCCCTGTCGGTGGGGATGTCCCGGAGTCTGTCCTGCACCTAAGTAGGCCAGCGAGGCCCATCGCTGGCCAGCACGACAGAAGATGTCGCTCGGCATTTCACCCCTGCTCGCCAAAAGGCCCTGTCCCTCCGCTGTCCTGCCAAGGGCCTGGCAGGACTACTTTGGCTCAAACTGTTCGGGCAACGCATTCACGATCTTGACCGTTTCGATGCTGACGCGGACGACCTGGCCGACGAGGCGGACAATGTATTCGGGATCGTCCGCGCGGTTGGGATCGGAAACGATGCCGCTCCGCTTGTCGGTGCTCACCTGGTACTGGTCGATGACCCATTCCAGGGCCGAGCGGTTGCCGAGGCGGTAATCAAACGTCTCGGGCGGAATGTCGGCCAGCGTGAGCGAATCGTTGACGACGAGCGACTTCTTGTCCTTCGCCAGCTTCATTTTCTCGACCCGGTAGGACAGCGGCACTTCTTCCACTTCGACCCATTTGAGTTTGGCCGGCTTTAGTCCGTCGTAGTTCAGATGCAAGGTGAGTAGTTCGTGCCCGGCGATGTTGAAGGCGGCAAACTCGGGTGCAAACGGAATCCGTGGCAATTCGCGCTTCAGGTTGTCAGCGTACTTCTTGCGGTAGCCCGGATGATGCAGGAGGCCATAGACGTAGTGAAAAATGTCCCACTTCGTCAACTTCGCTATCTTGTAGTGCTTGCGAAACTCGTTGAGCGCCCAATCGGTAATGTTCTCGCGCCGACGCGTTCCGGTTTCATCGTAGGTGTAAAACGCAAAGCAAGTTCCGGCACGGCCGCCTACGGCTTCATTCGCGACGCAGTTAGTCCCGAGCACTGAAAACGGAGCTTGCGAGTGATTTGTGGAATAGATGACTATGTTTTCACGCTCTTGCTTTGCGGATGGAAAGACTCGCCGAAACAATCCCGGTCGATCATTCAGGATGTCATCGAAGTAGAGGGACTTCTTGGTAAACGGACGATAAAGGCACGTCCTCATCTTCTTCGCGTCGAATTCGGCGTATCTGCCGCGCGTAAGATGCAACTTGAGCGTACTGCTCCACTTCACCTTGAGCGGGTCCACAAATGAGTCAACGTCGCTAACCGTCCCTTTTCGCTTGAATCGGTCCACCTCCGAATTGTAGTTCTCGGCGAATGATTCGACACGTGACAGACATGCGTTTCGATTGAAGTCATAGACAACGTCGTCGCGGTTACTCTTCGCGCCGGTTGAGAACTGATCAAATATCGAATCTCCGTTCTCACTTCCTAGAGGTACATATCGTTGAAACTTCTTGTTGGTGGGCAGAATGAGCCAGTTGCTCAGTTCGTCAGGAACGACTCGCTTCCAACCGACTTGGGTAGTCGTCTCCATCTCTTGGAGCCAGCCCAATTTCTGTTCTTTCCGCCATGCTTCCGGAACACGAAAGTAGCTGACGGAGTGCTTTCGATCTTTCGCACGCCTTATGGCAATTGTGATCCCAACACCTACTTGAATGCCGAACACATTGTGCGTTGTGCCGCTCAGCTTCGGATTCTGGCGCACATTGCCGTGCAGATCGACGTGTACGATGCGTGTGAAATCCTTATGGATTTGAGCACGCATGCCATCAAAAGGTGCTTGATCGACTGCGAAACTATTGTTGCTGACAAAGCAAATTATCCCGTCGCGACCATTCAGGCGGTCTGTCGCCCATCGAAAAAATTTGACATACGGGTCGTACAGCTTGTTCTTTAAGGTTGCTGATGAGGAGGAGGCGTAAGTCTCCTTGATTCTCCGATCCACAACCGAATAAACGCGATTCTTGTTGTTGTCGTTCTCGTTGAGCTGGTTTGCGTTGTAAGGTGGGTTGCCAATGATGACTGTTATAGGCGTGTTGCGCTGACGTTCTACACGCTGCGTGTTTTCCTGGTTGAGAAACTCGAAAGTCGCCTGGCGCTTTTCCGCCAGGTCCAGCGTATCGACAAAGCAGAGCCCCTCGAACGGCTCGTACTGGCCCGTTTTCTCGTAGTAGGCGTGCTCGATGTTGAGCGCGGCGATGTAGTACGGGAGGAGCATCACTTCGTTGGCGAAGAGCTGCTGACGGTACATCCGCGGGAGGTCTTTCTTCGGAATCCGGTTGATCAGGTTGACGATGAAGTTGCCAGTGCCGGTGCAGGGGTCGAGAATGTGGACCTCCTTGTCCCCCAGACTCTTGCCGAACTCCTTTTCCAGCACTTCGGCCACGCTGGCGCACATGAAATCGACGATTTCCTGCGGCGTATAGACGATGCCGTGCGTGTCGGCCACCTTCACCGAGTAGCCCTGGAAGAACCGCTCATAGACCGTGTTCAGGAAGTGCTGCTTCTCGCTGAAGTCCTCCAGGCTCTCGGCCGCGTGCTCGATCGCCAGGTAGAACCGGTCGAGCTTTTTCAGGAACTCCTTGCGGCTGAAGCTTTGGCTGGTGAGGGCGGAGATGACCGTTTCGACCTCGGCGGCGATGACGTTCTGGCGGGTGAAGTCGTCCTTGTCGAAGATCGTCCGGATCAGACGCTCGGTGAGGAGGTGCTGGATCAGCATCTCATCGACGGCATCGCGGCGGATGTTCGGATTGAGGGCCGTCTGGCAGAGGGTGAAGAATTTGTCGAACGCGGCCTGGAACTTCGTGTTCTTGTCGTGCGAATCCTTGATGATCGCGGCTAGGGCCTGGGCCAGTTCCGGCACGCGCTCTTTGAATTCATCGACCGCTTCTTCAAACCCTTCATAGGCGGGCTCCGTGTGGGCGAAGAAGGCGTTTAAGAGGTCGCAGACCTGCTGTGGGTCGGTCAGGTCGGCTTCGTAGGCGACGTCGCCGTTCTGATAAAGGACGGCCCGCGTCGTGTCCTCGAAGATCGTGTTGACGAGCGGATACCCCTTGGCGATTTTCTTCCTGATTTCCGCGTTCAGGTCGTCGGCCGTGTCCTTGGCCTCCCAGTAGCCGCGGTGGAAGAAGAAGGCGTCGCGAACCGTGCCATCGGGAATGACCGACTTGCCGCCGCGCTTGACCGGCAGCTTGGGGACGAGCATCCAGCCGTGGGCGGAGCGCGCGGAGTCTTCGAGCAGCCTTTGGAAGGCGGTTTCGGTCGCCCCTTCGTGCTCGACCTGTGCGCCCGCATAGGCGGCGAGCGCTTCGTGATAGACCTTGATCGCCTTGTGGGTGGGCTTGAGTGGTCCGGCAAGCGTCATCGGTGAGAGCCGCGAAACCGCGGGGCGCGAAGTCCATTTCGGTCGGAACTGGACCAAAGTGTACCGCGGCATGGCGGGAATTGGACCCCCCTTCGCCGGATGCCTGAAACGACCTAGACCGCAAAGAAACGCGACGAGAGAGCAAGCGAGCTAGCACCACAGATTTCCTCCCGATTCGTCTAGGCGCTCTGCAACCTGGCCTGCTATCGTTCGCGACCTTTCTCGCTCGCGCGACTTTCTCGCAGGATGCGCTTATGAACTGCTGGCTGGCTCGCCTGATGTGGTCGCTCGTGTGGCTGCTGGTCGCTGCGTTTCCCGCGGCGGCACAGGAGTTTCGCATCGACACGGAGATTTTCATCGGCAAGGAACGCGAGCCGGCAGCTGAGACGCTGACGCTCTTCTCTAACGGGAGGATTTACGACTTTTTCCTCACGAAGCCTGAGGAGATCACCATCTTCGATCCGCTCGGTGGACGGTTCACGCTGCTCGATCCGGTGCGTAAGGTTCGTTGCGGCATATCCACGCAGGAGGTGTCGGAGTATGTGCTGGCTCTGAGGACGCACGCCGTGCAGTCGAAGGACACTCTGTTCGCCTTCGCGGCCCAGCCGGAGTTCACGCGTAACGTCGAGGAATACGAAGAGAACGGCCAGGATTTCGTCCGCCTGACGCTGACGGGCAAGCCACTGGAGTACGTCGCCGTCGCTCGCAAACCGGAGCGGCCGGAGGCGGTGCGAGCGATCCGCAGCTTCTCGGATTGGTTCGCCCGGCTCAATGCGATGCGCGGCAACCTCCCGCCGGAGGCGCGGATGGAACTGAATCAGGCCATTGCGGAACGTGATCTCGTTCCGCTCGAAATCACCCGCACGATCGACGGCAAAGTGGCTCGCAGCCGGCACCTGGTGACGTGGACCCTCTCGGGCGAAGACCGCAAAAAGATCGAGCGAGCCGGCACGTACATGACGGAGTTCTCTTCCGTCAGCTTCGACGAGTACCGCACCATCGCCGGAAAGCCGGAGGCGCAAACGGCTGGGAAGCAGGCGAAGCGGTAAAGCGGCACGAATTCCAAGCCGCTACTTCACATCCAGCTCTTTCAGCCGCTTGTCGGCCAGCGGGATTGCCTTTGTCATCACGTCGATGAGTTTGACCGGCTTCCCCTCCTGACGCTTGCTTTCGTCGGCAGCTTCCATGAAGGCGTACAGCTCGATCGTTTCCTCGGGAGCGATTGGGACTTCTTTGGTGCGGAAGAACTTGACGATTTCAACCACCAGCGGCCGGTAAGTCTCGTACTTGCCCACTTCCTGCGGTCCTTGCTCGGTCATGGCGGTGCCGCCATAGCCCTTGTCCTCGCGAAAAATGCCGACGCGATCGCCGGACCAATGGCCAGTCACTTGAATCGTTCCGGCCGCCGTTGTGCCGCGTTCAACCGTCTCGCAGCCGGTGCCCAAAACGGCATAGAGCGCCTCGCAGCCGTGAATGCCGTACCAGTAGAGGTCGGGATGTGTCGGCTCCAGAGCAGCCGGGCTGAAGGTTTCGCAGCGAGTGATCTTGCCGAACTTGCCGGCGCGGGCCTCCTGGGTCGATTTGCCGTAGCGGAGGCTCGACGAGCAGAACATGGGGCAATCGTAAATTTTCGCCGCGCGGAACAGGGCGATGCAGTCGGGGAGCGAACCGGCCAGCGGCTTGTCGATGAAGACCGGCTTCTTGGCTTTGAACACCGGCAACGCCTGTTCCAGATGCGGCCGGCCGTCGTTCGTTTCGAGCAGGACGCAATCGACTCGCTTCAGCAGTTCGTCGATCGAATCGACGATTTCGACGCCCAGCTTCTGCAATTCTGCGGTGTATTCCGGCACGCGCTTCGTGCTCGATTCGATGTCGGGGCTCCCCTTGGGATACGCGGCGACAACGCGGCAATGCGACACATCTTCCTTGGCGTCCGGGCTGTTCAATTCCTTCGTGAAGGCGATCGCGTGCGACGTATCGAGGCCGATGATGCCGACCTTGATCTCGGGCGGATCGGCAGCGGCGGCAAGCGGGACAAGCATGGAGAAGGTGGTCGCGGCAAGAAGGATGCGGGAATACATGGCAGAAAAAGGAGGCGGGAGTCAGGGGTCATAAATCAGGAGCCAATTTGGCCCACATTCGCCGCAAAAGCAAGGATTGAGGCTGCTGGCCAAAAGGCACGTCCTTGACCGCTCGCTTGGCCCCTTTCTACGATGCGAGTAGCATGTCCAATTCATCACAACACGGTTCCACCGCTGGATGCAGCGGCGATGACGAAGCGCCCGGCCGCGGCCTCGATGCTGCCGTTGATCTGCCGCGAATTCAACGGGCGGTGCGCGAGATTCTCATCGCCGTCGGGGAGAATCCCGATCGCGAAGGATTGCTCGAAACGCCCGCTCGCGTCGCCCGGATGTATGCCGAGATGTTTTCGGGGCTCCGACTCGACCCTCGCGAACATACGCAAAAATTCTTCAGCGAGCAGTACGACGAGGTCGTACTCGTCCGCGACATCAGCTTCTGTTCGATGTGCGAGCATCACTTGCTGCCGTTTATCGGCAAGGCGCACGTGGCGTACATTCCGAAGGGAAAGGTCATCGGCCTGTCGAAGATCGCCCGGGTCGTCGAGGTCATCTCACGCCGGCCGCAGGTGCAGGAGCGGATGACCGAGGAGATCGCGAACCTCCTTGTGAGCGAACTCGATGCGAAAGGGGTCGCGGTTGTCATCGAGGCTTCGCATAGTTGCATGACGATCCGCGGCGTGAAGAAACCTGGCAGCTCGATGGTCACGTCGGCGATGAAGGGGCTTTTCCGCTCGAACCTTTCGACGCGGGCTGAGGTGATGCAGCTCATTTATGGGAATCGGGCGTAGTCGTCCGCACGCGTGTGTTCGGCATTATCCTCGTCGATTTCCTCTTCCGTCTCACGCTCGGTGTTGCCGTCGCGATGGGGGTCACGCCGTCGCGCTATGTCACCAGCGGGTTCTTCCGCGTTCACTTGTGGGTGCTCATGGGAGTGCAAACGCTCACCGCATTGGCACTGTGGTCGCGGCCGGCCAGTGCAAGTATTTCATCGGTAGTGCCGTGGCAGCTCGGCTGCGCCATTGCCGCGGCAGTTGTCAGCTACCTCGGCGCAGTCATTTGGATGTACGAGCGGCCGACAGCAGGAAAGGGCGCAATTTGGACGATCGCGGCGCTCGCGCTGGCCGGCTGTGTCTTGCCGCTTTCGCCGCCGATCGGCTGGCAAGTCGCCGACCGGGTGACAAGCAGCTTGCTCCTCGGACTGGTAACCACGGCAATGCTCCTCGGTCACTGGTACCTCAACACGCCGACGATGAAGCTCGAGCCGCTGCGACAGCTCGTGCTGCTGCTTGGCGCGGCCGTCGCCCTCCGGGCTGTTGTTTCCGGCAGCGGCACGTGGCTTGAGTACACCGCCCGCAGCGCCGCCCAAAACAGCGCGATGCAGACGTGGCTCCTGTTTCTTGGCCTTCGCTGGCTCGCGGGCATTTTCGGTGTCCTCGGGCTAAGCTGGCTCACCTGGCAAACGCTCAAGATTCCCAACACGCAGAGCGCGACCGGAATTCTTTATGCCGCCGTCATTCTGGCGTTCATCGGTGAACTGACGAGTCAGTTGCTTTCGGCTGAAGCGAGGTATCCGCTGTGAACGTCACTTTCCGCTGCCCATCGTGCGACGCCACCAGCCGTGTGGAGTTTTCCGCCGACACTCGCGACATCGCTTGCCCCGCCTGCCAGGCGAAGCTGCCGGTGCCGGAGGGCGCTATCGCCGACGAAAAGCTCTGGCACTGCCTCGTTTGTCCCAGCACCGAGCTTTTCATCCGCAAGGACTTCTCGCAGCAGCTTGGCGTGGCAATCGTCGTCGTCGGCTTCGTCATCAGCTCGATCTTCTGGTACTACCGCCTGCCGCTTTGGACCTATGGCGTGCTCTTCGCGACAGCCCTGATCGATGTGCTCCTCTACTTGCTCGTGGGCAACGTGCTGCACTGTTACCGCTGCCACGCACAATATCGCGGTATTCCGGGCCTGGAAAACCACGGCGGCTTCAACCTGGAAACGCACGAAAAGCACCGCCAGCAGCTCATTCGCCTGGCCGAGGCGGAAAAAGCCCGCGGTTGATTACCGGCATCTATTGTCGGTCGAGGGAGCAAGCCCATTCTTTAGCCGGCTTGAGGGCTTCCGCTTGCGTCCGCTACGACCCGCACATTCGGAGCGAACAGAACCGCACCCGGCGGCGCGCGAGCTACGCTTGCCTTGGCGGAGTGTGCTTTTGCGGAGGAGACCCATGCTGGAACGACGCCGTCGCCGGTTGCTGATCGACCGACCCGTGCAGATCGCGCTCTTAGTGCGAGTGGTCAGCTACTGGGCCCTGTGCTTGCTGGTCGTGGGCTCGCTGCTCGTCCTGTGGGAGGTCTTCGCCGGCCCGCCGAATCGGACGACCAACGTGCTGACGGCTGCGATCGACCGCTATTTCCCGGCCATGCTCTGCTCGCTCATGCTCCTGCCGCTCGTGCTCTGCGACGTGCTCAAATTGAGCCACCGTTTTGTCGGCCCCGTCTGGCGGATGCGGCAAGGGCTGCGGCAACTGGCCGACGGGAAGCGACCGGAGACGATGCGGTTTCGCAAGGACGACTTCTGGCCGGAAATGGCCGACGAATTCAATGCCGTCGCCGAACAGGTCGAAGGAACCCGCGACGCGCTGGTCGAGTCGCGGATGAGTGGAAGTTTGTCGTAATTACCGGATCGCAATCGCCTGCTGCAGCGGCTGCAGGACGTTCTCGACAACGTAGTTATCTACCACATCGCGGCAGATTTCAGCCAGGCGGTTCATTGCCGACACGTACGTCTCGCCTGCTTCCAGGCTGCCGTAACGCCGGGCGGTGAAATAGACACTCAGTTGCTCCTCGGGGAATTCCTTCACCCGCATGTGATAGGCCGTTGTCCGCGACTCGATACTTAGGCGGCACTGCACGCGGCACTCGTCGTCCAGGGCGAACTGAATCGACGGCTCGTTCGCCAGCACCTGAGCCCCCGGAATCTGCGTCATTTTTTCAAAGGCGGGGGACACGCCCAAGGCGTCGATGAGCAGTTGATTGTGATTGCCCCGATAGTTGAAATCGAAGCCGTACATGACGTTCAGCGACTCGCAGTCGAGTGGGCTAAGCGAGAGGGCGTAGGGCACGAGGTCGAGCACGAAGGCGTGCTGTTTCATCGCCTCTTCGACACTCGGCGGATTCACGAACCCGGAGCAGACCCGCCGCGACTCGATGCTCGTCCAGCGGTAGTTACCGCCGTCTTTGTCCTCTTCCAGAACGAACTCGCCCCGCTCGCGGCTATAGAAATTCCGCATCGCAGGGTAGTGCTTTTTGACTTGCTCGAAGTAATGCAGGACGGTCTCGCGGCTATGCGGCAGCTCCATCTCGGTGTTGAGGTTCATGTTGACGTAATAATCGTCGCTGAACGCTTGATAGCGACTCATCGGGCCTGTCCTTTCTGTCATTGGCAGCCAAACTCCTCCTTAACCGATACCATTGTTGCATCGCCCGCTTCATCAACCTGACAACTGTAGTATAGGTAGGGTCGGGAAGAGCGTCAAAGCGGCGGCGTTTGACGAGCGGGAGGCGTCAGCCTCCCGATGGCGCTGCGTTGGCAAAGCAGTTGTGCTCCTGGGGTGGCTGTGTGCTTGCGCAGCAAACCACGGCGAGATACGGCGGCAATTGCAAATTTGCCAGTGACCATTGCAAATTGCAAAATGGCGGAAACAATTTGCAATTCTCAATTTGCATTTTGCAAGTGCTGCTCCTTATTTCGGATTCCCATGACTAACCTATCGCCTCCACCTCAAGCCTTTGCCTTCCTCACCGACCTCGGCTGGCTCGCGGTCGCCTATCGGGACGAGCGGCTGGCCGCAATCACGATCGGCCATCCTTCCGCGGCAGCGGCGATTGCCGGCTTGCAGGTGGACGCGGAATGGACGGGGACCGATCGGAACGATCTGCCCAAACCGGTGGCGGAAGTGGTCGAGCGGCTAGAACGGTATGCCGTCGGCGAAGAAGTCACCTTTGCCGACGTGCCGCTCGATCTGTCGCATCTAACAGCGTTTCAGCAGCGCGTTGTGAAGGCGTGCCGGAAAATCGGCCGCGGCAAAACCAAGACTTACGGCGAATTGGCCACGGTAGCCGGTGCTCCCGGCGCTGCCCGCGCGGTTGGCAGCGTGATGGCCAAGAATCGCCTGCCGATCATCGTTCCGTGCCACCGCGTCGTCGGCTCGGGTGGCTCTCTCGGCGGCTTCTCCGCACCGACGGGGCTGAGCCTGAAGCAGCGGATGCTGGCGCTGGAGGGGTTTCAACAGGAGGAAAAGAAACCACGAATCCAACGAATCGGCCGAATGAAGGCTAGGATGCGTTAGCTCCTCGTCGTCTCTCCCGTATCCATTCGCAAGATTCGTCCGATTCGTGGTTGCCCGCCTTCAGTCTTCCAGGCGTTTGACTACCGCTTCCCCCATCTGTTGCGTCGTCAGTTTCCCGCCCAGGTCCGGCGTCTGATTGCCGTCGGCCAAAGTACGTTCGACAGCGCGCCGGATCCTCGCTGCCGCGGCAGGGAGTTGCAGATGATCGAGCATCATCGCGGCGCTGAGGATCGCAGCAACGGGATTGGCGATTCCCTTGCCGGCGATGTCCGGCGCGCTGCCGTGGACTGGCTCAAACATGGAAGGGAACTGTCGCTCGGGGTTCGTATTCGTGCTCGGCGCGAGGCCCA
The DNA here is from genome assembly GCA_964384375.1 of uncultured Pirellulaceae bacterium. Classification (GTDB taxonomy): domain Bacteria; phylum Planctomycetota; class Planctomycetia; order Pirellulales; family Pirellulaceae; genus CAYLLN01. The sequence goes on from CAYLLN010000032.1 coordinate 46,606, forward strand.
GGCCGCCGCCGAGGACGCCGCCCAGGTCCGTCAGCAAGTCGCCGAAGAGGTTCGACGCGACGACTACGTCGAACTTTTCCGGCCAGCGGACAAAGTTCATAATCAGCGCGTCGCAGTGCTGCCGCTCGCTCGTCACATCGGGATATTGCGGAGCCAGTTCGTCGAGCACTTCGTCCCATAGGACGTAGCCGTAGCGCTGAGCATTGCTCTTGGTCGCCATCGTCAGCTTCTTCCGCCGTTTGCGAGCCATCTCAAAGCCGTAGCGGAGGATACGCTCGACTCCTTTCCGCGTGTGCAGGGCCGTTTGCACGGCAACTTCGTCGGGCGTGCCGCGCTTGAGCCGGCCGCCGTTATCGACGTATTCCCCTTCGCTGTTTTCGCGAATGACGACCAGGTCGATATCACCGGGCTGCTTACCCGCCAGAACCGACTTGACTCCCGGAAAAAGCCTCGCCGGGCGGACGCAGGCGTATTGATCGAACGCCTGGCGGATTTTGACGAGTGGCGCGAGCGTCTCGTTATCAGGAATCAGCGCCGGCCAACCAACTGCACCCAACAATATCGCGTCGAAAGGGCGCAGCACGTCAAGGAAATCGTCGGGTACGACCTGGCCATGCTTTTGCCAGTGCGTCACGCCCCAGTCGAACCTGGTCGTTTCAAGCGCGAAGCTACGATCCAGTTCCTGCAGCCGTGTGAGCACGCGGACAGCTTCGATAGTGACTTCCGGCCCAATGCCGTCGCCGGGATAGAGGGCGATCTTGAATTGGTTTGTCATGCTCAGGTTTTAATGGATGGCACCCATTGGCAAGAACTGTGTGGCAAGCACGACTCCCGAGAACAACAGCACACCGATCGCGGCGCCGGTAATCATCAATACGAAAGCTGAATTCCACTTTCCTTCTCGTCGTGGCTTGGTCATGACTTCATGCCAGCCACCGCGGCAGAAGATTATTGCAAGGCTCGTGATCATGCAGCCAGCTCCGATCACAGAAATGACCAGCAACGTCAGTGCAACGACCAACTCCATAGCAAATTTCCTCGCTTAAGACGGTCAGAATGCGGCTCGGCGGGAGCCTCGCCCTCCCGATTCACTTCACCCGCTCGAGCCACGTTTTCAGCACCCAGCCGACCTTGGCGAGGGACAACGCCGAGCAATTTTCCGGGATGTCCTTCGTCGTGTGCCAGTAGTTTTCGCCGCGGGCACGCGGGTACTCGAAGTCGATGATGTCGATCGTCGGGATGCGGGCGATGTTGTTGAGGGCCAGGTGGTCGTCGCGGATTTCGTACCGGGTAACCGCAACGAACTCCTTCACCCCTAGGTCGCGGGCGACCCCCCAGATGTCGCCGACAAGCTGCCGCGTGGGGACCGTTCGCATGCTGTTCACTTCGCGGAAGATTTGCAGGTTTGCGTCGCCGACCATATCGACGAGGACGCCGGAGCGGTATTTGTGCGACGGCGGGTTAGCGGCATATTCGCGGGCAAAGTGCTCGCTGCCGAGAAAGTACGGATCGCGGCGGCCATCGAAGACGAGTTCTTCGCCGTCGAATAGGACGAAATCGACGCCGTAGCGAGATTTGAGCTTGGGCAGCTCATTGGCGAGCTCCATCATCAGAGCCGCGCCGCTCGCGCCGTCGTTTGCTCCGATGAACAGCCCCTTGGGGTTAACCGGATCTTCGTCGGGAAAGGGGCGCGTGTCGTAGTGGCAGCAGAGGAGGATGCGGTCCTTCTTTTCCGGATGCCACTCGACAATCATGTTTGCCATCGGCACTCGGCCGCCGGTTTCCGGATGGCGAGCCTCGAACGATTGCAGTGACACGCGGCCGCCGAGCGACTCAAAGTGTGTCTTTAGCAACTCTTGCTGCTTCTGCATCCCTTCGGTGCCGGAAACGCGCGGGCCGATCGCGCAGATTTGCTTGAGATAGCCGTAGGCCCGCTCGCCATCGAATGGAATGTCGGCCAGAGCGAGCTTGGAATCTGCCTGCCGCTGCGACCAGGCGAGCGTGCCGTTGTTCCAGAGCGAAAAGCCAATCAGCCCCGCTCCAACGGCAGCCACAACCAGCCCGGCAAACCATCCGGGCCGCGAGCGGCTGGTGGCAAGCGGGCGAGATTTGGCGTCGCTCTTCACGGCGGCAGGTAGGTTCAAGGTATTGGCCATGCGAAATCCAGCATATCGGCAAGCTGGCAGAATTCCTACGCGAGTGCTCGGCCAGCAGCCCGGCCCACTCGCAGACTGCTGTTGGGTTTTTCGCCCCCCTTCGCATAGACTGTGCTGGCAAGGACGTATCAGCATCATCGCGAGAGCATGGACGCCATGATCGACATCCGCCGCGTTACCGCCCTGCACGAGGCCTGCATAGCCCAATGGCACGAGGAGCCGGTCGATTGCCCCTTCGACGGCTTTTGGCGGCTGGTCTGCCGGCAATTGGGGTACAACTTCCTCCTCTGGCATGAGGAGGACAAGGCTCGTTCCCCCTCGGCCAGCGATGCCGAGATTGCCCGCGTGAAGCGGCAGATCGATCGGCTAAACCAGGAGCGGAACGACTGGATCGAACGGCTGGACGACTGGGTGACAGGAGAACTCGCCTCGATGGAAGTCGTCACGGGGAAAAACGCCCCGCTCAACACGGAAACGCTCGGGAGTACGATCGATCGCCTGGGGATCCTGGCCCTGCGGATCTATCACCTCCACGAGCAGCTCGACCGGCTCGATGCGGGCGATTTGCACCATGAAAAGGTGAGTCAGAAGCTATACGTTGCCACGGTACAGCACGACGATCTCTCCGCAGCCGCTCAAACGCTCGCCGACGACCTCCTGGCTGGCCGGAAGCGGCATCAGGCCTATCGCCAGCTCAAGATGTACAACGATCCGACGCTGAACCCGTATTTGTACGAGCTGGCTGAGGTGAGGTAGCTGCAGCCATTCACACTGCCAAAATGGCAATCCGGCCAATCGCTTATCTCTAGCGATGACTCTCGGGGCCGGCACGTGTTTGCCGTAAGTGCATTCTGGAAAATGCCTTGCGCCACTTGCTGTCTCCTTGGCACACAGCTTGCTTTACCTGCCCGCATCGTTTCCAAACTGCCAGTTTGGTCGCTCCTGCCGTTTTTGCAGGTCGCCACCGGCGGTCGAGGCAACGCCAACATTGATTCGCAAGTAACCCACCTTTCCGCTCGTTGTCGCCGGCAGCTAATAAATCTGCAAGTTTTGAAAAAGCCGAGAAGTCGTACCTGCCTGAACTGCAACGACTTACGGAAATATTAGCGACGAGTGGTATTAGTAATTATTAGTCCAAGCTCACCAGGAGGATTTCCCACGTGGCTAAGCAAATGGTCTTTCAGGACGACGCCCGCCAGCCGCTGCTGGCCGGGGTCAGCAAGCTCGCCCGAGCGGTCCGCAGCACGCTGGGCCCCCGCGGCCGCAACGCGGTGCTCGACAAGGGGTGGGGCTCGCCCAAGGTGACGAAGGACGGCGTGACCGTCGCCGAGGACATCGAACTGTCCGACGCTTATGAGAACCTCGGTGCCCAACTCGTCAAGGAAGCCGCCAGCAAGACCAACGAAGTTGCCGGCGATGGCACGACGACGGCCACCGTCCTGGCCGAAGCGATCTTCCGCGAAGGGCTGAAGATGATTGCCGCTGGTTACGACCCGATGGCTCTCTCGCGCGGCATTGCGAAGGCGGTCGATGCCGTTTCCGAAGAAATCGAAAAGATGGCGACCCCCATCAGCGAAAAGAACAAGACCGAGCTGAAGCAGATCGCCACGATCGCCGGCAACAACGACCCGACGATCGGCAACGTCCTGGCCGACGCCTTCCTCAAGGTGGGCAAGGACGGCGTGATCACGATCGAAGAAGGCCGTGGCAGCGAAACGACGGTCGAAGTCGTCGAAGGGATGCAGTTCGATCGCGGCTTCCTCTCCCCGCACTTCGTTACGAATCAGGACGAAGTCTCGGTCGAGCTCGAAAACGCCTACATCCTGCTCTACGAAGAAAAGATCTCGACCAACAAGAAGCTCATCCCGCTGCTCGAAGCGGTGAGCAAGGCGAACAAGCCGCTGCTGATCATCGCCGAAGACATCGAAGGGGACGCTCTGGCGACCCTCGTCGTTAACAAGATGCGCGGCATCCTGCAGGTCTGTGCGGTGAAGGCCCCCGGTTACGGCGACCGCCGCAAGGCGATTATGGGAGACATCGCCACGCTGACCAAGGCTCAGCCGATCTTCAAGGATCTGGGCATCGAGCTTGAGAGTGTGAAGCTGAGCGATCTCGGCCGGGCCAAGAAGGTCAAGATCACGAGCGAGAACACGATCATCGTCGGTGGCGCCGGCTCGAAGGAAGACATCACCGGACGGGCCCAGCAAATCCGCGAGGAAATCGGCCGGACCGACAGCGAGTACGATCGCGAAAAGCTGCAAGAGCGGCTCGCCAAGTTGGCGGGTGGCGTGGCACAGATCAACTGCGGCGCCGCGACCGAGACCGAGATGAAAGAGCGGAAGTACCTCCTCGAAGATGCTCGCCAGGCGACGAAGGCCGCTCTGGAAAGCGGCATCGTTCCCGGTGGCGGCGTCGCTCTCATCCGGGCCGAGAAGGCGATCGACAAGCTGAAGCTCGAAGGGGATGAGAAGGCCGGCGGCCAGATCATCAAGAACGTCCTCGACCAGCCGCTGCGGGCCATTGCCAACAATGCCGGTGTGGATGGAGCGGTGGTCGTCAACCGCGTCCGCAACCTGAAGGGAAAGACCGAAGGTTATGACGCTGACAAGGACGAGTACGGCGACATGCTGAAGGCTGGCGTCATCGACCCGGCGAAGGTCGTCCGCGTCGCTCTGCAGAACGCGGCCAGCGTTGCCTCGCTCCTGCTCACCACCGAAGCTCTTATCACCGAGTTGCCCAAGGAAGAGGAGGAAGGTGGCGGTCACCACGACCACCACGACCACGGAATGGGCGGAGGCATGGGTGGTATGGGAGGAATGGGAGGCATGGGTGGTATGGAAGGAATGATGTAGTTGTCATTGGTCATTTGTCATTAGTCACTTGTGAGGTTCACACGACTAATAGCCACAAATGACAAGTGACGAGTAACAAATGACACAAATCAAACACCGACTCACATAACAAAGGAATTCTGTAATGGCCAAATTCAAAGTCCGTCCTCTCGATGATCGTGTGGTGGTAGAGCCGATGGAGGCCGAGCAGGTCACCGCCGGCGGCATCGTCCTGCCCGACAGCGCCAAGGAAAAGCCGCAGCGTGGCAAGGTCGTCGCGGTTGGCCCGGGCAAGCTGCTCGACAGCGGCAAGCGGGGCGAACTCTCCGTCACCGTCGGCGATCAGGTGATCTACGGCAAGTACGGCGGGACCGACATCGAAGTGAACGGCGAGGATGTGAAGATTCTTCGCGAGAGCGACATTCTGGCGAAGGTCGTCGATTAAGTCTCGGTCCCACGCTCCGCGTGGGAACGCACGCTCGGACGCTCCGCGTCCCTGCATATCGCGATGCAAAGCGTCGCACCCTTGTGGTCCCACGCAGAACGTGGGACCAGAACGAAGCGAACACACCATCTCATAAGGTCTCATAAACCGTGCCCAAGCAACTTCTCTTTGACGATCACGCCCGTGCCAAAATGCTCGCGGGTGTCAACAAGCTGGCCGATGCCGTCGCGGTCACGATGGGTCCGACCGGCAAGAACGTCATCATCGATAAGTCCTTTGGTGGACCAACCGTCACGAAAGACGGCGTCACCGTCGCCAAGGAAGTCGATCTGGAAGACCGCTTCGAAAACATGGGCGCCAAGCTCGTGGTCGAAGTGGCTCAAAAGACCAGCGACCTGGCAGGCGACGGCACTACCACCGCCACGGTCCTCGCCCGGGCCATCTTCAAAGAAGGGCTCCGCAGCGTGGTTGCTGGCAGCAATCCGACGGCCGTCCGCCGCGGGATCGACAAAGCCGTCGAAGCCGCCGTCAATAAGCTGACCGACATGGCCAAGCCCGTCACCAGCAAGGACGAGGTTGCCAGCGTCGGCGCGATCAGCGCTAACAACGACCAGACGATCGGCGACCTGCTGGCCGAGGCCCTGCACCGCGTCGGCAAGGACGGCGTCATCACCGTCGAAGAAGGCAAAACGACCGACACCAAGGTCGAGTACGTCGATGGGATGCAGTTCGACAAGGGCTTCGTCTCGCCCTACTTCATCACTCGCCCCGCCACGATGGACGCGCTCCTTGAGGACGCCCTGATCCTCATCTACGAAAAGAAGATCAGCAATCTTCGCGACCTGGTGCCGATCCTCGAAAAGGTCAGCACCTCGGGCAAGCCGTTGCTCATCATTGCCGAAGACGTCGATGCCGAGGCACTCACGCTCCTCGTCGTGAACAAGCTCCGCGGCGTGCTCAACGTCTGTGCGGTGAAGGCTCCGGGTTTCGGCGACCGTCGCAAGGCGATGCTCGGCGACATCGCCGTGCTGACTGGTGGCACGCTGATCAGCGAAGACCTGGGCATTCAGCTCGAAAATCTCGGTCTGGAGCACCTGGGCCGCGCGAAGAAGGTCACGGTCGATAAGAACAACACCACGATCGTCGAAGGGGCCGGCAAGCGGGCCGACATCGACAAGCGAATCTCGCAGATCAAGAACCAGATCGCCCAGGTCGAAAGCGAGTACGACAAGGAAAAGTTCCAGGAGCGGCTCGCGAAGCTGGCTGGCGGCGTGGCGGTGATCAGCGTCGGCGCAGAGACCGAAGCCGACATGAAGCAGAAGAAGGCCCGCGTCGAAGACGCCCTGCACGCCACGCGTGCCGCGGTCGAAGAAGGCATTCTTCCCGGCGGCGGCGTGGCCCTGCTCCGCTGCGTGCCGGTGGTCGAGGCGGTCGTCGATAAGTGCAAGGGGGACGAGAAGATCGGCGCGGAAATCGTGCTGAACTCGCTCAGTTCGCCGCTGAAGACGATCGTGGGCAACGGCGGCAAGGACGGCAGCGTCGTCGCCGACGAAATCAGCCAGAAGTCGGGCAACATCGGCTACGACGCCAACACCGGCGAGTACGTCGATATGCTCAAGGCCGGCATCATCGACCCGGTGAAGGTGGTCCGCACGGCTCTGTCGAACGCGGCGAGCATCGCCTCGCTGTTGCTTACGACCGAGGCCCTCGTCACCAACCTGGACAAGGACGACAAGAACAAGCGGCTCGCCGAAGGAGCGGTGCGGTAATGCTTAGCCGCCGCGTCCACGCGGCGCGGCCTGTGGACAGGCCGGCTAAGCAACGACAATTCAACCTCTCCCAGGCCATCTCGCATGACGAGGTGGCCTGTTTTTTGATCTATCCGCAAACTCGGCATGACGTAAACTTCCTTGCGGCACGACCGCAATTCCGGCATGACCACGATGGCCAAACGCGATTACTACGAAGTCCTGAGCGTGAAGCGCGAAGCTTCCGAGAAGGAGATCGCGGTCGCGTATCGCAAGCTGGCCGTCAAGTATCACCCCGATGCCAACCCGGGCGATGCCGAGGCAGTGCTGAAGTTCAAGGAAGCGGCCGAAGCCTACGAAGTGCTCTCCGACAGCGACAAGCGGGCCCGCTACGACCGCTTCGGCCATCAGGGGGTCGAACAGTTCGGTCAGCAATTCGGCGATGTCAACGACATCTTTGAGGCGTTCGGCGACATCTTCAGCGAGATGTTCGGCGGCTCGCAGCGCCGCGGCGGCCGGCGTGTTCGGAAGGGGGCCGACGTCCGTTGCGACGTCTCGCTCACGCTCGAAGAGGCCGCCACGGGCGTCAGCCGGAGCGTCGATCTCAACCGGAGCAAGGCCTGCGAGACGTGCAAGGGTTCGGGAAGCAAACCGGGCTCGCAGCGGTCTCAGTGTCGACGCTGCGGCGGCCATGGGCAGGTCGTACAATCAGCCGGAATCTTGCGGGTGCAGACGACCTGTCCCACCTGCCAAGGGGCGGGCAGCATCATCACCGATCCCTGCGACGGCTGCCGCGGTCGCGGTTACGTGCAGGAACGGACGAAGCTCGATGTGAACATCCCCGCCGGCATCGACGACGGGATGCGTGTGCGGCTGGCCGGCTATGGCGAGCCGAGCCCCGATGGCGGCCCACCCGGTGACGCCTATTGCTTCGTCGCCGTGAAGAAGCACAAGCTTTTTCAGCGCGACGGCACGCACCTGATCCTGCAAATGCCGATCACCTATAGCCAGGCGGCCCTGGGGGCAACGATCGAGGTGCCGACGCTCGTCGGTCCGCACAACCTGGTGCTGCCGCCGGGATCGCAGTCGGGTGAAGTGTTTCGCGTCCGCGGTCGCGGCATGCCCGACGTGCGGGGAGGCGCAAGCGGCGATCTGCACGTCCAAACGTTCATCGAAGTGCCAAAACGGCTGACTTCCAGTCAGGAACGGCTTTTGCGTGAGTTAGCCGAGGTGGAGCGGACCGAGGTGTCGCCGCATCGCAAATCGTTCCTGGAACGGATTCGGGACTATTTCGCCCCGAGCGATACCGAGTCACCCGTCAAGGAAAAACGAGGAGAGAGCGAGTAAGGAACCGCCGTGATGACCGAAACGCAAAACAACAACGCCACCGACCAGGCTCTGGAGTCAGCCGCTGCCGATCTGCGCATCGCCGAATTGGAAGCGCAGCTCAAGGACGCTAACGAACGAGCGCTCCGCGCTCAGGCTGAACTCGAAAACTTCCGCAAACGGTCCCAGCGCGAACTGGCCGACGAGCGCCGCTATGCCCTGGTGAATCCGATCCGCGATCTGCTGCCGGTCGTCGATAACCTGCAGCGCGCGATCGACGCGGCCCAGAAGACTTCCGAAGGAGCCGGCCTGCTCGAAGGCGTGAAGCTGGTCGCTGGCCAGCTCGAATCCGTCCTCAAGCAGCAAGGCTGCGAACCGATTGCCACGGTTGGCGCTACGTTCGACCCTAACCTGCACCAGGCGATCGGCCAGGAACCGAGCATAGAACATCCTGCCGGCACGGTGACTCGCTCGTTTCAAGGCGGCTACAAACTGCACGACCGCGTGATTCGCCCCGCACAAGTGTTTGTTTCGACCGGAGCTCCGGCGTAACGAGAATCGACATGCCCACCTACGACTATTCCTGCGACGCCTGCAAACACAAGTTTGAGGTCTTCGAGTCGATCTCGGCCCAGCCGCAGACGAAGTGCCCCAAGTGCAAGAAGAAGAAACTCCGCCGCCTCTTCGGCGCGGGAGCTGGGCTCGTCTTCAAAGGCTCGGGCTTCTACCAGACTGATTACCGAAGCGAGTCGTACAAGAAAGCCGCCTCTGCCGACAAGCCGGCGAGCGACAGCACCTCGTCCAATAGCGACAGCGGCTCAAAGTCGGAAGCCAAGGCCGAATCCAAGCCGGCCGCGAAGAACGAGTCGAAACCTGCCAAGAAAGAGTGATGGCCTTCTCCGGCGTGGACAGCTTCACGCGGCGACTGCCGGCGCGCCCACTCGCGTAGGCCGGGTGCGCGGCCCGTTCAGGAATCGTCCCAGCCACGTATAGCGCACCAGGGTCTGGTAGGTCCACAACAGGAAAGCGGTCACGACCGTGACGATGAGCAAGAACTTTGCAAGAGCCGGGATCGGCCAGTCCTTCACCACGAGCTGGGCCGCGATGATCAGCGGCAGATGGGTGAGGTAGAGCCAGTAGGCGGAGTCGGAGAGGTAACGCATGGTGGAGTTTTCGGCGGGGCAGTAGCGGCGGAAGAGGCCCATCAGGCCGAAGGTGATAAACCAGGGGTAGGCGGCCTGCACGAAGACCGAGAGCACTCGCCGTGCGAGAGGCGAAATCGTGAAGCTCGCGGGGTCGGGCCATCCGCCAAGGAGGGCCAGACCCAGAGGCAGGAGCACGAGGAGCCCGATCACGAGAGGCAGCCACCAGCGCTGGGCGATCCGAGCGGATCCGTCGTCGAACTGGAAGTCGAGCGTGCCGAAGCCGAAGAAGATCGCGTAGTACGCGAACACGTGGGGGATGGGCAAGAGACCGGTCGAGGTGTCGGGCCCGAAGATCGGCGTGGCGCCGCCGTCGCCCATGAACCACTGGGGGATCATCGTCAGCGGGATCAGCCAGAGGTAGCGGGCCGGCGAGAGGACCAGCCATGAGGGGAGGTGCAGAGAGGGGAGTCGTGAGCCGATCGCCGAGACGGCCGCGTATCCCACGACCAGCCACCAGAGGAACCACAGGAACCAGAGGTGGTTGAAGAGGGGCATCTGCATGAGGATTTTCGCGAGGCCGGGGTTCCTCCGTCCGGTCGCCCCGTGGTGGCGCAGGGATTCGGCGATCGCGGCCTTGCGGCGGCCAAGGTCGTTCTCGTCGAGGTAGAGTTGGAGCACGGAGGCGAAGTAGCGTGTCGTCCCCTCGTCGAGGAGTGCCGCATCGAGGGGCGTGCTGCCGTCCTTGTTCACCACGCTCAGATTCGCGCCGTTGCGGATGAGCACCTCGACCGTCTTCTCGTGCCCCAGGAAAGCTGCTCCGTGCAAGGCCGTCCCGCCGTCACTGCCGACGACGTTCACGTCCGCGCCTCGATCGATCAGCCGCTGGACGGTCTCCGCGCGACCGGCGATCGCCGCCCACACCAGGGGCGTGCCACCGCGCTCGGGGTCGATGGCGTCCACCGCCACACCGCTCTTCAAGTGCCGCTCGATGGCGTCCAGGTCACCGGATTGTGCGGCCGCCCAGATCGTCGAGGCCTTTGACGCCGGCGCAGCGCCGCCGGCCTTCCGCTGGGCGGAGGTCATTGCGAAGATGGAGATTGCCGTCGTAAGCGGGACGATCGTGAACAGCCCCACCATCAGCGGAAGGAACACACGGAAGAATCGGTGCTTGATGAGCGCGCCGCGGCCTCGCCGGTGGAGTAGCATTGCGCTGAAATAGCCGCTCATCACGAAGAACAGCGGCATCCGAAAACCGTGAATGGCCGAAAAGGTGGTCCCGAAGATGTCATTCTGCCGACTGTCCGAGACCATCCAGTAGGACGGAAAGAACGAGAGGGAAGCGTGCAGCACTATCCCTAGCAGCATGGCGCCGGCCCGTAGTGCGTCCAAGTCGGATCGTCGAGTCAAGGCTTGGTTTTCGATGCTCATGCAAGACATTCGCCACACTGCAGTCGATATTGAGCCAGGAATTTCTGACTTGACCAATGAAGTGGAGCGCCCCGACCCGCCGCGTTGTGGTTGATCTAGCCGCAGCGGCACAGCGATGATAGTAGGGAACCTTAGCCAAGCATACCGACCAGTCGGTCGGTTGCTATCTTCTTACGCTCCCTTCTTTTCCCACCTTCGTCGCAAAACTTGATTGAAGCAGAGCTGTGTTTTTGAATCACACCCAAATCGGAGTCGCATTTTTTCTCCTTGCCCTAGCAATAGGCTGCGGAACTGCGGGCAAGCCGTCCACCAGTGCGCCAGCCGGCGGTGCTGCTCCACCTCCACCACCGGTTGCCACCACGACGACGGAAACGAAGCCATCCGCACCGGCAGCTCGCCCACTCGACGCGGCGGCCATCGAGGAACTCCAGCAGGCCTTTGCCTTTGAAAAGAGCGACGCGGAGCGAGATGCAGCTACCCAGAAGTACAAAGACCAGCGTTTCCAATTTCAGGGACGCGTCGTCGGGCACGGCGGCGATTTCGTGATGGTCAAGCTCGAGGGCGTCTCCGGAGATTTCCTGGTCTGGCTGGAAACAAAAGCCGCGGCGGAATATACCGTAGTCCATCAAGACTACCAATTTGAAGCGATCGTGAAAGACTTTCACCTTCGCAAGCTGCACAAGGCGACCGCCGTCTCTGATCCGGGCGGCCCCACCGCGGCCGAGAAAGCAGCCGATCCACGCAAGCTGTTTCGCTATACGAATACGAAGGGGAAGAACTTCTATAGCCAGTATGCGATGCAGGGAACGTTTGAGCGCAGTGCCGGCGATGTCTGGATCGAAAAGTGGACGAATGGCGGCCAGCAAGAGTGGCGCGAAATCCGCCGCACGCCCGAGCACATTGAACTGTCGCTACCGGACGGAACGCTTCATCTCCGCTTGGGCAAAGAATCGGCCCCGATTCGCATTGGAAAAGGGGAATGGGAGCCCGCGTTCACCGGCACGTGGCAAGCGGAGCCGAAACCGTAGGTAGTGCGAAGCAGAATGGAAGTGCTAGGGCTTGCTGGCCAGCAGCTTCTTCACGCCGCTCATCAACACTTCCTCCACCTCCGGCGCGACGTGCGAAGAGCGAGGCGCTGTTTCGTAGCCCCCTTCGGGATAAGCCGCGGCGGTGCCGATGTAGCCGGGTGCATAGTCGCCGTACGCAGCCATCATCACCGGTTGTCCAGGGAGTAGCGCCTTCGCCGCCAGCTGATACTCGACAAACAACTCGCCCGGCATGTGCAGCACGCGCGCCGGGCCGACGCGTAAGCAGGCGAGGTCGATCTTGTGGCCGCCCTTGCAACGAAGCACCCAAGCCAGTTCATCGGCCGCGCCGAAAAACGTCATCGGATCGAACGTGGCCAGGTCCGCCCGCAGCTTGGCTTCGTCCAGGTGCTTGGCCACGGGCAAAGCGACCGGCTCAACCGACCAACCGACATCGGCCGGGGTCAGCGGGAACTTCTGTGTGCCCTCGAATGCCCGCTGCATGCCGTCGGCCAATCGAGTTGCGAGTGCCACGCGATTAGCCTGCGAACCGTCGTTGTACTTCCCCGCGCCGATATTGCCGCCGGCGCCGTTGAAGTGAACGTGCAGCGCTTCGGGCACCGCCTGTCCCCGAATAAACCGGGCAATGCCAGGAAAGTCGGGGCTCGGAATACCAGTGCGGTAGTAACTTTGCGGATGGCAGGCGTAGTAGCTGAGCACGGCGATTGGCTTCTCGCCGCTATAAAACGTGAGCGTGCTGACGATCGGGTCAATTACTCCTTCCGGCTCGGCGCGGAGCCCCGGGTCTTTCGTCGCCGTGTAACGCGTGGCACGGACGCGACCGTCCGTTCCTTTGATGCGGCGATTGGATGCGACCTCCTTCACCTCCGCCGCTCCGTGCCCAGCGTGAGTAACCGGCTGAGCGACCTTCACGGCTTCGCTGACGGCAGGTCCGAGCCGCGCGAGCAAGTCGCGGGTGACCGAGCCGTCAAGCCGGCCTAGGTTCCGCGAACCCGCCTCATTCAGCAGGCGTTCGGCCGTGAAGTCGGCAGCCGGGGCATCGTGCTGATGCAGCGTGTGAACGACAACGCGCGAGGGCGTCGTTCCCGCCGCTTTGGCCAGAGTCTGGCGAAACGCGTCGTGGGCTTCATTGCTGATGCCGATCCAATCGACCGCGCACAGTACGATCGGATCGCCCGATCCCAGCAGCACGATGCCGCGACACCGCAATCCTAGTTCATCGATCCGCCGCACCGGATCGTAGGCCATCATTGACCCGATCGGCGGCGTCGCGTCGAGATCGAACGTCGCCAGCCGCACGCCGGCCGCATCCTCGGCCAGCGATGGAAATGCAACAGACAGCATGGCCGCAATGGCAGCCACGACTACCGAGGTCCGGATCATGGTGAAGCATCCGCGGTTGGGTTTCGCAGCCGACTCACGCCGGCTGCGCATCATACTCCCTTCGCGGTGCTACTGCATGCCGTGCGAACGCGGTCACTTGTCCGTAAACAACTGCGGGGCGAACTCGTTCAGGTAGTCGCGCCACTTGATCCAGGTGTGGCCGCCGTCAGTCTCGCGGCTGGCGACGTCAAAGCCGTGCTTTTTCAGCATCGCGACCGTGGCATTGTTCGTCTGCAGGAGGAAGTCATCCTTGCCGCAGGCGAACCAGACAAGCTTGAGCCCCTTCTTCAGCTCGGCATCATCAAGTGTCGCGGCACGTTTGTCCTCCCAATCGGTGTTTGGAGCGCCGCCGCCGAAGCCCCCCGCAATGCCGAAAACGCCGGAACTGAACACACCGATATAGCCGTAGTCGGCAAGTTTGTCGAAACCAATGTTGAGCGTCTGAGCCCCGCCCATCGACAAGCCGGCGATCGCCCGGTTCTCGCGTCCCGGCAGAACGCGATAGTTTGCCTCAACATACGGCCGAACACTCGTGGTGAAGTCCTCGGCGAATTCCTCCATCTGATCGTCGAACGACCGGCCACCTCCCCCGCCAAAACGGAACGGTCCCGTGTGCCCCGCCGGCATCACAACGATCATCGGCTTCGCTTTGCCCGCCGCGATCAGATTGTCGAGGATCAGCCCTGCGCGGCCGACCGAGGTCCACGAATCGTCACAGTCCATCGCCCCATGCAGCAGGTAGAAAACCGGATACTTCCCTTCTCCCTTCTCGTAGCCGGGCGGCGTATAGACGTGCATCCGCCGCGGTCGCCTCAGTGACTTCGACTCGTAGGCGACTTCAGCGACCGCTCCGTGGGGGACGTGAGCAAGGTCCGCGAACTCCGACCCCGGCACGATCACGAGGCTCGAAACATTGGCGTTCGATTCGCTCGTGGCCGGGTTGCGCGGATCGACGACGGTCAGACCATCGACGCTGAACGTATAGCGATAGGCTCCCGCAGGAACCGGCCCAACCGTTGCCTCCCAGACATCGTTCTCTCCTTTCTTCATCTCCGTTCCGGCAAAGTCTTGTCCGGGAATGTCGCCCCCCGAGAGGCGAACCGCAGTCGCTTTCGGGGCGTGCAGGCGGAACGTGACCTTCTTTTCGGCAGTGACCTCGGGCGAGGCAAATTGTGGCGGTGGCGGGCCGAACTGTGCGTCGGCGGAGCTGGCCAAAGTGGCGGTAATGAGGGCAAATCCAGCCAACCAGAACACGGCACATTTCATGGGAGAACTCCAAGAGGATAAGAGGACGAATTCCCCAGCGATCGGACTCGCGGGCGGCCAGACGGACCACTCGCACTTGTGTTTGTCGGTTGCAAGGCTGCAGCAAAATCCGCGAGCTGCTGCGTGACCGTTGCCATTTCGCGGTCTGAAAAGGGAGCGGCCATCACCTCGCGCAGCCGCTGGCTGGCGCGCCAAGCTCGCTGCTGAAGGTCGCGGCCGCGGCGCGTGAGGGCTACGCTCCGGGCGCGGCGGTCGGTCGGATGTGGCGTTCGCTCGACTAGGCTCAGCCGTTCGAGCAGCACGAGCATCGCCCGGAGCGTGTTCGGATCAGAGTTCGTTCGCTCGACTAGCTCGCGCTGCGTGAGCGTGTCGCCGGCGGTGAGCGCCGACAGGACGACGAACTGATCGGCTGTGATGCCGACGCTCGCGAGCGCCGCGTCGGTCCGGCGGTGCATCGCCAAATATGCAGCTCGAAGCGCCAAAGCAAATTCGTGAGACGACATAAGATCGATTCCGCCGAACGGCGATGAATGACGTGTACGTACAAATGTCATGCATTCATCGCCTCGCCGCAAGCAGCCATGCCATTCTTGTTGGCCGTTTGCACAGGACGCTAGTTGAATTGACACCTTCGCGGCCAGCGTGATAGCGTGATCGCCATCGGCTATACAGCATCGCCTGGTTCTCCCGGGATAGGTCAACGATGTCCGCCCCGTTCGATCCCTACTACACCTGGCTGGGCATCGCTCCGACTGAGCAACCCGCCGACTACTATCGGCTGCTCGGCGTACAGCGGTTTGAAGCAAACGCCGACGCGATCCAAAGCGCGATGGATCAGCGGATGCACTTCTTGCGAACGCTGCAGGTGGGGCCGCGATCGGCGCTGTCGCAGAGCCTGCTGAACGAAGTGGCCCACGTCGGCGCGTGCTTGCTCAATTCCTCGGATAAGGCAGTGTACGACCGGAAGCTGCGGGCCGAATTGGCCCAGCGCGAAGCGACCCAGCAAGCCGCGAGTCCGGTCATTCCCGTACTCCAAGTGGCCCCGGTGATCGAGCCACCTCAGGTTTCGCTTGCCGCACCGATTGTTTCGCGAACCACGTCTCCCGCGCGGCCGTCGTCACAATTCGCAGGCGTCAATTGGATGGCCAACTGGGGCCTGGCGGTGATCGCCGTGTTTGCCCTGCTCGTCTGTGTGTTCGCGGGTATTGGAATTGCCCGGTGGGCAAGCCCAAGCCGCGAGCCGGTCGCCAAGATGCGGCCTGGAGTGACGCCGAACGACGATTCCTCCAAGGGCTCAAGCGATTCGGCGACTATTCAAGCCGGTAGCAGCAATAACCAGTCCAAGCCAATCGTTCCCACAGCCGAGACGGCATCGCCGCCCGGTGCGACTTCCGCGGCTATCGCTGCGGATTCCTCGAACGTCGAGCCTTCCCCGCCGACCAAGCTGGTCGCGCCACCCATGCCGGATGATCCTCCGCCATTCTTCGTGGCGGGCGAACCAGTGAATTTGATCCAACCGGAAACGCAGATCCGCCATCTGCGAGGTTCGGTCAATCGCGGCAAAGGGATCATTCGGACGGATATGAAATCGACCGCCTTCGGGATTCCCGTGAAGTGGCTGGAGGAGTACGCCATCGAAGCCGATGTCACGCGGCTGACCGGGAAGAACTCGCTCTGCTTCGGATTTCTGGTCCACGGCCGGCCACTGACCGCGATCATCGACGGCTTTGACTCGCAGGTCAGCGGCCTGGCCCGGATCGGCGGGTTTGAGATCTTCTCGCAGGAAAGTCCGTTTGCCAGAAAGAGGGCTCTTTTGACCAACGGCGTCAAATCGACCGTGCGGATCGAGGTCACCCGTGAGAGCGTCGCCCTCGTGGTCGATGACAAGCTCATCAGCCACTGGACGATCGATCCGCAGCTTCCCATCAGCGCCGCCCAGGGAATGAACTGGCTGGAGAACGAAGCGCTTTGCATCTACACGTGGGACGCGAGCTATCGATTCGAGCGGCTGGAGCTGCTGCCGCTCGTAAGGAACGAATGAGCGGAAAGGGGCACACGGAATGTGCCTGCTAATTACAATCCGCCACCGCTCCAGACCTCTGGCAGCACGCTGGCCGACCAATGCGAAGACACTGCCGCTTGCGGCTCGACCGCACTGGCATCACCGGGGCTAACCGGATGCTCGGCATCCAGCTCCGCCACGCACGCTGCAGCATCCTCGGCCGAGTCGGCATGGCGGATCAGGTACGACTGGATCGCGGACATCGCGTGGCGCTCGGCCGGAATGCCGGCGGCGAATTGCTCAACGAGTGTCTCCGCGGCCTGCGGGAAGAAACGGCGGAAAATGCGGCGAATCTGGTCGCTGTCGGCCAGACCGATCTCCACCTTGCGGTCGATCCGTCCGGGACGCACCAGTGCCGGGTCCAGCCGCTGCGGATGGTTCGTCGTGGCAAACAGAATCCGCCCCTCGCCGGCCGCGACGCCGTCGATCGCGTTCAAAAGGCCGCTGAACGTGATCTTGTTCGCCTTGTCCTCGCCGGCCGTCCGGGCGACGAACGCACAGTCGATGTCCTCGACCAGCACCAGCGAATTGGCCGACACCTCGGCCAGCAGTTCGCTCAGCTCCTTGTCGTCCATTCCCAGGCCGTTCAGGTTGAGGACGGCAATGTCCATCCCCAGGGCCGACGCGATCGCCACGACGGCCGAGCTCTTGCCCGTGCCCGGCGGGCCGTGCAGCAGGTAGCCGCGGCGATACGGCACTCCGCGCTCGATGTACCATGTCCGCTGCTCGAGGAACCGCCGGACGTCGGCGATCAGGTCCTCGATCTGCCCGGCCCGCAACACGACCGACTCCGGCGGCCGCGGCAGGCGCTCGAGCGTCGCACTCCACGACGTGTAGTTGACGTGATAGACGGTCAGCCGGCGGTCGGCCCGCGGCAGGGCGTGCTCGCGGGCGTCGTCGAGCAGTTGCCAGGCGAGCTGCCGATTGCGGCTGAGGATGGTGATGCTGAAGTGCTCGCGGATCGTGGCGACGGTCTGCTGGGCGGTCTTGTCGGCATCGGCCCGATGACGGTTGAGGATCACCAGGCGGCCGCGATAGAG
The DNA here is from genome assembly GCA_964384375.1 of uncultured Pirellulaceae bacterium. Classification (GTDB taxonomy): domain Bacteria; phylum Planctomycetota; class Planctomycetia; order Pirellulales; family Pirellulaceae; genus CAYLLN01. The sequence continues at coordinate 64,482 of CAYLLN010000032.1, forward strand.
GAGCCAATGCTCGCCCGGCGCGGGGCTGAACAGAACCCGCGGCCGGTGGTCGCCGGTCGGGTCGTCGGCCCGCTCGCGAAAATCAAGCTGCCGCGTCCGCACGGTGAGCCGTCGAGCCCGCTCGCGGGCATACGCATGGGCCGAGAGCCACTTATCGACCCAGTCGAACGCAGCCTCCCGGTCGGGAATGTCGATCTCGATGAGCGACTGGTCCTTGATCCAGGTCCAGATGCGGCCGGGAACATGACGCAATGCCGCCAGCACCGCGCCGCCGACCATGAGAATCAAGCCGCCCGAGAAGAAATGATTGTTCTGAAACTGCCGCTGTAGTTCCGTCCAAAGCCAGTCCATATGCGATTGATCCACGTGCCCCTACGAAAATTCCCCGGCGTCTTTTCACGGACGACGAGGCCAGGAGGGAAGGGACGCGGGAGAGGCGGGGGAGGTTCGCTGCCGCCCTTCGTGCCAGTAACTTTCAATGGCCGAAACGCAAATCGTCTTCCACCTGGCGGATGCACTGCTGAGTTCTCGCAAGTACTTCGTATTTATGCGCCGATCGGCTTCCAGCAATCTCCTTGGCCCAGGCCTTTAGTGTGGAGAGTTGGTCTCTTGCAAAGCGCAAATAGCTCCAGAGTGGATTCAGAATGCGTGCCGACTCGACATGGGCGACGACATCCTGATCGCCCCACATAATATTCACCACGACATTGCCGCGGTCTTCGATCGGCGCAAATATTCCTTCGGCGTTGAGCCGTTTCAGAGACTGGACGAAAACATTCCAGCGCGCCTGCCGAGCTGGGAGCTCGTAGCCATACGTTTGGACGTGCTCGCTGAGGATTTGGTAAACGCCCTCAAAATGACGACTACCTTCGCAGTGGTACTTCCAATCGGGCGGAGACCAGCGTAATGATTCACATGCGTCAAGTGACTCACCAAGTCGTGCAAGCCCCTCCTCCGAATTCGCGCTGAGATCCGCGTACTCCAGCAGCGGAGTCGTGTAAAGGATGAATGCGTAGAACTGCTCGCCAGCATGCCTCTGCCGAGTTTCTTCGACGGCTCGGCGAAATGCGATCGAAAACTCTTTGTCCAGACGAGCAAGTAGCGAAGATTCGGAGCTAACCATGACCAACTGGGTATAGAGTTGACAACAATCTCACCACGTCGGCCATTGTATCGCGAGTCAAACGCTTGCATTCTACTCGTCGCATCAATTCGAAGTCGCAACCTTCTCCGCGGGGTTGCGATTCTCCTCGCGGCGGATCGGGCCGGTGATCAGCCGGGCGCCCCGGTCGTAGGATAGAAACGACCAGGCCCATTGAAAGATGACGATGAAGCGATTGCGAAAGCCGATCAGGAACATCACGTGGATCAGCAGCCAGGCCAGCCAGGCGCTGATGCCCGAAAGCTGCAGACGGCCCATCTGGGCGACGGCCGAATTGCGGCCGATCGTCGCCAGCGAGCCCTTGTTGTGATAGCGGAAAGGCAGGAGCGTCTTGCCTTGCATCGCGAGCAGAATGTTGGCCGCGGCATGGCGGGCTTCTTGAATGGCTGCCGGAGCGACGCCCGGCACCAGTGCGCCGTCGATCGTCAGACTCGCCAGGTCGCCGACGACAAACGCTTCGGGATGGCCCGGAACCGTCAGGTCGGCGTTCACGATCACCCGATTGGCCCGGTCGAGCGGCACGCCGAGCGACTTCCCCAGCCGCGATCCCGTGACGCCAGCCGCCCAAAGAACAGTCTTCGCCGGAATGTGCTCTTCGCCCATGCTCACGCCGTCGGCCGTGATGTTGGTCACTTTTTGCCCGGTGCGAACATCGACGCCAAGCTTCACGAGTTGCTTCCGGGCTAGTTCCGACAGCTCGGGTGCATACGGCGGGAGCACGCGGTCGGACCCTTCGAGCAAAATGACGTGGGCCTGTTTCGGGTCGATCCGGCGAAAGTCGCGGGCGAGCGCGTGCCGGGCGATCTCGCAGAGCGCGCCGGAAAGTTCGACGCCGGTCGGCCCCGCGCCGACGACGACAAACGTCAGCCAGGCCTTCCGCAGAGCTTCGTCTGTCTCGCGCTCGGCCATTTCAAATGCCGAAAGAACGCGGCGGCGGATTTCGAGGGCGTCGCCAATGCTCTTGAGACCCGGAGCGAACGGGGTCCAGTCGTCGCGGCCGAAATACGAGTGCCGAGCGCCGGTGGCCACGATCAGGTAGTCGTAGGCCAGCGACCCCTCGTCGAGCGCCACCATCTTGCTGGCCAGGTCGATCCCCCGCGCTTCGGCGAGCAGCACCTGCACGTTCTTCTGATGCCGGAGAATGCGGCGGATCGGCGAGGCGATATCGCTGGGATTTAGGGCGGCCGTTGCCACCTGATACAGCAACGGCTGAAAGAGGTGATGGTTGCGGCGATCGACGAGCGTGACCCGCACGGGCTGCCGGGCGAGCGCCCGAGCGGCATTCAGCCCGCCAAAACCGCCCCCCACAATGACCACATGCGGGCGAGAATCCGGGGACGAGCGGGACATGGTGGCCTCGGACGGCCTTGGGACGTTCAGCAAGGGTCGATCCGAGGTGCAAACCTTGTACCTGCGGAGATTTCAATGCGATCGCTACTCGTTCAGTTCACGTGGGAGAAGGCGAATCAAATCGGCGCTCGTAACCGGCCGAGTGTGCGGCAGGTCGATTCCATGATCGTGCAGCACCTGCTGATAGTGCAATAACCGTTCGACCAACGAGTTCGCAAGCTCTTCAACGTCGCCCAACAGCTCCTCATCTTTGACGCCAATATCGCGACATCGATTCGCGATGCTCAGGGCCAATCCGCATAGAATGCGAAGACTGTCACCCTGAATCACGCAGCCCGGATAGTTCCTTCCTGGCGGCTTCACGACGGCATAGTTGGAATCGGTGGCATAGACTTCCAGTGGTTGCACTTCCATCATCATTCTCCGCACGAGCGAAGCTCACGGCTTTTCCCGCTTGTACGTCACCAGGAACAACTGGCTCCCCTCTTTCGACTTGAACTCCGTCGGCCGCTCTTTGCCGGAAAGGTCGTAGCAGACCTTCAGCGTGTCGCCGTCCTGTTCGTAGATCGCCAGGATCGTCTTCCCTTTGTTCGGCCCCTCGGTTCCCGTGATGTCCATTTGCTTAGGCTTGGCCGACGCGGTGAGTTTCACGGTCCCTTGATCGACCGACGGGCCGGCCGTGACCGTGTAGCCGTCGTCCTTCACGACAAGTTTGATCGACTTGCGGATCTCCTCGGGGAACGCCACCCCCGCGAGTTCCGCCGACTGCGGCAGCCACGTCCCCTGCAGTGCCGCCTGATCCTTGGCATTGGCTTCTTTGGCATCGTCAGCGAAAGCGGATATAGCGACCATGGTTAAAATGGCGATCAGACTCAGGTAGCTCATTTTGTTGTTCCTTGGGACCGAAGGCGACTATTGGATTGAACAGCAGTAGTTCCGGAATGTACCGCGACAAAGGTCGCGACGCAAAGTCTGCCTGCTGGAGTCTCCATCGCCTCCTCGAATTCGCTGCCAACAGGCATTTCCCCATGGGGCAAGATTGTTGTTGGACGACAACAAATGGTATTGGCGTCCTTGATTTTTCCCGGTCAGTCAAGCGAAACTAACGTTTAGCCGCTTGAACCATCCCGCCAACGTCATTGCCCGCCATTCCGGGCCGATGGGTGCTTCGATGTCCGCGCCACTCTCCGCGCCTGAGATTCTGAATCGCGAGTTTCTGGAAGTTCGCTGCACAGTGCTAGAACTTGCAGCGGCCTTCGACCGCCTCACGAGGGCCGAAGGGAGCGTCGCCGACGACCCGCGAACGGCGCGGTTGCGGGAAGCGATTCACGCAGTGCTGGAACTCGATGAGGATCGCGCCGAGCGGGTGCAGATGATCTTTTCGCGGGCCTACGATGAAAAGTGGCAGAGCAATCTGAAACTTTTGCCAAGATAAGCTCCGGCTAACCCTACGCGACCACTGGTCGCGGCTATGTTTGACCACTCACATACTCACCAATCACTCTCCTGCTTGCCATGGACTACTTCGACCCGCACATTCACATGGTCTCGCGGATCACCGACGACTACGAGACACTTGCCAAGATGGGTTGCGTCGGCATGAGCGAGCCGGCGTTTTGGGCTGGCTTCGATCGCTGCAGCGTCGATGGCTTTCGCGACTATTTTCGACAGCTTACCGAGATCGAGCCGAAGCGGGCTGCCCAGTACGGCATTCAGCACTATTGCTGGCTCTGCATTAACGCCAAGGAGGCCGAGAACGTCAG
>CAYLLN010000033.1:0-67844 GCA_964384375.1 uncultured Pirellulaceae bacterium
AAGTGCTGCCCGCTCACCATCAATCAGGCAGCCGTAAACTGTGAACGGCTACCGAATGGAAACATCCACCTGACGCAGTTCACCGGAGTCTTTATCCGGGATGCGATCATTCCAAACAACACGAGCACCCTTCGGTGCAAGAGCAGCTTCAATTCGCGCGACGAACTTCTCAAACTCCTTCCAATTCCCATCCATATTGATTGCTCCTCGACATATATCACTTTCACGAAAGCCAAGTTGACCACGAAAGCATCAATCGTCAGAATAGTGTACAAACGATTGACTTAGGCGAGGGAGACGCGAAGAATTGGGGTTCGGTTTGCCGGCTCGTCGATGGAGCACGGGAGGGGAGGCCGGCGGTGGTCTTTGGCAATTTGGTGAAGCGAGGAGGAGTGCATGCGGCGCGGGGCATGGACATCGCGCGGGGCGGGACGGAGTCGTGCTTAAGTTGCATATCTTGCATACGTGCATAAAACGGAAATTGCCGTAACTGATTGGCAAATAGAGAGTTAAGGGCGGTTTTGCCGTTGCAGAGATGTTTGCTAGACGCGTGCATAAGGCTGATGGGGCTGACGCCCCACATTTACCAAGAACGCGCGACCACTGGTCGCGGCTACGTTGACAGGGCGACCGCTGATCGGGGTGTGAGCATCGAGTGGTGGCGGCGGCAGTCATAGAATTCATAATGGGTCGCCGAGGCCAAAGGACGGAAGTTGCGGACCTGTAAGGAGTTGGGAGTATGACTGCGAGCGGTGAAGAGGCAAAAGGGCGCAAAAGTATGAATGCCCAAAGCGATGAAGAGGGAGGCTCATGGGCCTTACGCCCCACGCTCGCCAGAACAACGCGACCACTGGTTGTGGCTATGTTGACGGTGGCGCTACTCGTCGCGGTGCCAGTTGAGGCGCAGGAATATGACGTCGTCATTCATGGCGGACGGGTCGTCGATGGTTGCGGGACACCTTGGTACGCGGCCGACCTGGGGATCAAGGACGGGAAAATTGTCCGCATCGGCCGGCTCAAGGCCGACGAGGGGAAGCGGGCGATCGATGCGGACGGACTAGTCGTCGCGCCGGGCTTCATCGACATGATGGGGCAAACCGCGACGCCAATGATGAACAACCCGGAGACGGCTCTGAACCTGCTCACGCAAGGGATCACCACGATCAACGCGGGCGAAGGGGTTTCTGCCGCGCCCCTCTCCGAGGACGAGGCGCGCACTGCTGGCTGGCGGACGATGGGCGAGTATTTCCGCGCAGTCGAAGCGAAAGGCGTCCCGGTCAATGTCGCCCAGACCATCGGCCACACGCAGGTTCGGCAGATTGTGCTCGGCGATGTCGATCGGCGGCCAAGCGAGGCGGAACTGGCCCAGATGGCAGCCCTCGTCGAGGAGGCGATGCAAGCCGGGGCGATCGGCGTTTCGACCGCGCTCATCTATCCGCCAGCCATCTATGCCGACACGGCCGAGATCGCGCACCTGGTCGCGGTCGCCGGCAAGCACGGCGGCGGCTACTACACGCACATGCGGAACGAAGGGGACAAGCTGGAAGAAGCGATCGACGAGGCCCTGGAGATCGGCCGCCGAGGCAATGCGAGCGTACATATCTTCCACCTCAAAACGGCGGGCCGGCAGAACTGGGGGAAGATGGAGCTCGCCATCGCGAAGATCAAAGCCGCCCGCGCCGTTGGCCAGCAAGTCACTGCCGACATCTATCCCTATGTGAACAACGGCCTGGGAATCGCCGCGTTCATTCACCCACGGCACTTCGCGGCAGGGGACGCGGCATTACTTGCGCGTCTAGGTGACGAGTCGCTCCGCGCCGAGATTCGGAAGGAGATGGAAACGACCTCCGGCTGGGAGAACTGGTATCGGCACATCGGCCGCGATTGGAACAAGGTCGTTGTTGGCCAAACGCCCAACGCTCGCTATGCGAAGCTCGCCGGCCAGTCGCTCGCCGAGATCGCTGCCGCGACCGGCGAAGACCCCTGGGACACGTTTTTCAATCTCGTGCAGAGCGGGGCGTTCGTCCTCCCGGAGAGTATGACCGACGCGAACAAGATTCGGGCGATGCGCGAGGAGTTCGTCTCGTTCTGCACCGATGTGGGCCCAGCCGGCGGCTCGCAGATCGCGTCGCACCCACGAGCCTACGGCGCGTTCCCGCGGCTCTTGTCGCGATACGTCCGCGACTTGGGGGCAATTTCTCTGGAGCGAGCCGTCGCCCAGGCGAGTGCCACGGCGGCCAACGCCATTCAAGCCCGCGACCGAGGCCGAATCGCCGAAGGACTCGCTGCAGATGTCATCGTGTTCGATTACGCGAAGCTCACCGACAACGCGACGTTCGCCAAGCCACGCGAGCTGAGCGAAGGGATGCGCTACGTGCTCGTAAACGGTGTGGTGGTGCTCGACGACGGGAAGCAAACGGCAGCCAGGCCGGGAAAGATTCTGCGCGGGCCGGGACACAAGCCGTAACTATCCAATCACAATCACGCGCCACTTCCCTGGCCCATGCACGCCGGTGGTGAGCTGCAACTCGATATCGCCCGTTTTGCTCGGGCCGGTGATGAACGTGACGTTCGACGGCATGTCCGCGTACATTTCGCTGCGCTCATGCACCCTACTTCCTGAACCAAGCATCCCGAACGCATCGATCAAATCCGGCACGATCTGCCGCCGCTCGACGATCGACACATAGAACGGCGGCAAGAGCGAAGCGACACGTTCTTGTCCGGGACGGGAGGTGACCATGAGCGTTCCCGTTTCCGCAATCGCACAGTCGCAACTCGTGATGCCGATGTCGCAGGCGAGCATGAGACTCCGTTGCTCCTGCGGCGGTAGCGCGGCGAGGGAACGGTTCGTATGTAGCTTGACGCCCGGAGCGGCGAGCAGTTCCGCCAGCTCCAGCCGGTCGAGCAGTTCGTGCTCCCAGGCGAGGGCCGAGGTCGCTCCCGCCTCTTCGAGCAGGCGGTGCAGCGCCACCTTCGCGCCAGCCAGATCGGGAACGATATAGGACTGCCCACCAACCGCATCGACCTCGGCGGCGAAGCGCTCGACCAAATCCTCCTTCACGCCGACGTAGCCGATGTTCTCAGGAACCGGTTTCAGATGGACGCGATACGCCCGGCCCACTTCGGCAGCCTGGCGCACGCGAGCGAGGAACGAATCACGACTCATGCTAGGGACGAGGGTTATTAGGGTCGCTGCAAACGAACTTGGAACACCGTGACAAGTTTCAAACGATCGTTCACGTGATACCAGACCACCAAAGGATACTTGATGAGAATTCGGTTTGTGCCGTCCCGCGATTCACCCGCCTCATCAGGTCGAGCGGACAGTTCCAGACCGATGCGCGTCACCGTGTTGATTACGCCTTCCTGGTCGAGTGCCGCATTGTAGAGGAGTTGCAGTGCGTCGGTCGCGGCTTCATTCCAGATCACGCGATAGTTCACGGCTTTCGGCCCCGCAAACGCTCCACGACTTCCTCGGTCGAGAATCCCGTACCGGACGAAATCCGGCGCTGGACCTCTTCCTCAGAAAGGCCGTGATCGAGGCCGAGCAGCCAGTCGCGGAATGCAGGGGACGATTCGTTGGGCTCGAAGGTGCCCAGCACGTTGCCCGCCTCGTCGCACAACTCCAAGTGCTGAGCGAGGCCATGCAGCTTTTCCGCCGTTTGGCGATCGACGACAACGCGAGTCATTGCAAAATCCCGACGGTGGCAAGTGGTTTACTTCAATTCTAGGTGTGCAAATCGTCGTGTGCAAAGATTCATTGGCCTGGCAAATGTTCGTTTCCACCTTCCTGATTCCACCAATCGCGAAACCGACTCGCCGCTGGTGCGGGAAAGTCTCGCTTCTGGGTCCAGCCGTTCAGCTTGCCTGGCAGGCGGCGGAACCAGGGCGCGCCGCGCTTCCAGCGGCCTATCGTGCGCGCGGCAAGCCAGGTCATGGCGCGATACATCCACGGACGGCGAAGCGTGCGAGCCCACATACCATAGGCCAGCGATTCGAGCTTGCTCCCCTGGCCGGCTTCGTGATGCAATTGCTCGCGAAGCTGAATCAGCATCTCCGGAATCTGAATCTTCACGGGACATGCCGCCTGGCAAGCGCCGCAGAGGCTCGACGCATGCGGCAAGTGGTGATTGGCGGCCAGACCGTCGTAGAGCGGCGTGAGGACGGCACCGATCGGGCCGGAATAGACGCCGCCGTAGGCGTGGCCGCCGACGCTGCGATAAATGGGGCAGGCGTTGAGGCACGCTCCGCAGCGGATGCAGAACAAGCTCTCCCGCAGCGGGCTGCCGAGAATCCGCGAGCGGCCGTTGTCGAGGATGACGAGGTGAAATTCCTCGGCCCCGTCGAGTTCCCCCGGTCGGCGCGCCCCGGTGATGATCTGCGTATAGACCGAGAGCTTCTGTCCGGTTGCAGCTCGGGCAAGCACCTTCAGGAAGTACGGCAGGTCGGCGAGCTTCGGAATGACCTTTTCCATCCCCATGATCGCGATGTGGCACTTGGGCAGGGCGCACGTAAGCCGGCCGTTTCCCTCGTTCGTGATGAGCACAATCGAGCCGGTTTCGGCGATGGCGAAGTTCGCGCCGGAGATCCCCACTTCGGCTTCGGCGAACTTCTGCCGCAGGGCCTTGCGGGCGAATCCCGCCAGCACCTCGCGCTCCGCTGGCAGGCGTTCGCCGGCGGGCTTACTGAGGATCTCGGCAATCTGCTCGGCGGTGAGATGGAGTGCGGGACCGACGATGTGCGAAGGACGATGGCCGGCAAGCTGAATGATGTACTCGCCGAGGTCCGTCTCGACTGCCTCAATGCCGGCATGTTCCAAAGCGTGATTGAGGTGAATCTCCTCGGTCGTCATCGACTTCGATTTGACAACCTTCGTCGCGTTTCGCTTCTGAATGATCTCGACGATCAGCCGGCAGGCTTCCGTCCCGTCGTCGGCAAAGTGGACGGTTCCGCCGCGGGCCTGCACGCTCTTTTCCAGCGTGGCGAGGTGCTGGTCAAGTTCCGCAAGCGTATGGTCCTTGATCATCCTGGCGCGCTCGCGAACCAGGTCCGAATTGGGCAATGCCGCAAAGGCGTCCCGATTGCGCTGACCGAGCGTATCGCCAAGCTGCCCCAGGATGCGCTGCAAGCTGGGAGTGGCGAGCGCTTCGGCGGAAGCGTCCAGAAACTCGTGGTGCGTTTCGCGGAGGTAGTCGGTGGGCACGGAGGATTAGGGCGGAAGGGGTTCGGGATTCGAGGATCGGGGTTCGGGACCGGGAGGGCGCGGCTCCTGCCGAGCCGGCGTTTCAGTAGTGCCAATGGCAATTGTCGCAATCGAGATCATCGGCAGCAGGGCGATGAGCACGGCGACGATCGTCACGGCACGTGGCGGGCGAGCCTTCCGGACGTAATACGTAATTGGAGTCAGCGTCAGCACGAGCAAGCCGGAGACGACCGCCACGATCATCAGTGTGCTGGGAATCAGGTACAGGGCGTTCGGCCGATCAACCGGAACCTGCACCTGTCGGGCAACCAACCACATGGCAAAGGCCACGACCTGAGCGGCAGCGCACGAGAGCGTGAGGAGCATCCAGGCGACGGTGGTCGCGACGGCCCCGCGCGACTCATCGGCATCGGGAAGCGTATCTGCCGCCTTCGCGGGGGGCGTGGGTTTTTTGGAGGGCAAGGGGGAATCCGCGTGTGCGGTGGTGATCGTTACAAGCGACAGAAACGACACAAGCGCGAAATCGCCCGTGCCGGCGCGTGGCATTTGGCCCGCGCATCGCCATCATAGTCGGAATTGTCGTTCCTCGGCAGGCGCTCGGTTTGCCCCAGGGTGCTTCGTGAACTAGTTTTTCGCTGGCGGGCGAACTTACTCCTCTGATCGCCTGCCAAGCGCGGCTTTGACATCTCCCCACATCGGGCACTCGCCCGCCAAGTCGGACTCGCGCACGACAAATTTTTGGCATCCGTCTCCGCCGCCCGGCGGCGGGGTTCCTTGTCTCCTTGAAAGCGCGACCACCGTGACTGCCACCCTCGCAACGGGAACGCTCGCTGCCTCGTGGCGGCCCATTGAAATGGCCGCCGCGGAACTGCGACACGAATGTACGGCCCTGGACCAGTTGGTGCAGGAGCTGTTTGCCGATCTGGATCGCCTGCGGAGCGAACTGGAACTCAAGGCCGACGAGGTTGAAGAGGGCCGCCGCCGCCTGGCTGAACGGGGCAGGCAACTGGCCGATCAGCGGAAGGAAGTCGGCCGGCTTTCCCATCAGATCGAGCAACAGGACGGGCAACTGCGCGAAGCGCTCGGCGAACTCCGCGGCATGCGCGAGCAGCTCAATCACGAGCGACAGCGGGCGCAGGATCACGAAGCCCAAGAGACCACCAACTTGCAGCAGCGGCTGTCGCAGCTCGAAAGCGAGCGCGACGAACTGCGGCGGCACTGCGACGCGCTGAAGGCTCAGGCTGCTGCCGGTGGCGGCAATGGCGGGGCCGATGTAGTCACGCCCCTGATGGGCGAACTGGCCGAGCTCCGCCGGCACTGCGAAGCACTGCAGGCACAGGCGGTGAGTGCAAGCACGAATAGCAATAACACCAATCACGGTGATGTCGTGACGCCGCTCATGAGCGAACTAGCTGAACTGCGGCGGCACGTACTCGAAACACGTTCGGAACTTTCTGGCGCTATTGACCGGGCCGCGGCAACTCGCAGCGAGGCCGGACCAGCCGTCGTCAGTGTTTCGCCCGAAGACGGCGAGCGCTATCTGGCTGCCGAGAAGGAGCGGGCCGAACTCGAAGCGGAGCTGGAACTCGTCCGCACGCGGGCCAGCGAGCTGCAAGAGACGGTCGCCCAGCAGAAACGGGAACTGGCCGACCAGCGCGAAGAACTGCAGTCGGAGCTGAAGCTCCTGCGACAACTGATCGAACAACAGTCGGACCTGATGGCCGCCGGCGAAGATTCGCGGCGTGAGAATGTGAACGTAACGGTCACACGCCCCGGCCCGGCAGTAACGCTGGTCCGCCCGCCGGTGGCCGACGACGATGCCCCTGCCGCGGCCGACCCCGTGGTCAGCTCGGTGATGGCCCAGTTTGCTCGACTTCAAAAGGACGTCGCCCAGCGGCGTCAGAAAGTGAAGAAATAACCATTCCGGCCGGCGGCAACTTGCTGTCGGCTGTGGCCCGGATCGATTTTGCCCCTTCAGAGTCGCGAGGCTAAGAACCGCGCGGCTCGAGAATCGAACGAGGAAGATCGTCATGCGACGTTTCCTGACAGTGAATTGGATCCTGGTGGGCGCGGTACCAGCTTGCTTGGTGCTGGCGGTGCTCACGGGATACTGGACGGCCGGCGCGGTTGCGGCTGCTGGGGCGCTATGCGTCCTGGCAATTCGCAATCCGCACTGGCGGCCGAAGTTCGGTCAGCACAATAAGCTGCCCGACCACCTGCCAAATCAAACCGAGGAGTGGACCGCGCCGCCGGCGCCACGTCCCCCCACGGCTCGCCGCGCCGCTGCCGACGATAGTCTCGTCGAGCAGATGATCGCGCAAGGCCGTGAAGCTTTACTCCTGCGGCCGCAAATCGCGGCAAACCTGAACGACACCGATCTCGCATCGGCTCAAGTAGCGCTCGACGAGTCGATGGCGATCGTCCCGCAAGGCGTGGTCCTGATGCGGGCCCGCTGCTTTGACGATCTCGAAGAAGCCGACAAGCCGCGCGGCGAGCGCCTCGTGCAGGCCGAGGGCTTCTTCCTCGACCGCTTCCCGGTCACGAATGGGCAATATCAGCTCTTCGTCGATCATGGCGGCTACGAACAGATGTCGCTGTGGGACGAGTCAATCTGGCCGGCCGTGCTCGGCTTCACCGATTCCACTGGACAGCCCGGCCCACGGTACTGGCAAAACGGCAAGTTCCCGGCCGGCAAAGAGGACCATCCGGTCGTCGGCATCTGCTGGTATGAAGCCGGGGCCTTCGCCCGCTGGGTTGGAAAGCGCCTGCCGACCGATCCCGAATGGGTGAAGGCGGGCGCGTGGCCGGTCGCCGCAGAAAATGGCAAACCCGTGCAACGCAAGCACCCGTGGGGCGATGCGATGGATCGCCGCCTGGTGAACCTGTGGGGGAGCGGCGTCAACGACACGATCCCCGTCACCGCCTCGCCCGGCAGTTCGAGCGTGGGGGGCGTGCAGCAGCTTGTCGGCAATGTCTGGGAATGGACCGGCTCGTCGTTCGGCACGTGGGAACCCGCGGGTCGCAAGATTGAAACGGCGATGCCGCTCAAGAGCATTCGGGGCGGCGCGTTCGACACGTATTTCGACATGCAGGCCCAGTGCCAGTTCCAAAGCGGCGAAACGGCCTTGGCACGCAAGCACAACATCGGCTTCCGGTGCGCCCTCGGCTTTTGCGATGTGGTGCTCACGCACGGTGCGGCCGAGCCGGATTATCCGGCGGCAAAGACCCCCGAACACGAAGAGGTGGTGGCATGAGAGGCTCCGGCACACTCGAAATGGACTCGTATCGCCTCGCAGCGTACACGGTCCCCTGTCCTTGCTACATCTGCGGCGGCGGCAACAATTTCGACTCGGAATTGTGCCGCCACTGCCACGCTCCGATGGCGTTGGCCCATCAGGCGAACACGCAGAAGATCCATCCGCGAATGATTGCGGCGATCGGCCCGTCCGGCGCGGGAAAAACCGTGTATCTGGGCGTCCTCACCGACATGCTCTCTCGGCAGGTCGATGACTTGCAGATGCTCGCTCGCGGCGCGTTTTCGATCAAGCTGCAGCAGCACGCGATGGCGGCTCTATCGCGCTGCGAATTCCCGCACAAAACGCCAAACGAACCCGACCGCTGGCACTGGGTCCATTGCCAGGTGCTTCGCAAAAAGAGCAAGCCGGCCGAGCTTATCATGCCGGACCTCGCGGGCGAATCGCTGCTGGAAGAGGTCGATCATCCGAACACCTTCCCGGTCATTCGCTCGTTCCTGGGCAAATGCTCGGGCGTGCAAGTGCTCATCGACGCGCCGAGTGCCGAAAGCGGACAGAGCGACGAAGACTTTCACACGATGAAGCTCATCAGCTATCTCTGCGAGCTGCCCGGCGACAAAAAGAACAGTTGGCAGAACCGGCCGGTCTCGCTGGTCTTCACCAAGGGAGACCAATGCGAAAACTGCTTTGAAGACCCGGTGGCTTTCGCTCGCCGCCACACACCCGGCCTGTACCAGCAGTGCCGCGAACGACTGAAGCGGCACAAGTTCTTCGCCGTTGGCGTGGCGGGCGCGGTGGGCTTCCGCAATGAGCCGCATGGCCGCGTCCACGTGCCGCTGCGGGTCGAGCCCCGCGGCATCGTCGATCCGTTCAAGTGGCTGCTGGAGGAACTGGAGAAGTAGATCCCGCCGGCCCGGCGGGACTGGAAAGTCGGTAGGGTGTATGAGCGCAGTGAAATACACCCTGGTTTGGATGGTGCATTTCGCAGTGCTCATGCACCCTACGCTCTGCCCCCTGATCCCCGCCGGGTTATGCGACTGGAACAAGCAATTTTCACGTCGGTCCGCAGCGAGCGGCTGGATGGCTATCAGCTCGCTGCGCGCTCATCCGGCGTGACCGAGGAACTGGCCAAGGAGCTGACCGGCTGGGGACCGGCGCACGACTCGATGTGGGTCAATGAGCCGGGGGCGACGAGCGTCAATTGCCACGGCCTGTCCGACAGCCGCGTTTGCATCTCGCTCACGACGCTTTCCGGGGCCGAGTACAGCGGCCGCGGCGGCGGGCGAGTCTATACGCAGATGCTCGTGCTGCCGCGCGAGGGGCTCGCCAAGTTTGCCGGCGATCCGTTCCTCGTGCTCCGGGCGCTGGCCGCGTCGGGACGTATGTTCGTTTATGACCAGGTTCCCAAGGATCTGCCGACGATTCCGCTCATCGGTCGCGCCTCGGGCCAACAGCCCGACTTCGTCGCCGATGTCGTAAACAAAGCCGGTGCGGAAACGATCGCCGAACTAACCGAAGCCGTCACCGGTTCGCAGGCGGTGAACGTGATCACCGATCTTTCCGTCGAGCGGCTCTTTCAGGCGTTGCTCTATCATCTGGAGCCCTCCGAACGGCTCGACCTGTCGTTCACAACCGGCCTCAAGCCCTCCAGCCGGCGGCCGTTCAAGCTCTCGATCGTCCCCGACGATCCATCGCTCGTTCGCCAATCCCAGCGGATGCACCAGGGACGCGTGATCGAGGTTCTCACCTGCGATCCGCACAGCACGAACCGCCAGCGGCTTACCGCGGTTCGTCGGTAGGTTTCGCCGATCCGGCGTGACTGGGCTCAAATGCCAGCTGCGGCTGTTGCAGGCGTTGGCTGTCGAGAATCCAGAGCCCGATGAACACGGGAGCAAGCGCGAGTGCGGCCCATTGATAGCCCGTTAGCCCTAGCCACAATCGCGGTTCGGGGCGAATGAACTCGGTCAGGAAGCGATAGCCGAGATACGAGAGGATGTAGAGCTTAACGAGCTGACCGCGGAAGAGCCCTTTCTGCTGGAGCGCGAACAGGATTCCCGTCATCGCCAGGTGAAACGCCGCTTCATAGAGCTGTGTCGGATGCCGAACCAGCTTACCTTCGGGCGAATCGAACCGCACACCCCAAGGCAAACTTGTTGGTGCCCCATAGCAGCAGCCGCCAACAAAGCACGCCAGTCGGCCAATGGCAACTGCCACGGCGACAGGGACCGCAAACGTATCGCCCGTCTTGATCCGAATATCGAGCGTCCATTTGGCGACCTCGACGCCGAAGTAGCCGCCAACGATGCCGAACATGATCGTCTTGCCGTCGGCGAGCCACGTCGCGCCGCTGGCCAAGCCATCCCAGTCGGCCAGGGCAAACGGCAGCTTGGCCCCGATCATCGCCCCGCAAAAGCCGCCGATTCCCAGACCCAGCTTTTGCCACCACAAGAGCGGCAGTTTCGCCTGCCACCGGCGCAGCAGCACGCTCAGCACCGTCAGTGCCGCCAGCATCACCAGGGCGTAGCGGAGATCATGGTTCACTAGCTCCCTCCACCTAGTGCCTCAAAGCACTGCTGGATGAGAGCGATGAACATCGCAAAGATGACGAGTACGAGAACAGCGAGCGTCACAACTACGACGATGACGGTCGTCAGAACCGTGCCCGCCAGTGTCGTCGTTGCGACGGCCGCGGTTTTCCCCGGCGTCCACGGCTGGCCACGAGTACGAGCAGCCGTCGAACCGATGAGCACGACGAGCAACGTGGGAAGGACGATGACAGCGTAAATCGTCGCGACGATCCAATCCTGCGACACCGCTACGCCAAAGCCAAGTACCGCGACGACGACCACGGCGAGCCAGGTGAGCAGTCGCTGCTGTGCGGGCGACATGCCGACAACCTCGGCGGCGATGATCTCGTCCTGATCCTTGATTTCCAGGATTTCCTTGGCAGGTGCGACGAGTGCCGGAAGTTCGCTGCCGCAGAGCCAGCAGAACCGCCCTTGCGGATGGCGACTGGCTCCACATGCCGAGCAAGTGGCAAAAGGAGAATCGGGTTGAGGTGGTTGGTTGGACACGGCTAGTCGGTAGCAGCGGCCAGGGCAGCGTCGGCAAGGGAACCGGCCACTCGCACGAGTTCCGGCAGCGGCACGTGCCCGTCGCGATAGAGCACGTTGTATGCACAAAACGGAATCACGTGTCCGCTGGGGAGCACATGGTGCGTGCAGCACTTCATCACACGGCGAACGTCGAAGTTGTACGCATCGAGAAAGCTTGTGATCGTGATACGGAAGAGATTTTCGGCGCCAAGCTGTTGATTGAGCACGCGGGAGAAGAAGTCGTCGGAGGCAGATGAAGGGGAGAGTGGGGGAGGGGGAGAGTGGGAGACGAGCAAGGGCAAAGCATTGCCGTTGGCACCCTCGCCCTCTCTTCCCATCTCCCCCTCTCGCTCTGGTCCACACTTCCCCCCACAACACGCCTGCCTTCCCAGGTACGACATGATCAAATCCCGCGACTTGGCCCGCGTGAAACTGATGCCATTCGCGAGCAAATCGAGATTGGCCCGCGCGTCAATAAACCGCGTCACCGGAATCGCCGAGCTGCCCTGACGATACGCGATGGCGATCTGATGGCAGTTGGGATGCGCACACGGCAGCGGCAAGAAGTCGTCTTCGCGAAAGAGGCTTTTGGTCTGTTTTGCAACACCGCGAATCACGTCGGGAAACGTGATCCGCCGCTCCAACGTTTCTGGCAGCACGTGCCGACCGGAATACGTCGCCGGCTGGAAACTGATCCCCGTGATCCACGGCCGAGCCAGGCCAAACTCCACGAGCGGTCCCATTTGCTCGTCGTTCACACCACCTTGCAGCGTGCAGACGAGCGTCACATGGACGCCCGCCTTGCCGAGTGCTTCCAGCGCCGCAAGTTTGGATTCCAACAGCGGCTCGCCACGGAGCTTTACAAACACGTCGTCAGTCAGGCCGTCGAACTGGAAGTAGATTTCCAGTCGATCCTTGTGCCAGGCGGCAAGTTCCACGAGCGCCGGATCGCGCGCGAAACGGATGCCGTTCGTATTGATCATTACATAGTCGATCTCGCGCGAAAGAGCATAATCCAGAATCTCGCGAAACTGCGGGTGGATCGTCGGCTCGCCTCCTGAAAGCTGGCACACTTCAGCTCGCCCCTCCACCTCGACCAGCCGGTCGATCTGCCGCTGGCAATCCGCGAGCGAAAGGTGCCTTCCGCCGGGTGAACTGCCGGCATAGCACATCGGGCAGGTCAGATTGCACGACGAGGTGATCTCCAGCACGCCGACGCACGTGTGTTGCTCGTGCTCCGTACACAGGCCGCAATCGAGCGGGCAACCCTTGTCGGGCTCGGTGCCGAACACCGCTGGCATCTTCGCGGGGAGGGCGAACGCCATCTGGTCGTACTGGGCTGCGTCGGTGCAGATGAAGTCGTCGCGCGTCCCGTGCTCCGGGCAGGTCTTGCGGAAATAGACGCGGCCGGCGCGATTGATGATTTTGGCCGGCACCACCGCCAGGCACTCCGGACAAAGGCTCTGCGTCGTGCCGAGAAACGTGTAGTCGCGATGCAACGTCGTCACGCTAGGCCGCCTTCCGTTGTATTGCTGCCAGTCGCTCGGCATACTCGGCAGCCAGTCCCTTCACCCGCCGCACCACCTGACCGACGACAACGCCGGTAAGTGCGAGACTCACAAGCGTCACGAGCTGCTCGACGGGAGCGACTGCGTGTTTGTTATCAAACCACCGGCTATCGCGACCATCGGCGATCCCCACGAGCAGCCAGTAGCAAAGCATCGACCCGATCGTGCTGAACCAGACGAGTCCGAGGCTGAATCGAAGGCCGGAGATCACAACGATCACGAAAAACGCGAGTACTAGCGGGCTGTGCGGCCCGGCAGCCAGCGCGGCGAGGCTCGTCAAGAGCGCCAAATCGCACGCCGCCACGACATATTTGAGCGCCGCAGGAAACACTTGCCGTCGCAGACAGAGCATCACGGCGAGTGCGACCATCGTCCACGCGACCGCGATGGCCGTCGCCCGCTGATGAAACAGCACGTCCACGGCGCTCCGGGCCGAAAAGGCATAGAAGTGGACAAGCTGCACGGTGTACAGGGCGCCGATCGCCACGATTCGCAGCAGGTTTGCCCGGCTTTCCCCTTCGTACTCCTGCCAGCGGCCGACGATATACCACTGCCGCTCGGCAGGCGTAACGGATGCAATTGCAGTCACGATGTGGCTCCCTGCGAACAACCAGGCACCAGCGACGCTTGTCGCAGCCGCCGATTGTAGCCGTGATTCCTCGTGCCTGCGAACCTGGAAGCCAGGCCCCTCGTCCTTGCCGAAGTCGGCTTGCGCGCGTTACAAAGGGCATCGGCTTGCGGTGCAACGCACGGCGAGCTTCGGAGGGTAAGCGAATGGCTAGCGGTCACACTGGAAATGTGATGCCCCGCAAGGGGTTGCGAGTTCGAATCTCGTGCCCTCCGCTGTTCTAAGCTTTTGGAATCTCGCAGCGATCGTCCGCAATCTTGTCGCGTGTCGCCACTCCAAGCGACGCATCTTTTCGCACCGCCTTCGTCGCTTCGTCCTGCCCGGGACCTGTGCGGCAATTCAGTGGAGCAACAGGCGTTTCCATTGCCCCTCCATCTCCAGGGTCAGGGTAATTGACCGAGATTTTCGCTGTTTTTCTGCCCTAGTTGACTAGCGCGACAGATGGTCGCGGGGCCTTCCGTGGACTGAGATTGTCACTACCATGTTGGTCGCCCGGGTGCGTTGGGGACCTAATCTCCTCCGCAACGAAGCTCAGCCCGATTGCCTGGTCCAACGACACGCAATCGTCCCACCGCTGAGCACTGGGCAACGTTCGGCACGCACCGTCCCACCTTCGCGTGCTGCATTTCAGTTTTCGCATCCGAGCCGGTCTAGTGCCTCGCGCGTGCGATCTCACTCACCCATCGAAGCAAGGAGCGAGTCATGTAGCCACTTCAACCTCACTGGCTAAAGGGACATGTATTTTCAGTTAATGGAGTCGATCGAATGAAACGGATTGTTTTGTTAGTTTGCGGATTGTTGCTCGTCGCTCTGGCCTCGAACACGGCAGAAGCCCGGCTCAGGCGTTCACGCGGCGGATACACCACCACCTCGTCCGTGCAAGCCGCACCGGCGGGGCACAGCACAAGCACCGCACAAGGGGTCGCGAACATCATGGCCGCCTGCGGCCGAGTCGGACACTGGGGCGGCAACCGGGGCTACGAAGGGTGCGGTTGCGGCACGTCCCAAGCAGCGGCTTATAGCGTCTGCTGCTATGCCAACAGCGGAATGGCGACGGTTGACGTCGGATACGCGAAGGGCGCCAATGGGATGTGGTACTGCTGCCGCCGCTATCGGTAGCCGCTTTCAGGGAAGAACAAGTAGAACGGATTCACAGCTCAAGTCCCCGCATGGATTGCGGGGCACTCTTTTCGCGTTCTTCGAGCAGCCTCGCAGGAAAGCCTGAGGCGCGCTTGGTGCTTTTCACTGCTATCCCATTGCTGCATCGCGATGGGAGACTCGGGCCGGCCTGAGTCATCGCCAGCAGCTGTTTGGCCTAGTCGATTGGCCCACCGAGCGTGCTCAGGATCATACGCTGCGGCTGACGGCACACACGCACCAGGCTCGACCTTTGTAACATCCTGCTAATTCTTTAGCATCGCGCTCTTGACTGCGATTTCGTGCTGCTAATATTTTAGCAGTTATGAGCAAGCCTTCTTCGCATGCCTTGAGCCGCCGCGAGCGGCAAATCATGGACATCGTATATGCCCGCGGCGAGGCTTCGGCCGCCACCGTGCATGCCGAGTTGCCCGATCCGCCGAGCTATTCCGCGGTGCGGGCGCTGCTCGCGATTCTTCTGGAAAAGGGGCATCTGAAGCATCGGCGCGAAGCGGGTCGCTATATCTACGCGCCGACGCGGCGGCGGGCGCTAGTCGGGCGGTCCGCTCTCCGCAGGGTGCTCGATACGTTTTTCGAAGGCTCGCTGGAAAAAGGGGTCGCCGCGCTGCTTGCCGGTTCGGATGCGAATCTGTCGGAAGAGGAACTTCGTCGTATTGGAAAGCTCATTGAAGAAGCCCGAATGGAAGGTCGCTAACTATGACCGAATTCTTGCCCTGGCTTTTCATGGTATTGGTGGATCTGGCCTTCAAGAGTGCCGCCATCATGCTTCTGTCTGCCGGCGCGGCGATGTTGCTGACGCGGGCGAGCGCGGCTTGGCGGCATCTGGCGTGGTCGCTCGGCGTTTTGAGCTTGCTCGCGTTACCGGTGTTTTCGCTGGCGCTTCCGGCATGGCGAGTGACCTGGTTGCCTGAGATTGCCGTGCTGCCGGAGATTGCCAGTGTGGAAGCCACGAAGACTCCTCTAGCCTCGTCGGTCGGCGTTTCCTCTGAAATCTCATCGGCGGCTCCGCTCGATCAGCCGCTCGTCGCGATTACCCCCGCCGAGATGCCGCCGTCTGCCAGCGCGAAAGTACCGCAGCCGATCGCAGTTGCGACAAGCGAGCAAGCAACTCGCGCAAGCACGCATTCTTGGGTGGCACCCGTATGGCTCTTGGGAGCAATGATTGCGTTCGTGCCGCTCGCAGTCGGATTGTGGCAACTGACTTGGCTGCATGTTCGATCGACCCCCGTTTCCGAGCAAAGCTGGCTGACGTTGCTTGGCGAATTGTGCCAGCAATTGCGGATTGGCCGCTATGTGCGACTGCGGCAAAGCCAGGCTGCTCTCGTGCCGCTAACGTGGGGCGCTCTGCGGCCGGTGCTCTTGGTGCCGGCGGATGCGGATGTTTGGCCACAGGGGCGGCGGCGTCTGGTGCTGCTGCACGAACTTGCGCACATTCGCCGCTGGGATTGGTTAACGCAGTTGCTGGCCCACGCCGCTTGCTCCGTGTATTGGTTCAATCCGCTCGTGTGGTATGCCACCCGGCGAATGCGGATCGAGCGCGAGCAGGCGTGCGACGACCTCGTGATTTCCTCCGGTGCGAAGGCGAGCGACTATGCGCAAGAACTGATGCATTTGGCCCGTAGCCTCACCGACCCGCGACTGTCGTCGCTGGTCGCCGTCCCCATGGCTCGTCGCGGGGCGCTCGAAGATCGCGTCCGCGGCATTCTCGATCCGCGCCGCAGCCGGGCAGCTCTCACCACCGCCGCAGTCGGCTTGGCGGCGCTACTCGTCGCCGGGACGGTGGCGCCGCTGGCCATGTTGCGAGCCGCCCCTCCAAAGCCCGATGCACCTGCGAGTGTACCGGCTAAATCGCCCGAGGATAGGAGCGTGGCAATCACTCCGGAAGACGACAAGCCAACCAAAGACAAACCCGCAGATGCCAAGCCCGCGCAGCGTGATCCGACTCCTGAAGAGATCGAAGCTCGCACCAATGGGATTCGCATCTCGGTACTCAACTTAAAGGGAGACAAGGGGATTCCAGAATTCCGCGTCATCGCCGGGATCGACGGCGGTTCGGTGAGCGCGGACTACGTTAAGCGCACAGGCCGAACGGTCATCAACTGGCAGCCTCACACGTGCCGGATCGGCAAGGAGGGTGACTATACCTGGCCACTCGACAAGGCGTATGACGAGATGGCGATTCGTGTGGAAGCGGACGGCTATGCTCCGCAAGTCGCCTGGCCGGTACTGAAAGCGAAGGGGCGGCAACACATCGTGTTTCAATTGACGGAGGACAAAGGAGTCGCCGGCCGCGTGCTGACGCCGGACGGCAAGCCGGCCGCGGGAGCCACCGTGGCGCTTGGTCTGGCTCAAAAGGACATCGTTTGGGAAGGGGGCAAGATTCGGGGCGACGGGGAGCCGCTGCCCGATAAGCCGGGCGACCGCTGGCGCCGGCCGACATTCGTCAAGACCGATGATGACGGCCGCTTTCACCTGCCGATGGAGTACGATCCGGCAGCCGTTTTGATCGTTCACGAATCGGGTGTCCGCGAATTGGCGTACGACGTTTGGCAAAAGTCGCCCGAGGTGACGTTGCAACCTTGGGGGAGCATCGCCGGGCAGGTGCTCTGGAAGGACAAACCTGGCGGCGAACGGGACGTGACGATGAGCATCCATCGCGACGACTATGGGTATCCGGGCATGATCGCCAGCTATGCACGGACGAAGAGCGACAAGGAGGGGAAATTCTCATTTGATAAGCTCTTGCCGGGCCAGACGCAGATCTCGCTGCCGATCAAGGCTTCCAGTGGTGACTCTTCGGCAAGCGAGATGATCCTGAACGGCATGTTCCAGCATGCCAAAATTGGGACGACTGGGCCGACCGCGGTGCTCCTCGGCGGCCAGGGACGGACCGTCCAAGGGAAGCTCACTGGCCTCGATGCCTGGGAAGGGGTGACGTATCACTTCCATCCGACCGCGCCGCATATTGGATTTCCCGGCGACGATGCGGCCTGGAAGGCGTTTAGTGAGTTAAGGGCGAGCTTAGCGGGGCCGTTTTTGTTTCGCGACAAGCAGCCCGTGAGTAAGGACGGCACTTTCACGATCGAGAACATGTTGCCGGGGAACTATCAGCTCTTTGTCTCGGCGCCGGGCTTCACGAACTACGCCGCGTCGGTGCAGTTCAAGGTTGATCCCGAAGTGCCGGGTCAGAAACCCGCCAGCCTGGATCTGGGAGAAATCAAAGTGACGAAGCCCGGTGCAGTTCCCGGTGCGGCGCCGGGGGCAGCAGCAGCCCCGGCAGCTGCCGAACCGAAGACGACATCTGAAAGGGTTGAAATCCGCGGCAAGGCGGTCGATGACGAAACGGGGAAGCCCATCGAGCGGATGTTCGTGCAAGGTGGCCGGATCGACTCGACCAATCCCGTCAAAGTGAGCTGGGGCTACTTCGAACACCGCTCTAGTAGCCGGGACGGTTCGTTCTCGACAAGCGTGGAGTGGCATGACGGTGGCTGGACCTCACGTGTCGTCGCCGATGGCTACATTCCGCAGCCGGTGATCATGTCCGCCCCGCCCGCAGGAAGTGGCGAGATCGAAGTAGTGATCCGCCTGAAACGCGGGCGAATGGTGAAGGGGGGCGTTCTGGACCACGCCGGCAAACCGCTCGCGGGCGCTGCGGTGTTTGCAATCGGCCCTTCGAGTTTGAACCTGGCGGCTGGCGCGGCGGAAAGCGCCGACGCCGTTCCGGTGAAGACCGACGATCAGGGACGGTTCGAAATCCCCGCGGGCGAAGCGAAGTTCCTGGCCGTCTCGCACGTGGCATTTGACGCCTGGCCGGCGGAGATTCCTGCCAGCGGCGACCTGACGATCCGACTCCCCGAGCCGGCGCGGGTGGACATTGAACTGAATATCGACGGCGCGAATCAGGAGAGCAGCGTCTTCTATCAGCTGCTCACGCACGAGCGGCCGGAATTTGCAGGACTTCAAGCGTCGCGTGCAGTCCCCATTAGCAATCCGGGCAAACTATCTCTGCCAGCGCTCCCGCCGGGCCAGTACCAGTTCTGCCGCCAGGTGTCGAGCCGGATCGGCGAACTGGGATTTGGAGGGATGCTGGACCGCGAGTTCTTCGAGATCAAGTCGGGCGAAACGAAGGCGATTCGCTATGTTCGCGACAAAGGGGCGCGCCTGCGGGGGAGGGCAGTGGGCCCGGCCGGCACAAAGCTGATGGGCATTCTCATCTCGGTCCAAGGGACCACGTCCGTGAAGGGCCCCTTCGACCGGGATTTTGGTACGACGTATTCTTCGCAGGCAGCCGCCGAGGATGGCAGCTTCCTCACCGAGCGTATTCCGCCGGGGAAGTATGTTGTCACCGCCGCCGCCTACACGCCGCTGACCGACGAGCAGCGTTTTCGGACCGGAATCATTCCCCCGACATTCAATGTCGAAGTCACCGTGGAAGTGCCTGCCGAGGGAGAACTTGCCATTCCCGATCTCGTACTGAAATAGGCCGCTTCGTCCCTCCTCGCTAAGCGATCGAATTCGGCCGTTTTCCCCGCTCTCGCAATCCGGCATTCGCCGTGGCTACAATGGCCGCGAACGGCAGCGTTTCCGATCATCCTTGGGAACTGTTGCCTCCACCAAAGGGCGGGGGAGTGTTCAGGCGCTCGCCTGAATTCCTGCCGTACCGGACCGGAATCTGCGCGAAGAGCCAGTGGCGCCCTGGGCTCTAAGCTCGGAGACGGGGGCATTCAAATTCGGCGAATCGTCGTCACGAGCGCCCCAGCTTGTACACGCGGCAAATTCGCCGCAGGACGCTTCCACCATGCCTCAGGCGGTTGGCACAAATACACTTGAATCGGGCTGCTCCGAGATTGTTGCGAAGTATCGCGCGGCACGAGCTAAGGAACATGGCCAACCGGAAGGCAAGCCGAGTCTCGGCGCTCGGATCATTTTCGATCCCCTGCAATACGCCATGTTCGACAACGTGGCCGAGGCGTTTCACTTCCACGCCGACTTGAACCCCGACCTGACGCATCTCAAACAGCCGGTCATTCAACAGTGGACAGAAGGGGAAAAGCAAAGGCCTGTCGAGCGCGTGACGGCTGCCGAGTTTCAGAGGCGCGAGCAGAAGATCGCTCACTATCTGCGTAGCATTGGCGTGCGCGCGGGGACGCGCGTGGCGATTGTCGCAGCCGATGGCCCGCATTGGCCGGCCTTTGAAACGGCGGTATGGGATGCCGACGGCGAAGTCGTCAATATCTATGTCCGGAACACGGCCGAGCGAACCGGATTTTGCCTCATCGACTCCGGGGCGAAGATCGTCGTCGTCCAGAACCAGGAGCAATTCGACAAGCTGCTCAAAGTGATGGACGCCCCGTTTCTCGTCGAAGGGCATGAGGAGCAAGACGCGTACGAATCGACACTCGAACTTCAGAAAATCATCACGATCAACCCCGTTTCGATTCCGCCGAAGTTTGCCCGCTTCGCTTCGCTTGTGCAGTCGGCTGCGGAGATCTTCGCGGGGCCGGATCCGCCGCGGCAAATGATCTCGACGCGCGCTCCGGAGGACATCGCCAACATTGTCTATACGTCAGGCTCCAGCGGTGCTCCCAAGGGGGTACTTTGCAGCCATGGCGCGACGCTGCACAACCTGCGGATGGTCGCCCGGTCCGGGATTATCGACTTCGTAAATCTTCATCAGGCGAAAACTGAATCGGATCTACCACACGTTTTTAGCTCTCTTCCGGAGCGCGCACACGCGTTCCCAATGCGCATCGGGCAGTCGGTGGCGACCTCTCCGGCAATCGGCGTTTATCCCGCGGAGCTGGACAAGAAGTCGAACAACATCACGCCGGAGTTCCGCGAGTCGATGGGTCGCGACCATCGCGAGAACGCCCTCGGCATCGAGCCCACTGTTCCCAAAATCCTGAGCCAACTCCGCAAGCGAATCCTGGGAAACATGGATCAGGGGGGAATGAAGGGGAAGCTTGCCAAGCTCGTGGCCCTAAACGCGGCGCGGCACCTCCGCTGCCGCGTGCAAGGGAAGTACCGTCCGCTCACAATGCTGCTCTATCAAATGCTCGCTCCGGTCCGCAGCAAAATGAGCCGCATCATCAAGACGCAGTTCGCGCAGGAGAAATTCGACGTCTTCATCAGTGGCGGGGCTGCGCTGCCGCTCGAGACGGACACTTTCTTCTGGGCACTGGGAATCCCGATCCTCGAAGGGTACGGTTCGTCGGAAACGAATTGCCCCGTATTCATCAATCGGCTGGGCGAGTTTGGCGTCGATTACATGAACGGCACGGTCGGTTCCGCGATGGCCCCTGATGTGCACACGCGGCTTGATCCGGAGACGGGCGAATTGTTGATCAGTGCGCCGTGCCTGGCGTCGGGCTACCTGAATCGGCCGAGTGCCACCGCCAAGGCGTGGATCACCGACGAGCAGGGAGTTCGCTGGTATCGCACGAAGGATGTCGGCGAGTTTGTGAACGGCAAGTTCCTGCGGCTCAAGGGGCGGTGCGACGACGTGCTCGTGCTCGAAAACGGAGAAAACGTCGGCGCGACCGAAGTCAGCGAGCGATTCGACGCTTGCCAGCTGGTTCAGCACGGCGTGGTCTTCGGCCACAAGAGGCCGGCACTCGTCGCTCTCGTCACACTGAACTTCAAGGAAATCAAATCTCGTGCCGGCCAGGAGGGGCTGCGTCTGGGCGACGATTTTCACGCCTGCCCGCTCGTGAAAGGGCTGATCGAGCAGGAGATCAAGCAGTATGTAAACTCGGAAGGGCGTGTGTTCGAGAAGATCCGCCATTTCGCCATCATTCCGCCGCTCTCGATCGAGCAAGGGACGCTGACGGGCAAGGAGGAGCCGGTGCGACGCCGGATCGAGGAGCACTACGCCGATCTGATCGAGAGTCTGTATGCGAATCCCGCGAACTGGCTGAAATAACGGCGGGCAATCAAATGGCAGGATTCAATCCGAAAGACTTCGCCAAACCGATCCCGAGCCGGCTCGTCATGGGAATGATGGGCCCGGTGAATCGCTATCTCATTTTGCAGGGCGTTCCCGGTCTGCGGCGGCTGCCCCTGGCTTGGCAGCTGCCGCTGGTGGGGGACGTTCCGAATCCCGGCAGCACGGCCAAGGTGCTGGAAGTCGATTTTCCGGCGAGCGAGATCGCCCGATTCAAACAGTTTATCAACCCGGGCACGGCGGCGTTCATCGGCCCAAATCATCCCGAGTTCTGGACCGACTGGAGTCTCGACAAGTACTTTGCCGACGCGGTTTCGCCCAGGATGGCCCACTGGGCCTGGTATGGAACGGTCAACGCCAACCCGTTCATGCAGCGATTCTGGCTCCGCAACAACCTGATCTCCAACGCCCCCAACGGCAAGGACGAAGCGAAACAGTACGCCATCGATTGGGTGAAAAAGGGACACGGCAATTTGCTGCATCCAGAGGGGAGTGTGCATTGGACCGCCGACAAGGTGCAAACGATCTTCGGCGGCATCATCGACATGAGCCTGCGCACCAGCCGCGAGCTGATCGACGCGGGGGATACTCGGCCGGTTTATGCCGTTCCCATGCTCAGCAAGTACTTCTTCGTCGAGGACGTGAGCGCGGCACTTGCCAATGAAATTAGCCTGATTGAACGAAAGCTCGATTTTGCGAGCGATCGTCAGGCGAGGCTGGAGGATCGCCTTTTCCAGCTGCAACGACAGATCCTTGTCAGGCAGTTGTCGGCACTCGGCTCGTCCCGGGCACAAGTCGAAGTCACTCCGCGCACCTTCTTCGCGATACAGCACGAGTTCCAAGACGAATTGCTGGAGCGGCTTCGCACCACTTACGGTGTACGCACCGGAGAGTTGCCCGCTCAGCTCCGTTCGTACGAGAAGGAAATCAAACTGCTCCGGCCCGCAAAACGCACGGAACCGAACGATCCCTCGCTCCGCCGGTATAAGGAAGAAACGAAGCTCGTCGCGGAAATTCGCCGGCTCGACACCTTCCAGGCGGAGGTCTATGCCACGGAAACGCTGACCCAGGAACAAATTGCCGAGACGCTCAAACGGACGAAACGCGATCTGGTGAACTTTACGGCGCTCGACGGCCTGCGCAACGTGATGCCGGTTGCCGCGGGCTGGCGTAAGGTCATTTTGCGCTGCGGCGAACCGATCAACATTCGCGAGCGGCTGGAGCAACACCGGGGCGATTCGACGGAGCTTTCCGAGCAACTTCTGATTGAATTCCGCAAGCGGATGCAAGCGAAGCTCGACGAGCTAATCGCCATGAGCAAACCGGTGACCGAGCGGTTTGCCCGGCCTAACCCTTTCGCTGCTGCCGACTTGCCCCGTTGCCCGACGCCAAATCTGTCCGAAACTGAAGCGGCAGTCGCCGCAGGCGCTCGCACTTGACAGCCGTTCGGATTCTCCAGGTGGATAACATGCTTTCACAGTCGGAATCTGAAACCCCAATCGAAAATGACCCGGAAAGCGTCGTCAATCTCGACTATGCAGTGTCCGACGCACGGGCGAATCTCGCCGCGGCAGGATCGCTGCTCGACCTTTCCCCGGCACACGCGGAGTATGCCCGGCGGCTGGCGGCGATCGTCGCTCGCGAAGCGCCGCTCGAGCGGGTTCTGGAATGGGACCGGGCCAAAATGCCCCCGCTGCCTGTCTTGCGGGCGATGGTGGACGAAGGGATTTTCGTCAGCGGCGTGCCGATTCCAGACTGGGCGTACGCCCGTACGTTTGCGGCCAAACTTGTTCGCTCCGGCGTGATCGCTGCGGATGCTCCTTCACGTCTCGATCATGCGCGGGGAAGCAGCCGGCAAGCGCAGGAAGAGTTTCTCAAGCAACTCGGCCGCAATGGCCACGCCCGGGCGATGGGAATTGCCGCACAAGCGACCGCGCGCCTCGGCGGCGTCGGCATTGGAACGTTCATGGGGGTGAGCACCGGGCTCT
Source organism: uncultured Pirellulaceae bacterium (assembly GCA_964384375.1). Lineage (GTDB taxonomy): Bacteria > Planctomycetota > Planctomycetia > Pirellulales > Pirellulaceae > CAYLLN01. Next base: position 23,841 of record CAYLLN010000033.1, read on the forward strand.
CCGCCCAAACGATTTATCGCGTCGGCACGCTCGCGCAGCAGGCGTTTTGGCTCAATGCCCTCAATCGCGGCATCTTCACCTACGGCTTCGCTCTGACCGAGAAGAACGCCGGCTCCGATCCGCGCAGCATGACGACGACGTTCGTCAAAGAGATAGGGGAGGGGGGGCAAGCGGTCTATCGTCTGAACGGCGACAAGAAGTTCATCGGCAACGCGGCCCGCGTCTTGGATTCCGCCGGCAACGTCGTCCATCGGGGCGCCGACTTCCTGCTCGTCTTTGCCGTCGATGATCCGGCCAAGCCACCGAAGGATCGCGTCTTTCACTGCTTTCTGGTGCCGCGCGGGCGGATCGGCGAGGAGAACATTCGGCATACCGGGGGCGAATGGAACAAGACCGGCTTGCGAGAGGTTAACAACGGCAATTTCGATCTACGCGACGTCGTTGTTCCCGATTGCTGCGTGCTCGGGACGCCCGGCGAGAATATGTATCCCAAGCTCCTCGGCACGCTCGATGTGACGCGCTTCCTCGTCGGCGCGATGGGGGTCGGCACGGCCGAAGCAGCACTGGAAATCGCGCAGCAATACTCGCAGCAACGGAACCAGAATGGAATTCCGATCGCCCGCTATCCGATGATCGCCCATCCCTTACGCGAACTCGAAGCGAGGGTGCTTGTCGGCAGACTGCTGATTCAGGAGGCGGCAACCCTCGTCGATCAGGCCGACGGCGACCGGCAGCAACTGTCGGACAAGATGACCGCAATGCTCGCGGAAGTGGCCGAGAGCGAGGCGGAGCTGGCAAGCCTTTTCGCGTTGCATTCCGCGCGAGACATCCAGCAGGCATGTGATGAGGCAATCGCCAAGTGCAAGACGGCGCTCGACGAGAGCGGGCAACGGCTGAAGCTGAGTGAGCGCAAGGCGATGCTCCGGGACGCGATCCACTCGCTGCATGCGCAAACTCGCAAGTTGCGAGATCATGCGCCGGCCGATGCTGTGGCCCAAGCGAAGTCCGTCTTTCGTCGCAGCCAAAAGGTGCTCGACGCGATGAACGATGCCGAGGAGCCGACGCGTTTCGGCACCGAAACGGCTATGGCCAAGCTCTATGGGAGCGAGCTCGCACAGCAGGCGATCTATCAGGCTCGGCAAACACTCGGCGGCAACGGCTACCTGGAAAATCCCGAGGAAGGGCTCGGCCTCGGCAAGCGCTCGCGCGATGCCGAAGTGCTGACCATCTATGAAGGGCAGTCGAACATCCAGCGCGGCATCATCGCGCAGGGCATCCTGATGCAGCATCTTAAAAAGGTGCGGATGCCCCTCCTGGCACCCGGCGCGATCTGGCAGAAGCTGAACTTCCTGTTGCTCAAAAGCCGCCTGACGAAGGAGACGCACTACAAAATTTTGATGAGCACGTCGCGCACGCCGGTCGAGCGGACCAACGCCGCCTTCAAGTACGCGGTGGTGGACGTGATGGGGCGCTACAGCCAATCGCTGCAGGCCGTCAAGGAGCGATGGCGGCGCGAGGGAGTTCCAGCCGAGTATCGGGACTGGGACGAAGGGAGCATTGAGCGGCAGCAGAACTTTCTGGCGGCGAATCCGATTCAAGCCCGGCTCGCGCTGCTCGCTGATTTGGCTGTGTATCGCAAGCTCATTCATCTTGCCAGCCGCGAATTGGAACGGAGCCGGCAGATTGCAGCTCCCACTACCGAACGGGAGCAGCAGCGGGAGTTACTGGAAGAATTCCTCGTCCTCGGAGTCGAACGAGTGCTGGAGCTGGTGGGACGCCTATCGGGAGACTACCTGGCAATGGTCGAACGGAAACTTCAGCTCGATTAGCGCCCAGCGTCTTTGGACGGCTGTCCGACCTAGTCCCCCACGCCACGGTCGCGGAAGTGGGCTTCGGAGAGCCAGGTTGCCGCGGCAGCCTGCTGCTTCTTAATCGAAAGAACGAGCGCAATTCCGGTCACTTCGACCTGCTGCTGCAGCGTCGCCAGCACCTGGAAAGACCTGACCAACGACGTCAACTTCATAGCAAGCACCCGCGGCAGTCGAAACCAGTCAGCCACTCATCGACGAGGGAACACACGAGCTGACCGTCTCGCTGCCGGATCATCCGATCCAGATTGCCGGCGATCGGGCCCGGCTGACACAGGTGCTGTCGAACCTGCTCAACAACGCGGCCAAGTACACACCGCCCGGCGGTCGTATCGCCATCTCGCTGGCCGAAGAGAACGGCCACGCCGTTTTCTGCGTCCGCGATTCTGGCGTGGGAATTCCCGCTCCGATGCTCAACCGCGTGTTCGACCTCTTCACGCAGGTCGAGCATTCGCTCGACCGGTCGCAAGGGGGCCTCGGCATCGGCCTGACGCTCGTACGCGAACTCGTCGAGATGCACGGCGGACAGGTGCAAGTCACCAGCGGAGGGGCAGGGCAGGGGAGCGAGTTCCGCGTGCGCATTCCGCGTGCCGCCGATGCCTCTGCTGCGCGAGAACTGGCCGCTGCTCCGCCGACGGAGGTGGCGGAGTCGTGTCGGTAGCGGCTCGCGGCCAGAGCGGTACCTGCCGATACTTTCCAGAGCACGGCCGCCGGCTTATCGACGCCCTATCTCCGGCTGGTACACTCTGCCAAGGGGAAAAGTAACCTCGCGAAAGATCATCCGCGCCCTAGCTACTCCGGGCGACACAGAAGAGAACTCATGTGACGATACAGAACCTCGACAAGTTCTTTCATCCGCAGCGGATCGCAGTCATCGGAGCGAGCGACCAGCCGGGAAAAGTCGGCACGACGCTGTTGCGGAATCTGGTGGGTCGCGGATACGCCGGGGTCGTCTATCCCGTCAATGCCAAGCGCGAAGCGGTGCAGGGTATTGCGGCCTATCGGGGTCTGGCGGATTTGCCGCACGTTCCCGATCTGGCTATCGTCGCAACCCCCGCCGCCACAGTGCCTGGACTCGTCGAGCAATGCGGCCAACTCGGCGTGTCGGCGGTGCTGGTGATCTCCGCCGGCTTTCGCGAGGTTGGGGCGGAAGGGATGGCCATCGAGCACCAGGTGAAAGCGGCGGCAGCGAAATATCCCGGACTGCGAATTCTCGGCCCAAACTGTTTGGGCTACATGGTGCCGTCGATTGGCCTGAACGCCAGCTTTGCCGGAGCAATGGCGCTGCCGGGCCGAGTGGCCTTTGTTTCGCAGTCGGGGGCACTGTGTACCTCGATCCTCGATTGGGCCAACGCTCAGGGAATCGGTTTTTCGCACTTCCTCTCCATCGGCAACATGCTCGATGTGGGCCTGGACGATTTGCTGGATTACCTGGCAGGCGATTCGCACACCGACTCGGTCGTGCTTTACATCGAGTCGATTACGCAGTCGCGGTCGTTCATGTCCGCGGCCAGGGCCCTCTCGCGCGACAAACCGATTGTGGCGTACAAGGCAGGCCGCTTTGCCGCGTCGGCGAAGGCGGCCGCTTCACACACCGGGGCCATGGCAGGCGTCGATGCGGTCTATGAGGCGGCCTTTCGCCGGGCGGGAATTGTGCGAGTCTTTGACATCGACGAGATGTTCGATTGCGCGGAACTGCTGGCCCGCGAGCGAGTACCGCACGGCCCCCGGTTGGCGATCATCACGAATGCCGGAGGGCCGGGCGTGATGGCGACCGATGCGCTCCTCGAACGGCGCGGCACGCTGGCGACGCTCGACGCGGCGACCATCGAACAGTTGAGCCGCGTGTTACCGCCGTTTTGGTCGCACGGCAACCCGGTGGATATCCTGGGCGATGCTCCGCCGGAGCGCTATCGCGACGCGCTGTCGCTCGTGCTGACCGACCCGAACGTGGACGGTGTGCTCGTGCTCCTGACGCCGCAGGCGATGACCGACGCTTCTGCATCGGCCGATGCCGTCATCGAGGCGGCTCGGCGACGGGCCAAGCCGGTGCTGGCCGCGTGGATGGGCGGTGCGCTCGTACAAGCGGGACTCGCCAAGCTGCATGCCGCGGGTGTGCCGACGTATGCGACGGCCGAGCGAGCGATTCGAGCGTTCATGAGCCTGGTCGAGTACGCTCGCAATCGCGAAGTGCTGATGGAGACGCCGCGCGAAGTTCCCGTTCGCTTCCCGCTGGATGCCGAGCAGCTTCGCAACCGGTTTCACACCATTGTTGCGCGAGCGAAAGGGAAGACACTTTCCGAGGATGATTCCAAGGAGCTGCTGGCCGACTATGGGATTCCGGTCAGTCTCCCGCGGGCCGCTGCAACTGCTGAAGAAGCCGTGCGGCTGTCCGACCAGATCGGCTATCCAGTCGTGCTCAAGGTTCATTCGCCCGAAATCACGCACAAGACTGACGTCGGCGGCGTCGTGCTCAATCTGACCGGCGAAGCGGACGTTCGTGAGGCTTTCGATCGTATCGTCGCCACCGCCCGGCGACTCCGGCCAGATGCCCATGTCCTTGGCGTGACGGTGCAAAAGATGGTCACTGCCGTCCACGGAGTGGAAGCAATTCTGGGCATGAAGCGCGATCCGGTGTTCGGCCCGGTCATCATGATCGGTGCGGGAGGGGTAACAGCCGAACTCTATCAGGACCGCGCGCTCGAGCTGCCGCCGCTCAACGAGCGATTGGCGATGCGGATGCTCGAATCGCTACGCGCCTGGCCGTTGCTCACCGGGTACCGCGGCCGGCCGGTGGTCAACGTCGAACAACTCCTCGAAACGCTGATGCGGTTTTCGTACCTAGTGGCCCATTTGCCGGAGATCGCCGAGATTGACGTCAATCCGCTGCTCGTGACGCCCAGCGAGGTGATCGCCCTGGACTGCCGCGTGATCCTCGGCGACGAACCGCGGGACGCCCGTGCTGAGCCGTTTTCGCACCTGGCGATACGTCCCTATCCCGAAGAGTGGATCAAATCTGTTTCGCTGCCGGACGGTACGCCGATTCTCTTGCGGCCCATTCGTCCCGAGGACGAACCGCTTTGGCAAGGGTTGGTGGCAAGTTGCTCGCCGGAGACGCTGCGGCAGCGATTCCGGTACCTGTTCAAGTCGCCGACACACGCGATGGCAGCCCGCTTCTGCATCCTCGATTACGACCGCGAGATTGCCATCGTGGCTGAAACGACGATCGGAGGTGAACGTCGCTTCGTCGGAATCGGCCGGCTTATCGCCGATGCCGATCATACGAAGGCCGAATTTGCCGTGCTCGTGGCCGACGCCTGGCAAGGACGCGGCGTCGGCTCGCTCCTCACCGACTATTGCCTGACGATCTGCCAGCGTTGGGGCGTGCGCCAAGTGACGGCGGAGACAGCGCCCGATAACGTGCGGATGCTCTCGATGTTCCACCGACGAGGCTTTGCCCTCGATCGCAGCATCTCTAGCGATGTCGTAGTTGTGAAGAAAATGGTTTCGCCGCCCGAAGGAGCGTCCTGATTGCTATCGCAAGCAGGATCACGAAGCGGAAGCCAACTCCAGCAAATGTGCGTCGATGCTGTCCGCCAAGGCTTGCGGGTGATATCCCCCTTCGAGCACGCTCACAATCCGCCCCTGGCAATGCACGCGGGCGACATCCTTTACCACTTTGGCGAGCGCGGCAAAATCCTCCGTCTCCAGACCAAGAGAGCCAATCGGATCGAGCCGATGAGCATCGAATCCGGCCGAAATGATGACGAGCTGCGGCCGCAACTTGTCGGCGAATCGCTCGAGCGATGACGTGAACTCGGCGAGGATGTGCTGGCGGGAAGTTCCCATCGCAATCGGCAGGTTGAGCGTCGTTCCTAGGCCCGGCCCGGAGCCGGTTTCGTCGGCCGCTCCCGTGCCGGGATAAAACGGGTAGCGGTGCATGGAGAAGAAGCCAACTCGCGGGTCCTCCCAGAAAATGTCCTGCGTGCCGTTGCCGTGATGAACGTCCCAATCGACGATCAGGACGCGATCGAGCCCCAATTCGTCGAGAGCGACGCGTGCCCCCACGGCCACGTTGGCGAGCAGACAAAAGCCCATCGCCTGAGCTGCCAGCGCGTGATGTCCGGGGGGACGCACCAGACAGAAGGCCAGAGTCTCCGGTCCTCGAACGACGCGCTCGACGGCGTCACAGACGGCTCCGGCAGCCAGACTTGCCACGTCGAGCGAACGCGGGCATAGGACCGTGTCGGCCTCGATGTGACCGCCGCCATGTGCGGCAAAGTCGCGAAGCGATTCCACATATCCGGGCGGATGCACTCGTGCCAGTCGCTCATCGCTGGCCGGTTGCCAATCGGGCCGAACGATATCGAAATGCCAGGCGACTTTGTGCAGTTGCCGAGCGATCGGAATCAGCCGGCCGGCGTTTTCTGGATGCGGGCCAGTATCGTGTTCGAGAAATGCCGGATTGTAATAGAGCAGCATCACTTGACTCGCTAAGTCGCGCACACCTCATCATCGCACGTCGCCAGTCGCACCGCACACACCTTGTACTCCGGAATTTTCGCCACCGGGTCCAGGGCGTGAATCGTCAGATTGTTAACGTTCCCTTCGCCAGCGAAGTGGAAGTTGCCGAAGACAAGTCCCACGGCAACGCGGTCGGTCACCTCTGCCCGAGCCCGCATTTCGCCCCGCCGCGACGAAACCAGTACCCAGGCATTCTGCCGAATGCCATACCGGCGCGCGTCCTCCGGGTGAATTTCCACCCGCGGCTCTGGGCAGGCTGCAAGTAATGCCGGAGAGCGGCGACTGAGCTCGCCTCCATGCCAGTGATAGAGGACGCGACCCGTCGTCAGCACGAGCGGGTACTCTTGGTCGGGACTTTCATGGGGCGGAAGCTGTTCGACCACGTGAAACTTCCCGAGTCCGCGGGTGAACCGATCGACGTGCAAAATCGGCGTGCCAGGATGAGATGCCGACGGCACCGGCCACTGCAACCGCTCGCCGCGTTCCAATCGCTCAAGCGAGATGCCGGCATAACTCGGCGTCAACGCGGCAATTTCGTTCATGATTTCGCCCGGGGAGCCATATTGCCAGCCGGCCCGTGGCCCCATCGGACGACGCCCCGATGCGTCCAGCATTCGCCGGGCAAGGTCGGCCGTGATCTGCCAATCGGCGCGTGCCGCTGCTGGCGGCTCGATCGCCTGGCGAACCATTTGTACGCGCCGCTCTGTGTTGGTAAAGGTTCCTGACTTCTCGGCAAACGCCGCCCCGGGAAGCAGTACGTCGGCATAAGCGGCCGTTTCCGACGGCAGGATTTCTTGCAGCACGACGAACTCCGTAGCGGCCAGTGAAGCACGCGTGCGGTGGCTATCCGGCTCCGTCATCGCAGGGTCTTCGCCCAGAATGTACAGTCCGCGGAGCTTTCCACAGCCCCCCGCCTCGATCAGCTCGGTCACGGTCAGGCCGGGAACATTGGAGAATAAGGGCGAGTGCCCGTTGCGATCTTCTTCGTCCAAGGCCCATGCCGACTGGAATGCCGCGACGGTGTCGGCATTGCCAAGCGGCTGATACCCGGGCAGAATGTTTGGAAGCGCGCCCATGTCGCACGCTCCTTGCACGTTGTTTTGACCTCGGAGCGGATTCACTCCACCCCCTGGGACGCCCAGGTTGCCCAGCAGCATCTGCAAGTTGGCAAGCGCCAGCACATTCATCACGCCGGTCGTGTGCTGCGTGATTCCCATTGCCCAGACGACGGCCAGCGGTCGGTTGCGTCCGAGGATTTCCGCGGCCCGCTCCAGGTCAATTCCTGGAATACCGGTAATCTGAGCCACCACATTGGGCGAATACCTGGCGAGACTTGCTGCGAACGGCGCGAATTCTTCGCACCGCGCCGCGATGAACTCCGTATCGTGCCAGCCGTTCGCCAGAATCAAATGTGCCAGACCATTGAGCAGTGCCACATCTGTGCCCGGTCGTTGGCGCAGGTGCAACGCCGCAAAGTCCACGAGGTCGATCCGGCGGGGATCGGCGACCACCAGCGGCAGGCCGCGGCGGATGACCGCTTGCCGAATCATCGTTCCGAAGACGGGATGCTGCTCGGTCGTGTTTGAGCCAATGACAAACATGGCGGCGGCGTGATGGGCGACATCGTCGAACGAGTTGCTCATCGCTCCCGAGCCGACGCTCATCGCCAGTCCTGCTACGGTGGACGAGTGACAGAGCCGCGCACAGTGGTCGATGTTGTTTGTGCCGATCACTTGCCGGGCAAACTTCTGCATCAAATAGTTTTCTTCGTTCGTGCATTTCGCCGACGAAAGGACGCCCAGCGCATCGGGACCGGACTCGCTCCGAATCCGAGCAAGTCGCCGCGCCACAAGATCGAGCGCGGCCTCCCACGAGACTTCGACCCAAGGCGAAGCTTTGGCCTCGCGAGGAGAAACGCTGCCGTTCTCCAAGACCGCGCGACGGACTCGCGGATGCAGCAAACGATCGGGGTGATGCACGTACTCGAACCCGTAGCGACCTTTCACGCACAGCGACATTCCGTTGACCGGGGCCTTGGGATTGGACGCGATGCGAGTGATTCGCTCGCGTCGCACGTGTAGATCGAACTGGCAGCCGACGCCGCAATAGGCACAGGTGGTGGTCACTATGCGGTCCGGCGGTTCGGCGCCGAGCGCATGCCGGTCGGCGAGCGCACCGGTCGGGCAGTACGCAGCGCAGGCGCCACACGATTCGCACCGGGCGTCGTGCATCGTTGTTCCGAGCCCGGGCGTGATGTGCTGCGCGTGCCCGCGCTCCGCCAGACGCCAAACGAATCGCCCCTGCACCTCGTTGCAGGCCCGCACGCAGCGGAGGCACTGGATGCACTGGTTGAGATTGACTCGCAAGACCGGACTCGGATCGCTGTCGTAGGGATACTCCGGCGACGGGAGGAAGTCGGGCTCGACGCCATAGACCTGCGCCCAATGGAGCAGTTCGTTGGGCTGAGCGTCGGTGGCGGGGTCGTGGACGTAGCGCGCCAGCAGCAGCTTGAGAGTGAAGCGACGGTCATGCAGCAAGGCCGGCGACGTGGTCCGCACCACCATGCCACTGACCGCTGGCAGCTTGCAGGCGGCAGACGTCTTTCCCAGGCGGAGCTCTTCGACGAGACAGAGGCGGCACGAACCGATCGGCGTCAAATCGGGATGATGGCAGAGCGTGGGGATTTCTATCCCCGCTGCCTGTGCCGCTTCGAGAACCGTTTGGCCCGGCACGGCAGACACTTGACGTCCATCGATCTCAAGTCTGAGCACCAGCGTCCCCCGGCGGCGCACGTCGCAAATAAACCAACAAATATACCAAACTGACGTGAACCGCTCCTCCAAGGATCGACTTCTCAAGGAGTTGGGCTGGTAGTCGGTGTCGAAGCCGGTCTGCCCACCGGAGTGTAGTCCGGATTCTCGCGGACCTTGGCCAGTACCGCGAGTGCGCCGGCTACATTCTTGGGCAGGTTACCGGCCGCTGCAGCCGTCTTGGGATCGGCCGCCAGTCGCTCCTGGCAATCGACCAAGAGCGGTTCGGCCTGATCGAGATCCTTGCGGAGCAAGTAAATGCCCGCGAGGCGATACTGCGATTCGAGCGTGTCAGGATGACTGACCCCCAAGCGTTCCTGGCGACCTTCATAAGCCCGGCGGAACAATCGCTCGGAATCCTCGCTTCGCTTGGCTGCCTGGTAGAGCACGCCCAAGTTATGCACGACGATCAAGGTCGTTTGATGGTTGGCCTCCAGCTTCTCATCGCAAATGGACAGCGTCTCTTCAGAATTGGCGACGGCCTCATCGAGACGACCGAGCTGTAGGAGCGCACCGCCGTAATTGTTGCGGGCGGTTAACGTATTCGCGGCTGCGGGGCCATAGCGCTCGGTGAGCGAATCAATAACTTCCTGATAGAGCGGCAGCGCCTGGTCGGCTTGGCCCGCCTGCTTGTAGGCGAGGCCCAGATTATTGAGAGCCCAGACGATTTTGGGATGCGTTGGCGGCAGCTTCTTGCGCAAGCTTGCGAGAGCCTGCACCGAGAGGTCAATCGCATCCTGCGAACGCCCATTTTGGCGATACGCCGAAGCAAGGTTGCTCTGATCGCGCAGCGTGCTGGGATGATCGAGACCGAATGTTTGGCTGCTGAGGCGATAGGTCGATTCGAGCAGCGGCAAAGCGTCCGTTGGACGGCCAGCTTCTTCATAGATATCGGCCAGGGCAGAGGCGATGGTGAGCGCGTCCGGATGCGACTCGCCCAGCTTTGCCTGAGCAGTGGCGTGGGCCGCCTCGGCGTGTTCCAGGGCCTGCTTGAACTTGCCTTGCTGCGAATACATCTGGGCGATCGCCGTCTTGACGGTCAGCGCGCGGACGTGCTCGGGCCCGAGTTTTGCGGTGATCGCGTCGAGGTTCAAGAGCATACGCCTCAAAGCCTCGTCGTCCTTCCCTTGCTTACGATATAGCGATGCGAGTTGCGTTACCGACGCAAGCGTTGCGGGGTCATCGGGCCCAAGCACACGTGTCCGTGCTGCGACGACCTCCTCCATCATCGGCAAAGCCTCGCGCCAGTCGCCTGCTTCCGAGAGAAGCATCGCTCGCTGATGCTGGACCTTCCATGTCGATTCGTGATCGCGACCAAAGTGCTGAAGGCTCGCGTCCACCAGGTGCTTACTCTGCTGGAGTGCGTCGGCTTCGCGGCCATCCGCGCTGTAGTCGCTCACCAGGCTGTACAGCACGGCCAGTGCCGTTTGTGAATCCTTCCCTTTCACACGCTCGGCCCTCGCAAGCAGCTGCTCGTGCAAGGTGATTGCTTCCTTCACCTTTCCCTGCACACGCAAGGCAGAGCCGAGGCGATCCTCGGCTTCGATGGTCGCGGCGTGGTTCGGCCCGAGAAGCTCCCGCCGCATTTTTGCAGCCACTTGAAAATGCTCTAGCGCCTTCGCCGGTTCGCCAATCGCACGATAGGTCTCGCCCAGGTCGAGACGGGCGATCGCTTCGGCTCGCGGCTGGCCGGCAAAGCGGACCGGCAGATTCTGGCTGGCCGCGTCGAGGGCTTCGCGAATGGTCGCGTCAATGCCGAGCCCCCCTTCCTTTCCTTCGGGACGGGCAGCGGAAACGATGTCGTTGACCACGAACTGGCTGAATGCCTTGATGTCGGCGAGCGACTCGTTCGTCTCTTTCAGAGCGGCTTCTTTCGCACTCCGCTCGGCTTGCTCGTTCTTTAGTGCCGTGGCCGTTGTGGCGAGAGCGGCCAAAGTCTGGTTGTATTGGTAGATGCCGACGCCCAGGCCAGTCGCGGCGACGAGCACAATCGAAGCAGCTAGTGCCGTGACGAGTGGTCTGCGACGTGCGGCTTTCCAGCCACGCTCGGCAAGGCTCACCGGCCGAGCGGCAATCGGCCGGCCATCGAGATAGGCCGCGAGATCAGCAGCAAGCGCTGCCGCGGAGGAATACCGTCGAGTCGGTTCCTTCTGCAGGCACTTGAGGCAAATCGTGTCGAGGTCGCGCGGTGTGCGCGGCGCCAGTGCTCGCGGCGAAACCGGTTCTTGCGAGCGGACCTGTTCGAGCGTGTCAAGCACGCTGGCCGACTGAAACGGTGGCCGGCCAGTGAGCATCTCGTACAGGATGACGCCGAGGGCATGGATGTCGGTCGCCGGACCACAGTCGCGACTGTGGCCAGCGGCCTGCTCGGGCGACATGTAAGCCGGTGTACCGACGATGTCGCCGGTGTGCGTCTGCTGGTGGTCGGAGGCGAGATGGCGGGCGAGGCCGAAGTCGGCGATCTTGAGCGAACCAGGAGACAGGGCACAGGGAACAGGGGACAGCGTCAGGCTGCTTCCTGTCTCCTGCCGCCTGTTCCCTGTCTCCTCGCATCGCGATTCAACTAACACATTGGCGGGTTTGAGATCCCGATGCACGATTCCCTGTTCGTGAGCGTGCTGGGCCGCATCGGCAAGTTGCTGAATGAGTCGTGCAGCAGTCTCCGCCTGCTGCGGCTGGCCGGCGAGGGCATGTTGCAAGGTGCCGCCGGCGACGTACTCCAGCACGCAGTAGGGTCGCCCTGCGTGCTCGCCCACTTCGTAAATCTGCACGATGTGCGGATGCTTCAGCCGCGCCGCTGCTTCAATTTCCGAGCGAAAACGGGACCGCTCCTCACGATCGACAGCCGCACGAAGCATCTTCACCGCAACCAGCCGCTTCAGAGCTGTCTGCCTGGCAAGATAAACGACGCCCATGCCGCCGCGGCCGAGTTCCCGCAGGAACTCAAGACCGGCCAACTGCGGTAGCGGTTCGTCAGACAATGCTCGTGAAGGCTTGCTGCCACGGCGTGTCTCTTCGTCCGGTCCGACGGTCGGCGCGTCGAGCTCCGCGGCCAATTCGGGAAACCGGCTGGCATACTCACTGTTGTCGAGCGCAAGCTCGCGCGCGGACCGCAGTTCCCGCTCGGCTCGTACCAGTTCGATCATTGCGGAACGATCAGCAGCCAGTTCGGGAAACTGAGACAGGTAGGACTCGACGCGCGCCGCCTCGCCGCGTTTCAGCCGCATCTCCAGGTCGATTAGCACAAGCTCCCACCGAGCGGCCGATCGCTGCGGTTCGCTGCCGGGGAGGAACGCGGCGATCTGCGGCGGCCCCGCTTGCCACGCCGCTTCGAATCGGCGGATGGCCGCTTCGCACGCTTGCCAATCGCCGCTGTCCAGATCGACCGCCCGCCGGCTGCCGACCAGTGTCGCGCTATTCGTATTGCTCATGGCCGATCATCCGCCACAGACGTTTTTTGACTCGCTCTCGCAGTCGCCGCACCGACCGTTCGGCTCGCGAGAGCTTCACGCTGATCTCCGCCGTATCGTATCCCTGCAGGCTCAGCTCGATCACTTCGCGGTCTTCGGGGGCGAAGCTACGCAGGGCCTCTTCAACCGCCTCCAGCAGCATCGCCGCCTCTTCCGGCGTCGGCTCTCGGTCGATCGCCACGAGGCCGAAGTGCGTGTCCCCCTCTGCGACGAGCGGCACTTCACGGCCACCACCCCGCCGCTGAGCCAAATGATACTCGGCCTTTGTGGCACACTTTCGCACGGTGATGAGCGAGAGCAACCCCCACAAGCTGTCCCAGTTTTGCAGGTTGAACCGATCCTCCTCGTGCCGGCGAAAGAAGCTGCGAAAGGCCGACTGCACCACGTCCTCGGGATCGACCTTGCGGCGAATGCCCGTGTCGATCTGTGCCCGCGCGAGCCCGACAAGCCGCGATGCAAATCGGTCAAAGACTTCCGTTGCCGCCCGGTCGTCTCCCGCGTGCAGCCGGCTGACCAGATTGCTGAACGAATCCACGGCGGCACCTGAAGCGGGAGAAGAGAGCAGCATCGGATTATGCGCGGGGCAGGGGAGGGGAGCAAGCAACGAGAGTGCAGTGCCGAATCGGCAGGGAGCCAAGCGCGAATCTCCGCCAGATGTTACAGGGGGACGAGGTCCAAACACTCGACATCGCCGCTGCCCCACCCGCTCTGGTGGGCATTCAACATTTCTTGGCCGAGTTGCCGCGCAGGTTCGGATTGACGGTTGGGTCGTCGCTAGCGGCCCAAATCATTTCGCCGTCCTTCTCTCCGGATTTGCTGCCGTGTCTAAGAAAAAATCTCGCCCAGTCCGCCGCTCCCGCCCAGTCTCGCACGCTACTCGCCGCACCGCGTCGCGGTTCGAGATTCTGGAGCCCCGCTGGGTCATGGCGGTGGCCGCTGAGCTGAACGCCGGCCTTTTGGAAATCCGCTTCGATGCGGACAAGGATGCCGCGACGGTCACGGTCGAGGAAGGGAGCATCCGCATCTCCGATGGCAACGCCACGAGCGAGTTTCGCACCAGCGAGGTAACCGCGATCACCGTGGCGGCGGACAAGGGGGACGAGCAATCGATCGCTTTTGCCGGCGATCTGGCCGCCAGCGGCGCACTCGACGTGACCGGCATCGAAACGGTCGAGTTCGCCAGCGGCAGCTACACGTTTGGCAGCATCTCAGTCGTCGCAGGGCAGACGATCTCGCTCTCGGAATTCACGCTCGCGGCAGGGGGCGATCTGATCCTGAAGGCCGAGCAGACCGTGGACGAGGCCGAATCAGGGCGGCTTGGGTTTCTGGGCGTGTTGGCCGAAGTCGATGCTTCTGTGACGATTACGGACAGTTCGCTCCAGAGCGACGGCAATATCCAAATCATCGCCACGAGCACGCTCGACGCGAATGCCGATGGAGACGACGACGAGGATATCAATCGCGATTTTGCCCGCGTGAAGGCGGAAGCGAATACCGCGGTCACGTTGCTGGGGCGAACCGAGATCGTCGGCGGTGGCGATGTCACGATCGAGGCGAGCGCCGTCCTCACGGTGACTGCCGTCGGTCTGGCCAAGGGGGAAAGCACCGACGCGACCAAGGACGCTGTGCTCGCCTTGACCAACGTAACGACGAATGTGCTGGCAACGATCGGCGACGAAGCGATTGTGACCGCTCGGGGGGCACTGCAGGTTCTCGCCAGCAATACGGCGACGATCACCACCACCGCCGACGGCACCGCAGGTGGGACCGGCGCGCGGGGCGGCGTGATGGCTCTGGCGATCTTCGCCGAAACGACGCACGCGCTGGTCAGCGGCAACGCGGCACTGACTGGCGAGTCTGTGGCGATCGAGGCGATTGCCAACCCGACCATCACCACCACCGCCAAGGCGACGATTGGTGGGGCAACCGAGAATGACGATGCCACCGAGGAAGAACTGGCCGCTGCTGAAGCCGCCACGAAGGACGGCACCATCAGCCGCGCCGGGGCGATTGCAATCACGCGGATTAACACGGCCGATACGGTCGCGGAGATCATGGAGCAAGCCACGATCAACAGCGACGGTGCGATCGACCTGACTGCCGATTCGTCCGCTGCTGTCACGACGACCGCCGACGCCACCGCCACAAACAACACGGGCGAAGACAACGACGGCTTGGGCGTTGCCGTCGCCACCGATCGGACCGCATTCCGCACGCAGGCACTCGTCAGCGGCACGCACGAGCTTTCGGGCACGGCGGTCAATATCGCCGCCAAATCGTCAAGCGGCCGCACGCATGCGACGAAAGCAACCTCCGGTGCTGGCGGTTCGGGTGTCGGCACGGCTGGCTCCTTCGTGCGAAACAAGATCGACGACGAAACGACGGCTGCCGTCATTGCCGAAAGCAGCCTCGACTTGGGGGGCGCGGATTTGTCGCTCTCCGCAGTTCGCAGTCTGACCGTGACAGGCGAAGCGTTGCCAGCGGGAACGGGCGGGACTCGCGGCGGCGCGGTTGGGGGAGAGAAAGGACGCGGGGCGTCGGTTGTCTATAACAAGGTCAGCACCACA
The DNA here is from genome assembly GCA_964384375.1 of uncultured Pirellulaceae bacterium. Lineage (GTDB taxonomy): Bacteria > Planctomycetota > Planctomycetia > Pirellulales > Pirellulaceae > CAYLLN01. Next base: position 39,080 of record CAYLLN010000033.1, read on the forward strand.
ACGACTGCCGCGGTTCAGAAGTCGGCAGCACTGGCTAACGTCCAGGGCCTCTCGATTGCAGCGGATGGCACGACGGCGGTCACAACAACCGCGACCACAGGAGCCGAAGGTGGGACGGCGAATACGCCCGGTGTCGCGATTGCTGTTGTCGATGACACGGTCTCGGCTCAGCTCGGTAGTGGCGACGCACTCACACTTACCGGCGGACTAACACTCACGTCAAGCCGCGCCGGCGATGTGACGACGACCGTGAAGGGGGACGTTCTCGGTGAGAAGGCGGCACGCGGTGGGGCGTTCGCCCTGAATGATGTCGAGGCCAGTGCCTCTGCCGTCGTCGAGCGCGATGTGACGGCTGCTGAAGCAATCAGTGTGGCGTCGTCCGCCGGCGGTAAGGTCTCGGCCGACGCCAAGGCGAGTGCCCAGGGGACCGGCGAAGAGACAGAGACGAAAAAGGCCGACGACGAAGCCGCCGAGCAGGCTGATGCCGCCGGCTCTGATGCGGAAAAACCGGAACTCAAGACCCAAGAAGGCAAAGTCAGTGCTGCTGCGGCATTCGCGATCAACCTGGCCAATGTGCAAGCAATCGCGACGATCGCAGACGGCCTGACCATCACGTCCGAGGCGGCCCTTGCACTGAAGGCCTCGAATGCTGTTGATGCGACGGCCAAGGCCGACGCGAGCGCCGTTGGCACGGCAACCACCGAGGAAGACGAGGAAGAACCAGAGGGGGGCACGAAGAAGAGCTATGGCATTGCGGTCGCGGCTAACAAAGCGAATGTGAGCAGTCTGGCTACGCTCGGCAACGGCTCAACGACGGCAGAGGGAATCTCCGTTACCGCTGACAGCACGGTCGGCGACGACACGTCGCACGAGTTTGGCGCGGAATCGACCTCCGGTGCGGGAGCGACCCAGGTCGGCTTTGCCGGATCGTTCGCGCTCAATACGGCCAAGAACGCGAGCATCGCCCGGATCACCGACGAGGCCACGGTCGATGCGGGTGCGGGAGCGATCGCCATCTCCTCGGACAACACCGCGACGAGCACGGTCAAAGCGACGCCGAGCATCAGCGTTACCGGCGACAAGCGTGGCATTGGCGTCTCGTTTGTCCTGAACATCGCCCGCAATACGAGCCACGCCGAACTGGGCCAGGCTGCGACCGCCAAATCGGCCAGCACCGAAGGCAACGCTCTGGCGATCACGGCGAAATCGGCCCAGACCGACACGACCGAAGCCAAGGGGGGCGCAGGAGCTACCGATGCCGTCGGCAAGCGAGCGACCACGCCCGTCTTCGCCATTAGCAGTGTCCACAACGGCACTCTCGCCCGGGCGGCAGGGCAGGAAATGACGGCCACCGGAGACGTACAAATCGCAGCCGAACACACCGGCACCCACTCGACGAAGGCCGAGGGGGCGAGCGTCGCCGCCAACACGGCCGTCGGCATGGCGCTGGGCCTCGCGATCAGTAATGACCAAGTCGTAGCGACCATCGATGGAAACCTGGAAAGCACCAGTGCAGTGTCCATCAAAGCAACCGGCACCACGAGCAGCCAGGCCGACGCGAAGGCGAGTGCCAAGGGGGGCGAGAAGGCGACCAACGACGATGCCGACAAGAAGCTGGCCGACGCTCGCCAGGCTGCCGCCGATGCCGACAGCGAATCAGCGGGTGACGATGATCCGGAGAGTCCCGAGCTGAAAACCCCCAAGGGGAAGCTGAGTCTTGCTGCCGCCTTCGGCGTGAACATTGCCACGGCCAGCGTCCGGGCGACGGCTGCGGAAGGGAGCACGATCACGGCAGGCGAAGGACTCGCGATCAACGCTGAGGGGCAAGCGACCGCCGGCGCGAAGGCGGATGCTAGTGCCGTCGTCGCCAACGTTGAGGAGGAGGAAGAGGAAGAAGAAACCGAGGAAGGCGAGGAAACGCCCCCCGACGAAGCGGCCGAAGGGGCACGAGGCGTTGGCATTGGCATCGCCGTCAATGTCGCTCGCACCACGACGGCAGCCACCATCGAAAGCGGCGTGCAAGCCAAGGCCGCCGGCATTTCGCTTTCGGCCAAGACGCCAGCCGATGCATCGCACGCCTTCAGCTCCGAAGCGATTTCCGGCGCGGGAGCCAAGAAAGTCGGCTTTGCGGGGGCGTTCGGCCTCAATCTCATGAAGAACGAGACGGCAGCCGATGTCGCCGGCGGATCGCAACTCGATGCTGGGAGCGGCAATCTGTCGCTCGATTCGGCTGGGACTGCGACGAACACCGCCAAGGCAACCGCCAGCGTCACTACGGACGAAGCGAAACGGGGCGTCGGGACGCCGTTTGCCATCAACGTCGCTCGCAACACCGTCCGCAGCGAAGTCGCCGACGACGTGCTCGTTCGCCGGCAAGGAACTGTCTCCGAAGCCGGTGCGGTCGATGTCTCTCTGAAGGCGACTTCGACCCAGGCCGAAACGACTGAAGCGAAAAGTGGCGCCGGAGCCGAGGACGAAGCGGGGGCCAAAGCTGCCACGCCGGTCTTCAGCATTGCCAGCATCCACAACACCACAATCGCCCGCCTGGGTGGCGACGACCTGGCCACAAACCATGCCAGCCGCAATGCGACTGTCGAGGCCAAGCACACTGCCACGACAACCACCAAGGCAGAAGGTTCCCCCGTCGCCAACGAAACGGCTGCGGGTATCTCACTCGCCGTCGGAATCGGAAGCGATAACGTGGCGGCCAGTATCGGCGGCAAATGGGAGTTTGGCGGCGACGTGACGATCAAAGCCGATTCGACCGCGACCACGGCTGTTGAATCGAAGGCGAGTGTGAAAGGTGGCCAGCAGGAGAACGACGAAGACGTCGATAAGCAAACGGACGATGCGAAGAAGCAGGCAACCGATCTCGACGGTCAAGCAATCGACGAGGAGGAGCCGGCCGATCTCGAAACGCCCGCTGGATCTCTCGCCGTCGCTGGCGCCGCGGCGGTCAACGTCGCCATCGCCAAGACACGGGCCTTCCAGGAAGCGGGCAGCGAACTCGCCGCCGGCGGCGACATGTCCCTCTCGGCTATCGCCAAGGTTGATGCCAAGGCAATCGCCGATGCGAGCACGGTCGCTCTCTCGCTCCCTGAAGAGCCGACCGAGCCACCCGCAGATGGTGAGGAGGAAGAAGAGCCCGAAGTCGATCACAACGCGACCGGTGTCGGCATTGCGGCGGCAGGCAACTTCGCCAAGGTGACGACCGAAGCGACGATCGAGGGGAACTCGTCCACGTCGGCGGCCAGCCTGTCGCTCGATGCGGGGACGGCTACCGAAGGGGGCCAGCACCAATTCAAAGCCGAATCGACCTCCGGTGTCGGCGTGAGCAAGCTCGGCGTGGCGAGCTCGCTCGCGATCAATTTCGTGCGGAACGACAGCAGCGCCACGATTGGCTTCGGGGCCAGCGTCGATCTCGACCAGCCGGGCGGAACGGCCGACCTCACGCTCACCAGCCGCAACCGGACGATCAGCGACGTGGAGGCGAAATCGACTGTCGAAGGGCGACCTTCCACCGGCATCGGCCCGTCCATCGCAATCAACGTGACGCGAAACACGAGCACCGCATCGCTCGCCGAAACCGCGGCCGTAGCGGGCAGTGTCGGCAACTACAAGGTGGAGGCGATTGGCGACTACGACGCGAACACCGAGTCGGAAGCGGGGACGCAGTCGGAATTCGCCCCTGCTGAAGAGGGTGGCGACGAGGGGGGGTTGGCGATCAGTCCGTCGCTGGCGATGACCGTGGTGGTCAACAAGACCACCGCTCAGTCGCGCGGCACGCAGGGACTCGATGTTTCCGGCGATCTGTCGGTGCTCACGACGCACACCAGCGACATCGATACCGAGGCGAAATCGGACGTGGCGGCGGAGAGTGCTGCGATCGGAACCTCGCTCGCGCTAAACGTCGTCGTCGATTCGGCCACCGCGGCCGCCAACGGCAGCTACGACATTGCCGGCAAGGCGGATGTAAAAGCGACATCAGATCTGAACGTCGATGCGTTCTCCGAGGCGACCGCCTCCGGCGCTCGGGCCGACAGCCAGCCGGCCGAATCGCTCGAAGACCAGGCCAAGGAATACGGGAAGGAACTGCTGGAGGAGATCAAGGACACGCGGTCGCTCAAGGGCTCTCTGCAATCGACCTACAACGATGTAAAAGGGGAGATTCAGTCGAAACTGAACCAGGATGTCGAAGCGAAGGGGGTCGCGGCAGCGATCAGCGGCAACGTCGTCGTGACGACCACGGACGCCAGCGTGAACGGAAATGTGATCGTCGCGGGGGACGTGACGATCAAGTCCACCGCCGAAGTCGATGTCGATGCCGAGGCGACCGGCCTGGCAGCGGCACTGAGCCTACAAGACGGCATTGGGGCGGCAGTCGCGGCCAACGTCGTCGATATCAACACGCACGCTTCCGCAGCGGGGCAAAGTCTTTCCGGCAACAAAATCTCGATCCTCGCCGGTAACGCCAGTGGCAACGAGCACGAGGTCAAGTCGCGAGCCTTGGCAGGGGGCGGCGCGAAGGAGGACGGCAAGGCGGGCTCGTTTGCCGCGAATATCGTTGTTGGCGATACGTCGGCAACGGTGGTGGAAGGAACGAACGTCTCCACGACCGGCGACCTGGAAATCGGCGCCCAGAACGACCTGCGGCTGCAGAACATCGCCGGGGCCGGGGGCGTAGGGCAGAACGACGGTTTCGGCGGGGCTCTCGCGCTCAACGTCGTGCGGAACGACACCACAGCGGCGCTCGGCGGTGGCAGCTTCGCAAACATCAGCGGCGACGTGGCGATCATCGCCGAAGGCTCCGTGAAGCCGATCGAAGGGGACGTGGAGCAAGATCCGCTCTCCCTGGCCGTCGGGGGAGCGGCAGCCGGCGACAGCACGCGAGCCGGCGCGATTGCGATCAACGTGATCGTCGATCATACGCACGCCTTCATCGGGGAGAACCGACAGCTCACCGTCACTTCGCCAAACGCTCGCCTTCCGGGGAACGTGCAGGTTCTCGCCACCGATGCGACCAAAATTCGCTCCGGCGCGGGAGCGATCACGCTGAGTACGGGCAAGGGAAAGGGACTTGGTGCGTCGCTAAACGTTGTGACGAAGGAAACGCTTGCCTTCGTCGGCGACAGCTCGACGGTGAATACGACGGGAACGCTGACCGTCGGGGCCAACGCGACGGAAGACCTCTTCACGATCGCGGCCGCTCCCACGCTCGGCGGTAGTGGCACAACGCCCAGCTTCGCTGGTGCGGCCGCGGCACATTTCCAAAGCACGACCACCGAGGCCCGACTCGGCGAGAACACGACCATCACCACGCGCGGTAACGCGGTCGTGCAGGCCAATCACACGCTGGAAACTGAGGTGATCGCCGGCGCGCTCTCCGGCGGATCGACCGATGCCGTCGGCGGCTCGATGGCCACGGTTTTCTCTGCCGACACAACCGAAGCATTGATCGGCACAGGCGCGGATGTAACGGTGCAAGGGAGTAACGGCCTGACGGTCGCGGCCATCGCGAGCGAAACCGTGAAGCCGCTGGCACTGGGCGCGGCCGGAGCCGGGAGCGACGGCGTCGCCGGTTCGATCGTACTTACGCGACTCAATCAGACGACGCGGGCCCATATCGAAGCGGATGCCAACATCGTCGGCCGCAATCTGACGAACCCCGGCAGCACGCGGCCCAATGTGAAGGTCGAGGCGACCGACAACACGAATCTGTTCTCACTCGCTGGCGTCGCACAAGGGGCCGGCACAAACGGCTTCGGGGCCGCCCTCGATACGGCCTTCGTGACGAAGCAGACGCAGGCCTGGATCGCCGAAGGGACCACGGTCGATGCCGACGGCAACGTGCAAGTCGCCGCCACGTCGAGCGAAGACGCCACGTCCCTTTCCGCCACAGCGGGCGGTGCTGGTTCGCGGAACATCGCCGGCGCAGCAGCCGCCTATGTCCTCGACGTGACGACGCACGCCATTCTGGGTGACAACCCGACCGATGAAGCCGTTCCGACGACCCCCGCCAACATCCATGCGGTCGGGAACGTCCTCGTGAGCGCGACCGAAACGACCGAACTCGACCTGATTACCGGCGCGGCCGGCGGAGCAGGTCAATCGAGCTTTGGTGGCGCGGCCAATGTGAGCACCATCAAGAAGGAAACGGTGGCCCTCGTTGCTGACGGCACGATTGTCGCCGCCGATGCTTCGGCCAGTGTCGCGGCATTGTCCCCCAAGACCGGCAAGTTTGGCATCAGCTTTCCCACGCAGTCGTTTGGGGCGAACGAAGTCCGGCCGCCGATCATTAACACGTCTATCACCGACTCCACCGGCGACGGCGTCAATGACCTGACCGATCAGAGAATCTTCCGGCCGCGTCTGGTGACGCCGCAAACGACGTCGCTCCGCGGTGTAGCGGTGACGGCGACGAATCAGGACGACATTGCGACGCTCGCCGTCGGTGCCGCCGGTTCAGGCAACCTGGCGGTGAACCTGACCGCTCCGGTCAACATCGTCCGCACGACAACCGCCGCCCGCATCGGCAATGGGGCTCAGGTCAACGTGAACAACCAGGCGACGGCCGGCCAGCAGTCGGTCTTGGTCGCGGCAGGCAACGATTTCTCGCACCTCGACATTTCCGGCTCGATCGCCGGCTCCGGTTCGGCGGCGATTGGCCCGGCTGCCGCGGTGACGACGGTGAAGAACGACACTTCCGCTTCGATCGGCGCGGAAGCCGACGTGCGGGCTAAGCGCGACGTGACAGTTCAAGCCGAAGCGACCGAGGACGCCCTGCTCATCGCGGCGAGCGGCGCGGGGGCCGGCCAGACCGCGGTCGCCGGCTCGCTGAACGTCCTGTCTCTTAAGAACTCGACGCACGCCTTCATCGACGACCGTGCGAATGTCGCCGCCGAAGGGAACGTCCTCGTTTCGGCGAAGGACGCGACCGACCTGGACATGATTGCCGGCTCAGCGGCACTCGGCTTTGGGGCAGGGGTGAGCGTGTCGATCGGATTCACATCGATTCACAAAGAGACGCAGGCGTTCATCGGCGACGACGCCACGGTGAGCGGTAAGGGGAACACGACCGACCTCGCGGGCGTCCTGATCAATAGCGGCAGCGGCGGCTTCACGACCGGCGCGATGCGGGGGGTCGCGGTGCAGGCCTTATCGCAGGAGGACATTTTCAGCCTCAGCGCGGCCGGTTCTGGCGGTTTTGGAGCAGCTGCCGTCGCGGGAGGGATCGACGCGAATCTGATCGACTCCGACACAGCAGCCTTCATCGGCGAGCGAGCTATCATCAATTCGAGCACGGCCGGCGCGAACAGCACGCAGTCGGTCAACGTGGCCGCGGCCAACCACCTCAACGTGCTCACCATCGGCGGCAGCGCGGCCGTCGGTGCGAACGCCATAGCCGGCGGCATCGACATTGGCGTCGTGCGGAACGATACGACCGCGGTCATCGCCGAAGATGCCGCGGTAAACGCTCGGCAGGATATCGAGGTCAATGCTTTTGCCGACAAGGACATTCGCAGCATCGCGATCAGCCTCGGGCTCAGCGCGAATGTCTCCGTGGCAGGGTCGGTGTCTGTCTGGTCGATTGGCAAGCAGCTTGACGCGAGCTACGCCGACGAACAAACCGAGAGCAACGCCTTACAGGAAAGTGGTAACCAGAGCGCCGATGGCTTTGCCGCCAATCAATCGGGCCAGGGGACCAGCCGGCTCAGTTCATCGCTCGCAGAATTTGACGGTGTCGGCGAGCCCACGCCGGTGAATCCGACGCCCAAGCAGCGGATTGCCGAAATCCTCAGCCGGGCCAAGGGTGATCTCGATTCCGAATCCCCCAGCGGCAGCAGTTTGCTCGACGACCTGCGTCTGAGCGTGCCGCAGGTGGGAACGATCGCACGAGTCGAAAGCGGGGCGACGCTCACCGCCGGTCGCGATGTGGATGTCCATGCCGACGAGCAGATCACCTTCGCGCCGCTGGCTGGAAGCCTGGCGGGCGCACTGACGGCGGCTATCGGTGCCTCGGTTGTCGTGGGGAACGTCGGAGGAATCACGCAGGCCGAGCTTGACGGTACCGTCAGCGCCGGCGGCGACATCGACGTGATCGCGAATCAGGACGTGACGACGAGCGGCTTCTCTGCGGCAGGGCAGGGGGGGATTGTTGCGCTCGGTGCAGCCGTCGTGTCGCTCAAGGACACGAGCATTCAGATCGCCCGCCTCGGCGACGATGCGTACATCGTGCAGGCGGACAGCGTCGATCTGGATGCCAGCCGCAGCCTGGAAATTACCGGACGCACGGGCAACGCGGCCGTTGGCCTTGCCGCCATCGGAGCCGCCTTCAGCCGCGTGATCGTGGAAGGGGCGACGCGAGCCCAAGTGAGCGACGGGGCACAAGTCGGCCAGGTCGCGGGACAGACCGTGGGTGATTTGAACGTGCGGGCTCGCACCTCTCCGCTGGCAACGGCCGAGGCCACCGCCCTTTCCGGCGGCGTCGTGGCCGGAGCGATCAACTTCAGCAAGGCGATTGTGACGCCAACCATCGAAGCTTCGATCGGCAGCCAGGCAAAGACCACGAGCGGCGCCGATGTCGATGTGACGGGCTCGGTCCGCGTGCGTTCGACATCGCTGAGCAACGCCGAGGCAAATACGCTGGGCGTTGCGATTGGTGGTGGGGCCCTGGGCTTGGGACGTGCGACGGCCGAGGTCTCGCCGACGGTTGTTTCGCTCTTGGGCGACAACTCGCAAGTCGCAGCGGCCGGCGACATCACGTTCCGCGCCACACACAATGAGCTGATTACCATCATCGCACCCAATGGTGCCACCTTCACGTCCGAACAAGCCGGCGCTGTGGCCAGTGCCCAGTCGGCTGCAGGTGGCGGACTGGCGGGGAACAGCACTGAGGCGACCGCTGAAGCGAATCCCGTCGTACTGATGACGGTCGGTGAGAACGCAACGATCGCTGCCGGCGGATTGACCGACCTTGCCGCGGCAGGCACGCAGAAAGCGCAGGCGACAGGTCGAGCCTTGACCGTGGGTCTTCTGCTCGGCATGGGGGGCATCGAATCGACCGCCAGCATTGCCGGCCGTTCGGCGACGCTCGTCGAAGACGGCGCGTCGATTACAGGCAACAGCGTCAGCATCCATGCCTTGAGCGACGATCGGCCCATTGCCGATGTCGAAGCAGCAGCCGGCGGAATTCTGACCAAGGGTCAAAACACGGCAACAGCCCGCGTCCTGCGCCCACAAGCGATCGTCGATCGCGTGCCGACCTTTGCTCCCAACGCGAGCGTGACGATCAACGCCGCCGACCTTGCAGCCACGACCGATCTCACCATTTCTGCGAATCAACTGGCCGAAGCCGACGCCTTCACCAAGGGGCTCGCCGTCGGCGCCCTGGCGGCAGGAAAGTCCGAAGCCGTCGTCGTCGTCACGCCCGAAGTGGCCACGTCGGTCAATGCCGATGCGACGTTCACCTCCGGCGACGAACTGCTCGTCTCGGCCGAGTTCGGCCCGAATCGCACCGCGTCCGTCGTGGCCCGCAACATCGTCGAGGACTCCGCGCTTGCCAAAGACGCCCTCTCGACCGCCTATGCCAAGGGTTCCGGCGGCGGGCTGATTGGCCTCGTGGGGAGCGAAGCCAGCTCGCGCGTCACACCGCTCGTGAAGACCGACATCGGCAACTCGGTCACCGCCAATGCGGCCAACATCACCATCGAGTCGCGGAACGAAGTGAATGCCGCCTCGGTGGCCCGCAATGTCGCGGCCGGTTTCATCGCGGCGGGCTCGGCCGACGCCCGGACGACCGTCGATACGACCAGCCAGGCGACCGTGGGCGGCGGGACCGCGGTTTCGCCGACGCAGATCGCAGCCACGCAGAACTTCACGCTCGCCGCCCACGGCTCGCACCAGGGAGATTCCTATGCTGAATCCAGGGCAGTCGCCGCGATACCGATTGCCACTGCCACGGCGATTACGCTTGGCGATTTCACCGTCGAATCGACCGTGGGCGGTTCCACGGAAATCACTGCCGGCAACAATCTGTTCGTTACCACGAGCGTCGATCGGGCCGTCCTCGGCTTCCTGACCACGACGGAAGCGACCGGCGGCAACGCTCATGCCACGGACGGCGGCTTCGTTGCCGATGCCTTCGCCACCGCGACCTCGCGGCTGGGCACCAGTAGCACGCCGGCCCTTTCGCAAGTCGAGATCGAGGAGTCGGCTCAACTGACTGCGGCCAACGTCACACTCCGCTCGCAGGTGCTGGGAACGCGCGTCCGTGCCGATTCCCACGCCCGAGCTCTGGGAGTTGGCGTGGACGTCGATTCCAGCGCGACCGGTGAAGTATTCACCAAGGCCGATGTCAAGCTGAACGAATTGTCGGAAGTCCGCGGCACCAACCAGGTGACGATCGAATCGCGCCATGGCGCGGGAGCGACCGGCAATGTCGAGACGAATGTGGAAGCAACAGCCGACCGGGACAGCCTGGTCGGCTCCGTGGGAGCCAAGGCGACGAACCGGCAAGTGACAACGTCGATTGTCGAAGGGCTCAACAACGCGACCGTTGCCGCCCGCAACCTGACCGTGCGAGCCAGCACGGGCGTGGCCAACTTCGCCACTGACGCGATCGAAAACAATCGCCGCAACCGCGAGGGGAGCATTACCGAGCAACTCACTCCGTCTCGGCGGATCGAATGGAATGCCGATGTGATCCTGCTCGGCGGGCCCGACGCCGAACTGGTCATTGAGAACACCGGCCCGACGGGAGCGACGGTGACGAAGGCCGTCGGCGTGACGATTGCCGATTCCGATGGGCAGACGCTCGGCCCAGTCGCCTCGGCAAACATCGTCGTGAATGCGATTCAGAACACCGATCCATTTGGCGTGGTGCTGTTCGATGCTCCGACACTCAATGCCAACGGCGGCACGTTCAACGGCGTTCTGACCGGCAACCTGAGCACGTTTTTCGTCGATCGAACGAAGGGAGTCACGATCGACAACGAGTCGCCGAAAAACCTGCAGGTCGGCACGATCAACGTCATCAACACCCAGCAGCCGACGGTGACGATCAACGCGGCCAATGACGGGAACTTCGCCTTCCGCGTCGAAAACCAATACGAACCGACCGATGTCGTCATCGAGAATAGCTCAGGCAGCGGAACGCCCAGCATCACGCTGACCGGTACGATCGAGAATCCGGTGGGCCACACGGAGATCGCCAACCGCCGAGGCAGCATCGTGCGAACGGCCAATGGCCTGGTGCGGACGAATACCTTGCTGCTTGAAGCCGACAACGGCTCGATCGGCACGGCGGCCAGTCGTCTGCGGGCGGACCTGGTGAAGAGCAACGGCCGCGACACCGACCTCATCGCCGAAGCCGGCGGCAATGTGTTCCTCGACCTGATGGGGCGCATGCGGCAAGTGCCGGTCGGCGGGCAGTTCATGGACGTGGACGTGACCTCGATCCAAGCCGGCCAAACGGCTGATGTGCTTCTTCGCCAGGCGGTCATCGAGACAACGCCGAGCAACCCGCCATTTTTGCGGGTGACCGAGACGATCCAGGGGATCAACACCAACGTGATCGACCGCTTCCGGCCGACGCAGGAGCAGTTCCCAGTGATTGACCTGGGCGTGCTGGGAGTGAATCCACAGCCCTTCACGAGCATTTGGCAAATCGACGAGTTGGCCGGGGCGAATATCACGATCGCCACGAATCCCGCCAGCGGCAGCGGACCATTCACCAGCGTTTTCGCGAATACCGACGTGGGCGCGACCGGCATTGTGAATGCCTCGGCCACGGGATTCATCACGCTGCACGAGACGGCAGGCGACTTGCGGGTGGGACAGATCACGTCCGTGAACGACAACGTCTCTCTGTCGAGTGTGGCGGCGATTGTCGATCCGCTCAATGAAACGGCAGTCGATGTGGCGGGCAATCATGTGACGCTCACGGCCGCCATCAGCGTTGGCACGCTCACGAAGCCGCTCGATATTGACTCGAACCTGCTGACGGCGGACGCGGCGACGCGGATTAACCTCATCGAGCGAAACGGAGAGCTAAACGTCGATCACGCCAATGCGAGCGGCCCGGTGCAACTGGCCGCCGACAAGGGTTCGATCCTCGATCCGTTCAGCGATGCGGCGGCGGACGTGACCGGCACCGACATCATCCTGCAATCGGGAGGGGGCGGCATCGGCACGTCGGCCAAGCCGCTGGATATCAACTCGGCGGCCATCCCAGGTATTAAAGGCGAACTCATCGCCCAGTCCGCCCAGAGCATGTTCATCACGGAAACGCAGGGCGCGCTTGTGGTGGCCGAGGCCCGATCGATCAGCGGCAACGTGCAACTGCAAACGACCGATACGGTCGCGACTGGCGAAGACCTGCTTCTCGGCAGTACATCGGTGGTCGCAGCCCAGGGGACCGTCGATCTGCGAGCCGGCGACAACGTGAGCAGCAAGAGCGGCACCCTCGTGCAGACGGGCGTCAACCAGGCGACCGCGGCAGGACTCTTCGTCCGTGGCGACTTCGGTAACGCTGATCCGGGCGTAGGGACGAACATCGACCTCCAAGGGACCTGGATCGGCCGACCGATCACGATCATCGGCGCCAGCGATGCAGACACGATCCGGCTGAATCAGACCGTGCTGCAAGGGCCGACGAACGTCCTCGGCGGCATCGGGACCGATACGATCCTCGTCGATCGAATCGCCCCGCTCACGACAACCAACTCGGCTGGCGTCCGCGATGCTTTGTTGCTAGACGGACAGATCGACAATGATCAGTACGTCGTGAATCTGACGCCCAATGGTAACTTCATCGCCGTCCTCGGCGACAACGGCCGGGGCACGTTCGACACGCTGACCGTCAACGGCACCGACCAGACCGACGGCTTCCTCGCGACTCCGAACCAAATTGCGAAGATCGTCAACAGCGGCGGCACGATCACCGCCCAGCTCATCAACTTCGGCGCGGGAGCCGATCAGCTCACCGTGAATGCCGGGGCAGGGGACGACGTGATGGCTCACGACCTGGCGACGGGGAATCACGACCTCTCCGGCGGCTGGACGTTCAACGGCGACGACGGGAACGACTTCACGAATGTCACCGGGAGTGCCGCGGCTGATACGTTCGAGTTCGAGGCCTTCAGCCCGACCTCGGCTGTCGTCCGAACGCAGATTCCGACCGGCTCACAGCCGGCGACATACCAGTTCAACGGCACGGAGGCGGTCGTCCTGAACGGAGCCAATCCGACAACGGCACCGGGGGACTTGCTGAAGGTCGTCAATCCGCTCGCGGGGACGCTGCCGCTGCCGGCGGGGACCGCAGCCACGCCGCTCCCGCTCTCCTACACGAACTTCGAAGGTGTCACGATCGGCGCGGTGCCGCTGGCGGCTCCCGACGTGGTGACGACGAGCGAAGAGACGCCGATTGTGCTGAATCCGTTCTCGAACGACGCGGCGATGACCGACGCACCGCTCACCGTTGCATTCAAGAATCCGTCGAATGGGACGATCGCCTACAACAACAACGGAACGCCGAACAATCTGGCCGACGACACGCTCACGTTCACACCGCGGGCGAATTTCTCCGGAAGCCAGTCGTTCGAATACTCGGTGACCGATGCGAACGGCGACCGGGCGGTGGGACTGATCACCGTCAATGTCACGCCGGTCGCCGACACGCCGACCGCTTCCGCGGCCAATGCCAGCGGCAACGAAGGGACGCCGATTCCGCTTTCGCTTTCGGCAGCACTCACCGACACCGATGGCTCCGAGACGCTGTCACTCGCCATCGTCGGTGTGCCGGTGGGTGCGACGTTCTCGGCCGGAACCAACGCGGGCAGCGGGACGTGGACCTTTACGCCGGCTCAACTCGCCGGCCTCTCGATCACGATTCCCGATGACGGCGTTTATAACCTGTCGTTCCAGGCGACGGCAGTCGAAACGGCCAATGCCGCGAAGAAGGGAGTGGCGATTCCGTTCACCGTCACGGTGCAGAACGTTGCCCCGACGGCGACGATCATGACCGCCCCGGCAACGCGGACGCCAGGTCAGACGACGACGATCACCATGGCCGCGACCGACGCTTCCCCCACCGACCAGGCTGCCGGTTTCCGGTATCAGGTGAATTGGGGAGATGGCTCGCCGATCGAAACGATCGCCGGGACGCCGGGGATCGGCGGTGTCGGCAACCACGCCTATGCCGACGTCGGCGTCTATACGATCCGCGTGCGGGCGATCGATAAGAACGACGCGATCGGTCCGGAGATCACGCGGGATATCTCGGTGCAACTGGCATCGCTCGGGGTCGATCCGCTCAATCCCAACAAGACGGCCCTGTTCGTGCAAGGAACGAGCGGCGACGACCGGATCGAGCTCAAGGGACGATCGAAGAACCAGGTCGAGGTGCTCGTCAATCGCGTCTCGGTGGGCGTGTTCGATCCCAGCGGGCGGATCGTCGTCTATGCCGGGGCGGGGGACGACGTGGTGCTGACCGACGACAAGGTGAAATCAGCCGTCTGGCTCTTCGGCGAAGGGGGGCGGGATCGCCTCACCGGCGGCAAGCAGAACGATGTGCTCGTTGGCGGCGACGGCGACGACGTGCTCGACGGCGGCAAGGGTGTGAACGTCGTCATCGGCAGCCGCGGGGCCGACGATCTGGCCGCGAAAAATGGCGAAGCCCTGCTCATCGCTGGCTACACCACGTTCGACCAGAACGAAGCGGCTCTCGACGCGATCCTGGCCGAATGGTCGAGCGGCAAGTCGCGGGCGAAGCGAATCGAGCATCTCGCGGGTGAAAAGCCCGGCGGTAAGAACGCCGCTTACTACCTGATCGGTGCCGGCAGCAGCCGGACGGTCTTCGACGACGCAGCCCTCGACCGGGTCAGTGCGAACAAAGCGAAGGACTGGATCTTCGCGAACCTCGACGCCGGCGTGCAGGACATCGTGCCGAAGGGATCGGAGGTGGAGGATATTGATTTGTAGGTCGGCAGTGGGTCCGCTCTGCCGGAGCGGACCTGAAACTGGCAGCGATCAGAAACTCTACGCGTCCTTGGCAATCAGATCCTTTATGTGACGGACCTGAACGGGGACTAAACTCCGAAAGCGGCGCGGTGCCGCCCATCAGATCCCGCCCGGCAGGCGGGATCTACTGCCGCGAACGAAACGGCCACTGCCGATAGTCCGCCACCAGGCCGGCCTTGACTGGATTGTTGCGAATGTAAGCCACGATCCGCTCGTCTTCTTCGTCCGAGCGCGACCAATGGTCGAACCATTCGCGCTGCCAAAACTGTTCCGAATCTAAGCCGGGCAAGTGCTGCATCGCTTCGTGCCCAGTCCAGCGTTTGAAGTCTTCCAGCGTCCCCTTGAGTCCCGCCGTACCAAGCTCGCAAAACAGGTGCAAGTGCGTCGGCATGACAACGTACTCGAACATCTGCCAATCCCCTCGTCGCTTCCGATGCTCGATTGCATCGACGACCAATTTCGCGACGGGTTCGGTTGCCAAATGCGGCGATCACTTCGCTGCGTCGAGCCAGCGTTCCATTTCGCGGAAGATATTGCGCTGCAGGGTGAGCCATTGCGGCGTGTGGCGTCGTTCCTTGGCAAGATCGGCGGCGATGGTTCGCAGTCGCTCGCGGCCTTGGGCCGGAATCGCGCCGTGCAAGTGAATCGTAATGAAGTATCGTCCCTCTTCGACTTCCCAGTGCGGAAGCCGGCCCTGCCAAAACGCAATCGTCTGCGGCTTGCGACTCATGGCAGGAATTGTAGCTGTAGGTCCGCCCTGCCGGGGCGGACCTGAATGGGGGATCAAGTTTCAACTGTCGTGCGATGTTGCCGAATCAGATCCCGCCCGGCAGGCGGGATCTACTTTGGCGGACCTGAATTCGGGACCAAGTTCGGCGTGTCGCGCGGCTTTGCCCATCAGATCCGGCCCGGCAGGCGGGATCTACTTCGTGCCTCCGGAGCGGTGTGGCCAAACGAAACGCTGTCAAAGGCCGTAGCGATAGACCAACGACAACTGCTCGGAACGTGCAAGGTCACGCGGTGTGATCATTTCACGATCGAGCGGGGGCGGACCGCCTTCATAGTGCTCGATCGTGTGGCGATAGGGACGCCAATTCAGGTCGCCAAGTCGCACGGTCCTGCCAAGCGGGAAGCCAGAACTCTGCTGGAATGCCTTTTCAACGAGTTCGGAACAGTAGATTCGATCGTCATCCCACTGGTAGCGAGTGTCGTAAGGACGCCCGAGGTAGTTTTGAGCAGCCGCTACCATGTTTTGAATGTGTCGATCGTGCGGTGATTGGAGGCGATATGCGGCGAACCCGCCGCGTTGGCCACGAGCAAGCCAAGTCCAAAGAGGAGTCTCTTCAACACCGCGATACGCCTCCAGAACGACCCAGCGACCATCGCGGCGCGCGACCATGCCGCAATGCGAAAACGGCGAGCCTGTCGCCCCTTCGATCGCGACCGAGAGTCGGCTTGGTGGCAGGGACTGAAAGACGATGTCACCTTCCTGGGGTTGGTAGCCGAAATGTGCAATCGAGGGACGAATGAGATATGCGAGGATTGGCAGCAAGCACAAGGCGGGAACGCCCCAAACGAGCCACGCGCCAGCGCGTGATCGGCGCGATTTTGGTTGCTGGTTGCCGTTCTGGGACAGGCTGAATTGCACTGCGGATTCCCTAATTGAGTTCACTGCGTCGTCCGACCATTCGCAAACCGCAGTCCGTTTTCTTCCCGTACCAGTAGGTCCGCTCTGCCGGAGCGGACCTGAATGGAGAGCAAACTCTACAAGCGGAGCGACGTTTCCCATCAGATCCGGCCCGGCAGGCCGGATCTACTTTGGCGGGGACGTTCCCAAGAAATGCAAAACGGCGAAGTCCGAAGACTTCGCCGTTTGCTTGCCAATCGCTCCCGAACGGAGATTCGCTATGCAGTCATTGCGGCGAGTGGTTGGGGAGGGGTGGCAGGTGTAGGAGCGGCAGGATGAATCCTGCCCTACGGGATCAGGTACACGCCGCCGAGGACGGCGCCCGTTTGCGCGGCGGCTCCGCGGAGCGACAGCGGGATCGGCTGGATCATCCAGGGAGCACAGCTGCCGGGGCGGTAGTAGCCCAGGGCGTACTGGCATTCGTGCGGCGGGTTGATCGCCATGTTGTAGGGCAGGGCGGCAATGTTCAGGAAGAAGTGAGCACCGCTGATCCAGGGCTGGCGGAACGGACCGGCCGTGTGGCCGTAGCGTTCCAGTTGCACGTCCTCGAAGTACAGCGGCTTGTGGCAAAGGGCCGAGGCATGGAACTGATACGAGCTGGCGATCCAGTTACGCGGAGCGAGCTTCGAGCGGGCGATGGCGCACTCGACCGGCAGCCGCCAGTAGGAGTTGACCCAGCAAAGCTCGTCGTCGCCGAGGTCTTGCAGCGGGAGGCGGGCGACCTCCTTGCCGCTTTCGTCCTGGATGATGACGCGGCCGCTTTGGATGTCGCTCATGCGGCCGGCGGCGAGGACTTCCCCTTCGTAATTCTTCCAGGAGCGGAAGAGATCCTGCGAGTTGAGGCGGGTGTCGCGGACGGTACCGTCTTCGTCGGCCGAGAGGCTCGGATCGAAGCGGGGCGTAATGTCGAGCGAGATTTTACGAATGTTGTCGCTGATGAGCTGGTTGCGGAAGGCCTTGCAGCTCGCGTCGAGGTTGCAGCAGTTGCGGTCGTTGTAGATCCGATCGCACGGCTCAGAGGCGGCAGGAGCGGGCGAAGCACCCAGGCCGCCCGGATCGAGGGCGCCGGGCGTTTGCTGGAAGGTGAATTCGGGGCCGGAGGCTTCAGTCGCCGACGGGGCAGCCAAGGGACGGAGCGGACGGGGACCGGGAGCGGGAAGCTCCTCGACACCATTGGCAGCGCTTGCGCCGGGACGATTGGCTTCGGCTTCGGTCGGTTCAAGTTCGATTTCGGAAACCTGGCGGACTCCGTTTCGCTCCGATGCAGCGCCGTCACCAAACGGATCGCTGAACGGATCGGCCACCGTGCCGCCGGCGGGGCGAACCTGACCATCGATGCGAGTGCGATTCCAGCCGCGAGCGGAAGAAGTTGACGTGGGAGAAGTTGCGATGGCTGGCGAGGTTCCAACCGGTTTTGATTTCCAGCGGAGCGGCGCTGCGACGCTGGCGGTTGCGCTCGAAGGTTCGCTAGCGGCCGCGATCGGTTGCGCGAAGGCGTCAGGAGTGAAGCGAGCCGGCTCGACGGGATCGGCAGCGAGGGCGAGGGAACAGCAGAGGATGCTGAGCGGAGCGGCGATCCACCGCGACCACTGGTCGCGGCTTTGGGAAATGCGCGACCACTGGTCGCGGCTATGTGGAAGCAGGCAGGCGAGACGCCCGCCCCACGAGCTAATCGCCGCTCTTGGCGTCGTGGTGCTCGGGGCTGTAGTTGGGTGCTTCCTGCGTAATCGCAACGTCATGGGGGTGGTTCTCCCGCACGCTGGCGGCCGAGATTTGGATGAACCGCGTTTCCGTCCGCAGCTCTTCAATCGTTTTGGTTCCGCAATATCCCATGCCGGCTCGCAACCCACCGACAAGCTGGTAGATGAAGTCGGAGAGCGGCCCTTTGAATGGGACGCGTCCCTCGACTCCCTCCGGCACCAGCTTGCCAGTTCCCCCGTTGCGGTCGGCTTGTCGGTATCGTTCGCTCGATCCCTTCACCATCGCCCCGAGGCTGCCCATTCCGCGATACGCCTTGAATGTGCGGCCTTGGTACAGGATGGTTTTGCCCGGGCTTTCGGCCAGGCCGGCAAACAGTCCGCCGATCATCACGCAGTTCGCACCGGCGGCAATCGCTTTGGTCATGTCGCCCGAGTAGCGGATGCCGCCGTCAGCAATGATCGGCGTGCCGCTGGCGCGGGCTGCTTGGGCGGCTTCGTAAATCGCCGTGATCTGTGGAACGCCCACTCCGCTGATCACGCGGGTCGTGCAAATCGACCCGGGTCCAATGCCGACTTTCACGGCGTCGGCGCCGGCAGCGATCAAGTCCGTGCAGCCTTCGCGGGTAGCCACGTTTCCCGCGACGACATCAATGTCCCATTTCTTTTTGATCTGCTTGACCGTCTCGAGCACGTTCTTCGAATGGCCGTGAGCCGAATCCACGACGAGGATGTCCACGCCGGCCTGAATGAGGCTGGCGGCCCGGTCGAAGTCGTACACGCCCACCGCCGCACCGACCCGCAGCCGCCCGAGGCGGTCTTTGCAAGCATGCGGAAACCGCTTCATCATGTCGATGTCGCGGATGGTGATCATGCCGGTCAGGCAATATGTATCGTCCACCAGCAACAGTTTCTCGACCTTTTTAGCCGTCAAAATTCGCTCAGCTTCCTCAAGCGTTACAGTTCCCCGTGCTGTCACCAGGTTGTCCTTGGTCATTACCTCCCGAATCGGCTGGTCGGGGTTCTCCAGAAACCGCAGATCGCGCCGTGTGAGAATGCCGACGAGCTTGTTGCTAGCATCGGTGATCGGAAAGCCGCTGACGTTCTTCAGCTTCATCAGCTCCTGGGCCCGGCTGACCGGCTGCTCGGGGCGGAGCGTCTCCGGGTCCATGATGATGCCGTTGGCCGAGCGCTTGACCTTGTTCACCTCTTCGGTCTGCTGCTCGACGGACATGTTCTTGTGGATGATGCCCAGACCGCCCTCTTTCGCCAGGGCGATAGCCATCTCGTGCTCGGTCACCGTGTCCATCGGCGAGCTGAGCATGGGGATGTTCAGCGGGATGCGACGGGTGAGCTGCGTGCTGACCGAGACTTCGCTGGGGACGACCTCGCTATACCGCGGTTGCAGAAGGACATCGTCGAACGTGATTCCTTGAGCGATGAGTTTGTCGTTCATGGTCGTGCCTCCTGGGAGAGCGGGCGGTCGCCCTGCGTCGAATCTCGTATTATCGCCCGCCGGGGCGGGGGAGGGGAGGGGAGGGTGGCGGGCAGTGGTGCAAATTGCGAGTGTCGGGAAGCTGGGGACTTGGAATAAGATGGAATGAGACAGGAGAACCGATATGGCCAAGAGTCCGTTTCCGGGGATGGACCCATACATGGAGCGCCAGTGGCGCGACGTGCATGTGTCGCTCATCGCGTATTCGCGGGGTCAGCTCAATCGGCAGTTGCGGCCGCCGCTGCGTGCCACGGCTGAACAGCGCGTGCTCGTCGAATTTAATGCGGACGAGCGGGGGGACCGATACCCCGACGTTTACGTCGTCGAACAGTCGAGCAGCAAGGCGAGTGCCACCGCGGTCGCATCGCCCAGCGCTGTCGCGGCCCCTGTGGAGTCGTACATGATTCACTTGTCGCCCGAGCCGCTTACCGAGCGATTCGTGCAGATACTGGACGCCGAATCCGGCGATCGAGTGATCACGGTGATCGAGTTTCTCAGCCCGACGAACAAAACTCCCGGCCCCAGCCTCGATGACTATCTGGCAAAGCGGAAAGAGTATTTGGGGGGCGGAGTAAACATCGTGGAAATCGATCTGAACCGCTCAGGCGCCCGAGGTCGTATCCTTCCCGTTCGCCACCTGCCGGATGCCAAACGCGGCGCGACCTACCTCGCGTGCGTTCGCCGAGGAATGTCGCCGCACGATGTCGAGGCTTTCCCCATTTCGCTTGAGGCGAGATTGCCAGCGATCCCCATTCCGCTTCGTCCGCAGGATGCCGAGATTCGGCTCGACTTGCAGGCGGTGATTGACCTCGCGTACGAAGAGGGGCATTACGACATGCTCGACTATTCACGTCCGCTCGATCCGCCGCTCAATGCCGTCGAGGCGGAGTTTGCCGAGCGGGTACTGAAGGCTGCGGGGAAGCGGTGAGGAGGTAGCGATGGAAGAAGCAATGATGATCGAAGAAGTCGCCGAACCGGTGCGGATGTCGTACCTTGAGTTCTTGTTTCAGGCACTCGGCTTTCGTTACGCCGTGCTTCTGCCTGCCGTAGGCATATTGGCATTCGTATTCGTGCTTGTGTTGGTGATTCGCGGGAAGGGGCCGGCGCTGACGGGAGCCCTGCTGTTCCTGGTGCCGCTGCCGGTGCTCGTGGGGCTGTTTGCGGCAGTGGACGGCATGGTGGCATCGTTTCAGGTGATCGCGATGTCGAACACCGCACCCAAACCATCGGAATACGCGATGGGGATTTCCATGTCGCTCGTCTCGGTGTATCTCGGATTTCTGCTGGCGGTGCCGAGCTACATTCTGGCGACATGCGGCCTCATCGCGCGGGCATTTTCTGCCAAGCCAGACCGCGAACCACCCTTGCCCAATTCGCCGCTCCCCGCCAAAGTGGTTTGACCTCTCGCGATTCGCCGCCACCGACCGCCAGCCATTCCCGCCTGATGTCGGCTCCGATTCCCGACGACATTCTCGATCAACCCGTCACGCAGTACATGCGGTTCGACTACTGCCGGCTGCGCAGCGGTCAGACGGTGGCCGAAGCCCTGGCCGACCTCCGCGTCCAACAGCCGCAGGGGCGGATTATCTATTTCTACGTCCTCGACGAGCAGGATCGGTTGGAAGGAGTGGTGCCGACCCGGCGGCTACTCTTGAGTCCGCCTGACGCCAAAATTCGCGAGATCATGGTGGCGAAAGTCATCACCGTGCCGGCAGAGGCGACGGTCAACGATGCCTGCCAACTATTCCTTGCCCACAAGTATCTTGCGTTCCCCGTCCTGCACGGCGAGCGAATGATCGGCATTGTCGATGTCGAACTGTTTGCCGAGGGGATCGACGATCTGGAGCGAACGAAACAGCAGGAAAACCTGTTTCAGTTGATCGGCGTCCACGTTTCGTCGTCGCAGCAGGTTTCCTCCTGGCAGGCGTTCCTCGGCCGCTTCCCGTGGCTCCTCTGCAATATCGCCGGTGGAATTCTGGCGGCAGTCCTAACGAACCAGTTCGAGGGGCTGTTGCAGAAGGTCGTTGCGCTCGCGCTCTTCGTGCCGGTGGTTCTCGCGCTCAGCGAGAGTGTGGCGATTCAGTCGGTCACGCTCGCGCTGCTCGTGCTCGGCGGCCAACCGCTTTCGTTCGCGACGATTCGCAATCGTATCGCCCGCGAGGGAACGACCGGCCTGCTTTTGGGACTTGCTTGCGGCACGATCATGGCTCTCGTGGCTCTGGCGTGGCTGCAAAACGCTAGAGTCGCGGCTTGCTTGCTCATCGGCATCAGCGCCGGCGTCACGTTCTCCGCTGCGTTCGGCCTCGCCCTGCCGCTCATTCTCTGCCGGACAGGGCGCGATCCGCAGGTCGCCAGTGGCCCCATCGCCCTGGTCATTGCCGACATGATCACGCTGACGATCTACTTCAGCGTGGCCCAGTGGCTGCTTGCCGGCGTGAACTGAAAGCACGGGCAATCGCATACTAACCCGACGCGCAAGCGAGGAGAATGCAGACGCGGCGCAACGCCTCGCTGGCGCGTCGGGTTGATGTGTCGATCACTAGGCAATGTCGTCGCAAGGCATTGCACGGCAACGCCTTGCGACAATCCGCAAGGCTGCCAAGCCCCGCCATTTCGCCGCGGGTACAATGGAATTTGTGGGTCTTCTGCCCGCTCGCTCGGCTTCCTGGCCGAGCAACCCCACCGCTTGCGATCGAAACCTCTCCGTCCGTCCCGAGTCGCCCCCGGTCGCCTCGGTTTTCGATAAACCATGTCCACCCTGTCCCGTGCATTTCGCG
The DNA here is from genome assembly GCA_964384375.1 of uncultured Pirellulaceae bacterium. Classification (GTDB taxonomy): domain Bacteria; phylum Planctomycetota; class Planctomycetia; order Pirellulales; family Pirellulaceae; genus CAYLLN01. Next base: position 61,754 of record CAYLLN010000033.1, read on the forward strand.
AATCCAACCTCTTCGGCGCGCCGATCCGCGACCTGAAGTTGTCGCTCGAAGAGACACGGCTCGCCCCGCTCATCAAACAGTTCCGTGGCGAGCTCGCAGCCAAGGGAATCAAGCGGCTGGTGCCCGGCTTTCACCTTTCGACCGAGTGGGGTGTGCCGTTCGGAACGATCGTCGTCGGCATTCCGTTTTATCTTGCCCGCCCCGACCTGACCGACCTGCACAGCGAGGAAGTCGGCCACATCGAGGGTTTCAACGCACACGACATCCTCCGCTATCTCCGCCATGAGATGGGACACGTCGTCAACTACGGCTACAAGCTGTACGACGAAGAGGAGTGGGTGAAGCTGTTCGGCTCGATCACGCAGCCGTACCTCGAGGACTATCGCCCACAGCCCTTCAGCCGGCGGTTCGTCCGCCACTTGCCGGGTTGGTACGCGCAGAAGCATCCCGACGAAGATTGGGCCGAGACATTTGCCGTCTGGATGACGCCGGGCCTCGATTGGCGAGACGAATATGCTCAGTGGCCGACGGCGCTCGGCAAGCTCGAATACTGCGAACGGACGATGCAGCGACTCGCCGAAGTTGACCCGCCTGTGACGACATTCGAACTCGACGAGGACGTTAGCGATCTGACGTACTCGATCGCCGACTACTACGCGAAGCAGCCGACCGAAAACGAGCCGCCGCCGGCCGCCGGCCTCGACGGCGACTTGCGAGCGATCTTCGACGACCTCGTCGAAACGCCCGACGGTTCCCCGCCGACCGACACGCTTCCCGCCGCGGCACTCATCCGCCGACTGGAGCGGCCGCTCATGGCCGACATCTTCCGCTGGACTGGGCACTTCCCGGAGAAGACCCGCGCCGTGATGCGGCACCTGGCCAAGCGGGCCGATGCCCTCAAGCAGGTTTATCCCCGCAAGGCCGAGAACCAGGCGATCATCGGGGTGACGATCCTCGTCACGTCGCTGGCCATGAACTACGTCCACCGCGGCGGCTATTTTCCAGAGGCCCAACCGCCAGAGCGTCCGCCGGCACTGGAGCGCCCACAGCCTTCGGCGGACGTTGCCAAAGCACCTGCCGATCAGCCGATCAACGTTGCATCCGAAATTCCGTTGCCAGCAGCTAAGGAAATCAAAGCGTAGTTACTCTTCCTGCCTGAGCGAAAAACGCAAAGGCGCAGAGTTCGCGAAGATCGCAAAGCGGACAGGCTGTCGATATCCTTCTCTTTGCGGCCTTTGCGCTCTTCGCGCCTTTGCGTTGATTCACTGGATCGAGTTGACAATTTCGGCTAAGCCCGGCCGCCCGTCTTGGCAACCTTCGCCGCTTTTGTCGCCGCCCGCTTCCGCTTCTTGTGAACCTTCGTCCGGTCCTTCCAGCGTTGCATGGCGAGCACGGGAATGCGATTGACCAGCTCCGTGTAGCTGATCCCTTCGGCTTCGGCAGCCATCGCGAACTCGGCCTTTTCTTCCAGATAACAGCTCGCATTCACTTCGATCACATAGATCTCGCCGCTATCGGTCAGCCGGAGATCGATGCGGCCATAGTCGCGGACGCGGAGGGCCCGATACGCGTCAATCGCCACCTTCTGCAGCTTGGCCTTCAGTTCCGGTTCCAGCGAGGCAATGACCGCTTTGGTCCCCTGATAGCGGGCGCTCGACTCGTCGAATTTCGCCTTGCTGTCCATGAACTTGTCGCTCCCCGGGGGCATGCCGGAGAAGTCCATCTCGATCGGCGGCAGGGCAAGCGGATCCTGATTCCCCAGCACGCCGACGTAGAACTCACGTCCCTCGATGTATTCCTCCGCGAGGGCCGTGTCGCCGAATGTCTTGTGGATATAGGCGACGCGCTCCATCAGCCCGCGCGAGTTGCGAACGAGCGACTTCTCGTCGATCCCGATCGACGCATCCATCCGGGCCGGCTTCACAAACAGGGGCATGCGCAGGTTGCCCCCCGTCTCAAAGTCCGCACTCGTTGGCGAAAACGACGCGTAATCGGGATAAAGCACCTGCTCGTAGGCGAGCAGCTTCTTCGAGAGGGCCTTGTCTTCCTGCAAGTAGAGTTCGCCCGGCCCGCCGCCGGTGTAGGGCAACTGCAAGAGATCGAGCGCCCCCGTCACGCCCATCAGACCGCCGATAATGTCGTCGGCCCACGACTCGACCAGGTTGAAGACGAGGTCCGGCTTGCTCTGCCGCAAGTCGGTGACGAACTGCACCACGTCGTCGCGAATCGTCACGATCGTCGGCTTGTGCCCGCCCGCCTCCAGTGCTCGCGCGACCTGCGGCATTACGACATCGGGCTCGGTCGCACCCGGTTCGAGATAAGCCAGGATCGTGATCTTCATGGACAACGCAGGGGCGCTAACAGACGGACACCTTCCGCAAGCATAACGCAATGCTCATTCCTTGCCAGAGCAAATCGCGCAAAGTTGACGAAGAGATTCGTCCGCGCGAAAGCTCAATCGCTCAGCGCGGCGAGAACATCCGCGCGATCGCGCATCGCAAAGACGATCGCGAGCTGCTCGTTGCGAGCAGCGGCGCTGGCGAGGATTTGCAGATAGGTGCGACGATGTTCGCCACCGGCACCGAACGGCAGATCTTCATGCACGATCGCGACGCGTTGTCCCTCGCCGAGCCAAGACAAGTCGTTCAAGCATTCCTCCAGCGCGTCCCAGTTCCAACCGAAGTAGCCGGGAAACCGGAGCCGATCTGCCAAAATTTTGAGCAGCTTCTGCTTGCTGCGCACGCCCGCGGGAATACGCACAACGAGTGCGGCATCACCACGGAATGCGGCAGGTTCCTCGACAAACCGAAAGGGGAGGGCAGGGGAGTCTGAACCCTGAACCCCGAACCCTGAACCCTCACTCATCGGTATCGACTCGCTGAAAGGTTCGATAATGATCCGCCGTGTAATACGTCTCGCCCTCTTTCCCAACGACGACCCGCTGCGGCCCCGGCCCGTCGAGTCCTTCGGTCGGATGCACGTACTCCTTGTAGTACCCACTCGGCTTCCGCGGCAGGCGGCGCTCCCGGTTCTCGAACGTGCTGCCGTCGTTGCGGAAGCGCAGTCGGTCTCCCGCTCGAATTCGGGCCAGCGTATTCGTCAGGTCGATGTCCCCTTCGTAGGCGACGTTGCCGTCCAGGTCGCGGATCGTCTGATCGCGGACAATTGTCCGAGCTGATGACTCCTCGGCTGGTGGCTCTTTCACCTTTTTCGTCGGCGATGCTTTGGCCGGCGCGGGCTTCTCGGCCACTTCCACCGGTGGCGGCTGCGACTCGGGCAGCTTTTGCTCGACATGCCGCGAGCCGCCGTCCTCGACCTTATCTGGCAGATTCCCCAGCTGCTGGTTCTTCCAGACTGAGTAGCAGGCGACGGCAATCAGCGCGAGGCCAATGACGATCCGCAGCCAGCTTTGCCGCCGCGTCGGCTTGCCTACCGACATCCCGCTGCTGTTCCCCATGTTCCCCCACCCCACTCGCGACAATCTCGCCCAATCTCCAGCGAATACCTCCGAGCATGATACCACGTTGCCACATCGCCGCCGCTCACTGGCAACCGAGCCAACTCCGGCGTAGAACAACGCATTGCACGACTTCTCTTCGCTGACCTCTGTCCTCCGACCTCTGACTTCTGGAGCTTGCCATGGGCTGGAAAATGGAAGTAATCGACTTCTTCGACGAGACCAACCGCTCGCTCGTCCATCGCGTTCCGCCCGAAGGGTCGGCCGATATCAAGATCGGGGCCCAGCTCATCGTGCAGCCGAACCAGGAGGCGGTCTTCGTCCGCTCCGGCAAGGCTCTCGATAAGTTCACCAACGGCCGCTACACGCTCTTCACGATGAACGTGCCGCTCCTCACGGCCACGCTCACGATCCCGTGGGAGAAGTCGCCGTTTCAGGCCCAGGTCTATTTCATCGGCCTGCAGACCTTCCTCGACCAGAAATGGGGAACCCGCCAGCCGATCACCGTCCGCGACAAGGATTTCGGCATCGTCCGCCTGCGGGCCAACGGCAAATTCGCCTTCCGCGTGAAGGATTCGGTCAAGCTGCTCGACGAGCTGGTCGGCACGCAGGGGAAGTACACGACCGAGGACGTCACGTCGTACCTCAAGGATCTGATCGTCAGCCGGCTGACCGACATGCTCGCCAGCCAGCAGACAAGCCTGCTCGACCTGCCGGCCCAGTTCGACGAGCTGTCGGCCGGAGCGACGGCCAAGATCGGCCAGGAGTTCGGCAAGTACGGCCTGGAACTGGTCGAGTTTTTCATCAACGCGATCTCGCCGCCCGAGGAGGTGCAGAAGGCGATCGACGCCCGCAGCTCGATGGGGGCGATCGGCGACATGCAGGCCTACACCGTTTATCAAGCCGCCAACAGCATGCGGACGATGGCCGAGCAGGGCGGGGCAGGGGGGAACGCCGCCGCACCGATGGGCATGGGCATGGGGGCCGGCTTTGGCATGATGCTGCCGGGGATGATTCACAACGCGATGCAAAGCGGCGCGCGGGTGAACCCGAACCAGTTCCAGCCGGGAACTGCCGCTGCGGCAGGTGCTGCAGCCGGCGTTGCCGGGGCAGGGCAGGGGGGAATGGAATTCGGCGGTCTCCAGCGCTCTGCCGCTCCTGCCGCCACCGATCCGAAAGAGCTGATCCGCGCCGTCGCCAAGTCCGCCGGCTGGCAAGCGCTCGAATCGGGGGACGCCTGGCAGATCGTCGTCCCCGTCGGTTCGCTTCGCAAACAAACGGTCGATGTCCGCTTCGACCAGAAGGATCCCGAAGGGCACGCCCTCATCAGCTACTCTTCGGTCTGCGGCCCCAGCACGCCCGAAAACGCGATGCAGCTTCTCAAGTTCAACGCTCAGATGGTGATGGGCGCGTTCTGCGTGCAAGAAACTCCCAGCGGCGACGTGGTCGCCATCTGCGCCAGCCAGCTCGCCGCCACCAGCACGGCCCTCGACGTCACCCGCACAATCACCTCAATCGCATGGCAAGCGGACAAGGTGGAGGATAATTTGACGGGCGGGGATAAGAATTGAGCGACATTCAGATACTTTGCGAGGATCGGTAGGGCCCAACCAAGTTGAACTGCGTAATATCAGCTTGCCTGTCCTTCTTGCTTTGATGTTCAATGCTGTTTTCCATCGTGCGATAATGAGCCATAGCCTAACGAAATCAGGTGGCGCGATTGTCACCTGCCCTGAGTGTAGTGTATTGATGCAATCGCACAACCTTGACCGTCATATTGAACGAGTTCACCGCAGTAAGGAACTTACCAATTGCCCGAACTGCAACGCAACAATAAGGCGTGATCGACTTGAGCGGCATCTTCGTCGCGTTCATTCTGTCGATCTCAAACGGGCGCACGTCTCCACCTCGCACATAATGGTGGCAAAAACTGCAGCGAATCGAACTACTTTTGAGCCTGGCAACGATCCGGCTTTTGACAGGTGGATTTCGGAGAAATTGGGGCGAGTGCTGGCACCACCGAATGCAAAACGGACTTTCAAAGTGCGGCGTGTAGGTGACACAGATTACGTTCTCGTCGAGTTCAATAGTACGGCGGACATTGAATGGTCCGTACTTGTGTGGTTTAAGAAACCACGGGTTCTGGATGAACGAAGAGTTGCTCGAGAGGTAAACGTAAGATTTGGGAATGCGGAAAAACGACGATGTTCATTTCGGGACCGTTCTGCACCGGAAGCAGTTGATTACGTTGAGGGTCGTCTCACTGACCACGGTTGGAGTGTTGACGCATCCGAGTCGCAACGAAATCATGCGCTCCTGTCAGCAATCTACATACACGGTTCCTTAAAGATTCGCTACACGCTCATGCACTTGCAAAGGCTTCCCTGGGCACAAACTCTTCGAAGGGCCGAAAATCTTGAGCAAGACCTCCAATTTGTCCGATTAGAAGGTGCATTCTGTACGGATCTGCGAAGGAAGCACGACATTCCCGATCACTGTAGTGGCGTGATCACCTCACATCTGCTCAAATAATCAGCAGCTATGCTCGTCAACTATCGCATACCGCGGCGGGTGGCACCTAACGCCGTTAACCGTTTTTCTTTGTTCTCAAAAGTCTTGATGCGACTGAAGGTT